>NZ_JARYTG010000036.1:0-548 GCF_029911945.1 Winogradskyella sp. SYSU M77433 | reverse complement strand
ACGATAACAGTAACGAACAACGGTAACGTCAGCTTAAGTAACGTAGCCATAGTAGATACGTTTGTAGATGGCAACGGTAACCCATTAACGTTTGTAAGCGGCCCATCGTTCGACAGTGCTGACCAAGGCAGTTTAGAAGGTACGTTATTAGTAGGAGAGACGGCCACATATACAGCAACCTATGTCATCGAGCAAGGATCAGTAGATAGTGGATCAATCAGCAACAGCGTATTGGCTAGTGGAGAAAGTCCAGAAGGCACAAATGTTGATGATGTCAGTGACGATGATGATGACACAGACGGTAATACAGAAGACGATGCCACAGAGCTATTCATTTCAGAAGATCCAAGTATAGAAGCCGTAAAAGTAGCCGCTATCACTAACGATGTAGCACCAACAGGAGCAAGTTTAGGAGATACGGTAACGTACACGATAACAGTAACGAACAACGGTAACGTCAGCTTAAGTAACGTAGCCATAGTAGATACGTTTGTAGATGGCAACGGTAACCCATTAACGTTTGTAAGCGGCCCATCGTTCGACAGTGC
>NZ_JARYTG010000035.1:0-582 GCF_029911945.1 Winogradskyella sp. SYSU M77433 | reverse complement strand
ATTAACACCATTTCCATCATTACTAGTTGGTTCAGAGACACAATATCCTGTAAAGAATTCTAGAGGTCCAGCAAAAGCACTAACATCACCAGCTCCACATACAGCTTGCACATAGAATTCATAATATGTATCTGCTGTAAGTCCGTTTATAGTATATGGGTTTGTTACACCTGTAACTACCGTACCAGTTCCTTGAGTAAAACCAGAAGGGCCATATTCAATATTCCAAGAGCCGGCAACAGCATCTGTCCAACTCACCTCAGTAGATGTAAGAGAAAGGTTTGTAGCTGTTAATTGAGTTGGACTAAAACAAGTTGGAGCCTCATCAAAAGTTACATCATCGATAGCGATATCATCGTAGAAATCACCAGTAACAATTTCTGAGAAAATAAACCTAGCTTGTACATCACCAGTAATGGTAAGTCCACTCAAATCAATGATCTTAAGTTCCCAACCAGACGTGTTAGTATTGTAAGTGCCCATATTGTTCCATGCAGCACCATCCCAAACTTCAACATCTAATTGAGAGTTAGCATTACCTTCATTATCGCTGATTTCATAAAAAGAAAGTGCAGGTGTTGT
>NZ_JARYTG010000034.1:0-585 GCF_029911945.1 Winogradskyella sp. SYSU M77433 | reverse complement strand
AAAATAATAACAAGCTGGAATTTTTAACCATTTAAAATACATCCAAAAATGGTCAACCTATTTCAGGACAAGACAAATCAGAATGGAAAACAAGAATGAATTGAGAAAACAAGAAAAAACAATCCGAAAAAGTCTTGCATTTGTGTTTATTCCGATTTTCATTGTAA
The DNA here is from genome assembly GCF_029911945.1 of Winogradskyella sp. SYSU M77433. Taxonomy (NCBI): domain Bacteria; kingdom Pseudomonadati; phylum Bacteroidota; class Flavobacteriia; order Flavobacteriales; family Flavobacteriaceae; genus Winogradskyella; species Winogradskyella sp. SYSU M77433. The sequence continues at coordinate 418 of NZ_JARYTG010000034.1, read as the reverse complement.
TTGTTTCTATCTCATTAATTCAAAACAATTCGGAAAGCTATCTTGAAAAAGAATATAAAAAAATCCGAAATAACTCTTACTCTGGAAAAATAACAAGCTTATTACCTGAAAAAGATAACGGACGAACAAGACCAATTCTAATTGACAATAAATGGGAAAAACAAGTTCCTTTTTTTATACACGAAAAACTGAATGTTGGCGATTCTTTGTTTAAGAAAACTGACTCTGATTTTGAATTTTATATTGTAAAATCACAAACAGACACTATAAAAAGAGATGTGAATAAGTTTTATCGGAAAAAATATTTTGACAAACTGAATGAAAAATAAAAAACTACCTACAACAAAGAACTGAGTTAAAAACCAAGCTTTTCTAGTTTAAATTTGACACATAATTTTCATCAAAGGGTAATTTTGAT
>NZ_JARYTG010000033.1:0-846 GCF_029911945.1 Winogradskyella sp. SYSU M77433 | reverse complement strand
GTTACATTCGACATAACAGGTACAGATAGCTCAACAGGGGCTATATTGAATTCTATATCGGTAGTAGGTGAGCCAAATCCATTTACAGGTTTTTATGTTCCTACCTTGGTAGAATATTCATTTACTAATGAAGATGTGTCGAACCAATATATTTACGATGGTCCAACGATAGTGTCTGATATAACGGATGGCCCAGAAATATTTACACCAGCTTTATTGAGCACATTTTCAGATAGGGACTTGACAAATTACCTGTCTACAGATAATCAAATAACCGCATCGGATTATGTTGATATATTCTATGATTCACCTATATCAACGGCATCAAATAGATATTTATTTATATCTGAGCGCAATGGTAACAATGAATATAGAATACAGGCACTGGATATAAACGGTGATGTTATAGGTCCTGTCAGAATAGCTTATATACCCAATTATATAGATACAGGTATAACAACCAATGTAGGAGGTCAGAATGTTTATGCTAATATCTATCCTTTAACATCCTTTTTAAGTGCAGGCAATGATATTTATGGATTTAGAATAATTTATAGGACGTCAGGTGTTGGCGATGCAGGTGACGGTAAAATATTTATATTATATGATCCATCTTTTTTAACGCCCCCCCCAACAATCGAGCCTACTACGAGTTCAGTTCAGCCAACATGTCCTTCAAACGAGGGATCTATAACGATAGATGCAACGGATAATGGTGGTGGAACTATAGAGTATAGTATAAATGGTAGCTTGGGACCATGGCAAACATCTAATGTGTTTAATAACTTGCCCTCATCAACTTATACACCAGCAGTTAGATATCAGTCGATGCCTACATGTATAGGT
>NZ_JARYTG010000032.1:0-910 GCF_029911945.1 Winogradskyella sp. SYSU M77433 | reverse complement strand
CGTTGGCAGTAATATGAACTAATCCCAATCAGAGTCTTCTAAAGTGAAGATTTTGCTTACTTCGATTTCAAAAATTTTAGCTAATCTCAAAGCTAAAACTGTTGAAGGAACATATTTCCCTAATTCCATTGCATTTATTGTTTGCCTACTGACTTTAGCCAATTTTGCTAATTCAGCTTGCGTAATATTCTTTTTTGCTCTTTCGACCTTAATACTATTCTTCATAATAAGCTGATTTTTTTAGTTTGGAAATTTGCCAATTAAATCTAACTATGAAAAACAGCAAGACTGTGAACATATTAAATATCATAACCCATAAAAAATACAAACCATAAACGAACAAAAATGATAATAAAAGAATGGCAAAATTGAAATAAACAGCCCAAACCAAAGACTCTAATCTAATTTTAGAAATATACTCATCTTCCGATTTTTCTTCTGAAAAAGCAACTAATAATGAACTGATAATAATCAAAACACCTAGAATTTCATTTAATACATTATTATTAACCATTCTGAAAGTTTTTTTACCATCAGAAAGTATTTCACCTACAAAAATTGCAGGAACATTAAAATCTAAAAAACTTGGCTCATATTCATAGATAAGAGTTATTAAACCAATAATTGCGGAAGGAATGAGAATAAACCACCCAATTTTTTTAAACTTATTCGGAAATAAAAAATTTAGTTTCATAATAAACGGATTTGAATTTATACAAATGTAAAACAAACAATTCTATTTGACAAACAAACTTTACATTTAGTAAAACAAACACTACTGCCAACAACGTGTAAGCGCAATAACGGCTGAATTTTCTACCGAAAATTCAACTCGTTTTTGCTATCTTTAGTGCGTCAGCGGAAAGTAATCGGGTACTTTCCCGTTACTGACGCTTACACAAAACCGTTG
>NZ_JARYTG010000031.1:0-944 GCF_029911945.1 Winogradskyella sp. SYSU M77433 | reverse complement strand
TACTATGAGAGCCAAGCCGATGTAGATGCGGGCAATGCCATAACAGCATTGTATCCTAATAATACAGGCAACCCACAAGAGATTATAGCTGTACTAACCAATACCAATACAGGCTGTACATCCAGTACAACCTTTGACTTGGTGGTAAACCCATTGCCAGCATTGATAGATCCAACACCACTAGAGGTCTGTGACGACGGTACACCAGATGGTATCACAGAGATGGATCTTAGTGTAAAGAATACCGAGATCACAGGTGGTAATCCTAATTATTCGGTAAGCTATTATGAGAACATGGGAGATGCTCAGACACAGACAAACCCATTGCCGACACTTTACACGAATAACAGTAACAACCAAATCATAATCGTGCTTGTAGAGGATACCACAACAGGCTGTTACGATACCACAACAATGGAACTGATTGTGCAACAGGCACCAGAGGCTTTTGACCCAGAACCGTTACGCTATTGTGATCCGGACAACGATGGTTTTGGTGTATTCGATTTGACGACTGTTGACAATGAGATTACAGGAGGAGCATCGGGATTGACGGTAAGCTACCATGAGACTTTGGTCAACGCCGAGAACAACGTAGATGCCATAACAAATACCACGGCCTATAACAATATAGTTGTCAATACTCAGATGCTCTATGCAAGAGTGGAAAGTGCCACGATAGCTACAAACTGTGCCACGATAGTAGCACTTCAACTTATTGTAGAGCCAACACCACAGTTGGTAACACCAACACCATTGGAAGTGTGCGATGATATTTCTGCCGATGGTTTTGCTATCTTCAACTTAACAACGAAGAACGAAGAAATTCTTAATGGGCAAGACCCAGCACAATATATTGTCAGCTATTATGAGAATGAAAACAATGCTGAATTGGGCAACAACCCAATAGGAAATCCTAACGCTTATACTAATACAGAGGCTTT
>NZ_JARYTG010000030.1:0-973 GCF_029911945.1 Winogradskyella sp. SYSU M77433 | reverse complement strand
CTCGCGGATTTTCAGTTTGGTGTGTACTTGCTAAGTTAAGTGCTAAACCACGCAACTACTCATAGCCGAGACCGTTGTGCGTCATTTAACGGACGAAATAAAAAGCAAGTGAAATTTGAAAATTCTTCTGAATAAAAAGTCATTAAGAGAAATTATAATTAATCATATTTCGGAAAATGATTTAGGTTTCATTTTTTCAAAATATAATGATAGGATTTACTATTTTCAAAGAGAACCTCAAAGTGTCGAAGCTTTTGATACAATGAAAATTAAGGTTCATTTCAAAAAAGGAAAAATTTATTGTACGCTACATTCTATCGTGAATAAATCCTTAAAGAATAACCTATATGTTTATAATGGTTTATTAAATCGGCAATTGAGATTGGAAAATTCCTTTATCGACTCAACTACTTTTCCAAAAAACATTTGCTATAGATTTGAAAATACAGAAGAATCATTAATTCAGACTATGAGCAGAATTTTATATGACCTAAATACAAAAGGCAAAAATTTTATTGAAGAAAGTGATGAACGATTCTATGACAGTAAGTACAAAAAAGCAATGGAATTTATTAATAATCTTAATTTGGATAAATTAAAATTAAAAGAACAATTCTATAAAGATTCTGCTTTTGCAAATAATTCAATTCCAAAAAACAGTAATCCTACTTTTCGTAAGTTAGTTTCTGAACTGAATGATATAAATAAAGGTGAATTTCCTGTTGAAAATCATATGATAGCATTTGAATTTTTACATAAATATATGAATGAATAAAAAACGAACGCACAACAACGTGTATAGCTCATTGCGGCTGAATTTCCTCGCGGAAATTCAATCTTATTCGCTATCTTTGGTCAACGGCGGAAAATTCTCGCGAATTTCCCGCAACAAGCCATACACAAAACCGTTGTGCGTCATATAAAATAAAATCATTTGTACCAAAATCTTAAACAGATACTTTCGTTTTATGGT
>NZ_JARYTG010000002.1:0-611837 GCF_029911945.1 Winogradskyella sp. SYSU M77433 | reverse complement strand
ATCAAAATTACCCTTTGATGAAAATTATGTGTCAAATTTAAACTAGAAAAGCTTGGTTTTTAACTCAGTTCTTTGTTACCTGCTGGTTTCAATTCAGTTTTTTCAATTCATTCTCAATTTTAATATTCAACATATTGAGTTGACTATCGTATTTGTCCGTATCCTCGGAAACTGCTTTTTTGATTAGTAAAAATGCTTCAAGTCTTAATTCTGAATATTTTAATAGAGTTTTATTTTGGTCAGATAAATCAGATGGCAAGCCATCAATATTATCTAATTCATTTATTATCTTAATATTCCTTTCCCATTTAGGGATGACTTTATTATCTAATTCAGATAACAATGTTGAATTACTTTTGAACCCAATATTGTCATAAAAAGTTAAGGATTCATTTTCGTTTTTTGAGAATTCGGCAATTTTAGTATCATAAATTTCATAAGCGGGATTACTTGATTCAAGGTATGCGTAGCCAAATATTCCAATTCCAATTATTAGTAACGATATCAGTCCAATTCCAGCCGCTCTCCAACCTGAAAAAAAGGAATTATTATTTTCTTTATGCGCTTTTAAAATATCTCCTTGTTTCCATTCAACAATTCCCCAAATAACTCCAGTATATATCAGAGGAATTAATTGTCTTGGAATTTTATCAATTATTTGTTCTGGAAGCATAAATATTCCACCAAAAAGGATTATTGTAGTAACTATTCCAATTATTAATGATTTTCTTCCGTCATCTGGTTTATTTAATGCTTTGAAATTTTCACTAATCAAATATCCAGCAGCTAAAGGTCCACCTAAAAAAGTTGCTCCGCTTATTGCTTTTGATGAATAAAGTTTAATATTTTCTGTCGTATTCTCTATTTGATTTTCTGTTTTTGTCATTTTTTTAGCTTGCAGGTAACGGTAGCTTATAACCGTCAGTTACGGTTTTAAAGTTAATAACTTTGGTTAAGCACAGACGTTAGCAATTCCGAGTGGATTCGGACGCAGTCGAATCCGCCGTAATTGCGATTATACATGTTGTGCACAGTATTTAATTTAGTTTTCTAATATAGAGTCTAATTCTGTGAGTCGGTTTTATTGTAATCATTCCTTTTTTCTCATAATAATTGGAAGCTACAACGTACATTTCAATTTCCGTTTTGTCATCTGGATACCACTTACAATTCCTATTCAACCCTCCTTTTTGGTTTGCGAGTTTTATTTCAGATAAGTTTCCATTGGATTCCGGTTTACCATAAAGGTTTGTTATTTGCTTTTCTAATTTTTCAAATTTTCTAATTAGTTTCTTTTGAAATCTTTTCGATTGCTTTTCTCCCTCTTCACCAAAATGTCTTACATCCCATTCATAAAGAACTTTTGACATCGTAGAATCTTTTTCTTTGAAGTACAAATAAGTAATTAAGTCAGGAATAACTTTTTCTGTTCTTTGAAATTTAATCGGTTGTGAGTTTCCACTGAATGAAACGTGATTAGAATTGGTAGTTATTCTTTCACTTCCTAAACTCTTTTCCATTTGGATATATTCGTTCAGTGAAGTATTATGAATATCAAATCCGTATTCTTGTCCGAAAACTGTAATTCCAATTAATAAAAGTCCAAGTGTAAATAGATTTTTCAAAGGTTTTTTCATATTGTGAGCAACGTCTCGGTGTATGAAAAGTAAAGGTTTTTGTGAAATTACTTTTCGGACGTTGTGGTTGTTTGTTTTTGCGGTGAACTTTAGGCTTCACCTTTAGCCTTTATTTTTTATATACGGTGTTGTAAAACGTTTTTTATTTTTCGCTTTGATTGCCAGTCCGATGTTATTTATTAAATTTAGTTCAAATTTTTATATTATGACACAAAAACAATTTGACGATTTAGATAAACTTATTTCCGCTACAACTGATAACACAGCTAAAATCGGAAAAAGAGTAGATAACCATGCAGTAATTTTAGAAAGTATTAATTCAGGAATAACCGCAATATTGAAAAATCAGAAAATCTTATTAGACGAAATATCAAAATTAAAAAAGTCTAATTAATCTCTTTATACACTCTTACAGATTCGGCATTACATAAATAATTTGTAAAACCGAAGTCTATTTCTACTTTCAATCCTTTGTTTTCAGCTTCTTTTTTTAAAGAGCTTAATTCAAGTAGTTTTTCAGTTAGATTTTTCTTTATTTGACTGTATTCTAATTCAGTTGTGTTCATTGTTTTTTTAAATGTTTTACAACTAAGGTATATACTTACCTTTTAAATTTCAACTAAAAATACAACAAATGCCAATACAGTCAATTACTTAGACAATTTTAAACGACAACAAACACTTACAAATGAATTTAAATAGGTAAATACCGACTAATTTTTACCAACTCTCTCATCTTTGCCATGTTGAATCACTGAAGGTTCAATAGTATTAACTGTTTAACATTAAAATTTAGAAATTATGAACGCATTAAAAAACAAAGTACAGTTGATTGGTCATTTAGGAAAAGATCCAGAAATCATTAATCTAGAATCGGGCAAAATGCTTGCTAAGTTTTCTCTAGCAACTAATGAAAGTTACAAAAACGGCCATGGCGAAAAGGTAACCGATACCCAATGGCACAACATTGTAGCTTGGGGAAAAACAGCACAAATTGTAGAAAAATTTGTAAGCAAAGGTAAAGAGGTTGCTATAGAAGGAAAATTAACCACACGCTCTTGGGAAGATAAAGATGGTATGAAACGTTATGTTACCGAAGTAGTGTGTAATGAGCTGTTGATGTTAAGCAAATAACATCATAGAAGAGTTTAAAATAAAATAGACATCAGAAGAATTTTATAACACTTAAAATTTTTCTTCTGATGTCTTTATGTTTTTGCCAGATATGTCTAGCAAAATTTGTTTACAATTTGAAAGTATCTCTATAATAAACTAACTAACTCTTCTCAAATTATAACTATACTTTTATTGGGCACTCCAGCCACCATCTAGCGCAAATGAAGTACCTGTAATTGTGGTTGAAGAATCTTTAGCTAATAATAAAGCCATGTCTCCAATCGCTTCTAAAGGCACAAAATCTTTAACGGCTTGTTTTTTTAGCATTACTTTTTCTACAACTTCATCTTCGGACATGTTATGAGATTTCGCTTGGTCTTTTATCTGTCCTTCAACTAAAGGTGTTTTTACATAACCAGGACAAATAGCATTGCATGTAATGTTGTACGATGCTCCTTCAAGAGCCATCACTTTAGTCATACCAATAACTCCATGTTTTGCGGCTACATAAGCTGTTTTATATTCCGAAGCCCTTAAACCATGTACTGATGAGATATTAATGATTCTACCAAATTTTTGATATTTCATTTGTGGCCAAGCTGCTTTAGAGGCATAAAAGGCCGCATTCATATTAATGGCAATGATATTCTCGTATTTTACATTTGGAAATTCTTCTATTGGTGATACAAATTGAATACCAGCATTGTTAACCAAAACATGCAAGGCACCAAATTCTTTAATTGTAGAGCTAACGAGATCTTCAATCTCTTCGGATTTTAGCAAGTTAGCATTAGAAAAAGCTACTTTGATATCATGAGCATCACCTACGGATTTTGCAATGTCGGCACTATTATCTTCCAAACCATGAAACATAATGTTATAACCTTCTTTTGCAAAATGCTTGGCAATACCTAAACCAATACCACTTGTGCTTCCTGTGATAAGAGCAACTCTATCCATTGTTCAAAAAGTTTTGTAAAGCTTCATTAAAAGCTTCAGGTTGATCTATAACAACTCCGTGTCTTGAGTTTTTAATAACAGCTAATCTGGCATCATACATACGTTCTACATAATCTTCCTTGAAAGAAATAGGAGTGTAATCCATATCTGAAGCTACAACCAGCGTTCGGGTTTTAATGTCTTTTAGCTTTTCGCCTAAACCCCAATCCATCAAAGTGACAAAGGAGTTGTAATACGCATCATAGTCATTTTGTTTGCAACGTGCTTCAAACTCATTACGCAATGCAACTTGGGAATCTTCAGGAAACATGTTAAACGAAATTTCTTTAGCTAAAGCATCAAGCCCTTTTGTTTCCAAGAATTTTGTTCTTCCATTGAGTAAATCTTCTCCGATTTGCCCCATATTATTAAAATCCGGACCACTATTTACAATAACCAAATTGTCTAAATAGTCAGGATGTTTTACGGCAAAGTCGAAAGCAACAGCTCCTCCCATAGAAAAACCAGCAATAGTAGCTTTAGTTATGCTTAATGCATCCAAAAAAGCTTTAACATCTTCGGTCATAAAATGGACACCGTAATCTTCTTTGGGTTTTGTAGAATCACCATGACCACGAAGGTCTAAAGTAATAACACGATAATTTTTAGAAAAGAATGGGACTTGACCGTCCCAATCTTTCTTAGTAGATCCTAAACCATGAAGTAATAGTAAGACCTTACCACTTCCATTATCTTCATAAGATAGCTCTACATTATTAACTCTAATTTTTGGCATTATTTTAAAACTTAATCTGTAGAGTTCTTTTTGTTTTTGAAAAAATTCACGTTGTATTTAAGTTCGAAAGACACCAATCTTCCAATTGCAGGAGATGCTACGAACTCTCTCATTTCAGAATCGAATAAGTTGGTAACATTAAGACCAAAAGAGACATTATCATTTAGGCTATATCCAATATTGGCATCTACTACAAAGCCTCCTAAAGGACCGTAGTTCCATGTTCTTCCAACTTGAGCATTTTCTACAATTTCATTTACGCCATCACCATCTAAATCTTGAGTTTCAGCAGCGACATTAATTCCTGAGAAGAAATCGTAATCTTCTATCCAACGACCATAAATAGCTCCGTAGAATTTATTTTTATTATAGTGTAAACCTAAATTGAATTTATTAGAAGGTGTGTTGATTGGTAGCTCACTTTCAAGAACTACACCATCTAAGTTACCATCATTATCTAAATCGTCAGTATCTAAACTACGTCCAAAATATGAGTAGTTAAGTGAAGCTCTTAATGCATCTGAGAAGTAATAATTCAACCCGATATCAATACCATAAGTATCAACACTACCAAAATTACTATAGGTTAATAAAGCAGGTGAAGCACTAGCTCCTGGAGAAACTTCATCTATTGGCGTGCCTCCAATCTCTGTTACATAAACATTGTTTGCTGCATCAGCAATATTACGTAGTGGGCTAATAAAGTTTTCTGACATGTTGTAGTAAGCACTAACATCAATGTAGAATCTATCTGATAATTGTCCTTTAAAACCAGCTTCAAATGAGTTGATAGTTTCAACTTCTAAGGCATCTATTGTATTTCCGTTACTAAGCGTAAAGCCTTCTCCGTTTCCTAATACTAAACCACCGAATAAGTTTCCTTTTAAGTTAAGTATTGATGGTACAGCCATACCTCTTCCGTATGTTAATCGGAATGTTCCGGCATCAACAGATTTTGTAATTGCAGCTTTTGGTAAGAAGTTAGTGCCGTATAAATCGTGGTTATCTGCACGTAGTCCTAATAAGAAATTCCATCCGTTATCTAACTTATATTCAAATTGTCCGTAAACACCTGTTTGTCCGATTTCTATTGGTCCATCTTGATCTAAAAGATATGTGCCGTCTGAATCTGCCATATCACGTTGGTATTGTGCACCAACAGTTAGGTAAAACTTATCCCAGTTGTTATTGTACTGTGCTTCTGCATTGAAACGTTCAGAAGCATCTTTAAATAAGGCTCCTCTAGGTATAGCAATTCCAAAAGCAGGAACCCATTGCTCATACAAAGCTCGGCTCCAAGACTCTTCTTCCGAAAAACCATTTTCTATAAATGACACATAGTTTTGTGTACGCTGATTTATAGCGTAAGTATCGTCTGTTCTACTCCAAGTGTAGTAAGTATTAGCAAAGAAATTTTTAGAAACAAACTTTACTTGTGCGATGTCTAGCGTCCAATCTTTAATCTGGTTTCTACCAGCATTTGTAACAGCCAAGTTAGTGTTGTTACTATGACCATAATATCCTATTAATTCAGAGCTTTTTCCTGTTTTGTAATGAACAGCTCCTCCGTATTTTAAGGCATCAAAATCACGATCTAAATTCTTTTCTGTGTAAGCAGTGTTGCCAACATATACAGAATCTACATACTGAAACTCTCTACCAGCAGTTCTTTCAAAATGAACTTTATAAGATAATTTATCGTTTATAACTTGAGCGTGTCTAAACCTTCCTGTTATAACGTTTTGACTACCTCCACCAAAAACAAATGTAGTACCTTCTGATGTTCTTGGATTTTTTGTAATAGTACTTACTAAACCATTATGAGCATTAGGTCCGTAAAGCGTTCCGTTAGGGCCTAATAAGATTTCAACACGTTCTACATCATCTTTTGTTACGGTAGAAAAAGAACCGTATGGTAAACCTGTAGCAATTAACATTGATACACGATCGTCTGTTATTTGAAGATTTTTAGAGTTGAATGCAGAGTTAAAACCTCTAATGTTTATACCTGTTCCTAAAACACCAGTACGCACAAAGTCCACACCTTTTTGTCTGGCAGCTAGTTCACCAATATTAAAACTAGGGAATTCTTGAATATCCTTAGCTCTAATAACACTAACAGATGCTGGTACATCAGTTATTTTTTGAGGTTGTTTGCTCGAAGTAATGATTACTTCATTTAACATACTGTCTGTTTCTTTTAAAGTAGTGTTTAAGGTTGTTGTTTGACCCGCAGAAACTGTAACGCTCTGCATCACGGTTTCAAAACCTACGTAAGAAATAGAAACGTCATAAAGGCCTTCTTCAATATCATCGAGAATAAAGTTACCGTCAAAATCTGTAACAGTACCTTTATCTAAGGTTTTAATGTAAACCGTTGCACCAGACATTGGCATGCCGTCTTCAAGGGTTACTTTTCCTTCGATTTTGCCAGTGGTTTGTGCACCAACAACAAAGGAACCAATGATGGTTAGCAATAGAAATAGTTTTTTCATAATGTAGTCTTGTTGTTTAATTAGTTTTCTATGGCAATCTATCATGAAAAAGAAAAAATAAGCATGAGATTTTTAGAGTAATAAAATGTGACTTTTTTAGGTTTTGATGTTTTAAAAAGTATTTAATTTATTTAAAATCAATGTTTTAAATACTTTTATTCTATGTGTGACTTTAGTTTAAAAAAAGCCTCTGGAAGGTTGTTAGAAAGCTTGTCTATAACCTTAAACATCAGTTGTTTTTGATTTAAATTGGGTTTAATGTGCTTTAAAGGCTCCTTAATTTCATCAAGTAAACGTTCAGAATTTATTTTGCCTTCCATGTATCTTGAAAGAGAAATGCTCCACGATACATTAGGAACGTAATTAATCTTTTTTGAACGCTCTTTTTCTCTTTCGGTAAGGTTGAATTTTGAAGATAGTTTTAAGACTTCTTCATATTTTTCTCGTGCAATTAAAATATTGATGTAAGATGTAAAAAAATGATGCCAACGATGCTGGAGTACTTCATCTTTATATTTTTTTAGGAACGTTTTGGCAGTAGCTTCAGCAAGCTCGGATTTACCTAGTTCTGCATGAATTCGTATAAGGTAAGAACAAAACCCTATTTTTTGATGGAAGTTATGGACGTCTCTATATAAATCTTTATAATTTTCAAAGAGGTCAAAAGCTTGTTTAGGTTTGTTGTTTCTAAGTAAAATGGCAGCCAAATTATTGACATACATTAGTGTGTCGTTATTGTTTTGCCTTATGGATAAGTAACCGTAATATTCAGCTTCCGAGAATTCATTTTGTTTAGAATGTAATAAAACTCTACTCGCATAATAATTGGACAGCAAACGTCTGGAGTACATTTCACCTTTGCTGAAATAAATGTCTATATAATCGAAGAGTGATTGTAGTTTGTCGTTTTCATTATAGTTGGTGTACATGAAAGCTAATAAAACAAAAGCCTGATACCTGTTTTTACCATCAAGATTTTCATTTTTAAAAACCTCGTAAAGCCAAGATTCTAAATGCTTGGTTTCGTTATTATTTAAGGTGTATTGGTTTGTAATTTCGGTTGTGGCTTGGTAGAGTTTTTCGTGTATTTCTATGGCATTTTTGTAAGCAGCTTCGTAACTGTTTAAGAAGTCTGCAATGACTTCATGATCTTTATAGCGCATTCTTACAAGTAGGTAAGATTTGTATGCCTTGGCAAGATCATAAATAGTCTGAAAATTGTATTCTACGGTTTTGTACTGAACAATATATTGAAGGAATTCTAACTCTTCGGTTGAGGTTATGGCATCTGTAAGAATCTTTTTCTTAAGGGTAATTATCCAATCAATGGTAGCGTCTACATCAATACTAGCAAGCTTTTTTTCAACCCAATCTTTGATGTAGGAGTATTTTCGCTTATTGATGGAAGTGTCAAAATCCTTGAATTCAATTTTCGATAAGGCATTGGTGATTAAAAGATTTATGATTTGAAGCTTTTCTTCATCTGTAAATTGAATTACAGATTGGAGATAATTGGCCTCATGAGGTAGAATGGTTTTGCTAAATTCAGTAAATTTTTTGAGTTTCTGTTTCATTAATTATTCACCTTCTATAAAATCTTCTATGAGCAAGTTCACGTCTTTGGGTTTTTCAAACTGAACAAAATGACCAGATTCATCAACGTATTTTAAATCCACATTTTTTATTTCCTCAAGTGCTATGTTGCCTACTTTTTCAACAGTTAGTGTTGGGTGAAAATAACGATTTGGAATAAGCATATCGTTTTTCCCAAAGATGACTAGAGTTTGTTGGCTGATGTTTTTTAAATCTTCAAAAGCAGGATCGTCAATCATGCCAGAAACACTTTTTACAATAGCTCCGCAATGTTCTTCAAAATCTGATGATGATTTAATTTTGATACGATCTTCTATCATTTTTGAAACATCTTCTGGTTGCTTATAAAAATTTAGCGCATAGTTTTTTCTGATTTGCTCATCTGTAGTGTGTTTTACCATGTCTGTTGTGTAGATACTTTTTATCATGGCTCCTTCGGTTTCCGAAAATTGTTCTAAACCAGCAGGTGCAACCAAAATCAATTTTTCTACAACTTCAGGATGTTGTGTAGCTAGTTTTATACTTGCTTGTCCTCCCATGGAATGCCCAATTAAAATGACATTTGTTAAACCCAATTTTTCAATAAAATCATGAGTTACTTCGGCAAAAAAGCTTGAAGTATAGTTGGCTTTAGGTTTTGAGGATTTGCCATAGCCAGGCAAATCCAAAGCAATGCAAGTATATTTTTCACTTAGGCTTTGAATGTTTTTTGACCAAGCGTCTGAATTACTACTAAGACCGTGAACAAATAATAAGGTCTTTTCTCCTTTTCCTTCTTTTATATAACTTATTGTTAGACTGTCTAGCGCTAAAGAATAGGTTTTAAATTTGTATTCTGAAAGTATGTCTTTCATAGGTTTTTGTTGGTGCTGTGAGAAAATTGTGGTGCTAATTAGTGTAAAAAAGAATACTAATTTTAGTTGTTTCATTTGTTTAGGTTTTTACCGAATTGAAATATTTTAAAAGCTTTTTTCTTGAGACTTTACCAATACTGGTTAGTGGAATCTCGTCTAAGAAAAAGATATATTTAGGATGTTTGTAAGCTACCAATCTGTCTTTAAGAAGTGCTCTTACATCTTGAGCCGTTAAGGCTTTATTAGTTGAGGTTACAAAAGCAATGCCACATTCACCCCATTTTTCATCTTTAATACTGAGAACTACGGCTTTTTTTATATCAACTAGAGCTTCAAGATGAGTTTCTATTTCTTGAGGATAAATATTTTCTCCTCCAGAAATATACATATCGTTTTTTCGTCCTTTAATGTAGAGATAGCCTTCACTGTCTCTAAATGCAAAATCGCCAGTAAACAGCCAGCCTCTCTTTATATTATTGTTGGTTTTTACAGAATTGTTCCAATAGCCTGGTGTTACAATATTGCCCTTAATACACAGTTCACCAATGGTATTAGAAGTTACTGTTTTACCAGTTTTGTCAACAATTTTTGTTTCTAAATAGAAATTTGGTTTGCCTATAGAATTCGGTTTTAGCTGTGCCATTTTGTGGTGCAAAGATGTAATGCTAGGACCAGCTTCGGTTAAACCATAACCAGGTCTTATGTATATGTTTTTTTCGTTTTTCCAATGTGATACTAATTCTGGTGGTACTTTTTCACCACCAGAGATGATATATCGTAGTTTTTTTAGACTGATAGTTTTAAAACTAGGATCTTTCTGCATCATCAACAACATTGTTGGTAATGCCATAAATAGCGTTGTTTTATTAGCTTCTAGGAGATGAAGCACTTTCTGAGGATCGAACTTTTCTAGCATACCAATATGAGCGCCTTTGTGTAATAATGGAGTTAAAAACACATTCCAGCCAGAAGTATGGTAAGGAGGAAGCGTATTAATAGTAGAATCTCTAAAAGTAATACCCAATTGCATTGAAGTGTTAAGACTGTTCCAAAACAACATTTTATTGGTGTAAATAACTCCTTTTGGACGTCCTGTTGTACCAGAGGTATAAAAGATAAAAAGAGGATTGTTTTCTTTTATTTTATAGGTTCTAGATTCAACATAAATGGTGTCATCAAGGTAAAAATGTCTAATATCTTTAATGTTAAATATAGTTTTGGAACTAATGTTTAATTCCTCAAATTTTTCAATATGATTAGAGCTGTAGATAAAAAGTGTAGGAGTACAGTCTAAGATTAACTTCTGAATTTCACTAACAGGAAATCTATAATTTAATGGTACTAAGATGATTCCTAATCGTTGGCAAGCGATAAAAAGAACGATGTACTCTAGGCCATGTTCGGCTAAAATCGCTATTCTATCTCCTTCTTGAAGACCTAATTTTTTGAATTTTTCAACTAATCTGTTGGCATAGTTGTTAAGGTCGCTATATGAGTATTCCTCCCCACTGTCATAAGACGTAAGTGCGATTTTATCTGGCGTATAATCTGCCCATTTAACTATCCAATCTAGCGTAATCACGTTGTTTATTTAAATCTAGTTTGTAAAATACGAATCCTATGACTAATGACGAAACAATTCCTATTGCTGCAGATACACCTGGATTATTCACAGGCTCTTGCATATAAGGTGTGAGTCTACCATAGTAAATTCCGAAATGAACAATGATAGCCGTAACACTGGCAATAAACACCGAACGCGTACTAACATTTTTAAGGAATGTACCAAATAAAACAGGAACAAACGCTGCGGCGAAATAGGCGTATACACCATTTTGAGCAAAAATAGCAACGCTCACATCAGGCGATTTTATTTGTTGCCAGCTCAGAACAAAGCTTACTATGGCTAGACCAATAATGACTATTTTATTAATCATAATGGTTTTATTTCCAATTTTCCCTTTTGAAATAGGATCGATAATGTCTGAAGTAATGGTAATTGATAACGACTGAATTAAACTTTCTAATGTTGAAAGTCCAGCTGAAATTAAGCCAACAACAATAATGAGTCCAACGCCAACAGAGAATTTAGTAACGACATAAGTTGGAATGATTTCATCCATTTTAAGTTTTGTGCCATTTACCATAAAATCTGGGAAACTTATTCTGGCATAAAGCCCTACTAAAACCACTAAAAAGAAAACAATCATAAATATTATGCCACTAGCTAAATAGGTATTTATCTTGCTAGAATCTTTCAATAATAGTGACTTTGTTATTATATGCGGTTGGCAAACAATAGCAACACCGATGACAATTTGGGTGACAATGATTTCAAAGTAATCTCTAAAAAGAAAGCTACTTTCGTTTGTTGGCTTTGTTAAGTTAGGATCAATGGTATTCAGTTTTTCAACGATGCCTTCAATACCACTAGAGAAATATTCCCAACCCGAACCAATTAATATCAACGCCACAATAAACATAATTATCGCTTGAATAGTATTGGTGTAAACCATAGAGTTAGCTCCACCAAACATCATATAGCCAAAAACAAAAGCTGTAATAGAAAGTAAGACGTAGAAAGGTTCTGCATTCAATGCTTTTGAGATCACTTGAGTTAATCCAACATTGATAAGTACAATAAATGTTATAAGAAGTAAAGCTATTATTCCGAAGAAAAAGGCATAGTTTTTACTGTTGTAGCGTTTACCAATCCATTGTGCCATTGTTGTGGCTTTTACGGCATTTCCTTGTTTTACAAAACCTTTAGTGAACACTATAAGTGAGATAAAAGCAGCAATCGGCAAAACTATTGCAAAAGAAATAATACCAGAAAAGCCATAAAGTGCAATAAACCCAGGGTTAATTATAAACGTGGCAGCACTAGTCATGGAAGCGGCTAAAGATAGACCAACAACCCAAGCAGGAAAACCAATATTACCTACAGCATAATCTTTTATATCTGTATTTTTTTTGGCTCCTCGAATTACAAAATAGAGAATAACCAAAGCATATACTGCTAATAAAATACACATGTAGGTTACCCATTGGTCTGATGCTATCATATTTTAAAAAAATGTCTTCCTAACAAATAAAAATGAAATTCAATATTTAGAATAAATGATTTTATTTAAATATAGTGTGACTATTTGAATATTTCATTATAATTTATAAAATATTGAATAAATACAATGTTTTAATTAGGTGTGACTTAAATAAAAAGAAAAAGGGTAGCTCAGATAGCTACCCTTTTTCTTTTGTTATTTGTTAATAGGACTAATTCTTTATCAATTTTTTAGTCACTGAAATTCCAGCATCTACATCCATAATTTTCATAAAGTAAATAGCGCTATCTAATTCATCTAAATTAGAAAGTTCAATACTGTTATTTTTGGTTGTTTTTTCTACAGATTTTATGGTTCTACCATTCATGTCAATAATTTCAATTTGAAAGTTTTCACCCATACCTTCAGGTAAGTTAATGGAAACTGAAGATGTAAATGGATTAGGACTTATTTTTAAAGAATTTACATCAAAATCATTCACTTTTAAAGTGCCTCCACAAATAGACCAGCCCATATCTTCCATAAAACCTAAGGTTACTAAGCCTGGACTATGAATAGCCTCACCAGGTGAAATAAAAGGAGTCATTAAAGAATTAAGGTTGCCTGGAGGATATGTGTTTTCATCCCAATGGCTGTAACTAGACCCTGTGCTGAAAGAAAAAGGCGCGTACGTTGAAGGTTTTACATTACCATTTTGAGCCGTTGCAATAGGACCGTTACAGAATAAATTATTGCCAGTAAACTCAGATAACAATGCTGCCGAAGGATCTGTAAAACTTGTAATATCTGCAGGTGTACCATTTTCTATAAACTGATCCCAAACATTTACAAAACCACTATTTCTTAGTAAACCTTCTGTTGGTGTAGTCTCGTCATCAACTCTAGCAAAGCCTAACATGCCTAAGCCATGGCCCAATTCATGTAGTACTACAGAAACAAAATCTACTTGTCCTCCCGGTGTATTTCCATCTAATCCAAAATAGAAATTTGCTGTACTACTAAAAGTCGCAATAATATCAGTAGAAGGCAATGATCCATCCATAATTTCTTGATTTGTCAATTGCTCTGCTAAGGCTAGAGGGAAAACCGTGTTAGCTGGAAAGCCAGAGGTAGGCACAGTTACAAATCCGCCTGGTCCTGCACCTCCTAAAACGCCAGGACCTAGAGGTCCAAAATTAGCTGATACTCTTATAGGAATTGTGGTTACAATGGAAGCAGCCCAAATATCTACTGCAAATTGAAATGCAGCTTCTGCATCTGGAGTAAAACCATTATAATTTACGATAAAATTTCCGCAGCTACTACCCTGAGCATTTTTTTGAAAAACTTGAGCAGGTGCTTGAATATATGATTTATGAGAATAGGATGTTGGATGGTATTGACAGACATCCCAATCTACATCCACCCAAGTGATATTAGTATTTTGATTTTGACTAAAAGCGTGTATTGTTGAAATAAAAAAGGTTAAAACCAAGATAAGGTTTTTTAAAAAGTAAGGTTGTTTCATTTTAAGTTTTAATGATTAATAAAAGATTCAATGTATGTCATAACATTCTAAATACTACCTACGAAGTTTTTAATGTCAAGGTTTTTTTAAACTCACGCAAAATAAGGAAAGTATACTTTAATTTTTCTGTATTAAGAATGTATTTTATACCAAGTTTTTATTTTTTAGAAAGTTCAAAACTAAAGTCTACCAAAACTTCATTCGACAATTTGTTTTGAACAATTTTAGGAATTTCTATATCGAAATCGGAGACTAAAACTTTGAAGTTTCCAGACATATTAATTTTACCATCAATCAAAGTAATGGTTAGTGGGATTTCGATTTTTTTAGTAACACCGTGAAACGTCAAAGAGCCGTTAATGGTAGATTTATTCTGAGTTGTGCCTAGTTTGTTAAAATCAAAATCACTTATAGTTCCTTTAAAAATCGCTTTAGGAAATTCATCTGACTCAACGTAGTTTTCATTAAAGTGTTCTTCCATTAAAGCGTTTTTAAAGCGGAATGCTTTGACCAATGCTAAAGCAGCAAACTCTCCGTTTTCTGTATTTAAAATAGCAGTAACAGAATTGTTTTTTGCTGCTACTTCTTCAAATGAAGGGACGGATGCCTCAAAATTTATAGTACCCGTTTTAGTGAGGTATTTGCTTTGGCTATTAATGCTTACACTAATAAGCATGAATATAAATAATGCTATTTTTTTCATCTTTTTTAAGTTTTTAATTTTCTAGAAAACCATCGGCTTCCCACTGAATTATTAAATCAATTAAATTTTGAGGTAGACGAGGTCCTCCAGCAGGCATCACAGAGGCAACATCCATGGTAGATATTCGGGCAATGAGGTTTCCATTTTCAACAGAATTTCTTACTTGTTGATAGGTTGTTAATCCCATAGGTGCTCCATTAACAGGTGGGCTGCTATGACAAGAAATACAGTTATTGTCAATTATAGATTTTACATTATCTTGATAAGTAACCATGTCTTCTACGACTACGTCTTCTGTTAAATCATCTTCACTGTTATACGAACAACTAAATACTGTTGTTAGGAGTAATCCGAATATTATAATTGAATTTTTCATAGATACTATTTTTTAAAAAACACGACTTAAGTTAAACCCAAAATAGATGTTACCATCACTCCAATCTCCAGTAGCTTGACCTAGGAATCCGTTGGTATTCATGGCTTGAGCGTTGGAGAAATGCATTTGAAAAACATGTCCTCCAGTTTCTAAGTCAAAACCAATAGATAGTGGATTTTTAAAAGGGGAGTCATCTGCTCTGTTGAGGTGCCAGCCATAATCTACATTGATAGACCAACGTTTACCTAATTTATGTCTTCCACCTAGACCTAAAGCATATTGCGAATTGTGTTGCTCATTAAATGGCACAAAATTATCATGGAAGAAAGTTGGTGCAACTTCCAACGAAAAGTTAGAATTAAATTTCCTAGAAATCAAAACTTGAAAGGTGTAACCTAAGCGATCTGTAAACTCTAATTTCGGTAAGTTTTCTTCTTCTAATGCGGTATTTACCAATATGGAATTATAACCAACAACCGTAAAAGGAAATCCATTTTCTGATTGTCTAAGAAGTCTATATTTAATAGAGGCTTCATATATTTTTTGAAAGGAGCTTCTGGAAACTCCAATATTGAATCCATCAGAAATTCCGTAAACAAAGTTTAGTCGTGTTACAGCATCATCTAGCCCAAAAAAGCTATCAAAACCATTTTCTATGCTCCCAAACCTATGAGAGACTATAAAGGTTAGTTCTTTTTTAGCCACGAGTTTAGTCGATTCAAAATTTACAATCTTTAGGCCTTTGAAGGCTGCGCTGGCATATTGAACTCCTGTAGAATCGGTGTCAATTTCATCAAATAAATCATCTTGTGCATTTATAAAAAAGCTACACAGAAAGGCTATGAGTAGACATGTGTTTTTCATTTTAATATAGTGCATTGGTCTAGTTTTACTTGTTCTAATAAATCATCATACCCAATTACACGACCTTTGACAGTAACTTGTGAGTTAGTGGAAATAGCATCTTGATTGAGTTCCGTGAATTGACAAAATATGTTGTCATCTATTGTGATTTCATTAATTCCTAAATCTGAAACCACACCAGAGACTTCAATTGTTTTATTTAGAAATTTTTGTTCTGCAGTTGTTGGATCACTTGAGAAGTGATTGGTAATCTCGTTTGATGAAAGGATGAATTCCGCTGTTTCAGTTTCAATGTCCCTATGGTCTTGATAGATATAGTTGTAGCCTATTACTATAGCTACCACAACTACTACACCTATAATAATTATTTTTTTTAGCATGATATTTACGTTTTATTAAATGGCTCCAAGGATAGATGGAGCCATTTTTAATCAGCGGTAATTTTTCTTTTTCAATTAGAGTTTTGTGAAAACCAACGTATCGGTTCCACCATTGCCTCCGCTAATATCAATAAGACTTATAGTGGTTGCACTATGAGATACAACGTCCCAGTCATCATTTAGATCCTCAAAGTCATTATTATCTGGAACTGGGAAAAAGATATTGAAGTCTATATCATCACTACTATCATCATTACTGTTGCTATCTGTTATGGACCAAGTGCCTGTGTAGGTTGTTGTACCATTTGTGGCAGTTAGAGTACCATCACTAGCAAAAGTGAAACCATAACCGTTGAAGTCATTGGTTTCATCTTGTCCAGAGTCTATAAAGCTTGAAACAATCCAAGTACCTAACTCAACTTGACTTTCAATTTGGGCTATTTCCTGTGAGTTATTATTTGAATTGTTTCCATCATCATCAGAAGAACAGGTTGATGACATTAAGGAGAAGCTGACCATAATAATTATGGCATACAAAAGATTGTTTTTCATGATTTCTTGTTTTAAGTTAATTAATTGCAATTGTTGACATATCTAAGGCGGTCGGCATCACCAACCCTTAGGTCTATTTTTGTTTCGTCAGAACAGTTTTCTATTTCGTGTAAAATCCAGTTATTATTACATAATGGTAAATCAGGGACATTCACTATTATTTCAATATCATTTCCAGATCCACTTGCTATCCATGTTCCGTCGGCTGTGATACCACTCCAATAGACAGACATGGTGCCATTAGAAAAGAAATTAAACTCATAACCATCATAAAGGTTATCGTAGTCATTGTTATTGCGTTCAAGTTTATCAACTTCCCAATCAGAGCAGTTCAATAACAACCCTTCAACCATAGTTAAGGTGCAGTTATCGCAATCATCATCTTCATAATCGTAATCGTCATCTTCATCACACGTGTTATTAGCATTTTCTATAGCTGTTTCTAATTCGTTGAGGTTGTTAATTGTTATTTCCGAACCATTTGCGAGAGAAACTGTAATAGGGAATTCTAGGGTTACAATATCGTCTTCGTCTATATCATCAATAAAACTGTATAATTGACTATCACTTTGTAAATAAACAGTATCTAAAAGCTGGTTGTTAGCATTAAATATGGAGGCTTCAATAGGGTATTCAAAATCTATACATTCTATATCATCATCCGCTTCATTTTCACCATTACAAGAGTTTATGTAGTCATTTAATTCTGTTGTATTTGTTATTGAAACTTCAGAAAAATCAGATAAAATTATGGTTATAGGAAAATTGATTTCAACTTCATTAACATCATCATCACTAAATACACATTCTATAATTTCGAAATCGCTTTGAGAATTGATGTATAACTGTTGGCCGTTGACATTTATAGTGTAAGGAAATGCAATGCTGAAGCAATTAGCTCTATCTACAATATTGTCGTTAGAACCATCATTTGAAGCAGTACGCTGCATTAAAAGTGCAACGTTAGAGTTTGGATTTAAAGTTTCTTCTTCTGGTGCTTGTATAAATTCTGTTTCCTCTTTTCTACAAGACGTTAAGGCTAAGCTTATTATAGCGACTAAAAATATTGATTGTTTTATTTTCATCATGGCTAAGATTTAAGTGTGGCCATTTTAACATATAACAACCCAACTTTAAAAACCACTGATTTATTTTGAAAAATATTTCAATATATTTATCGCAAACTAATCAAAATTGTCAAAAAAATTAAGCGATAATATCTGTGAGGCTGCTACTTTTGAGCGCGTATATAATAAGTATGCTGATGACTTGCATAACTATCTATATTATAAATATGGCGAGCAATTCAATCCTAAGGATAAGACCCAAGATGCCTTTATAAAACTTTGGGACAATTGTAAAAAAGTAACCTTAACAAAAGCCAAATCCTTTTTGTTTACTGTAGCGAATAATATGATGCTAAATGAAATTAAGCATCATAAAGTGGTTTTAAAACATCAAAAAAGCAAAACCCAAAGCTATGATAGTGAGACTCCAGAATTTTTATTAGAAAAGGATGAATACTTAAAAAAATACAATGAAGTGCTGGCTAGCATTAATGAAGAACATCGTGTGGCATTTTTAATGAATAAAGTAGAAGGCAAAAAGCAAAAGGAAATAGCAGAGCTGTTAGGTGTAACACAAAAAGTTGTAGAATACAGAATTTACACGGCTTTTAATATTCTGAAAGAGGGACTTGAAAATTTTAAAATAAAATAATCAGGAAAAAATAAGCCTAAGTTGTTTTATAGCTAGGACAGATTAGTATGAAAGAAGATTTACTAAAGAAATGGTTAAATGATGAACTTACAGATGCTGAAAAAGAAGCGTTTAGTAAGCAGGAGGATTATGCTTTTAATCAACGAATCATTGATACAGCCAAATATTTTAAGGCATCTAATTTTTCTAAAGCAGATGATTTTGAGACTTTCAAAAAGAATTATAATGGAAAAACAAAAGTTAAGCAATTGCATTGGGTTTCACCATTGTTGAAAATAGCTAGTATTGTAATTATTACTCTTGGAGTTTACTTTACGTTTTTTAATTCAAATAATTCTACTGTAGAAATAAATACAGTTGTAGCTGAGAAAACCAATATACAGTTGCCAGATTTGTCTGAAGTGATGTTAAATGCCGATTCCAAAATTAGCTATGACAAATCATCTTGGGAGTCTAATAGACGTTTAGAACTTCA
Source organism: Winogradskyella sp. SYSU M77433 (assembly GCF_029911945.1). Taxonomy (NCBI): domain Bacteria; kingdom Pseudomonadati; phylum Bacteroidota; class Flavobacteriia; order Flavobacteriales; family Flavobacteriaceae; genus Winogradskyella; species Winogradskyella sp. SYSU M77433. The sequence goes on along the minus strand of NZ_JARYTG010000002.1, from coordinate 592,766 downwards.
AGGAGAGGCCTATTTTAAAGTTGCCAAAGGGAAAACTTTTGATATCATAACCAACAACGGAACCGTTACTGTGGTTGGTACAGAATTTAACGTGAAGTCGCGTAACGGGTATTTTGAGGTTAACTGTTATGAAGGTATTGTAAGCGTCGTTTCAGATACTATTGAAAGAAGATTAACAGCTGGAAAAACTTTCCGTATATTAGATGAAAAGTTTACTCAAGGCCAAACCATAGATGCAGAGCCACAGTGGATTAATAATAGAAGTAGTTTTAAACTTGTTACCTTAAAAGAAGTTTTTAAAGAGCTAGAGCGACAGTATAAAGTAAGCGTAAAATTTAAGAATACGGATACTTCTAGACTGTTCTCTGGTGGTTTTGTAAATGATAATCTGCAAAACGCACTCGTGTCTATAACACAACCTATGAATTTAACTTTTGAAATTAGTACATCTAACCAAGTTCTAATTCATGGTAATGCAAATTAAACGGTATTCTGTTTTAATTTTCTTTATTTTATTTGTCTTCCACTGGTCTAAAGCCCAAGAGGTAGAAAAGTCATTGCCATTGATTGAAGTTTTGTCAGCATTAGAAAAACAGTATAAGATACAGTTTAATTATGCTGAAGATTTAATTTCAGAAACCTATTTAGAGCCACCTCCAAAAACGTTTACTTTAGAAGAAGTTTTACTCTTTTTACAGGAAAATACTGGTTTTGATTTTAATGTAGTTAATAACACTACGGTTTTGGTAGTTGCTAGGCAAGAGAAAATAAATCTTCAGGAGCTTTCTGAAGTGACTATTTCAGGCTATATCGTTAGAGGTATTAATAAATTAGATAATGGTTCTTTTGAAATAGATATTTCAGATTTCGATATACTTCCTGGTCTTATAGATACTGATGTTTTACAAGCTGCGCAGGCATTTCCGGGAATACAAAGTATAAATGAAACAGTTTCAGATATCAATATTAGAGGTGGTACGCACGACCAAAATTTAATGCTTTGGGATGATATAAAAATGTATCAATCAGGCCATTTTTTTGGCTTAATATCTATGTTCAATCCTCAGATTACAGAACGTGTGTCTTTGGTTAAAAATGGTTCTGGCGCAGAGTTTACCGATGGTGTTTCTGGCACTATAGCCATGGAAACAGAAAAGCAATTAAATAGAGGTTTTAAGGGTAGTATTGGTGTTAATTTTATTGATGCTAATGGCTTTGTAGATGTTCCTGTAGGCAAAAAATCATCTTTACAGTTTGCAGCAAGAAAATCCATGAGTGATTTTACAGAGACTCCAACCTATAACAATTATTTTGAGCGTATTTCTCAGGATACTGAAGTTGCAGATAACTCAACTAACATCATTAATTCCGATAAGCAATTCGATTTTTATGATGCGTCTTTACGTTGGCTATATAAAATTAACGATAAAGAAGAGTTGAGGATAAATTTCATAAATGTTGCAAATGAATTGGTGTTTAATGAAAACGCCAATGGCATGTCTAGGGAAAGTAGTCTTAAACAAAATAGCATTGCAGGAGCTATCTATTACTCTAAAGTATGGAATAGTAAATGGCAAACTATTTTTGAAGGTTATGAAACCGACTATGATCTAAAATCGGTCAATGCAAACATTCTAGAAGAGCAGCGGTTTTTACAAGAAAACAAAGTTTCTGAAACGAGTCTAAAGTTAAAAGCCAATTACAAAATCAATGATAAGTTTCAGCTGTTAAATGGCTATCACTTTGTTGAAACTGAAGTTACAAATTTAGATGATGTTGATAGTCCGTTGTACAGATTATTAGTGTCAGAAGTTGTGAGGACGCATGGAGTGTTTTCTCAACTTTCATATAAGTCTAAAAACAGAAATACAAGGTTCAATACAGGTTTAAGATATAACTATATTGATAAATTTAAAAAACATATTGTTGAACCGAGATTAAGCTTTTATCATCGATTTTTTCAAAATTTTTCGATAGATATTTTGGGTGAATTTAAACATCAAAATACATCTCAGGTTATAAATTTTCAAAATGATTTTTTAGGAATAGAAAAGCGCAGGTGGCAATTATCTAACGATAAGGATATTCCTGTAATTAGAAGTAAACAAGTGTCTTTTGGGCTTTCCTTTACAAAAGATGGTTGGCTAGTAAGTGCAGAAACCTACTATAAAAAGGTGGAAGGTATAACAACACAAAGTCAAGGATTTTATAACTCATACGAATTTATTAAAGCTTCTGGTGCGTATGACACCAGAGGGCTAGATTTTATAGTAAGAAAAGAAATAGACAATTTTAATACATGGTTGAGTTACTCTTACCTAAATAGTAATTATTTTTTTAAAACACTTCCTGAATACACATTTCCTAGTAATTATGATATTACGCATGCACTAACTTTTGGTATTAACTACACTACTAAAAAGTTAAAGTTATCAGCAGGTTTAAACTGGAATTCAGGAAGACCGCTAACAACACCTTTAGATGGTAATCAAGTAACCGATGGTGAAATAAATTATAACTCCACTAACGCTAATCATCTACCCGATTATTTACGTGTAGATTTTTCTGCTTTGTATGATTTTAAATTAGCTAAAGAAACAAAGGTAAATGTTGGATTATCTGTTTGGAATCTTTTAGACAGAACCAATACTATTAATAGCTTTTACAGGTTAAATAATGATATTGTCTCTCAAATAAATCAGGAGTCATTGGGTATAACTCCAAATATGATGCTTAGAGTTAGTTTCTAGAAGAAAATATCTTGAGCTAATCTATAGGTGTTAGAGTGAGCCTCTACTATGGTTTTTATGTTTGGGGAATAACCTCCTCCCATACTGCACATTACAGGAATATTTAGATTTTTACAAGTTTGAAGCACATAATGGTCACGCTCTTTACAACCGCCTATACTCATAGCTAGCTTTCCTAATTTATCAGAAGCTATAACATCTACACCAGATAAATAGTAAATAAAATCTGGTTGTTGTTCATCTATAAGTCTAGGAAGAGTCGCTTTTAAGATATTTAAATAAATATCATCACTTGTGTCGTTTTCTAAAGCAATGTCTAGATCACTTTGTTCTTTTTTGAAAGGATAGTTACTTTTTCCATGCATAGAAAAGGTAAATACCGACTCGTCATTCTGAAAAATTTCAGCTGTACCATTACCTTGATGTACATCCAAATCTACTATGAGAATTTTTTTCGCTAAATTGTTTTGTTGAAGATATCGTGCGCCAATGGCTTGGTCATTGAGCAAACAAAAAGCCTCACCTCGATTGGTATAGGCGTGGTGTGTACCACCTGCTATATTCATGGCAATACCATATTTTAGAGCAAACTCACTAGCTTTTATTGTGCCGTCAGCAATAATAACTTCACGATCCACTAAAGTTCTACTCAAAGGAAACCCAATCTTTCGGGCGGCTCTTTGTTCTAAAGTTAAGTTGACTAAATCATAGTAATAATCAGGCTCATGAACAGCAACTATATATTTGTCATTGGTTTTTTCGGGTTCAAAAAAATTATTTTTGCTACAAGTACCTTCGTGTATTAGTTGCTGAGGAAGAAGCTCATACTTTTCCATAGGAAAGCGATGTCCATCAGGTAAAGGATGTTTATAAATAGGATGGTAAGCTATTTTTAGCATGTACTAATGTTTAATTGTAAAAGTACAATCAAAAAAAGGTCTTACACAAATCTTGTGTAAGACCTTTTATCAAAGTGAAATATATATTAATTGCCAGCTTGGCTACGTGCCTCATCTATCATCTCTTCACTTGGAAGTATAGCGATATTAACTCTTCTGTTTTTAGATCTACCATCAGCAGTGTCATTATTGTACATTGGTTGAGACTCGCCAAACCAATTGGTTGTAAATCTTCCAGAGCTTAATCCTTTACTTTTCAAATAATTGGTAACGGCATAGGCTCTATTTTTGGATAATTCCATATTGTAAGTTTCGCTACCTACACTATCGGTATGCCCAACAACTAAGATGTTTGTGTCTGGATATTCAGCAAAAACACTAGCTAACTTATCTAATGTGCTCTGAGAACTTGCATTGATGTTGTATTTATCTGTAGCAAAGTAAACACCACTTTGTTCATCAAAAGTCACAACAATGCCATCATCAACACGTTCAACCTGAGCTCCAGGTATTTCTTGTTCTATTTCTTGAGCTTGTTTATCCATTTTTTGTCCAATGAGAACACCAGCAGTTCCTCCAACAACTCCACCAATAACGGCACCAAGTTCTCCATTACCACCTTTTCCTACATTGTTTCCAATTATAGCACCTAATATGGCACCACCAGCAGCACCGATAACGGCACCTTTTTGTTTGTTGTTAGCATTGTCTACCGCTTTACAACCTGTAAAGACTAATAATATTGCAGCCATAAAAATGGCCATATTCGATTTATAATTTATAAGTTTCATAGTTTTAAATTTTTGTAAAATTCATATTGATTTGAATAGGCTTACCGTCTAAACTAACGGTTTGTTGCCATTGCATAGAAGTGTCGGTCAATGATGTTAACTTCATTCTAAAACCAACATTAGTTTCAGATTTTCCTTTTTCATTGGTAGGTTTTAAAAGGAAATCATAAAGCCCAGTAGTTTCGTCAACTTCATCTATTGTAAAAACAAAGTAACGATCTTGCATATCGCAGTTAGTTCCAGACAAAGTATAAAGTCCGGTGTTGTTATTTGGAATAAATTGCCACGAACTATTTTCGAAACAGTCTTTAGTAGCATCATTTAACAAAGTAATTCTTAAATCACCAATGGCAGATGAATTCACTGAAGTTAAAACCCAGTTGCCTTTAATGACCTTTTTTGATTCGCGAACCGTTTTTGAAGCTCCACAAGATAGGAGGCAAACAGCCACTAGTATTGTTATAAAATGTTTCATAATTTTTGAATTTGATGCTAAATTAATTATGAAACTTTTGGCTGAGTGATGCGATTCATTTAAATGTTAATTCAAATGAAATGCACTATTTATAAGTCGTTATTTATGTAATTTTAGTTGAATACGCTTTCTATTAACATCGACATCTAGAACTTTAACAATGATTTGTTGGTGTAGATGCACATGCTCGTTAACATCTTTAACGAAGTTGTCGCTAAGATTTGAAACATGTATTAAACCACTCTCTTTTATACCAATATCTACAAAGCAACCAAAGTTTGTAATGTTGTTTACAATACCTGGAAGTAACTGCCCTTCTTGTAAGTCATCAATTGTTTTTATATTCTGATTAAAAGTGAATACTTTGGCTTCTTCTCTGATATCTAAACCAGGTTTTTCTAATTCCGTAATGATGTCCTTTAGTGTAGGTAGACCGATAGTATCTGTATAATATTTTTTTAAATCGATACTTTGAAGAAGGTTTTTATTACCAATTAATTCTTGAAGCGAGACATTCTTGTCTTTGGTCATTTTTTTAACAATATCATAGCTTTCAGGATGAACGGAAGAATCATCCAAAGGATTTTTAGCATCTTTTATTCTGAGGAAAGCTGCTGCTTGTTCAAAGGCTTTTCCACCTAAACGAGGTACATTTTTTATGTCATTTCGAGATGAAAAAGCACCATTTTCACTTCTATGGGATACAATATTTTCTGCAAGTTTTGGTCCGATTCCAGATACATAACTTAATAAGGACATACTCGCTGTATTTATGTTTACACCAACGGCATTAACGCAATTCTCCACAACAATATCCAGTTGTTTTTGAAGCTTTGTTTGATCTACATCATGCTGATATTGACCAACGCCAATAGATTTAGCATCGATTTTTACTAACTCGGCTAACGGATCTTGAAGACGTCTACCAATAGAAACAGCACCTCTTACCGTAACATCATAATTAGGGAATTCATCTCTGGCAATCTTTGAAGCGGAATAAATACTTGCTCCAGCTTCACTAACCACAAATACTTGAACATCGGTTTTAAACTGGACTTTTCTAACTAAAGCCTCAGTTTCTCTAGAGGCTGTTCCGTTACCAATGGCAATAGCTTCAATTTTATGAGCTTCGGTAAGTGAAGCTATCTTTTTCATAGCGCCAGTTCTATCATTTTTTGGTGCATGAGGATAGATAGTTTCGTTGTGCTTTAAGTTTCCATTTTCATCAAGACAAACCACTTTACAGCCTGTTCTAAAGCCTGGATCTATAGCCAAAACACGCTTTTCACCAATAGGCGAACCTAATAGAAGTTGTTTTAAATTTTTAGCAAATACTTGAATTGCGGCATCATCTGCTTTTTCTTTGGCAATACCTAAAGCTTCATTACTTAATGATGGTAGCAATAAGCGTTTGTAGGCATCTGAAATAGCTAATTCAATTTGGTCTGCACAAGCATTATTACTTCTAATAATTTTATTATCGATACGTTCTAAGGCTCTATCGTTATCAATTTCGATTTTCACACGAATAAAGCCCTCACTTTCTGCTCTTAATATAGCTAAAAGGCGGTGCGAAGGGATACGACTTAAACTCTCAGACCAATCAAAGTAGTCTCTGAATTTCTGCGCTTTTTCTTCAGTTTCTTTTGCCTTAACGGCTTTAGTGCTTATTTGAGCAAAACGCTCTAACTGATGTCGTAAACCGTTTCTTATATCTACACGCTCGTTAATCCATTCGGCAATGATATGTCTTGCGCCTTCTAAAGCTTCATCTGTGGATTTTATGTCTCCATTTAGATATTTATAAGCTATTGATTCTACATCATTAGCCTTTTGGCTCATTATGATTTTAGCCAATGGCTCTAAACCATTTTTACGTGCAGTTTCTGCTTTTGTCTTCCGTTTTTTCTTAAAGGGGAGGTAAAGGTCTTCTAGTGTAGTTAGATCTTCAGCATTTTCAATTTTTTGTTTTAGATCTTCAGTTAAACTATCTTGTTCTTCTAAAGCTTTTAGAATAGATACTTTTCGTTTTTCTAAGGCTTCAAACTCTTCTTTATATTTTACAATTAACCCGATTTCTACTTCATCTAAATTACCTGTAGCTTCTTTTCTATAACGAGAAATGAAGGGAATGGTGCAATCTTCGTTGAGTAATTTTAAGGTGTTCTTTATAGATGTTTGTGATAATTGAGTATGGTTTTGAATATATGAAATCATAAAGAAAGTAAATGAAGTCCTGTAATTGTAGTAGGAAAAAGATTAAGTTTATATATTTATTTTCAAAGTTAAATATTGTATCAAATAAATAACAAATAGCATGAATAAAGAAACCATTAATCATAATTTTAAAGTTACCGAAAAGGGTTCTTTAGGGTTATTGGCTTTAGGAGATGTGGGCTTAAGAGCTTGGCGAGAGGTTAAAAAAGAAGCAAAATCAAAGAGACAGAATGAGCAAAAAAAATAAAGTCCTTTTAATAGGTTGGGATGCTGCTGATTGGCAGATTATAGGTCCGCTTTTGGCTAAAGGACAAATGCCAGCACTACAGCGATTAATAAATAATGGTGTGTATGGTAATATGGCAACAATGAATCCTCCATACTCACCGATGTTGTGGTCTACGGTAGCTACGGGAAAAACACCAGACAAGCATGGTGTTCTTGGTTTTATTGAGTTAATGCCAGACATGAAAGGAGTAAGACCTGTTACCGTAAATTCAAGAAAATCTAGAGCTATATGGAATATTCTACATAATCAAGGATTGAAAAGTAATCTTGTGGGTTGGTGGCCAAGTTTTCCTGCTGAGCCAATAAATGGTGTTGTGGTAACGGATAAATTTCAAAAAGTAAAACAAGACCCAAAAGCCAAAAACCCTGTGGTTAAAGGTACTGTTCATCCAGAAAGCTTAGTTAATGATATTCAAGATTTAAGAATGTTTCCTTATGAAATTACTGAAGCTCATATTTTACCTTTTATACCCAAAGCTGCGCAAATAAATCAAGATAAACATAAGGGTTTGCAATCGTTTGCAAAAATCATGGCTGAAAATAGTTCTGTTCATGCAGTAGCAACAAACTTACTTAGAACAACAGATTGGGATTTTATGGCAATTTATTATGATTTAATAGATCACTTTTGTCATGCCTTTATGAAGTATCATCCTCCAAAGTTAAATAGTGTTCCTCAAGAATTATATGATATTTATAACGAATGTATTATTAGTGCTTATCGTTTTCAGGATATGATGCTTGATAGGATTTTATCTCTAGTAGATAAAGATACTACAGTCATTGTGATGTCCGATCATGGTTTTGAATCTGGACATAAACGAATTGTGAAAATGCCAAAATACCCAGCAGCACCAGCTCTCGATCATAGACAGTTTGGGATTTTTGTTGCTTCGGGCCCAAACATTAAAAAGAGCGAAAAAGTTTTTGGACTAGGTCTTATTGATGTCGCTCCTACCATATTACATATGTATAATCTACCTATAGGTAAAGATATGGATGGTAAGGTAGCTTTAGATATATTTAAAGATGTTAAAGAACCTAATTACATTGATAGCTGGGAAAATGTAAGTGGTGATTTTGGTGAACATGACACCTCAAAAGAAGCAGACCAACTAAGTGATCAAGAAACTTTGGAACAACTTATAGATTTAGGTTATATAGAACGACCTGATGAAAAAATAGAAACAGCAGTATTAAAAACAAAATGTGATATTAAGCACAACTTAGCGAGAGTCTATTCAGGTAAAAAAGATTATGATAGAGCAAAAGAAATTTTACTGAATTTAATCTCAGAAGATTATCCTGTTTTCGAACAAGAAGAAATAGAAATTTTAAAAAAGAAAAAGGATTCTGTTGATGTTAAAGTAGGTGACTCTAAAATAGACGTCATTCCATTTTATATGGATCTTTTGTCTATAAGCATTGCTACAAAGGATTTTGACAAGGCGGAAATATACTTAAAAGAACTAAAAACAAGAGATAAGTATTTTGAGATAAACACCTACTTTTCTGAAGCAAAAATTTTAATTAATAAAGGGAAAGTTCACGAAGCTTTAAAGTTTTTAAATAAGGCGAAGAATAATAAACCAAATTCTGAAGTTTGGTATCAGATAGGTAATATTTATAGACAACTAAACGAATTTGAAAATGCCAAAGAGGCTTTTGAGAGTTCTTTGAAATATGAATCTGATAAAGCTAAAACACACCAAGCTCTAGCAGAAACGTACATTCGTTTAGGAGATTATGAAGAGGCCATTGATCATGCCTTTGTAGCTATAGAGTTAGTGAAATATTTTCCTAAAGCACATTATACACTCGGCGAAGCACTCGAAAAATTTGGTGATTTGGAAAATGCTAAAAAAGCATACGAAACAGCAGCAAAGTTGAAGCCAAAAACTCATTTTAGGGCAAAAACTGCTATTCAAAATATAAATCAGAAACAAAATTCCATTGATTTAACAGATAAATCGACATTCAAATATTTCGAAAATCAGATAGTTGTAGTTTCTGGATTACCTAGATCTGGTACATCGTTAATGATGCAAATGTTAGATAAAGGAGGATTAGAAGTTTTAACTGATAATAATCGTAAAGCGGACAAATCTAATCCTAAAGGGTATTATGAGTATGACCCAGTAATGTCAATTGCAAGAGATAATACTTGGATAGAAAAAGCACAAGGTAAATCTGTAAAGGTAGTTGCCCCATTATTGAAATATTTAGATCTAAAATATAGGTATAAGATAATTTTTATGAATAGAGATTTAGGTGAAGTTGTAAAATCTCAACAAGTAATGCTTGGTAAAGATCCTGAGGTTTTACCTACACGTCTTTTTGAAACCTATGAAAAACATTTAAATCAAGTTTCTATTTGGAAGGATAAGGAACCTCATGTAGAACTTATGTATGTCAATCACAAAGATGTGATAAACTCACCAAATGATATAACAGATGAAATCATAAAATTTTTAGGGCTTAAGCATATGGATACAGAACAAATGTGTGCTTGTGTTGACACCAAACTTTATCGCAATAGATCATAAAAAAAGTAACGGTATACTTTACCGTTACTTTTAATGAAGTATTTTTTAAACATTTTATAAGACTACTTTTTTCCTTAAAGTAGAATTAGATTCTAAAGTATTCAATTCTAAAATATAAATACCTGAAGCCATTTGGTTGGCTTCAATTACACTGGAGTTTACATTTTCGATTTTGCCATTGAGTAGCTGCTTACCTTCAATATTATATAATGTATATTCAGTGGCTTCTGTAAGGTTGTATAATCCAATAGATTTATTAAGCCCAACAACTCTAACATCTTGTATATCGTTAGAACTTACTCCTAGTGTTTGTTGACCTGCTTCTATACTTTCATCAACTGTAGTGTTATAGGCAAATTCTTTAATGGTCCATCCATTATCAAAAGTGGCATCTAACTTAGCCCATCCATAATGTATATTGCCACCAACTGTAAATCTCAATCCTAAGAATTTATCAGTTTCACTACACCAGTTTCCAAAATAACAAGTACTACTTGAGCCATAATTTAATGATTGATAACCGGCTGAAAAACCTTGGTTTAACCATGTGTTTTGTCCAGATGATATTACAGCACCACTTGAAAGTGCATAAGGATATACATAATTGTATGAAGCAGCACCAGACCCCAAAACGCTATTGCTAGCCGTCAAAGGCTCAATAAATAAATTGTATCCGCTTTGGTGCACTCTAAAATCATTTATAGCATCTTGGTTAAGGTCTAAGAAGAATTCATCACCACTGTTGCCCGAAAAATCAGGATCAACATCCGTAAATACAATTTGTCCACTTGCATCAGCTATACTCGCCATAGCGGCTGTTAAAGCACCATATTTTGCAAGTTGTTTTGATAATTTTAAAGATTTAGTAGTTTTTTTCATAGAAAGTAAAATTGGTTAACTGTTTGAATATACAAATTTTACGGTGAGATAATATTTTTTAGTTTTTTAATTTCAATTTTTTGGATTTTTATCAAAAAATACATTTCAAATTTTAAAAATACGCAGTTTATCGTATGGTTTGACTTGCGTTTGCTTTATAATTTTGGAGAGAACGAATACCTACAAAATGAAAAATGTAATTTACCTACTAGCTATTGTTTTTAGTTTTAATATCTATGCTCAAAAAATAGATTTTGTAAACGCTCCTCTAAATCCTATTGCTGTTAAATACAAGCGTGAGCATTTCAACTTACAGGGAGATGTTTATGGTTTTGGTCATCAAATATTTACCGAAGATGGCTATTTAATCATTGATAATAATGATGTAGGTTCTAAAGTTTATAGCTACGATAACAACAAGTTAATACATAATACTTATGGTGAAACCTATACATATAATGCGCAAGGTTATATAGCTGAGCACACTTACGCTTCATTAGGTGTAAAAACTTTAAAATTTCAATACAATTCCAAGGGTTTGCTAATAAAAAAGGAATATGTTAACAATAGTAGTATTACTTATGAATACGATGACTTAAATCGGTTAGTTAAGGAAACAAGTACATTAAATGTTATAAAAGAATATACTTATGAAAAAGTAGGAGACGAGCTTCACATTATAGAAAATAAAACCTATGGCACAGAAAAAAGTAAGCCTATTTTATATGTGTTTAAAAATGGAAATAAAATCGGGAGAGACAAATCAAGATTTGAGCTTGGGTACGACCAGTATGGAAATCATATAAATCCAGGTTTTAATCAAACGATTCTATATAGTGAAATTAAAAATAAACCAGAGTTATCCATTATTTATACCAAAAGTCCTTGGGGAATAGGGCCTATGTCCAACTGTAAAATATACATAAACAACAAACCAGTAACTTTTTTAAGTACTCGTTTAATTAATAAAGCAGATGTCATGGTTTACAATCCTTTTCAGGAAAACTACATGATTATTCGTAACGCGCTTGAAGAATCAAAATCTGGTAAAAAGCAGGTTTTTGAAACCGTATACCTAAATACAGCTAACTATCTACAAAGTACTGAAAACTCATATTATTTATTCCATAAGGGCATTAGTATTTCAAATAGAATGTATTTAAGAAATAATAGCTTAAAAGTTTATAACCAATTCAATAATCTTATTTGTTATGATGAATTTTTGGATAAAACGTTTTTTTTGAAAATGAACCCTAATGAAAAGTATTTTTTTTATCCATTAGAAGAATTACAATCTGAGGACAATATTTTCTTCATCATAAATGATGAAGCAAAAATTTTTGCTGAAAAAGGAATGGCTTTAAAAAATTCAGAGTACAGTTTCGCTTACAACAATAATGATTTTGTGCTTTTTAAAAACAAAGAGCCGCTTTACTATTTCCCAAACTTAAAAATTGCCGAAAAGGAAACCGTTCAACCAGGTAGAAAATATAATAAAGCAACGGATACCTATCAAATAGCAAAAGCAAACAGTGAACCTTCAACTAAAACATCAACCTGTCTATCTGGTAATTGTACCGATGGTTATGGTGAGGTAAAAACAGATGAATACATTTTAAAAGGCTTTTTTAAAAATGGAAAAGCTAATGGTTTTGGAAAGCAAACCTTTAACGATAACGCCAATTATTACGAAGGTCATTTTGTTGATGGCTTTAGAAACGGTTTTGGAATGTTTACTTGGTACGATAGAAAGGAATATTATATTGGAGAATTTAAGAATGGCACTTTTAACGGTTATGGTTATCTAAAAAAAGGTGGAGAGATTCTGCAAGCTGGCTACTACGAAAATGGAAAGCAAACAAGAAATATGATAACTGCAGATTTTAAAAATAAACGAGCTAACGGTAATTGTATAGGTAACTGTAGCAACGGATTTGGGTTTTATCAATTTTCAAATAGAGACACTTATGTTGGTTTTTTCACTAACGGACAAATAGATAAAGTCGGTGCTTATGGTTGGTCATCAGGTGATAGTTATATAGGTGAAATAAGCAACAAAAATTTCACAGGTCAAGGTGTGCAATATTACCAAAGTACAGGCACATTCTATTATGGCAATTTTACAAGTGGAATGCGTAATGGCCTAGGTGTTTATGTAAACAACGAAAAGCAAATAACCAGTAAGGGCTATTGGCTCAATGGTGTGCTTAAAACGACTTATTAATTAAAGCTTCAAGTTTTTTAATTCTATTCAAATAGAACTAATTCATAAGATTTGTAGTAAGGTTTGTAAAAACCAAAGAGTACCTTATTATTAAGAAAATAAACATTGTCGGCTTTCAGATTACTCATTCTATCTTTATACTTTGTAATCTTATCAAACACATTGTCTTTTATTTCTCCGTCAAGATGGTTGAATTCGCTATCGAACAAACATTCAATTCTTGTAGAACCTGTTGAGGAATAACTTCCAAAGGCAAATCCTGCAGGGTTGAAGCTCATTGTAAAACCACCAACTTGGTACATAGGAAAAGCACCAAAACCAGGCATCATCATTCCTCCGCCACCGGAAAGTTCAACAATACCTCCTATTGTAACTCTATAATTACCATTTTGAGGGTATACTGACACACCGTTATTTTCTTTGGATATTTTGCGTAAAAATTTTGATGTTTTTTCTAATTCTCTGGTATTACCAAAACTATAAACGGACCCTTCTTGTAAGATAGGGCCGTTTTTAAAATCTATAGTTTCATCTTTAGTAATAGAAAAGGACTTAATAACATTTTTGCTTTCAAAATCTTTTATTTCGAAATTTAAATATGAATTATTGGATGTTATTTGGGCAATCTTATCGTCAAACAAGTATGAATTACTTGTTTTTGGATTTAATTCTTGTTTAGTTTGAAATATTTTTGTGAATATAGGATCGAATTCAGGTGCCTTAAATTCTATGATTAAAGTATAATCTATATTGTCATCAAGTGTCCAAATAAATCCATCCTTTAATTCATACATTTTATATTCCTTAGAAGTAACAATTAAATTGTTAGGTAATTTATTGTTGACTTTTTGAAATTCTTCTTTAAAATGATTTTTCGAATTATTATTAACCCAGCTATAGTTGTCTTTAAGATCGTAAAAATCTTTTTTATACGAACCATCTAATAAGAATGTCCATTTACACAATTTATTTGTCTGGCTATTGTATGTAAACATATAGCATTTGTCTTCATGGCTATAGGTCTGTAGATAATAATCATACGGGTTTAATTTGAAACTATATTCAGTTTCTTCACTAATTTCTGTGTCAAAATCGAATAGTATACTTGCATATTTAGTATTCTTATTATTAGTTTCTAGCAGTCTTACTTTGTTGTTATTTACTATGCTGCCAATTATAGATTTATATTTTCGTTTTAATCCCTCAGAAGTTATTTTAGATTCTAGTAATCTATGATGGTTATATTTAAAACCATAAGTGACCTTTTCTTCTTCTAAAAATGTAAACAAAGAACTGTTAATACTATCTTCTATGATGGTTGCACTTTTAATATCATCATTAGATTCTTTATCCTTTATCTTAACTTCTAAATACCTTGTTTGAGCATTTATAAGATTTACAAATAGAAGAAGAAATAACAGTTTTGTTTTCATGATTTTAACTTATTTTTAGGCCATTATCGATTCCTTCAATATCAGGATTTACAAATACTAAATTACCACTTTCATCTTCGGTCATTAAAATCATACCTTGACTTTCTACTCCTCGTAATTCTCTTGGTGCTAGGTTAACTAAAACCGTAACGCGTTTGCCAACAACCTCTTCGGGTTTAAAGCTTTCTGCAATACCTGAAACAATAGTACGAGTATCAATACCTGTATCAACTTTTAAAACCAAGAGTTTTTTGGTTTTTGGCATTTTTTCAGCTTCGAGTATAGTACCAACTCTTAAGTCTAATTTTGTAAAATCATCAAAAGTAATTTCCTCTTTTTGTGGTTCTACTTTTTTATTAGCAGCTTCATTTGCTTTTTTATTGTTTTCTAATTTATCGAGTTGTTTTTGAATAGTTTCATCTTCAATTTTTGAAAACAACAACTGAGGTTTTCCTGTTTGTATGTTATGGCCAGCAGGAAGTAAAATATCTTTTGAAGCAATATCTTCCCAAGTCAATTTTGAATCAAGTTCAGAATGACATAAGATAGATTTTAATTTTTCAGACGTAAACGGTAAAAATGGCTCAGATAAAACCGCTAAAGCTGATGCAATTTGCAAAGCTACAAACATCACTGTTTTAGTGCGTTCTTCGTCTGTTTTTATAGTTTTCCAAGGCTCTTCATCTGCTAAATATTTATTACCAAGTCGTGCTAAATTCATAAGTTCTTGGCTGCCTTCTCTAAAACGGTAACGCTCAATAGAACTAGAAATGACATCAGGATAAGCTTTTAAAGCCGCTAAAGTTTCCTCATCTATAGCATTAAATTCTGAAGGAGTAGGAATTTCACCGTTATAATATTTGTTGGTAAGTACCACAACACGATTAATGAAATTACCAAAAATGGCCACCAATTCATTGTTGTTTCGTGCTTGGAAATCTTTCCAAGTAAAATCGTTATCCTTAGTTTCTGGTGCATTAGCTGTTAAGGCATAGCGCAAAACATCTTGTTGTTCTGGGAAATCTTCTAGATAATCTGGTAACCAAACCGCCCAATTTTTAGATGTTGAAAGCTTGTTGCCTTCAAGGTTTAAAAACTCGTTAGCAGGAACATTATCAGGTAGAATATACGATCCTTCAGCCTTTAACATTGATGGAAAAATAATACAGTGAAATACAATGTTATCTTTCCCAATAAAGTGCACCAATTTGGTGTTTTCGTCTTTCCAGTAATCTTCCCAATTCTTACCTTCTCTAGCAGCCCATTCTTTGGTTGAAGAGATGTAACCAATTGGAGCATCAAACCAAACATAAAGGACTTTGCCTTCACCACCTTCAACAGGTACAGGAATTCCCCAATCTAAATCTCGGGTAACTGCTCTTGGACGTAATCCGTCATCAACCCAAGATTTTACTTGGCCATAAACGTTAGGTTTCCAATCTTTTTTATGCCCTTTAAGAATCCACTCACGTAGAAATTCTTCGTGTTTATTTAATGGTAAAAACCAGTGTTTGGTTTCTTTTAAAGTTGGAGTGTTACCAGTAATGGCAGACTTCGGATTAATTAAATCAGTAGCGTTATGACTAGTTCCACAATTCTCACACTGGTCGCCATAAGCTTCTTCGTAACCACATTTTGGGCAAGTACCAATCACAAAACGATCAGCTAAAAACTGATTGGCCTTTTCATCATATAATTGCTCTGAAACCTCTTCAACAAACTCATTTTTATCATACAGCGTTTTAAAGAATTCTGAAGCTGTGTCGTGGTGAATTTTCGCTGAGGTACGAGAATAATTGTCAAATGATATACCAAAATCCTCAAACGATGTTTTAATGATAGCGTGGTATTTATCCACAATATCTTGTGGTGTTACACCTTCTTTTTTCGCTTTTATGGTAATAGGTACGCCATGCTCATCACTTCCGCAAATAAAAGCAACGTCATTACCTGTTAATCTCATATATCTGGCATAAATATCAGCAGGAACGTAAACACCTGCTAAATGGCCAATGTGTATTGGACCGTTAGTGTAAGGTAAAGCTGCTGTTATGGTATATCTTTTCGACATGTTTCAAGATTTATTTAAGGCTTCAAAAATACACAATATATAAGGGATTTAGAAAAAAAATGTACATTTACAAAAAGCACTTTTTATATGAATTTTAAGCCAATACTTTTAGTATGCTTAGTTGTTCTTTTTAGTAAGAATCTTACGAGCTATGCTCAAAGTGAAACTCATAAATCCACAGAAATGACCTCAAAATTAGTTCGCCCTCCCTATCTAAAATCTGGTGATACCGTTGCTATTGTAGCTCCATCGGGAATTTTAAAAAACAGAGAACGCGAAGTTAATCAGGCTGTAGACTTGCTTAAAAGTTGGGGTTTACATGCTGTAGTTGGTAAACATGTGTTTAGTAAAGCCGATCATTTTGCAGGAACTGATGAACAACGTTGTGAAGATTTGCAAAGTGCTATGGACGACCCAAAAATTAGTGCCATCTGGTGCGCAAGAGGTGGTTATGGGACGGTTAGAATTCTTGATAAACTAGATTATACTAAATTTAGAAAAAATCCAAAATGGGTTGTAGGTTATAGCGATATAACGGCTTTGCATAATCAACTTCATAACGAAGGTTTTGAATCTTTGCATGCCTTAATGTGTGTGAGTTTAACTCAGGATTTATCTGAAGTTCAAACTTCTATAGATACATTTAAGGCAGCACTTTTTGGAAATCCGACTGATTATGTGCTTCAAGGGTCTAAATACAATAGAGAAGGTGAAGCTGAAGGAGAGTTAGTTGGTGGAAATTTAACAATGCTACACACCATGTTGGGTTCTGATACGAGTTTAGATACATCTGGAAAAATATTATTTATTGAAGAAATAGGTGAGTACAAATATCATATTGATAGAATGCTGCAGAGTCTAAAACGCGCTGGTTATTTTGATAACTGTAAAGGTGTTATTGTTGGTGATATGTCTAAGCTGAGAAAAAACACAACCCTTTGGGGAACTTCTATAGAGCAATTAATCTTGGATGCTTTAGCTGATTATGATTTTCCTGTAGCATTTAATATGCCAGCTGGACATGAAGATGATAACAGAGCTTTAGTTTTGGGGAGAACTATTAAACTAAAAGTTTCAAAAGAAAAAAGCTTAGTAAGCTTTAACTAAAAACAAAACACTAAACACTACCTTGGCACAGCACAACGAACTTGGTAAAAAAGGCGAGCAACTAGCTGTAGATTTTCTATTGAAAAACAGCTATGAAATCCTTGAGCGTAATTACCGTTTTGATAAAGCCGAAGTTGATATTATTGCCCAAAAAGATGATATTCTTGCTATAATTGAGGTTAAAACCAGAAGTTCGATAGATTTTGGAAATCCTCAAGACTTTGTAAAGCCAAAACAGATTAAAAACTTGGTTAAAGCAGTAGATGAATATATTACTGAAAATGATCTAGATGTTGAAGCTAGGTTTGATATTGTAGCTATTGTAAAAGAAAATAGTAAGTTTCAGATTGAGCATCTTGAGAATGCTTTTTATCACTTTTAGACAAATAAGTGAGTTGCCACGATAAAAAGACAATAGAATGCTATATTTAGAATCATATCTTTTGTCTTCAGTTTTCTAAAACGCTTGAATTCTATTTTTAGAATATCAATACATAAAATAGATCCAATTCCTATAACACTCAGAAATAAAAACCAGTAAAGTGATTCAGGATAAGGTAAAGTTACTTTTGTAACAAAGAAAAGAATTAACAAGCTTCCAGCTATTAAAAGGCGTTTTTCGTCTTTGTCATTAAGCTTATTTCTTAATGTAATATCCTTTAATTTTACGATAATTAAAGTACAGATAATTGATAAAACTATAATAGTGTAGGTCATAATATCAGTTCCAATCTAGTAATTTAAGAAGGCTTAAAAAGGTGATTATCTGTAAAAATTCATTTCATCAATGTATTGCCATACATTCTCAGGCAACATTGGTCTTACATTTTTACCAGCCTTAATTTCCTGTCTTATAAACGTCGAAGATAGCTCCATTATTGGCGCAGATATGTTAAAAATTTTTGAATTATTATTGAACTCTGTGTTAATGTTTCCTTCGGAAATTCTAGGGTAAACGTAAATGTTGTGATTCTGAAGTATTTGCTCGTAATTTTTCCATT
The DNA here is from genome assembly GCF_029911945.1 of Winogradskyella sp. SYSU M77433. NCBI lineage: Bacteria > Pseudomonadati > Bacteroidota > Flavobacteriia > Flavobacteriales > Flavobacteriaceae > Winogradskyella > Winogradskyella sp. SYSU M77433. The sequence continues at coordinate 574,085 of NZ_JARYTG010000002.1, read as the reverse complement.
TGTGAAAACTTTTGAGGTTATCCTCTCCCATAATCAATGCAAATTCATAATCCGGGAATTTCTCAAAAAGATAGGTTAATGTATCTATGGTATAGTTAGGCTGTTTCAAACCAAACTCAATATCGCTAGGTCTCAGTTTATCGTAATCTTTTGTGGCTAGATAAACCATTTCCAATCTTTGATAGTTATCTAACATGCTACTTTTTTTCTTGAAAGGACTTTGTGGAGTTACAACAAACCACACCTGATCTAGATCACTATGTTCAGCCAAGTGATTAGCAATTGTTAAGTGCCCAATATGTATTGGGTTGAACGTGCCGAAGTATAAACCTATTTTCATAATGTTTTGTCTAGGAGACAGATTGATACTTATTTTTTGATAAAATCCGAAACTAATTGATACGCATTTTCTAAAGCTTCTTCTAAATTAGAGTTTACCACAATTTCATCAAATTGAGGAGCAGTAGCTAGTTCGGCTGGAGCTTTAGCAACACGCATACTGATCTTTTCATGACTTTCTTCGCCACGTTCTTTAAGTCGTCTCACTAACTCATTTAAATCTGGTGGTTTTACAAAAATAGCAAGCGTTTGTTCAGGGAATTTTCGTTTTATTCTTAGTCCACCAGAAACATCAATATCAAAAATAACGTGTTTACCTTTTGCCCAAATACGTTCGACTTCAGATTTTAATGTACCATAAAAATTATCTCTGTAAACTTCTTCCCATTCCAAAAATTCATCTTTTTTAATTTTATCCTTAAACTCTTTCAAGGATAAATAGTAATAATCTTTGCCATGTACCTCATTACCTCTAGCTTCTCTAGAGGTTGCCGAAATAGAAAATTCTAAATTAAGTTCTGGTTGCTTAAGTAAATGACGTACAATTGTCGTTTTACCAGAACCTGACGGAGCAGAGAATACAATAAGTTTACCTTGCTGTTTTTGTTCAGACATTAGTATTGATATTTACAGGGCGTTTAACAATTGTTCTTTAATTTTCTCGAGCTCATCTTTCATCTGCACAACAAGTTTTTGCATCGGAGCAAAATTAGATTTAGAGCCTATAGTGTTGATTTCTCTACCGATTTCTTGTGATATAAAACCAAGCTTTTTTCCGTTGGAATCTTCAGAATTGAGCGCTTTTATAAAATAATCTAAGTGATTATCTAAACGCACTTTTTCTTCGGTGATGTCAAACTTTTCGATGTAGTAAACCAGCTCTTGTTCAAAACGGTTTTCATCAACTTTTTCTTTAATGTCGGAAATACCTTTTTCAAGTCGTGCTCTTACACCTTCAATACGTTGTGGATCCATTTCAATAACGCTATCTAAAAGCGATTTTAGAGTAGAAATTCTATCTGTAAAATCTTGTTTAAGAATTTCACCTTCATCTTTTCTGTACGCAACTATTTTAGAAATAGCATCATTAATCCCATTCTCTATAAGTGTCCATTCTTCTTCATCAATATCATCACGCTCTGTAGTTACCGCATCTGGTAAACGTATGGCCATTTTCAATAGTTCGGTGTCATCACCATCCACAACATCTTTTAGTTGTTTGATGTATTCTTTTACAACAGTTTTGTTGATTTTAGAGCTCGTATCTTCACCAGTAATTTCTACAAATAGAGAAAAATCTACTTTACCTCTAACGAGATGTTGAGCAATAAGTTTTCTTATGTCTAATTCTTTAGCACGATACATTGAAGGCATACGTGCATTAACATCTAAACTTTTACTGTTAAGTGATTTTAACTCTATAGAGATTTTTTTTGTTGGGAGTTGTAAAACGGTTTTCCCATAACCAGTCATGGATTGAATCATTGCAAATGATGATTTTAAAGTTGCGCAAAGTTACAAAATTGAATGGTTCTACCGTTGTGTTAATCTTTTAAGAACTATTATGCGTGCATAATTTACTTTTTTAACTTTGCGTTCTTAACCAAAACAGATACGATGTACAAAAAACAGTTTGAAATACGTTGGAGCGATGTTGATGCTAATGGGCATTTAGCAAACTCAGCCTACACCAATTTTATGAGCCATGCAAGGATGTCTTTTTTTGCTGAGCAAGGGTTCTCAATGCCAGATATTATGAAGCATAATATTGGTCCGGTAGTATTTTATGAACACATGTTTTATTTTAAGGAATCCTTTATAGGAACACCAATTACCGTAACAATAGAAGTATCTGGATTGAGTGAAGATGGAATGCTATTTATGTTTGAACATAATTTTTATAACCATAAAGGCGAAAATTTAGCCTATTGTGAAATGCAAGGTGGTTGGATAGATCTTAAAGCAAGAAAACTTACTAGCTTACCAGAAGTTTTTCTGGATTTAGCACATAAGTTTCCTAAGTCAGAAAATTATAAAACGCTAACAAAAGACGATACAAGAAAGCATGGTGTACGTGCAAAGCCTATGAAGTAATAAAAAACTTTTTTAGGTTTTAATTGTGTATTTTTTGTTTGGCAGCCTCTACGGTTTTTTTAGAGTTTCCTATAAATATTGAGTCGTCAACTATGATAACAGGACGTTTCAAAAACGTGTAGTGTTCTAAAATATAAGATTTGTAATCTTCTTCAGATAATGACTTTTCTTTAAGATTTAGTTCTTTGTAGAGTCTGGCACGTTTACTGAAAAGGCTTTCATAACTATCAGTAAGTTGTCTCATATCTTCAATTTGAGTTTTAGTGATAGCATCAGCCTTTATATCCTGAAATTCAAAATCACTAGGCAAATTCAATTCATTAATAATGCGCTTACAAGTGTCACAAGTACTTAGATGATAAATTTTTTTCATGTCAGGAATCTATATAATTTTGAAACTACAAAGTAACCGTATTTAAAAGGAAAATTAATTACTTTTAGAAAAAATTAAGGATATGGATATTGCATTCGAGGTAACGCTAAAAGGTAGACAGCTTCTAGAAAACATATTGAACAACCACTCTTTAGAAGAATTAAATAAAGTGCCTGATGGCTTTAAAAACAATATTATCTGGAACATAGCTCACGTTATTGTAACACAGCAATTATTGGTTTATAAATTATCTGGTTTACCTATGATGGTCTCTGATGGCATGGTAAATGCTTATAGAAAAGGGACTAAGACAGAAGGTGATGTTTCGAGAGAAGAGGTAAATGTTATCAGAGGTTTGTTGTTTTCTACTATTGAAAAAACTAAAGAAGATTATGCTAATAAAAAGTTCAAAGATTATAGCGTTTATACAACTTCGACGAATTCTACGCTAAGCTCGGTTGAAGAGGCAACACAATTCAATATTTTTCATGAAGGCACTCATTTAGGTTATATTTTAGCACTCAGAAAATCCCTGTAAACACATGGAATATTACTCAATAGCCACAATTTTAATAGTATTATCAGCAATTTTTGGTTATCTCAATGTTCGTTTTTTAAAATTACCCATCACTATTGGTTTAATGGTGATTACTATTTTATTTACAGTGGTTTTGGTTGGTATCGCTCAATTTGATGATACGTTATTAACACAAGAGCGCGATTTTATTTCCAAAATAGATTTTGAAACCGTTTTGCTAGATATAATGCTAAGCTTCTTGCTTTTTGCCGGAGCTTTGCATACTAATTTTGATCAACTTAAAGTACAACGAGGCCCAATTTTAGCGTTTGCTACCTTAGGTGTTTTAGTGTCTACTTTTTTAGTTGGTATAGCGTCTTATTATATTATTCAAGTTGTTGGACTCAATGTAGATTTTATCTATTGTTTATTGTTTGGAGCACTCATTTCTCCGACAGACCCAATTGCGGTTTTGGGAATTTTGAAAAAAGCAGGAGCTCCAAAAAAGTTGGAAACGAAGATTGTTGGGGAATCTCTGTTTAATGATGGAGTAGGTGTGGTAGTGTTTTTAACCATATTCGCTATTGCTGCAAAACCAGATGCTGCTATAGAAGTATCTGACATTCTTACTTTATTTGGACAAGAAGTTATAGGTGGAATTGTTTTAGGGTTGCTATTAGGTTGGGTGACTTATAAGTTGATGAAATCTATAGATAATTACGAAATTGAAGTGATTCTAACTTTAGCAGCTGTAATGGGTGGTACAATGTTGGCACATCAATTTCATTTGTCAGCACCTTTAGCTATGGTAACTGCTGGGCTTATGGTTGGTAATGATACCGTTAGAAATTCAGCAATGTCTGAAACTACTGAAACTTATGTAGATAAGTTTTGGGAACTTGTAGATGTACTGTTGAATACTATTCTTTTTGTTATGATTGGTATGGAAATGCTTCTGCTAACGCTTGAAGGAAAGTATATTTATGCCGGACTTATAGCAATACCAGTAATATTACTTTGTAGATATATTTCACTTTGGTTACCTGTGAAATTCTTCTCTAAGAAGCTTGATTTTGTACCTAAAACAACTTTGATTATGACTTGGGGTGGATTAAGAGGAGGAATCTCTATTGCCCTAGCGTTGAGTTTAACTTCAGAAATGCATAGAGAACTTTTCCTAGTAATAACCTATATCGTTGTTGTGGTTTCTATTGTTGGCCAAGGCTTATCTGTTGAACCAATAATTAAAAAGTTAACAAAGAAAATAGCCTAGTGGAGTTTTAAATAAGGCTCAGCATCCTCAAAAGGAATAACAAACTCTGTGTAGCCTTGATCGTATGAGGCAACCTCGTATACGTTATAAAGTAGTACTATGCCGTCTTCACTATAGCCTATATTTTCTGGTAATTGAAATGGTTTTCCAAAGAAGAAATCTTCCATTTTGAGATCTTTATCCTGGGTTTCCATTGATTTCATAAAGTATTCTTTTGCTAATGTTTCAAACTCATTAATATTTTTAAGAATATCATTTCTGCTCAAAATACTTCCTGTTTTAGCATCTAAATTCAAGAATCTTATTTTGTCATTTCCATGTGCACCTCCTTTAAATTCATAAGTGCTAATTGCTATGGTTATGACATCTTGAGATTGATAGCTCTTTTCAGTTTCAATATTGAGCACCCAAACCGGTTCCGTAGCATCAGGAAACTCTTTTTTAAATGTTAGATATTCATTATTAAATCCTTCTAAGGTACTTTTTAGATCACTATTACCTTCTGAAGTACTCAATGTACTAATAATCGATTTTTCTATGTTCGAATTGATGTTTTCTCCAATATCATTATTGCCTGTAGCTTTATCAAACATTACAGTAATATCAGCTTCAAAAGTTTTGTCAATAGAAGAGGTTTCAAAGTTGATAGGTTTAATCTCTTCATCACAAGAGTAAAAAACAGACAAAAAAAGTAGTATATAGAATATGCGTTTCACGTATTGAAAGGTTTTGTTAAACATTCAATAAAGGTATTGTTTAGATTTAAATAGAACGAATTATCCTGTAAATTTGTTGCACTTTAATAAAGAAAATTGTGTCTCAAATACGATGTGTTTATAGGGACTTTAAATAAGAATACTCGTTATGAAATTCAATACAAAAACAATACACGGAGGGCAACAGCACGATCCTGCATATGGTTCTGTAATGCCACCAATATACCAGACATCAACTTACGCGCAATCAACTCCTGGTGGACATAAAGGTTATGAATATTCCAGAACGCATAATCCAACCCGAAATGCCTTAGAGAATGCATTTGCAAGTTTAGAAAACGGAAATTTTGGTTTAGCCTTTGGGTCTGGTTTGGCAGCAATAGATGCAGTTTTAAAATTATTAAAACCAGGTGATGAGGTTGTTTCTACTAGTGATTTGTATGGTGGAACATATCGTTTATTTACTAAAATATATGAGGAATTTGGTATTAAATTTCATTTTATTAGCATGAATAATACCGATAAAATTGAAGAATATATAACACCAGATACAAAGCTTATTTGGATAGAAACACCAACCAATCCTATGATGAATATTATTGATATTGTTTCTGTTTCTAAAATTGCAAAAAAGCACAATTTGCTTTTGGTAGTAGATAACACTTTTGCTACACCATATTTACAGCAGCCTTTAGATTTAGGAGCGGATATTGTTATGCATTCTGCAACTAAATATCTTGGTGGCCATAGCGATGTCGTTATGGGAGCTTTAGTAGTTAAGGATAAAGAGTTGGCAGACCGATTATATTTTATTCAAAATGCTAGTGGAGCTATTTGTGGACCACAAGATTCATTTTTGGTTTTAAGAGGTATAAAAACATTGCACGTTCGTATGCAGCGTCATTGTGAAAACGGAAAGGCAGTAGCTGAGTATTTAGCTAAGCATCCAAAAATTGAAAATGTATATTGGCCAGGATTGAAAAGCCATTCAAATCATGAGATAGCTAAATCTCAAATGAAGGATTTTGGAGGTATGGTATCTTTTACCACCAAAGGAAATAACTACGAAGAAGCAATCAAAATTGTTGAAAATCTTAAAGTTTTCACATTGGCAGAATCACTTGGTGGTGTAGAATCTTTGGCTGGTCATCCAGCAAGTATGACTCATGCGAGCATTCCTAAAGAAGAACGAGAAAAAACGGGTGTGGTAGATTCGTTAATTAGGTTGAGCGTTGGAATAGAAGACGAAGAAGATTTAATTGAAGATTTAAGACAAGCCATAGGTTAATCACAAACCAACTTAAATAAAAAAGACCAAGTTTAATACTTGGTCTTTTTTTATGTTGTATCATTTTAATCTAAATAGTAGATATATCCAAAGTTTAGCCACACTAACCAATCGTTAGCTTTGTTTGAAGGTAATTGGTGGTTGAGTCCATCAGTCCAATCAGAAAAGAAATACTGAAATCTCAAATCAATCATCAAATCAGACAGTATAGAAAGCTTGTATCGAGTACCTACGCTACCCACAATAGACCACGTTGTATCACTTTGATCACTAACAGAACCAGGTTCCCATGCGGAATAAAAGTTGTTAGGATCTTCAATGTTTCCAACATCATTAGGATTCATGGGATCAGAACTTACATAAGATGTGTATACTTTAGGGCTGTATGAAACATAATGAGCACCCAAACTTAAAAAGGGGGCAAATGAATAAAGACCTGAAGAAAAAGCTCTAAGGCTAGTTGGGAAATATTCTAATTGCATACCAACATCCCAATTTTGAGCTTCGCCAGTATGACTTCTTAGTTTATTAGCTTCTTCAGAATTACCGTCAGCCCATTCTCCGAGATGTTCAAGTTTTGTCTTATTCCAAGAAACTTCACTTCTTAGTTTAAAATGATCGTTGAAGTATTTTTTTGTAGTATAACAATTACAATCAGCTCTATAAGCGAAGTTTATGTAATGTACAATTCCAATTCCGAAGCCAGAATTTCCGGCGTTGGTTTCTAAGTCAGAGCGAACACCAAAATCTGATTGGTATGCTACAGGTCCTGCAATGACCCCAATTTCATGAGAAATTCCAAGCTGAGAGAAACTCATTTGCATTGATAAACACAATACAATTGGGGCAATTAATTTCTTAATGTTTATTACCATTGAATTCTAAAAATTGAAATCTTACCGAGCAAATATATAAAAACTCGACGAAATACAAAATAAAACGGATAAAATGCATTTTTTGTTATTTTTTCAAGAATCAAGATATGTAAATTAACTAAAATATTTTTTGAGAATATAAAAAAAATAAGTGGATATTTTTACAGATAATGTATCTTTGCACCGCATAAATCACAATTTGTTAACAATAACATATATGAAAGATAAAATAGAAGCTTTTTTAGAGCTTGTTGAGCAACGTAATGGTCACGAACCAGAATTCTTACAAGCTGTAAGAGAGGTTGCAGAAACTGTAATTCCATACATTGTGGATCAAGATATTTATCATGGTAAAAACATTTTATTACGAATGGTTGAGCCAGAACGATTAATTTCTTTTAGAGTTTGTTGGGTTGATGATTCAGGTGAAATCCAGGTGAATAGAGGTTATAGAATTCAAATGAATTCTGCAATTGGGCCATACAAAGGAGGTCTTAGATTTCACCCAACCGTAAATGCAAGTATCCTTAAATTCTTAGCTTTTGAACAGGTTTTCAAAAACTCATTGACAACATTACCAATGGGTGGTGGTAAAGGAGGTTCTGATTTTGATCCAAAAGGAAAATCAGATAACGAAATAATGCGTTTCTGTCATGCTTTTATGAGTGAATTATTCAGACATATTGGCCCAAATACAGATGTACCTGCAGGTGATATAGGTGTTGGTAGTAGAGAGATAGGTTTTATGTTTGGAATGTATAAAAAACTCAGAAACGAATTTACAGGTGTTTTAACTGGTAAAGGACAATCTTGGGGTGGATCACTAATCAGACCTGAAGCTACTGGATATGGTAATGTGTACTTCGCTGAAAACATGTTGAAAACCAAGAATGATTCTTTTAAAGGTAAAAAAGTTGTAATATCAGGTTCTGGTAATGTGGCACAATACGCTGCTGAAAAAGCACTAGAGTTAGGAGCAACAGTTTTAACCTTATCAGATTCTGGTGGATATATCTTAGATGAAGAAGGTATCGATACAGAAAAGCTAAAGTTTGTAATGAACTTGAAAAACGTTAAGAGAGGTAGAATTAGTGAGTATGTAGAAAAATATCCTAACGCTAAATATGTAGAAGGAGGAAGACCTTGGTCTGTAAAATGTGATATTGCTTTACCATGCGCAACTCAAAATGAACTCGATGGGGATGAAGCTAAGCAACTAATAGAAAATGGTTGTATGTGCGTTTCAGAAGGTGCTAATATGCCTTCAACACCAGAGGCGATACATGAGTTCCAAAATGCTAAGATATTGTTTGCACCAGGTAAGGCATCTAATGCTGGTGGTGTAGCAACTTCTGGTTTAGAAATGAGTCAGAACTCTTTACGTCTTAGTTGGACAAGAAGTGAAGTAGATGATAGATTAAAAGAGATTATGAAAAACATTCACGATTCCTGTGTGGAATACGGTAAGAATGAAGACGGTTCTATAGATTACATTAAAGGAGCAAATATAGCTGGCTTTGTAAAAGTTGCCGATGCTATGTTAGCACAAGGTGTAGTTTAAGAAAGCTAATACTATAAACAACCGAAAGCTTCTGGGATTTTCTCAGAAGCTTTTTTTGTTACATTATATATTATAAAGACTGTATTACCGTTACTATTAATATATTTGACAAAAGAATTTTATTTTGATGAACAAATCGGTTGTACAAACTATCATATTTGTTTTTGCGTTTTTATCAGTTGGATATTGTCAAGACTATTCTGCACTTTGGCAAGGTCATTTTTCGTATAATAATATAGTTGATATCACAAGAGGTGAAGAGAAAATTTTTGCTGCTGCTGAAAATGCTGTTTTTGAGTATGATATCTTTTCGCAAGAGGTTAAAACCATCACAACTATAGAAGGATTATCGGGTGGTCAAATAACAACTATTTATTACAGTGAAACATATCAAGATTTAATTATTGGGTACGAAACAGGCTTAATAGAAATCTATTCTGAAACAGATCAGTCTGTATTATCAGTAGTAGATATATTAGAAAAGCAAAATATTACACCTGCTAATAAAGGAATTAATGATTTTTATGAGCACGAAGGTTTACTGTATATTTCAACTGATTATGGTGTTTCCATTTATAATTTAGAAAATTTAGAGTTTGGTGACACTTATTTTTTAGGAAACGGAGGTGCACAGATTCAAGTTAATCAAGTAGCAATATTGAATAATGAAATATTTGTTGCTTGTTATGATAATAATGGACTAAAGAAAGCAGAATTAAGTAACCCTAATCTTATTGATTTCCAACAATGGCAGACTTATTTGTCAGGGAATTTCCGAACGGTAAATACTTTTAATAATTTCATATATGCCGTAAGATCAAATAGAGATCTTTTTGAGATTACTAATACAAATTTCACCCAATTGTTTGCTTTGGATGTGTTGCCTTTAGACAGTCAAGTTTCTAGCACAGGATTAATTTTTTCATCAGCAAATAAAGTAGATTTTTACAACGAAAATATACAACTTGTAAATAGTTTGATACCTAATGAAGATTATGATACAAGTTTTACTTCTGCAATTGCAATAAATGATATTGTTTTCGTTGGGACTTCAGATTTTGGGGTATTAAGGACTAGTCTATCAGATGGTAGTTTATATACAAGTATAAAACCAAGTGGACCTTCTGAAAATAATATCTTCAAGATTGATGCTACAACAAACACAGTTTGGGTTACCTATGGAGCTTATAATGAAGCATTAAATCCTTATCCCTTAAATTCAAAAGGTATTAGTTATTTGCGTGATGATCTGTGGGAAAATATACCATTTGACAATGTTTTAGGAACAAGGGAATTAAATACCATAACCCCAAATATTTTTGATCCTAATCAGGTTTTTATAAGTTCTTATTTTGATGGCATGCTGGTTATAGAAAATTTTGAACCTACAATTCAATTAAATGAGACCAATAGTGATCTTGAGTCCTTATCACTTCCAGAAGACCCAAACTATGTTGATGTCAGAATCTCCGCAAGCGAATTTGACACCGAAGGAAGACTATGGGTTTTAAATAGTAGAGTTGATGAAGCTTTAAAGCGTTATGATCCTATTACCGGAAACTGGCAAGGTTATAGTTTTTCTGATATAATTGATAACCCTATGCAAGATGAAACAGGTTTTTTTGATTTAGCTATTGGTAATGAAGGAACAAAATGGATTGGTTCATATTCTAATGGTTTGCTAGCTTATAATGAAGGCATATCTTCAAGTCCTTTGAGAAATATCAATTCTGAAGCACAAAATGTGCCTCCTTTTTCTAGGTTTCAGGCTTTAGCACTAGACAATAGAAATCAATTGTGGATTGGAATGACGACAGGCTTAAGGGTGTTGTACAATACATCAGGTTTTTACGATGACCTCAATCCAAGCCTCAGTCAAATAATAATTTTAGAAGATGGTATAGCAAAAGAATTGTTGGAAGGACAAGCGATTACAGATATTGAGGTTGATGGCTCTAACAATAAATGGGTCGGTACAGCTGATGGAGGTGTGTTTTACTTTTCTCCAGATGGACAAGAGACTATTTACCAATTTACAACAGATAACTCACCTTTACCATCAAATACGATTAATGATATATCATTAGATACTGATAATGGTATTGTTTATATAGCAACAACCAGAGGACTTCTTTCATTTAGTTCAGGAGGATCTAGACCAGAAGACACATTAGATAATGCCTTTGCATATCCTAATCCTGTGAGACCAGAATATGATGTCTTGGGATATAACGACCTTAATGATATTACAAAAGGAGTAAAGATTAGCGGATTAACTGAAAATGTAAACATAAAAATTACCGATATTGAAGGTAATTTGGTTGCTGAAGCACAAACTAATATCAATCTTAGGTCATCCAGCGCTAATTATAATTTTGCCATAGATGGTGGTACAGCTGTTTGGAATGGTAAGAATTTAGGAAACTCTATCGTTAGAACGGGAGTGTACCTTATTTTAATTTCAGATTTAGATTCTTTTGAAACCAAAGTTCTTAAAGTACTTATAGTTAGATAAAACATGCTCAGTAAAAATAACAGCATTGTTCTTTCCAAAATAAAATATAGAGATTACGATCTTATTGTAAAGTGTTACACGGAGCAAAGAGGTATAGTCAGCTATATTTTAAGAGGAGTTCTAAAATCCAAAAAGGGTCAGACAAAGACAGTTTATTTTCAACCTTTATCACAATTACAAATAGAGGAGAGTTATAAGCCTAATCAATCTTTGCATAGCATTAGAGAAGTAAAGTTAAACTATGTTTATAAATCGCTTCATTCTAACATATATAAGAGTTCAATTGTTTTGTTTTTATCTGAAATCCTTTCTAATGTATTGAAAGAGGAAGAAAAAAATGAAGACTTATTCAATTATATAGAAACAGCACTTCAATATTTAGATAGTGAAGATCAATTTTCTAACTTTCACCTATTATTTCTTTTAAAATTAACAAGATATCTTGGTTTTCAACCTGAAAATTCAGAATTGGATTTCCCTTTTTTTAATTTAGAGACTGGTGTTTTTGAAAATGCAAATAGTGGAATTTACTCTATTTCAGGCGAAAATTTAACATTGCTAAAACGGCTCTTGGGCATAAATTTTGATGCGTTAAATACCATAAAAATCAATGGAAAGCAGCGTCAAGAGTTTTTAAATATGCTATTGTATTATTTCGAACTACATTTAGGGGGTTTTAAAAAACCGAAGTCGTTGCAAGTACTTAATGAGGTGTTTCATTGAGAAACCGTTATTAATATTTTGAGATATATGGATATAAAAATGAATTATAAAATCATTTTTAGTGCAGTAGTATTGCTTTTTTTTAAATTGAACTTTGCTCAAACCGTTACAGTTTTAGAGCAAGGTAGTAACGAGCCTATTCCAGGTGTTGCTATTTATAATTTAAAGAAAACCAAGTATGTTGTTTCCGATATTGATGGGCAAGCTCAACTTGATGAGTTCAACCCACGAGAAATCATATATTTTCAAAATATACTCTACCAAAAGAAACAGTTTAGAAAATTCGACCTTTCAGAAGTTAATAACATCATCTACTTAACTCCAAAAGTAGAATTGCTAAACCAAATCGTTATTTCAGCTTCAAAATTCCAACAAAGTAAATGCGATATTCCGCAAACCATTGTTAGTTTCAATGCAGAAGAAATAGCTGCTGCCAATCCGCAAACCAGTGCAGATTTATTAGAAAACACAGGTAATGTCTTTATTCAAAAAAGTCAGTTAGGTGGAGGAAGTCCTATGATAAGAGGGTTTTCAACAAATCGCTTACTTATTTCAGTCGATGGTGTAAGAATGAATAATGCTATTTTTAGAGGTGGAAATCTTCAAAATGTAATTTCTATAGATCCATTTTCGGTAAGTCGTACAGAGGTTACTTTAGGAGCGGGATCAGTGGTTTATGGTAGTGACGCTATAGGTGGAGTAATGAGTTTTTATACCAAAAAGCCACAATTGTCTTACAAGGATGAGTTATATCTTAAAGGCAATGCATTGGTAAGATATGCAACGGCGAATAATGAAAAAACAGGACATTTTGATATTAATTTAGGCTACAGAAAATGGGCATTTCTTACCAGTGTCAGTTTTACGGATTTTGATGATTTAAGAATGGGAAGTCATGGTCCTACAGAATATATAAGACCAGAATATGTCATTAGAGAAAATGGTGAAGATGTTATTGTCGAAAATTCTAATCCTTTAGTACAAAAACCGACCGGATATAATCAAATAAATTTCATGCAGAAGGTGAGATATGAACCTTCTGATAATCTCAATTTTGATTTAGGACTATATTATTCAACCACATCGGATTATTCTAGGTACGATAGATTAATTCGTTATAGAGGTGATAATTTACGTTCGGCAGAATGGAATTACGGCCCACAAGAATGGTTTATGGGTAATATGCAATTAACCAAACTCAGTAGTGGTTCTAATTTATATGACAAATTGCAAACCACTTTGGCATATCAAAACTTTAAAGAGAGTCGAGAGGATAGAGATTTTCAATCTGATATTAGAGCGGTGAGAGCAGAAGCTGTGGATGCAATTTCTTTTAATGTCGATTTAGAAAAAGATTTAAACACCAAAACAAGTCTTTTTTACGGTTTGGAATATTTACACAATACAGTAAGTTCAGAAGGTCATGATGAAAATATTTTAACTAGTGAAAATTCAGCAACCGTAACACGTTATCCTGATGGTGCTACATGGCAATCTATAGCGGCTTATGTTAGTTTAAAACATAAACCTAACTCTAAGTTTGTATTTCAATCGGGTTTACGATACAATCAGGTTATTGCAAGGGCAGATTTTACTGAGAACAACGCTTATCTCAACTTACCTTTTGATGATGCAAAAATCAATACAGGAGCCCTCACAGGTACGGCAGGTATTACATGGTCACCAAGTGATATAATGCAGTGGAAACTCAATGCGTCAACAGCGTTTAGAGCCCCAAATATTGATGATATAGGGAAGGTTTTTGATAGCGAACCTGGCTCTGTAGTAGTTCCAAACAAAGATTTAAAAGCAGAATACGCTTATGGTGGTGAATTAGGCTTGAAGTTGAATTTCGATAAAAAAGTTATTATCGATTTAGCGACCTATTATACATTTTTAGATAATGCGTTAATACGAAGAGATTTTGAACTTAATGGAGAAACTGAAATCATGTATGATGGTGAACTTAGCAATATTCAAGCAATTCAGAATGCCTCAAAAGCATGGATTTATGGTTTTGAAGCAGGATTAGAAGTGAATTTTACAGAACACCTAAAACTTAGGTCACAGTATAATGTCATTGGTGGAACGGAAGATAATAATGGAGTAGAGGAACCTATTAGGCATGTTGCACCAAATTTTGGTCGTACACATTTAAAATGGGAAAAGAATAACTTATTATTCGACGCATTCATTGTATATAATAATGAATTATCATTTTATCAATTGGCACCATCAGAAGCGTCAAAAGATTATATCTATGCTTTAGATAAAAATGGTAATCCTTACAGTCCGTCATGGCATACATTAAATCTAAGAACGCAATATCAATGGAATGATAAAGTAAGTCTAACAGCAAGTTTAGAAAATATAACAGACCAACGTTACAGACAGTATTCATCTGGTATTTCTGCTGCTGGAAGAAATTTAATTGTAGCTTTAAAATATACCTTGTAAAGTAATATTATAAATTAATTGTCATTCTGAATTCGATTCAGACTCTATACAAGTTTAGCATAAAAAAAGCCTTATGTAAATAAGGCTTTTTCAATACTATTATGTAAAAGTAATTAGCGTTGCTTAATCGCTTTTTTACTAATCACTTGGCCGTTAGAAAGGCTTATTTTAGCAATATAAGCAGCGTTACTTAGTTGAGATAAGTTATAAGTTTCAGTTGAACTATTACCTTTAAGATTATAGATCTGTCTTCCCAAAACATCTAGAATTTCAACATTAGTAATGGTAACTTTTTTGCTTGTTGAAAACCTTACTTCGTCATTTTGTAATTCAGAAATAGTTATATCATTAGCTGAAATAACATTGTCATTTATCGAAAGCGCTTCTATTACAAACACAACCTCAAAACGGTTGTTGAACACGCCTGTTGTTGAAGTAAAGTTGTAATCTGAATTTTTAATATTGTGAGTAATATTCAATAAATTATCCTTCAAATAAATGTCATTATCAGTATAAAATGCTCCTACAAATTGCGCTATAGAAATAGTGTATGTTGTTGGTGATTCTATGGTTGTTTTAAATCCTAAAGTAATAACTTCATCAAGATCTAAACTGCTGTAATTTTTTCCTTGTATTACAAACTCGGTATCTTCTCCAGCAATTGTAGAATAAAGTGCTGCATGTACAGGAGATGACATATTACGTTTTACATCATAAAAAGTACCATCATTAAGATCTGTTGCACCTTCTAAATGAGCTACGGCAAGCTGATTGGCTACACCATTGTCAGAAGTTAAGTTTAGCCAAAGTACTTCTTTGTTTGTTTCATAACTTCTAAAAAACTGGTTATTGTTGCCGGTAACACGCATTGAATTATTAAATACAATAGGACCAGTAGTTTGTGCTTCAATAAAGAATCCTTGTCCAGATGGTACATAATCATTAGGTATTAATGAAGTATCTCCTCCTGCGGTATTGACACCACTAGCTGAAATAACGGCATAATCTGAAGCTGAAAAATTTTGCCCATCACTACCAGATGCAGTAGCATTAGGTGGTGTTGCTTGATTCCAAAGGTAAATAGCATCAGTAACACCAGAATTTACGCTAAAGAATGTTGCTGTACTAATAGCACTTGGATATGGGTTGCCTATAAAATTCCAATCATTGTAGACGCCGCCACTATTGTTTACCAAAGGTTGAGATACAACACCATTATTAAAAGGACCTACAAAAGCAAATTGTTGTGCAACTGGAAATGCAGGACCACCAACACTTGGCATGGCTGCATAGCCAACACCAGCTTGCATCGTTCCAGAAGCAGGTTGCCAATCATTACCATCATCATCTAGATCATCTTGCCCTGAATTAAAAATATTTGTATTATCGATTTCGTCTAACACATCAACAAAATTAGCCGCTTCAAAATAATGTTTACCATAGTTAGGAACCAATCCAAATAGGTTTTCTATAGTTTCACCAACAACAGGTGAACTCCAATAGGTATAATCATATTGCGTATTTAATAGCGTAGTTTCTTTTTGCACAGTCATTGTGCCACTGCCAGTTACTGTAGCTAAATCATCAATTTGAACTACTGAGCCTTGAGGAAAAACAGTTATATTACCATTAGCTGTGATATCGTTAGAAATTTCTATATACCTGCCATTTGTAATATCTAAATCAAAACCATTATTTACAACTAAGCTACAAGCGCTAAAACTTGTTTGTACGCCTCCAGCAGAAGTATCAAAATTACCGTTTATGATAACGTTAGTTGTAATGTTTGGCATGGTATCAGTAGCTGTTCCGTCATTCCAAATCCAATTTGTACCGTCCCAAGTAGCTCCACTTAAAATCACTTTTATAGCGTTTGAAGCGTCATAACAACTAGCGTCATTTTCTCTAACTTGGCAATAGAATTGAAAATCTAAAACACTACCTGTATCAGAAATAATTAAATCAGGTGAAGCTGTACTTGTTGTGTAAATACTACCATTTGATATGGCTTGCCAGCCTAAACCTGCATTTGCTGGATCATAAGCATACCAATAATATGCCAAAGGATTACTACCTGAAAATCCTTCGGAAGCACTTACTGAAATTGTAACTTCATTACATGCTGTTGTAGAACTAGATATGCCTATTACAGTTGGAGGCACACCTGTTGAAAAATCGTAAGTTCCAACATCACTGTAATCTACAGGTGAAAAACTATCCCAATCGTTAGCATCCCAAATCGTGCTTGGTGCCGTAATACCAGAGTTTTTTCTTCTATAAGTGTAATTATTTGAAGAAACTGTAAAAACAGAACCAGAGGTATCTCCCCATAAGTCTACCCAAGTGTTTGTAGGAGCATAATACAAGCGTATATTGTCATCTTCGTTAATGCCGCTTACACCACTAGATTGATCGTAGCCATGAGTTGCATAAGGATTGGTTGCATCTGTACTACCAAAGGCAAGTACAAAGACATCATTATCTACTACAGAACCTGTAAGTGCAATTGTATGTGTAGCTATTGATGCTCCATTATTGTGTAGCCTGATTTCATAATCTGTTAAATCTACTGTAGATCCAGTACCATTGTATATCTCAACATAAGAATGAGAACCAGAACCATGATCTGTAACTTCACTGATAAATAAATCTGTTGGAGCGGTACCAAAACTACCCTCACAGCTAGATATTTGTTCATCGATTACCGTGAATAATTCAGAACTAACACAACCCAAGTTATCTGTAATGTCTAAGCTTCCTGTTTCAGCACCTGTAGGAATAGTCACCTCTAATTCAGTACTTGAAATTATATTCACCGTTGCAGTAATACCATTTACAGTAGCTGTTGTAGAGCCACCAAAATTAGAAGAACTTGTAGTAACGTTGACTATAGTATTTACAGGGCCATTATCTGGAGATAATGTTAATGTACCAGCAGTACATTCACCATTACCTTGTACATTAAAAGTATAAGGGTTTTCATCAGTGTCATTACTTACAATAGTTATTGTAGCTGTACGTAATCCAACTCCTGTAGGTGTAAACGTAATTTCAAAATCAACTTCTGTTCCAGGATTTACAGTGGCAGGACTTGGATTTAGAGATACAGAAAATTCACTAGGGTTTGAAGATGTAATACTAGTTAAATCTATATTTGCTGAACCCTCACTACTTACATGAAATGTTTTAGGTGCAGATGAATTTCCGATAACAGTAGCTGCAAAAACTGTATTATAGCCTGCATTAGCGGCAGCACCGTTAGGAATTGAACCACCTGTGTTTCGTTCTATATCAATTTCAGGTGTTGGTGTAAAGCCTTCACCTGTTAGACTTACGGTACAAGCACTTTCATCTAGATCATTATTATTAATTGTCAAAGTACCTGTTAACGTACCAGTTGTTGTTGGTGTAAAACGAACCGTAACTGTTTGAGAAGCACTAGCGGCAACCACAAAACTAGTAGTAGGAGAAACAATAGAATAATCGCCAGTTATGTTTAAGGAACTCACATTTAAGTCTAGGGATCCAATGTTTGTAATATCAAAAGTTAAATCTGCAGAGCTACCATCATTAGCAATACTTCCAAAATCAATAGTGTATCCACAGTTTTGATTTGTAGTAGTATTGTCTACAAGTTGAATTTCTGGCTCAGGAGTAGATGTGCCACAATAAACTTCAACATCATCAAGATAAAACGAGCCACCAGCTCTATCACTCATATACCATCTCAGATAGTAATTTCCAGTTAGATTTAGGTTAATATTAAACTGCTGATAAGTTGTTGTTATATCACCAGAATTACCTCCATTAGCAAAAAACAGGTTACTATCAAACCAAGTTATTTCATCTATAGAATATTGTATCGTTATAGTATAGTCCGAAGTAGTGCCTGAGGTTCTAGCCCAAAAGCTAATGTCACTAGGATTAGACAATTGATCAGTACTTATCCAATCATTATTACTGTTCATACCTGCCTTTTGTGTGCCAGTATTTGAAGTTCCTCCATTATAATAGGATCCATTATTAGACCATCCAGTTGGTTCCCCACTCTCAAAACCAGTGGAAGCACATGGTCCAGAAATAGTTGTAGCATTATTAGCTAATGGGTTTGTTGTGTAATACAAAGGGCCACCTGAACATCCAGAACCATTCAAAGAAAATATATAAAAGTAATATGGCGTGTTTTGTGTTAACCCTGTTGCAGTAAAAGTTGTTGCACTAGAGCTTTGAACTACTACACCAGAGCCTAAAGAATCACCATTAGTATATGTTGTGGTATCTACAGGGTTTGCTCCAAGAGTTGGTGATGTGCTAGCTACTACTAGATATTCATCGGCAGAAGCAGCTGTAAACGAGCCATCTATTGATGAGCCTGTAATATTGCTTAATGTTAAACCTGTAGGCTGAGTTGTTGGTGAAACACAAGGTGATGAAGATATTCCTGAAATCTGAATATCATCTATATTCCATGTTTCACTTGAATTATTATTATAAATGACAAAGCCAATTAAGAAGTTAGATGCTAAGGATGCATCACTATCTGGAATGTTAATTATAATATTATCAATAGGGTCTGCATTTGTTGAGCTGAAACTATTTGGGTTGTCATCACCGTCGTATGTTATAGTTCTATTAGAACCAGAATTAAAAGCCCATCTTGCATTAGAATTTCCTGTAATTTCCATTTCATAGGACCAAGAGGCTCCGTTGTCTAAACTTATATATACATCTACGTAATCCCCAGCATCGAGACCGTTTCCTGTTGAACCGATTGAGAATCCTGCAAGATTGAACTCTACCTGTACTGACTGGTATGAAGTGATGTCAATTGGTCCAAAATCAGCATCTATAGTAGTATTTCTGACTCGCCAAGAGGTGTTAGAGCTAGAATACATAGGTGAATTTTGTGGACTATCACCAGTACCTGAGTTTCCACTTACTGAATCAAATGAGCCAGTATTAAAAGAATAATTAAGAGTGGGTGTAGCTGGGACTGTTTCAAAATCTTGAATAGCTATGGTTGTTTGCCCAAACCCAAAAGTCAGGCTAAGACATAGGAATATTAGAGTTACGTAGTAATTCTTTTTCATAGGGATAGAAAGGATTAATCAAATACAAAGATACGTTAAAGCAACTGTATCTCAGTGGGTTGAAAGATATGGATTTATTAAGAAATTGTTATGCTTTATTGAGAAAAACCCTACGAAATTCAGATTCCGACGATTAACTACAATTGCTATGAAAATTAGCTGTAATAAGGCTTATGCTAATGCCTTAGCAATTTGTATTTTTGACCTAGTGGAAAACAATAAAACATACACCGTTGATGAGGTTAAAAAAAAGCTAGAAAACTATTGTGCCTACCAAGAACGTTGTCATAAAGAGGTTAGGGATAAGCTAAAAACCATGAAGATGATTCCACAAGCTATTGATGCTATTATGGTGCATCTTATTCAAGAGAATTATCTCAACGAAGAACGCTTTGCTAAAGCTTTTGTTAATGGAAAATTCCGAATAAAAAAATGGGGTAAAAATCGATTAGTACGAGAACTAAAATTTAGGGATATTTCTAAATACAGTATCGATGTGGCACTAAAGGAAATTGACTTGGATGATTATTACAAAACCTTGGACGAATTGATTCAAAAACGCATCGATCAAGTCAAAGAAAAGAATATTTATAAAAAGAAAAAAAAGGTAGCTGATTACCTATTATACAGAGGTTGGGAAAGTCATTTGGTGTACGAAAAGCTTAATGAATATTTATAAAAAAGCCTTTTCCGATATAAGAAAAGGCTTTTTTATTTTGTTACGCTGAATCTTTGATTTCAGCATCTCATTTTGTAGTGTTTCAGATTCTGAAACAACACTTCGACAAGCTCAGTGTGACAGTTCAGAATGACAAATGTTACAAGTTAAAACTCGCACCAATATTAAAAGTGAATTGATTATAAAATAAATCTACATTATCATCATATTTTGCCAGTGGAAATGCTGCTTCAGCATATAATCCAAACCCACTAGAGAAGAAATAACGTGTACCTACATGACCTCCAAAGTTCTTTAAGCTAAGGCTTAAACCAGGATACACATCAAAATTTTCATCAATATTAATTACGTTTCCTAAGTTGGCATTGAAACGTGCTTTAAGATCAAAACGATCTCCAAAATCGGTTAGATCTGCTATTACATCATCAACACCTAAAGCGTAGGAAGAAGATAAACCTACAGAGATATTTTCTCCTAATCCGTAATCGTAAGTAAGGTTAAGACCTGTAGCCTCATCTTGAAAGTTAGCACCAACCTGAAACTTTTGATCTCCTTTTCCATTAAATGCCTGAGCATTTACAAAACCAGCAGCCAATAATGCTACGATAACTATAAGTTTTTTCATGTATTTTTCTTGTTTTTTAACTAGGACAAATATACAAATTTAGGCATAAGGCCTAGTTTTGGTAATGGCTTTTTCGTTTTTCCAGTCAATCCATTTTTGCCCTTTTATACGACGCATAAGGTTGTCGTAATTTCGCATTAAGAAGATGTTATACAAAGCTTTGCCTAAGTTTTTAGGATTACGCGCTATGGCTCTTAAACTCATAGAAAATCCAGGAGTTATATAGCGCATATAATGCCAGTAACCTTCTGGCATGTATAGTACTTCTCCATGGTTAAGATCGCAAACCCAACCTTTGGCGTGCTTTAATGCTGGCCATTTTTCAAAATCAGGATTGGCAAAGTCAATATCTTCTCGTGTTATTAAAGAATGTGGTACTTTGTATAAATATTTGTTCTGCTTTTGATCGAAAAGAATGACTTGCTTCTTGCCTTCAAAATGAAAATGAAAGATGTTAGCCAAATCAATATCATAATGCATAAAAGTGTACGAATCTCTACCACCAAAAAATAGCATTGGTAAACCTTTCATTAGGCGTAATCCGAAATCTGGATAGCTAAAATCTTTTTGAAGTTGAGGGACTTCCTTTAGAATATTCCAAAGAAAAATCCTGAATTTAGTAGGTTCGCGTTTCAGCAAATCTATGTAGTCGCTCATTTTCATTTTGGCATGAGCTTCATTAAACCCTTCTTTGTAATCTACAGGTCTATCATCGTAAAGCGGAACCGTTTTGTCACCAGCGACCTCTTTCATATATTCTAAACTCCATTTAGAATAGGCAGGCCAATCTTCAATAAAACACTCAATAACCACAGGTTTTTGTGGTTTGAAATAATTTTTGATAAAATCTTCTTTCGTGATAGTTTTTACACGAGGTATGTCTTGAAGGTCTAGTTGCAAGGGTTAAAACTTTAAAGTGTCAAAGTTAAGAAAACGTTACCAAACGGAATTTCATTGTATGATAAATTTAACTAATGAAGCTTTTGGTAAAGACTATGATGACTGTACTTTTTTAAAGCCATTCTGATTCTTTTTTTGTAGCATCAAGAATATCAATATCTAAATGTAAAGCAACTTCCTTTGCAATTTTAAAGGCATCGTCGCTTTTTTCACTTTCATAGATTTCTAATTTTCTATTGGTGTTGTAAAATAAATTAACTTTTATGGATGTGTTAGTAACAACAGTACTAGCTGTAGATACCCAAACTCTTGAAGTTTGAGTTGTTTTAAATACAGAAACATATTCAATATCTGGTAAGTCTTCCCATTTTCCGAATTTAAAATTTAGAATCCCATAAATGTTTCTATATTTTTTGGTTTCAAAATCTATCTCAATTCCGTCATATTTAAAAAAGAATAGACTACTGAATATAAATATAATACCTAAAATGTTTCCTGACAGGGCAGAAAGGATACCAAAGAAAAGAAGACCAGCACCATAAAGGCGCTTTAACTTGGGTGCTGGTCTTTTGTAAGTTATTTTGTTCAATTGAAAAATAAATTATTCTTTAGACTTCTCAATTTCAGCATCGTCAGCTTCAATTTCTTTCTTGTCTTTACCTTTGAGGTACTCAGGTAAATCCATACCAGCCATATTAAACATTTCTTGTAATGGTGGCACAGCTTTGTACATTCCAGAAATAAAGTTAGATGTTGAAGACTTACCATCTTTATTTCCACCATTTTCCCAAACAGTTACTTTATCTATTTTTATATTTTTAATGGCTTCTGCTTGTGTTTTTACTAATTCAGGCAATTTATCGGCAATTAATAATAAGACAGCATCTTTAGAATTATTGCCAGCTGCTTTTACGATTTCATCTAAACCAGCTGCTTGTTTGGTCAATACTTCGTAAAGGCCTTTTGCTTCCGCTTGTGCTTTAAATAGAATAGCATCTGCTTCACCTTTTGCACGTCTTCTTATACGCTCAGCTTCTGCTTCGGCATCAATTTCAGCTTTACGTTTAGCAATTTCTGTTGGTACAATAACATCTGCCATTTGGGACGAACGTTCACGTTCAGCTCTAGCATTTTCAGCTTGTTGCTCTGCTGCATAAGACTCTTCTAAGGCTTTTGCTGCTTGTACTTTTTCTGAAGCTATAGCCACACGCTCAGCTTCAGCTTCGCGTTGACGACGTAAGGAGTCAGAATTGGCAACCGATATTTTAGCAGTGTTTTCTCCCTCAACTGCTTTGGCATTAGCCGCAGCTACTTGAGAACGTTCATCTTGTTTTGCATTTGCTTCACCAATAGAACCATCTCTAGTTTTCTCAGCCACCGACTTACGAGCAGCGTTAATAGCATGTGCTGCAGCTTCTTTACCTAAAGCTTCAATATATCCAGATTCATCAACAATATCAGTAATATTTACGTTGATTAATTTAAGACCTACTTTCTTTAATTCGGTCTCAACACTTTGAGAAATATTTGTCAGAAATTTATCTCGGTCGTTATTGATTTCTTCAATATCCATAGAAGCCACAACTAAACGTAACTGACCAAAAATAATTTCTTTAGCTAACTCTTGAATATCTGGTAAACCTAAACCTAATAAACGCTCTGCAGCATTTTGCATTACACCAGGTTCTGTTGAAACACCAATAGTAAAGCGTGATGGAACATTTACACGAATATTTTGTTTAGATAATGCATTAACTAGATTCACCTCAATAGAAATTGGTGTTAAATCCAGATATTCATAGTCTTGAATCACAGGTAAAATAAAGGCAGCACCACCATGGATACATTTGGCAGATTGACCACCACCAACCTTACCATAAACGACTAAAATACGGTCAGAAGGACAGCGTTTATAGCGTTTTATAAGAATAATTAGAGTGAGAACAATAAAGAGTGCGATAAATATAAATAGCATAGGACCACCTATACTTTCCATATTAAAATTTTCTTGAATAGAGAGTAAGTTCATTTAATGTGGTTTTAATGGTTAATAGATTGTTGTGAGTTTTGAAATATAAATTTTATTCATTGTCAATTAAGTAGCCTTTCCCTTCTCCTAATTCTTTTTTAGGAATCACCGTGGCTTCAATAGCCTTTCGAGTTTGGTCTACAATTAGAATACCATTAGAAGTTACGTCAATAACCTTAATAACAGTACCTGATTTTAATTCGGTTAGTGAGTCAGTTAGTGCATCTAGCTCTCGGATAGTTCCCTGAACATTAACGCTCACTTTTCCAATTTTAGAACGATCTGCACCTATAGTTAAGTAAACTTCACCAACAGCATCAATTGCGTTTTTGTAGTTGAGTGTCCCACTATCTGAAAGTTTACTGATAAAATAGAATAGAGATGCCATTACAACCATCATTAGTAGTCCTGAGATTATGGAAATAACTATAGTAACAGGTGTAGACAAGCCAGCGTCTATACAAGCAATACCACTCCACCCAAATATGGTAAAAAAGCCAACTAGATTCTTGAAAGAAATAAATTGAAAGCCAGCGCCAACATCAGAATCGAGATCTGCATCAATATCTCCAATATCATCTGCGTCACCACCTACAAATGCCATAACCATTACGATTGCAAAAATTATAGAGCCTGTAATAGCAACTATCCAATATACTTTTGGTAAAAAATCTAAATTTGAAAACCATTCAGCCATAGGAATGTAAGATTTAAATGAATTAATAAATATAAGAATCATTGTAAGATTATTCTATCTTATTTTTGAAAGTTTTCGATAAAGCTTGGCCATCATAAAAACTTATAAGTCTTGGAAATTTTGAGAACTTTTTTGGATTGTAAATTATCCAATGTTCGGAAATATCAACAACAATTTTAGATGGTTAGTCTTAGCGATTTATACCCCTCTTTTTGAGCTCTAAAAGTTTAAAATAAAATACTACTTTCAATAATATTAGTAGCTTGAGGGCAGATTTTGTTACAATAGAAACAAAAAAATCCTGTCAGTTAGGACAGGATTTATAGTTAGATATGTAGTTTTTCTATTTACTTAAACGTATATCGTAAACCAAACAACACATTACTTGGAGGCATTGGTATAAAACCAGATTCAATATAGTCGGTATTAAAAATATTGTTTGCTGTTACTGTAAATTCAGCTTGTTTAAATCTTACAGCAATTGAAGCATCCCAAACATTATAGGTTTGTCCTGTGGTGCGCTCGGCATATTTGTAAATTATATTCTGACTTACATTTTTAAACAACTGTGTGCTTAAACGTGTAATGTATTGGTGTTTTAATGTGTTTAGTGAATAACGCGATAATGCTTCGTTCTGATCTAAAATATTATCATCTAAATAGGAATACCCAAAAGATACGTTTTGTCTGTAGTTATAGATGTTGAAATTATAGTTAGCATCAAACTCAAAGCCTTTTGTATTAACTTCCGTAATATTAGTTGCTGTAAATGCATCTTCAGAAACATCAGCTCTTATAAAATCAATTAAGTTTTTGGCATCTCTATTAAAAACCGCTACACTTGCCGATAGTCTTGATGAATTATATTTAAGACCAAGCTCTTGAGCAAAAGCTTCTTCTGGTTCTAGATTTTCATTACCGTTGGTAACAGGATCGTTATAAAACAAATCTGTATAAGTAGGTACTCTGTAAGTGTAACCAACATTACCATAAATTTTGAAATTATCCGTTAAATCGTAGCCAATATCTACACCAGGAAAGGCATGAAATTTAAAATCTGAAAAGTAGGTTAAGGCCACACCTGGTGTAATATCTAATTTCTCATTTAGCAAACTGAAACGATGTTCTAAAAAGACGTTGCTCATAAAGCGATTGCGGTTGCCTAAATTATTACTTCGTAAATAAATTTTAGACATGTCGATACCAAAACCAGTAACACCAAATTTTGAAGTATAAGACGTATTGATTTCAGTACCAATCTTATCAGAAATATGAACGTTTCTGTAAAAAGCAGGATCATCCCGTCTTAGCAGAAAGATATCTTGGTTACGTTTCCAATACACACGCGGTTTAATCTTAAAATTATTTTTTCTGAAGGTTGTTGAAAAAGCGATTAAACTGTTCTGCGTTTCTTCGTACTCATGAAAAGTTGGATTATTTGTGTAGAAATTTTCGGCACCAAATTTTCGATCCATAAACGTGGTAATCATTTCTATGGCTTGCGACTTTTTATTGAAAATACTCTTTAAAACATAATTAGAATTTTCATAATCGGTATTGGTTCTATAGCCTTCAGAAGTCATTTTACCCACATGAATAATGTGCGATGAATTTTCTAAATCTACACCAGCTGTAACGTTAGCATTAAGTTGGCCAAAAGAACCCGTTTCGGCATTAACAGAAACGGAATCATCTAACTGCTTTTTAGTTATGATATTTATTGCTCCATTAAAGGCGTTTTGTCCAAACACTCTTGCCGCAGGACCTTTAATGATTTCGATACGTTCGATGACTTCAAGAGGTAAAGCTGCATTTAGAGTATGATGGCCCGTTTGTGCATCATCCATTTTTATACCATCAATAAGTAATAAAGTTTGATCAAAACCACCACCTCTAATATGTAAATCGGCTTGACTTCCACCAGTACCACGACGTCTAATATCTATGCCAGCGACTTGTTGTAATAAATCTGGAAGGTTTATTGCAGCACTGTTTTTAATGTCAGAGCTAGTAATAATAGTGATAGTTCTCGAGTTTTTTTTGAATGGTAAATCAATTCGTGTTGAGGTTAAGGTTACCGAATCGAGCTCTTGTTTTTGAACTTCTTGAGCATTCACACAGAGTATAGTAAAAAAAGTAAATGAGAAAAGCGTGAGTTTATTTATCATTACAGGGTTAATTTTAACACTGCAAAAGTCGTAACTTTCCGGACGATTAAAATAGTCCACTTTTAAAACAATGAATAGTCCGGTTAACAATACTCTAAAGCAACTTGTTTCAATAGATAAAACTATTGTGCAACCTGTATATGTCCAAGTAGCGCAACAATTGGTTAATGGTATTCAGCGTGGCTTTTTAACTAAAGGAAGTAAATTGCCTGGGACACGAACACTGAGTGATTTGCTAGGTGTTCATCGTAATACTGCCGTAGCTATTTATGACGAATTGGCTTCTCAAGGTTGGGTAGAAATTGTGCCTAATAAAGGTACTTTTGTATTAGTGCCAGAACAAGGTACAGCAAAAATTAAGGCAACATCGCAACAGCTAAATCAGGCGTATAACTATCCTAAAACTGCGGGCTTTCCTTTTATAAAATCATTTCATCTTGCTTCAACAGCAGAAGAAACTCAAGCCACATACATCATTAATGATGGTAAACCCGATTTGCGTTTGCATCCGACGCATCAATTTTCAAGATGGTATAGTGCAGCTATGAAGCGTAAACCGCTTATTCAAAAATGGAATAGAACATCTACAGTAACACCTTCTATTTTTAAAACACAACTCTGTAATTACCTAAATGCCACACGCGGATTTCATATCACACCAAACAATCTTATCAGTACACGAAGTACAGAAATGAGTCTTTTTATTGTCTCTCAACTTTTAATTAAACAAGATGATGTAGTGTTGGTAGGTCAGTTAAGTCACTATGCATCCAATACTATTTTTCAGGAAGCTGGTGCCAGAATACGTACTATTCCTGTAGATGAAGATGGATTGGATATTGAGTACATCAAAACACATTTTATAAAAAAAAGCATTCGTTGTGTTTATGTTAGTGCGCATAGACATTACCCAACCACAAAAACGTTGAGTGCTGAAAGACGCCTAAAGCTTTTAGAATTGGCAAAAGACTATGGCTTTGCCATTATTGAAGACGATTATGATTATGATTTTCAGTATGAAGGTTCTGCAATGTTGCCCATGGCAACTGCCGACACCAATGGTATGGTAATTTATTTAGGAAAGATGGGGCAATCGTTATTCCCAAGTTTTCAAACAGGATTTGTTGTAGCGCCTGAAAATTTAATTTCAGAAGCTAATAATTATTTGACATTACTAGATGAACAAGGCGATTTAATACAAGAACAAATGCTTTCTGAGCTTATCCATGAAGGTGAAATTTATAGGTTGCTTAAAAAGAATATTATGACGTATAAAAAGCGTCGGAATACGCTATGTAAATTATTAAAGCAATATTTTAAAGAGGCTATTGAATTTGAAAAGCCATCTGGTGGTTTGGCAATTTGGTTAAATTTTAATAAAACAATTTCATTGGTAAAGTTGGCAGAGCAAGCCGAAAGGCAAGATGTTTTTTTACCAAAAACAATTCTGTATCAAGATAAGAATACCTGTGCCATAAGATTTGGATTTGGACATTTGAATGAAGACGAACTTGAGATTGTTATATCTAAATTGAAGAGCGCTTATGATGACATTATTAATCTTTAACATCAACAACAGTGTTACAATCCTCACATTTATATTCGTAGCGCGCACTAAAGGGTAGTGTGCCAAAAAGAATACCAATGATAAAATGAAAAAAGGACTTAAAGCTATTAATTGTAGAATATAAGCTCACATTGCCGCTGCCACAATTAGAGCAAATAATAGTATTGCCATTGTCATCCAAAGCATAAGACGAAATTGATTTAAGGATGTCTTTTGCCTTAGCCTCATCTTCTGCCAATACGTTCAATTTTATACCACCAATGGCATTACTGACTAAAGGATCGGTATCTATGGTAATGTTATCTTTTAAAAACACTTTAATGCCTTCAGCCTCAAGACGACCTTTTATGATTTCGGCTTCAGAAGAGTAGGTGTAACGTGCTATGGTGGAAAATGTGTTTTGCATAGATCAAATATAGCCAATATTCAACGTAAATAAATTTGTTATATAGTGATGAATTTTTATTAAAATTATTGTTTTTCGATAATTTTTATATATTTGTTATCGTTTAACAATAATTAATGAAGATGAGAAAATTAAATATTTTAAAAAGTTTGGTTGATTTTGTATGGATTGTGACCTGCATACCTTTAATTGGTTTATTGCTCTTTTTTAGTGTTTTTATATTTTTAGATACAGAAGTTATAGACTTTATTTTTGAAGTAGATGATGCTCCTTTAGATGCATCAATGTTTTCGGCTCAAATTTTTATACTCTTGGGTGTTGGCTTATCGTTTTTAGGAATTTATTGTTTTTATTTATTTAGAAAAACATTACGATATTTTCAAAGAGTAAAACCATTTCATATTGATGTTATTGACAACTTTAATAGAATAGGACTTCTGTTAACCATTATTGGGATTTCTGGAGCTGTACTTCATTTTTTGGCACAATTGATTCTCACAAGTCAGTTTAAGGTTTATGTTGGTATTTCACCTCAAATTATGATTACATGCTTGGGTCTATTTTTTATGGTACTAAGCGAAGTTTTTAAAATTGCTAAAGCAGCAAAAGAAGAAAATGAATTAACTGTTTAATTATGAATTTTAAATCTGTTCTCATACATCCATTATATTGGTTTTTTAATATTTCATTTTATTTTCTAATTCTATGGCTGATTGTTTCATTTGCATCTGATATTTTTACTGATGACGGAAAGTTTGGTAGATTTTCTTCAGGTAACCATCATAATATAGGCTACCAATTACCTGTAAAATTCTCGATTAGTCCTAAAGAGCCATTATATAACAACGAACTTTATAAATTAGAAAAGGAGGTTTATAATAAATCAGGTTATAAATATTCTGTAGGAAAATCTGAATACTTAAAGGCTATAAATTCAAAAGATTCAATAAATCATAAATCTATAGTAAGTATACATAATAATAGTACAATAGATTATTATAATCTTACTTCGACATCATTTGTTAGTGATGGATATATTACGGTAGACCCAAAAACTTTAAGTAATAAAATAGTTATAATTTTTAGATCATATCTAGGTTTTTTGCTATTAATAATTGTGTTCTTTTTTTTAAAGAAAATATTTAAACTGTTAATTGAAAATTTTAAATTT
Source organism: Winogradskyella sp. SYSU M77433 (assembly GCF_029911945.1). Lineage (NCBI taxonomy): Bacteria > Pseudomonadati > Bacteroidota > Flavobacteriia > Flavobacteriales > Flavobacteriaceae > Winogradskyella > Winogradskyella sp. SYSU M77433. Next base: position 544,022 of record NZ_JARYTG010000002.1, on the reverse strand, counting down.
TCTCAAAGACTTTATAAGAATGTAAATATTGTTGGTTTATTATTGATAGGCCACACCTTATTAAAGTCGCTCGCTAACTTTTATTTAGGTAAGAACTTCCAATATGCTAGTATTAAGCCAATAAAAAATAATATAAATTATGTAGCTATATCTATGAACCCACGCTTGGATTTTGAGTTTACGTTATTTTTATTAGGTTGTGTACTACTTATCTTAAGTACTTTACTGTATAAAGGGAGTCAAATACAGGAAGAAAACGAATTAACGATTTAATTATGCCAATAGTAGTTAACCTAGATATCATGCTGGCTAAACGTGGTATGAAAAGCAACGAACTTGCTGAAATCATTGGTATTACCACAGCTAATCTTTCCATCCTAAAAACTGGAAAAGCTAAAGCCATCCGATTTTCAACTTTAGAAGCTATCTGTAAAGCATTAGAATGTCAGCCAAGCGATATTTTAGAGTATGTAGAGGACTAAAATAAAAGTGTTAAATAATACTTAGACCTGTTAGGTTTTCAAAACCCAACAGGTCTTTTTTATATCTTTACATCTATGTATGCACTTGTAGATTGTAATAACTTTTATACCTCCTGCGAACGGGTTTTTAATCCTAGTTTAAACGGTAAACCTGTTGCTATACTTAGTAATAATGACGGTTGTGTTATTTCTATGAGTGATGAGGCAAAAGCTTTGGATTTACCTTTTGGGGCACCAATTTTTAAGTGGGAAGGTTTTTGTAAAGCGAATAACATTAAGGTGTTTTCATCTAATTATCCATTGTATGGTGATATGAGTAGCCGTGTAATGAAGATTTTAGAACAGTTTACTCCAGATGTTGAGGTGTATAGTATTGACGAAGCCTTTTTACAATTCAAGGGTTTTAAGGATTATAATTTTGAAGATTATGGTAACCTCATCCGAAAGCGAATTTTAAAATGGACAGGTATACCAACTTGTGTAGGTATTGCACCAACAAAAGCACTAAGTAAGGTCGCCAATAAAATAGCACGAAAGTTTCCCGAACAAACCAAAGGAGTCTATGTTATAGATTCAGAAAGTTCTAGAATCAAAGCTTTAAAATGGATGAAACTCGAAAATGTTTGGGGTATTGGCAGAGGACTTCAAAAACGGTTAAATGCCAAAGGCTGTAAAACGGCATACGATTTTACACAATTGGATGATGAGTGGGTAAGACAAACATTTTCTATTACCGAATGGAAACTCAAAAAAGATTTAGAAGGTATTCCAAAGATAGAATTAGACGAGCCAACTCGTAAGAGAGCCATTGCCACAACAAGAAGCTTCGATTATACTTACGATGATATCAACTATATAAAAGAAAGGGTTTCTACCTTTGCAACAAGTTGTGCCGAAAAGTTACGGAGACAAGGTTCTAGTTGCCATATGGTTATTGTATCTTTAAGTAGTAACAGACATAAAAAAGAAGAGGAGCAGCATAGAGCAAGTACAATTATAAATTTTCCGTATCCTACAGATTCTTCTTTAATCATTAGCAAAGAAGCTACCAGAGCGGTAGATGCTATTTATAAAAAAGGTATTAAGTATAAAAGGGCAGGAGTGATTGTTACAGGTTTGGTGCCAACAGACAATTATCAGCTAGATATGTTTGAAAGCGAAGACCCAAAGCATAAACCTTTAATGTCTGCCATAGATAAGATTAATAAAAAGTTTAAAGGAGACAAAATTAAGATAGGGAATCAGGATTTAGAACGCACTTGGAAAATGCGGCAAGAGCGCTTATCTCCAAGATATACAACTAATATCAATGATATTATTAAGATAAAATAGAATTGTCAGGCTGAGCGCAGTCGAAGCCATTATTTAGCAATAAAATAAAGGTTACGGTCATTCCTGCGAAGGCAGGAATCCAGAAACAGAAAAATAAAATAATAAAAGAAATTCCTGCCACAGTTTATCTTAGGCGTAGCCGAAAGGCAGGAATGAAAACATTCAAGTTTTTTATATAAAAAAACGGATTAATAACTATGAAAACACTGCAATCTCAAAACTTAACATTTTTTATTCCAGAACCCATTGAAGATGCTGGTGTAAATTTCTTTGACACAGGAATTTCGGCTGGATTTCCATCTCCTGCAGATGATTTTAAGGAACAACGATTGTCTTTAGATGATGAATTAGTAAAGAATAAAGAAGCTACATTTTATGCTAGAGTAAGCGGACAATCTATGATTGGTGCAGGTTTAGATGATAATGATTTGTTGGTGATAGATCGAAGTCTTGAGCCAGAAAATAACAGAATAGCAGTTTGCTTTTTGGATGGTGAATTTACGGTAAAACGTCTAAGAGTAGAAAAGGGAGAAGTATGGTTACAACCCGAAAATCCTGATTACCCAATTATAAAAATCACCGAAGACAATGATTTTGTTATTTGGGGAATCGTAACTAATGTTGTAAAAAAAGTGTGATATCTATTCTTCTTTAATCCCATAATCCGAAGGTAAGGAGTCTCCTAAACGTTGACTTCCTAGAGCTCCACTAAAGTAGACTCCAACAATAGGTGAGTAGTTTCCAAAACGGTCTAAAACAAAGTGGTCTACCTTTATTTGTATCTCAGATTGAATATCCTTATCGTATAGAATAGAAACTTTATCTTCTAGACTTACCTTTTTTAATGTAGTCTCTTCTATAGTTTCAATTTTAAAATACTCCCATTCATTTACTCTGAATTTTCCGTGAAAAATCCAATAACCATTTTCTTCTAAAGATTTGTTGTAAAGGGACCTTAAAAAATGCTGAACCGAGCCTTGGTAAGCTTTCTCTCTATTTTTTTCAGCTTTATTTTCCTTAAAATCTTCAATGTTTTTGTAGAAAGACGTACCAAAATAAGACACAGAGTTTACAGTAAAACTATTGCTTTTAGGATTTACATATCTAAACGATACCTCAAAATCTATAAGGTCAAACGACACATTATACTGTAACGCTTTATTTATAATCTCAATTGGTGCTTTAGCGCTAGCGTAAAGGGCTTTGTTGCGTTTGTCGTATCTTAAAATAATATCGTCTTCATTTTGGATTTCGCATGATTTGGCAAACTTGGAAGTTCCTAGAAATTCTTTTCTAAAAAGTTTTAGTTTTTGTTTTCGAGTTAAGCCATCATCATACTCAAGGTAGACTTCATCAAGCTCATTTTTAGCTTCAATAAGTTCAACTGTTATGTCATTTTTTGATCTAAAGTCTGAGATTAAAACTTTTTCATAACCCAGATAAGAAATTACGAGTGTAGACTGTACGGCATCCGTATAGGTAATAGAAAATTCACCTTTTTCGTTGGTGGTGGTACCGATGGTTGTATTGTCAAAATAAACGGAAACGGTTTCTATGGGTTCTTGCGTGGCTTTATCAACGACCGTTCCGGTTAGTGTTTGGGAAAAACTAAGTGATGGAAGTATTAAAAATAGGATCCAAAATTTAGCTCTCATTGCCTTCCATAAATTTACGTTCAAGCTCCGCCTGAAACTCTTCCATTACAGGTCGGACAGTGCTTTCAGGAAGATCTGCAATCTTTATATACATCAATCCATCCACTGCATTATTAAACAAAGGATCTACATTAAAAGCTACAAGTTTAGCATTTTGCTTAATGTACTTTTTTAGTAGCACAGGTAGTCGTAATGCTCCTGGCTCTACCTCGTCAATAATTTTGTCAAACTTGTTAAGGTCGGCTTCGGTTTCATCGAATACAAACTCTTTATCAGCATCTTTAAGTTTTACCTTAAACTCCTTTTTAGGGTGAACATACTGAGCGACATAAGGATCGTAATAGTGCGATTTCATAAACTCAATCATCAAACTTTTAGAAAAGTTAGAGAACTGGTTGCTTATGCTTACTCCACCAATTAAATATTTGTGTTCAGGATAACGAAGCGTTGTGTGCACAATACCTTTCCAAAGTAAAAATAAAGGCATTGGTTTTTGCTGATATTCTTTAATGATGAAAGCTCTTCCCATTTCTATGGAATTACTCATCATACGGTATAATTCTGGTTCAAAACGGAATAAATCCTGAAGATAAAAACCATCTATACCATAGCGCTCAAAAATTTGAGAACCTAAGCCCATTCGGTAGGCACCTGCAATAATGTTTTTTTCATTATCCCATAAAAACATATGGTGATAATAAGTGTCAAAACTATCTAAATCAATAGCTTCATTAGTGCCTTCTCCAACTTCTCTAAAGGTAATTTCTCTAAGCCTACCAAGCTCTCTGAGTATATTTGGTATGTCTTTTGCCGAAGCCAAGAAGACCTCATAATTTTTGCTAATAAGTAATCTACAATCATTTTCCCTAAGATTTTCGACCTCTTTGATCATTAGCTTAGAATCGATTGGAGTCACAATACGTTTTGGTAGTCTAGGTGACTTTACAGTAGATTTTATATTCTCGAAAATTTTAGGCTTATCCTCAAAAGAATTTGCCAACATATATGTTTTTCGTCTCAAAAATTCTGAAAAAGCAGGAAGGCTTTCAAATTCTTTTTGATCTTTTACAGAAATAGGTCTACCAATTCTAACTCTAATTACACGACGCTTTTGCGTAAGAAGTTCTGAAGGTAATTTAGCGGTTCTGAGCGTATCACTTATTTTAGATAGTCTGTAAAAAAGACGACTGTTTTTAGCATGGAAATAAATAGGAACCACAGGAACATCTGCTTTTTGAATCAACTTCATAGCAGCTTCTTCCCACTCTTTATCTACAACTAGCTTACCGTCTCTATAAGTTGAAACTTCACCAGCAGGAAAAACACCGAGCGGATGCCCTTCTTTTAAATGCATAATAGCATTTTTAAAACCCATGACACTGCTTTTTACGTCCTTTCGGTCTTCAAAAGGATTTACAGGCATAATATAAGGTTTCAGAGGTTCTATTCTATGCAGTAAGAAATTGGCGATGATCTTAAAATCATCACGCTGTTCTAGCATTAGCTTTAAGAGTAAAATACCATCTATTCCTCCCAAAGGATGATTAGACACTGTAATAAAAGGACCTTCCTTAGGAAGACGATTGATATCTTTTTCTGGAATTTCAAATTTAATCTGAAATTCATCTAAAATACCATCTAGAAATTCTAGATTACTTAGATGTTTATTACGGTTATATATTCGGTTTAATGTTGATATTTTTAATACCTTCATTAAAATCCAACCCAAAAACGTACCTAAGAAACCATACTTATCAGCGTTAATCGCTTTTGAAACTTCTTTTGCAGTAACTAATCCAGTATTAGATGTTTTCCCCATAAAACAAATGTAGTAAATGTTTACTTAGTTACAATTTGAACAGTTTCTTGTGTTAATTGCTTTAATAATACGGTTTTATCTTTCTCTAGCTCATCAATTGCCTCCTCATTATAATGCCTAACAGTATAAAGACTCACGTTTTCGTAACATGTGACGTTAAATTTTGCTTTGAGATGCTGAAGTAATTTCTCTAGATTATTATAAATATTTTCTATACAAACAGAAAAACTGATGGCAGAATTCTGAATGACATCAACCTTCATTTTGTATAAATGTAACAGCCCAAAAATTTCACTTATATTTTCTTCAACGATATAAGAAAAGTCTAACGACGATAATGAAATTAAAATCTGATTTTTCTTAACTATAAAGCATGGTATTTGAGGCTCAATAGTCTTGCCTTTACTCACACAAGTGCCATCTGCCTTTGGGTTTAAAAACGATTTTACATACAACGGAATTTCTTTGCGTTGTAAAGGTTGAAGCGTTTTTGGGTGAATAACAGAAGCGCCATAAAAAGCCAGCTCAATAGCTTCTCTGTAAGAGATTTGATGTAAGAGTTGAGCATTTTCAAAATATCTTGGGTCGGCATTAAGTACTCCTGGTACATCTTTCCAAATAGTAACACTGTTGGCGTTGAGACAATAGGCAAAAATAGCGGCTGTGTAATCACTACCTTCTCTACCCAAAGTGGTCGTAAAATTATTGGCATCACTTCCTAAAAACCCTTGAGTAATGTTGAGTTTTGAAGTGTCAAAGCCCGCTAAAATATTTTCCTGTGTTTGTTCCCAATTAACGTTAGAACGTCTATAATAATTATCGGTTTTTATAAATTCTCTGACATCTACCCATGAATTTTTAATACCGATTTCATTTAAATAATGGCTAACAATAGTTGTAGAAATCAATTCTCCAAAACCAATGGTTTGGTCATAAACATAGTTATAATCTGGTGACTTATTACTTTTAAAAAATAAGTTAAGTTCGTCAAAAAGTGCTTTTACGGCAGCAAAAACTTGATGCTGTTCATTTGAAAATAAATCTAGTAGAATTTCATTATGATATTTAATAATATCATGAATGGAACTTTGCAGTTCGGCTTTATTTTCAAAATAATTTTTGATGACGATTTCCATGGCATTGGTGGTTTTGCCCATCGCAGAAATAACAACCAAAGTATTGTCATAGCCAGTGGCTTTTAAAACCGAAGCAACATTTTTTACACCTTCTGCATCTTTTACAGAGGCTCCACCAAACTTATAGATTCGCATTTATAGTGCTTTTAAATAGTTTTCAATTCCCGTTTTATCAAGGTGAACCACATCCCAATCTCGCATAACGTTAGCCCCATTTTTTTCGTAAAACGTAATGGCAGGTTCATTCCAATCTAAAACCTCCCAACTTACACGTTTTACACCAAGATTTTTTCCATGTTTAACTACGGTATCTAACAGTTTTTTACCAAATCCTTTGCCTCTATGTTTTTCATTTACAATTAAATCTTCAAGATGAAGAACATTGCCTTTCCAGGTAGAATACCTAGTATAAACGAGCGCTAAACCTTCAACAGTATTATTATCTTCTATAACAAAACAGGTAAATTTTTTATCGTCTCCAAAACCATCTTTTTCTAAATCGGCAACAGTGACTTCAACTGCATCAGGTTCTTTTTCATAGATAGCTAATTCATTAATGAGTTCTAAAACTCTTGGCATGTCTTGTTTAGTGGCTAATCTTGGTTGGTTCATGATTGTTTTTTACAAAAGAATACCAAATATAATCTAAACTCAGTTGACATAATAATTTATTTACTTTACGAAAACGTTATAGTTACTATATTTGTACGATATTTGTTACGCTATTAATCAATATTAAAACCCAATTACATGTCCAAGAGCAAGCAAACGTTAGGTGAATTTATCATAGAAAATCAAGCCTCTTTTAAATATACATCTGGCGAACTCTCAAGACTTATCAATTCTATTAGATTAGCCGCCAAAGTTGTAAACCATGAAGTAAACAAAGCAGGATTAGTAGATATTATAGGTGCTGCAGGTGATACTAATATTCAAGGTGAAGATCAACAGAAATTAGATGTGTATGCTAATACCAAGTTTATTCAAACGATGACCAAAAGGAATATAGTTTGTGGTATTGCAAGTGAGGAAGAGGATGATTTTATTTCCATCAATAGCCAAGATGAAAACCACCAAAATAAGTATGTGGTTTTAATAGATCCTTTAGATGGTTCTTCAAACATTGATGTAAATGTTTCTGTAGGAACTATTTTTTCTATTTATAGACGTATAACTCCAGTAGGAACACCTGTTACTATTGATGATTTTCTTCAAAAAGGTAGTCAACAAGTTGCAGCAGGTTATATTGTTTACGGAACATCAACTATGTTGGTATATACTACAGGTCATGGTGTTAATGGCTTTACCTTAAACCCAGCTATTGGATCCTTTTATTTATCACATCCTGATATGCAGTTTCCAGAAGATGGAACTATTTACTCAGTTAACGAAGGTAACTACATACATTTTCCAAAAGGTATAAAAAACTATATTAAGTATTGCCAAATGGAAGAAGGAGACAGACCATATACTTCAAGATATATAGGATCGCTTGTTTCAGACTTTCATAGAAATATGATAAAAGGTGGTATCTATATGTATCCTAAAAGTTCTAAAAATGAAAAAGGAAAACTGAGGTTACTTTACGAATGTAATCCTATGGCTTTTTTAGCAGAACAAGCTAATGGAAAGGCGAGTGATGGTTTTACAAGAATTATGGATATTCAGCCAACAGAATTACATGAACGTGTACCATTTATTTGTGGTAGTAAAAATATGGTAGAGAAGGCCGAAGAATTTATGAGAGCTGCTGAATCGGAATAAATTTCGAATTCAAATAAACATAAGCGCATAAAAAAAGCAACTTTAATTTAAATTTAAAGTTGCTTTTTTGTATTGTAATAAGATGAAGTAGCTTATTTATTCATGTTTTTCATTTCATCAATAAAAGTATCTAAATCTACTTTATCGTAAGCCAAAGCCAAAGCTTTATCGGCAATATATTTTACATTTTGAGCATGAAATCCTAAACCAACACAAAGTTTTTCTAATAACCAATGTTGATTAGGGCCTTCAATATCATCTGCCCAAACCATACGAGATAAGTCGTATAAACGTTCTAAACGATTGTCGTAAGAATGTGGTGCATTAACAGGATGGTTTTTATAATCCTTTAATATTTCTGCATAATCGTGTTCCGAAATATCTAAGCGTGTAGCTAATCTGTCTAAGAACGCTTTTTCTTCATCATTAATGATTCCATCACTCATCGCTACTCTAACTATAGCAGCAAAATGATCTTCGTTACGCTTCTTGAAACCGCTGTCGAATAAATTTGAAAATGACATAAATTATTGTTTTTATAAGTGAACAAATATAAATCTATTAATAGTATTTTCAATAGAGAACCTTTCAAAAATTTTATATTTGCACTTTCAAAATAAGGAACTTGAGTAAAGACTTTATTTCCCAAACTTATCTACAGACTTTGCAACTGCAAAATCTGAAGAATACTATTGCCTTAGATCAAGGTAAAGTACACCTCAAAGGACTTGTAGGTTCTTCACTTTCAATTGTCGTTTCTGAAGCTTTTAAAACAGCCGAAAAACCTTTTCTACTCATTTTTGATGACAAGGAGGAAGCAGCTTACTATCTCAACGATTTAGAACAACTCATTAATGATAAAGATGTGTTGTTTTATCCAGGAAGTTACAGGAGACCTTACCAGATCGAAGAGACCAATAATGCTAATGTACTTTTAAGAGCTGAGGTACTTAACCGTATCAATTCCCGAAAAAAGCCATGTATCATTGTTACGTATCCTGATGCATTGTTTGAAAAAGTGGTTACCAAAAAGGAACTCGAAAAGAACACTTTAAAAATTTCCGTTGGAAATGAACTGAGTACCGATTTTGTAAACGAAGTATTGTTTGAATATAAATTCAAACGTGTAGACTTCGTCACAGAACCAGGTGAGTTTTCCGTAAGAGGTGGTATTATCGATGTGTTTTCTTTCTCTCATGACGAACCTTACAGAATTGAATTTTTTGGTGATGAGGTTGATAGTATAAGAACCTTTGATGTAGAGACGCAATTATCTACAGATAAAATTAAGAAGGTTAGCATTATTCCTAATGTCGCGAACAAGACTATTGCCGAACAGCGTGAAAGTTTTTTAAAATACATTTCAAATAAAACGGTAGTTTTTGCTAAGAATATACCGTTTGTGTTTTCAAGAATTGATGAGTTTTATACTAAGGCCGAAGATGCTTTCAAAAACTTATCAAGCGAAATAAAACATGCTACACCAGAAGAGTTGTTTTGTAATTCAGAACTACTAAAACGCCAGTTTTTAGATTACAACTTGGTTGAGTTTGGTACGTCTGCTGTAATGGGTACTGAGCTTATTGAGTATCACACAACTCCACAACCAGCATTCAATAAACAATTCAATATATTAATTGAAGATTTAAACGAGAATCATGATAACGGCATTACCAATTACATTGCCTGTGTAAGTGAGCAACAAGCCAAACGTTTTCATGATATTTTTGATGATCACGAAGGTGAAGTACATTACAAAACTGTAGTGATTTCATTGTATCAAGGTTTTATTGATAAAGAACAACAAATTGCGGTTTATACCGATCACCAGATTTTTGACCGCTATCATAAATTCCAACTTAAAAATGGCTACGCTAAAAAGCAAGCCATTACTTTAAAGGAACTCAACAACCTTGAAATAGGTGATTATGTAACACATATAGACCATGGTATTGGTAGGTTTGGAGGTTTACAAAAAATTGATGTTGAAGGCAAAAAGCAAGAGGCTATAAAACTGGTTTACGGTGAGCGCGATATTCTATATCTTAGTATTCACTCATTACACAAAATTACCAAGTTTAACGGTAAAGATGGTAAACCACCAAAAGTTTATAAACTAGGTAGTAAAGCTTGGAAAGCACTAAAACAGAAGACTAAATCTAGAGTTAAGGAAATAGCTTTTAACCTTATTAAACTTTATGCAAAACGTAAGTTAAAAAAAGGTTTTCAGTACGCACCAGATAGTCATATGCAGTTGGAGTTGGAAGCATCATTTATATATGAAGATACGCCAGACCAAGTTTCTTCTACAGCAGATATTAAAGCTGATATGGAGAGCGAACGTCCTATGGATCGACTAGTTTGTGGTGATGTTGGTTTTGGTAAAACTGAAGTCGCTATAAGAGCGGCTTTTAAAGCTGTTGATAATGGAAAGCAAGTTGCTGTTTTAGTACCAACAACCATATTGGCTTATCAACATTACAGAACATTTAAAGAGCGTTTAAAAGATTTTCCGGTCACGGTAGATTATGTTAATCGTTTTAGAACAGCCAAAGAAAAACGTGAGACTTTAGAAAGCCTAGAAAAAGGTGGTGTAGATATTATAATTGGGACACATCAATTGGCCAACAAAACAGTAAAGTTTAAAGATTTAGGTTTACTCATAGTAGATGAAGAACAAAAATTTGGTGTAGCCGTAAAGGAAAAGCTAAAAACCATTAAAGAAAACGTTGATGTACTTACGTTAACAGCAACACCTATTCCGCGTACGTTGCAATTTAGCTTAATGGCAGCCAGAGATTTATCGGTTATTACAACGCCACCACCAAATCGCTATCCTATAGAGAGTCATGTCATTCGTTTTAATGAAGAAACCATTAGAGATGCGGTGAGTTACGAAATTCAACGTGGTGGACAAGTATTCTTCATTCATAATAGAATAGAAAATATTAAAGAAGTTGCCGGCATGATTCAGCGATTGGTGCCAGATGCAAAAATTGGTATTGGTCATGGGCAACTTGATGGCAAAAAGTTGGAAGAACTCATGCTTGGTTTTATGAATGGTGAGTTCGATGTTTTAGTAAGTACCACAATTGTAGAAAGTGGATTGGATGTACCAAATGCCAACACAATCTTTATAAATAACGCCAATAATTTCGGGTTGAGTGATTTGCACCAAATGCGAGGACGTGTCGGACGAAGCAACAAAAAAGCATTTTGCTATTTCATTACTCCAGATTATTCTGTGATGACACCAGATGCTAGAAAACGTATCTCTGCTTTAGAGCAATTCACAGAACTGGGAAGTGGTTTTAATATCGCTATGAAAGATTTAGAAATCCGCGGAGCAGGAGATTTGTTGGGAGGTGAACAAAGCGGATTTATAAACGATATAGGTTTTGATACCTACCAAAAAATATTAAACGAAGCTATAGAAGAGCTTAAAGAGTCTGAATTTGCAGATTTATATAAAGATGATGGTAAGCCAAAACAGTATGTAAAGGATATTACTATTGATACGGATTTTGAATTGTTATTCCCTGATGATTATATCAATAATATTTCCGAACGTTTAAATCTCTATACCAAATTAAACGAATTAAAAACAGAAGAAGAGCTTCAGAAGTTTGAATCTGAAATTGTAGACCGATTTGGTGAGTTGCCTACTCAAGTTCAAGATTTATTTGATAGTGTACGATTAAAATGGATTGCAACTAAAATGGGAATTGAAAAACTCATCATGAAGCAAGGAAGGCTTATCGGTTATTTTATTCAAGATCAGCAAAGTGGGTTCTATCAAAGTGATTCGTTTTCTAAAGTTTTACAATTTATTCAGTTGAATTCTGGGAAGTGTAAAATGAAAGAAAAAGAAACCCGTAACGGTTTACGTTTACTGTTGACTTTCGACAATATAAAATCAACAAAACAAGCACTTACTGCGTTATCTGATATTAAATGAGTGAAAAAAATCACTTAAACCATTTATTTCTACTCACATTAGCTATGTTTTTTGTGAGTACTTCTGGTGCGCTTGGAAAATATATTGCCATGCCAACCGAAGTCATTATCTGGTGGCGCTCATTTTTAGCAGCTGTTTTTCTGCTCGTATTCTGTTTGTACAAAGGCATTGATTTAAAGATAAAAAACAGAAGAGATCGTTGGACATTTTTCATAGCATCTCTACTAATGGGAGGTCATTGGGTGTTTTATTTTTATGCCTTAAAGCTTTCCAACGTTGCCATTGGAATGTTGTCACTCTTCACATTTCCTGTAATCATCGCCTTTTTAGAACCCTTATTTTCAAAAACAAAATTTGATCCAGTAAGTATTCTTTTAGGCATTATGGTGCTAACAGGTATTTATATTTTGGCCCCAGAATTCGATTTAAAGAGTAGTCAGCTACAAGGTGTTTTGTTTGGAGTGCTTTCAGCATTATGTTATGCTATACGAATTCTAATTTTAAAAGGACACACAGCCAAATATAATAGTACAATGCTAATGTTTTATCAAGTTATAATACTTACAGTGGTATTAGCACCAGTATTATTTTTTATGGATACCAGTAATATAAAAACACAATACCCTTACGTCGTTTTATTAGCTTTAATAACCACAGCGATTGGACATACCATGTTTGTAAATAGCTTAAAATATTTTAAAGCGAGTACAGCAAGTATTATTGGAAGTGCCCAGCCTGTTTTTGGGATTATTATTGCCTATTTTTTCTTGAATGAGATACCAACATTACATACATTTGTTGGAGGATCTTTAATCATAGCTACAGTAGTTATAGAAAGTTTAAGATCAAGAAAAAAATAAGCACTTGTGGCTTAATTTTTGAGGTTAGCTCTCACGTAAATTCAATTCAAAAAAATGAAAAAGTTTATATTCCTAATAGTCGTTTTGCCATTTGTTGCTTTTTCCCAAAATATAAAAGGAACGTTTTCTCCAGCTGAAGATTACACGTATGCCTTTTTATACAGAGCAACACCAGATGGTGCAAATTATATTGAAAGAGGAAAGATGAATGATTCTGGTTCTTTTGAAATAACTCTAGATTCTACAGCAAAACCAGGTATTTATAAGATTGTTTATGCCATTCCGCCCGAAGAAAATAATTTCGATTTTATTTATGATGGTAATGAAACGGTCGATTTTAGTTTTAGTCAAGACGAAGGCATTGAATTTAAAGAGTCCTTAGAGAATAAATTATGGAATTCGTACTTAAAAAGTATGGATATGGTCAACCAAACTATTAGCAATTATTACACAAAGCAAGGTACGGACAAAGCAGCTTTTAAGGCTATTTTTAAAACCTTAAAAGAAACACAATCGGCTTATGAAGAATCTGCGGTAGGTAAGATGGTTTTGAATTTCATTAAAGCTAATAAACCCTATATTCCTAGCGACTATGAAGATATAAGCACTTATTCCAAAAACTTAAAAAGTCACTTTTTTAAGAATGTGGATTTTAGTAGTGAACTTTTACAGAGTTCTACATTTTTAACCGATAGGGTGAGTGGCTATGTTTTTAATATGATAGAAAACCCAAGTAATGAAGATTATAAAAGCTTGGTTGATGATGTTGCAAAAGCTATAAGCGACAACGATTTAGAAATAAAAACAAGTTTGTTAGAAATGCTTTGGCAGAATTTTTTAACCCTAGAGAATAATGACATGGCGAATTACATTACGGATAATTACTTGTTAGATTTAGCCAACAAAACCAATAATAAAGCTTTAGCGGAAACTATAACATCTTTCAAAAACACCTCAATAGGTACCAAAGCACCTAATTTTGAAATTTCTGCTGATGGCAATAATACAAGTCTCCATGATTTAAAAGGTTCGGATTATTACCTGCTTATTTTCTGGAGTAGTGGTTGTGGACATTGTTTGAACGAGCTACCAAAAGTAAAAGCGATTTTGGCCAATAATGCGCAAATAAAAGTTGTGGCTTTTGGTTTAGAAGACTCTAAAGGTAAATGGTCTTCAGCCATTAAAGATTACCCAGATTTTATACATACTATTGGCTTAGAAAAATGGGATAATCCCATAGTAACTACATATGGTATTTCTGCAACTCCAACTTATTTTTTACTAGATACTAATAAAATAATTAAGGCTAAACCTTATGACTATGAGGAATTAGAGGTGGTTTTAAAAGATTTGTAAATAGAAAAACGCTCAGTAAAGCAAGTGCTTTATCTGAGCGTTTTGAAACTAAATAACCAACCAAATTTAGTTTCATATGTTTTTTTATTAGGTGTTTCGAGTATTATCTCTTGGGTTTTCTACCTTTTTTGTTTTCTGTTTACGTTTTTTAGATTCGTTTTCTCTCTTCTGTATATTGCCTTCCGTGTCAGAACTTCTGTAGTAAGCAATGTAACCTCTACCTGCAAATTCATACACTGTACCAGAATTTGGGTGGTACAATTCTATTGTACTATCATTAATAACGCTAAGCTCAAAGAATTCATTGTCGAAGAAATCATAATCTAATGTTAATGTTTTTAGATACATATTTCCAGAAATATCTCCAACTCCATAGACACCTGTGTAATCCCAATAGATGTTATTTACATTATATACATTTTCACCTTGTGAGCTTCTAAACGTTGAGTCGTTACCACCAGATAAAAACTGTAAATAATTTTCATTATCAAACTCATTTATAGCTCCGTAGTTACTTGTGTATGTTTTTTCCCATGCATCATATTCTTGTAAGAAATAATGAATATTGTCGTAAAAAACATAGTCATAATCAAATGTAGAACGTTGGTAACCATCTAAAAAGTAAGAGGTGTCATTATACGGATTGTACAACTCAATAGTGTTATTATCTATTTGATAAATATCGAAAGTTTCAAACCCATCAATAACATGGTTAACGTCCAATATCATGTCATAAGCGTCATAGTTTCCTATTTGAACACCATAACCATTACCTTGGCTACCAATACCAACTAAATTATTATTGGCATATAAACGACCATTATCAAAAGTTAAGGTAAAAGCAATTTGTAAAAACGGTGTTTCTCCATAACCTTGGGTAGAATTGATATCTACATACCATAAATCGTAAGAGTGTAATAAGTTATCTAACGATATTCCTGGATTATTGTTTACAATGATGTCTTCTGTATAACAAGACGTAAATAATGTTGCGCTAAGGGCAAATCCTAAAAGTAGTTTTATTGTCTTCATAATCTAACGGTTTTAAGGTTATTACTTTAAGAGTTTCAAAACGTGTGCCAAGATTTTAATTCTTGCTTTTAGGCATAGCCATTCCATAAAAGTTTCCTTATTTTTGAAGGACTAAAACGAAACTATTTTTATGAGCAACAATAAAAAATATGCAGTTTTTGGTGCAGGAAGCTGGGCTACAGCCATTGTAAAAATGCTTTGCGAAAATCAAGACCAAATTGGCTGGTACATGCGAAGT
The DNA here is from genome assembly GCF_029911945.1 of Winogradskyella sp. SYSU M77433. Lineage (NCBI taxonomy): Bacteria > Pseudomonadati > Bacteroidota > Flavobacteriia > Flavobacteriales > Flavobacteriaceae > Winogradskyella > Winogradskyella sp. SYSU M77433. The sequence goes on along the minus strand of NZ_JARYTG010000002.1, from coordinate 528,390 downwards.
GTTTACATCAAAGAACATATTTTAAAAGAGCTACACAATCCTAGCTACTTAAGTTCTGTGGAATTCCATACAGAACAACTAAAGCTTAGTAACGATATTAATGAAATAGCAGAGTGGGCAGATGTACTCATTTTTGTTATTCCCTCAGCTTTTATACATTCTGAATTAGAAAAGTTAACCGTAGATATTAGTGAAAAGACTATAGTATCTGCCGTAAAAGGTATAATGCCAGAGTCTGGTAATTTGGTAGGTGAACATTTTCATGATGTTTATAATATTCCCTTTGAAAACATTGCCGTTATAGCTGGACCTTGCCATGCAGAGGAAGTTGCTTTGGAAAGACTATCTTACTTAACCATTTCTTGCGCAGATCCTATAAAAGCACAAGCTATTGCCAATAACTTATCTAGCGATTATATAAAAACAAAAATCAGTGACGATATTATTGGTACCGAATATGCTGTAATGCTGAAGAATATTTATGCTATTGCTGCAGGAATTGCTCATGGATTGGGTTATGGTGATAACTTTCAAAGTGTGTTAATGAGTAACGCTATTAGAGAGATGAAGCGTTTCATTAAAAAAATGCACAAAATGAAGCGAAACATCAATAACTCGGCATATTTAGGTGATTTATTGGTCACAGGTTATTCTGTATTTTCAAGAAATAGAATGTTCGGTAATATGATTGGTAAAGGCTACACGGTAAAATCTGCTCAAATGGAAATGAACATGGTTGCCGAAGGCTATTATGCTACCAAAAGCGCCTATGAGCTCAATAAAAAGAATAAAAAGAAAACGCGTTTGCCTATTATAAATGCGGTTTATGATATTTTATACGAGAACAAGAATCCTAAAAAGGTGTTTCAGAAACTAACTGAGAAATTGGATTGATTTAAAATTGGATGAAGATTACCAATACTAAATATCCAAACCTTAATCTTGCAAATGAAGATGAAAGAGGAGAAAATCTTATTATAGATTTTATAATTTCATCATCAGTAGGTTTTTCTTTAGCGTGGCTGACTTACCAGAACTTACTTTCGGCAATCTTTATTTACTATGTGTCGAGGTTTTTATATTATTTCCTTTTTGAATCTGTTACAGGTCGTACACCAGGAAAATATCAAACAAGGACTATAGTGGTTGATAAAGATGGAAATAAACCATCAAAAAATCAATTGGTTATTAGATCATTAAGTAGGTTTTTTAGCATATTCTCAGGAATTAGTGATAACGAAAGAGCCATTCATGATAGCTTATCGGATACTTTTGTAATTAGCGACAAAAATTTAAAAAAACTGGAGTTTAGGCGACCTTTAATTTTCTTGTTTAATCAATCTATTTTAATCTTTTTAGCTTATTCCTTCCTTGATGAACCTGAATATGAATTTTGGGATATCTTGGCTATCATTCTACTAACATTTGCCATTTTAAGTGGTTTTGTTATAGCATTTATAAAACTATCAAAAACTAAAAAGGCTTCTAAATACTAGTTAAGTTAATATTCATTCTGACATCCTGAACTTGATTCAGGATCTTACATAAAAATAGATTTTGTACTGCACTTAGACTGTGCTCAGTGTCACAGTTTTGAGTAGCAATAATTAAGAGATTCTTGCGAAAGCAGGAATTTTATTTAACCAAAACACCCTTCAACTGCATTAAAGGAACAGTTTGAAGTGCCTTTTCATTGATGGTGTTTTTTCTGAATAAATACGTTTTGTCAAACATCTGATTATCTTCAAAAAAAGTGATTTTAAATGAGTTGTTAAGCTCTAAAACCTTTTCTTGTAGATACTCAATCTTGGCATAACTACGCGCTGGCAATTTTGCAAGTGTATGACGCATAGGAGGTGTCATTTTTGTATCGTTATAGCCTTGCGAAACAATAAGAACAGTGTCTAAATCTTTATCTGAATTGTTTATGATATATGCATTCCAATCTAGAGTTTTATACTCTATATGTTGTTCTTGTACTACAGCTATATAAACGTCCTTTACTTCAGGAATAGTGATGTCTTTTTTCATGTTGCAAAAATAGCAAACTATTCAAAATATGCATTCTTGTAATCAGAAACTGAAATGCCTTTTAAGCTATACACCACAAAATGATTTAGTAATTCTTTATTAGTGTAAATTTCCATCAGATTATTGTTTCTTAGGGCTACTTCTTCAAAGCGTTTAAAGTATAGGCTACAGAACAGACTTAAGTTGACTTCAGGTCTAATAGTACCATTTTTACTAGCCTTTTCTAATAAACCATAAACCGTTTGGTTAACAATTTCATTTCTGAAATCATCAAATATTTCATTGGCCTTTGGGTAGTACTTTTTTAAACCGAAAATAAATGAAGGCTTAAAATGTTTTAAGTTTTCAAAACCTTTCTTATAGATTAAAATTATACAAGTTATAGGATCATCATTATGCGATTTTAATATCTCATTGACATCATCTCGAAACTCATCCAATAGAAAAGCTACACTTTCTACAACCAAATGCTCTTTACTCCTAAAGTACTTGTAAATTGTTTTTTTAGAAATACCAACTGATGTCGCTAGTTCGTCTAAGGTGTAACGTTTACTCCCAAACTTTGTAAAACTGTCAATGGCAGTTTTTATCAATTCGTATTTATCTATCATTACTTGTGTAATTATATACTATTCTACTGCTATAGATAATAATGGAATATTCATACCCGAAGCCATAACTCTGGTTTTACTTTTATGAACTATGGATTCCCAAAATCCATATTTTTTAGGAATCATTACTAATAAATCAGCATTTGAGGCTTTGATTTCTTTTTCAATTTCTTCGATTACGGCATTAGACTTTACATTTTTGTATATGTGTGTAATGGGTTCTAATTCGTTATCAATATTTTGTAGAGCTTCACCCTTAGACAACAGTTCGTTTATCTTGTTTTCCACATGAAATATGGTGACATTAGATTTTAATAGCAAGGCTATTTGCCTTAATCTTGCTAATGACTTTAGAGGTATAGCCTCCATTAAATCGCATGCAAAAAGTACATTTTTAATGCCAGAAAATTGAGCTCTTAATGGTACAGCGAGCACAGGAAACTTTCTCATACTAATCAAGGTTGTAGTAGGGTTTCCTAATAAGTTTTGTTCCATAGATTTTGGAGACATGCCCATAACCAACAACCGTGAGTTGTTCACCTCCATTAGGTGTTCTATCTCTTGCTCTAAATCAACATACTTACACTCGTACTCAACATCAATATTAAATTCTTTAGATAGGTTTAGTGCTTGGTCCTTTAATTTGTCACTATTCTTCTTAATTAAGCCATCCATAGATTTTACAGTTAACCTAGAGTTTGCAGCATGCACAGGTAGCCTAAAGGCATTAAATAATATCAATTTTGAATTGAATACCTGAGCAAGTGAAGCTGCATATAGTACAGCATTATTAGATCGTTCTGAAAAATTAGTGGCAACTAAGATAGGTCTCATAATTTTGTGTCGATTTTCTTTGTTTTGAAAGTGAATAACTAACAAAACGATTATTCTACATAGCTTTAAGCTTTTTCATGAAATCCGAAAAATGGGGAAAGAAATCTTCGAAAAGTTCGTGCTTTCTGTTTTTTAACATCACTTCACTAAACAACTTTAAACCAACAGCAAATTCAACAGATTCATTGTCATTATCAAATAGGTTTTTAGCCTTTAAGATGTCTATGATGTTGAAGATATTATCGTGATTCTCGAATTCAAACTCTAAGTTTTTTTCGGCTACAGATTCATCCTTTAAGACTAATTCTTTAAGGTTGATGCTGTACTTATTATTTTTCTTTCCCATTATTCTTTTAAATTTTATTTCCAGCCGCCACCTAAAGCTTCATAAAGGTTGATAACGCTTAACATTTGTTGTAGTTTGTTATCAATTAAATTAAGCTCTGCACTTAGCGCGCTTTGTCTAGCTGTTAATAGATCTAAGTAATTGGCATATCCGTTTTTCAATAATTCTTCTGAATTGCTTTCGGCATTTCTTAATGCTTCAACTTCATTTTGGCGGTATTCAAATTTCTCTGTTTCTGCCTCATAATCATAAAGCGCATTAGACACTTCGTTTCCTGCTGTTAAAAGCGTGTTTTTAAAGGCTAATAAAGCTTGTTCCTGCTGTGCTTTGGCAACTTCGTGCTGCGTTTTAATGCGTCTTTGATTAAAAATAGGCTGAGTTAATCCGCCAACTAAAGTTGCAAATAATGAATTAGCATTAAGTAATTGATCTAACTCAAGACTTTGAAAACCAGAATTAGCCGTTAATGTTAGTGACGGATAAAAATTACTTCGTGCTACATTGGTTAACTCAAAAGCGTTGATTAAACCATATTCTGAAGCAATAACATCTGGTCTGTTACTTAATAAAGTAGCAGGTACACCAACTTTTATATCGGCATCAAAGTTTTGGTTTTCTAAAGAACCTCGTTGAATAGGCTGAGATGATCTTCCTAATAAAAGATTTAAAGCATTTTCAGTTTTAAAAATTGTAGCTTTTATATCTACTAATAGTGCTTTTGCGTTATTGTATTGCGCAATATTTTGGTCAACCGCAACTTGGTTTACTTGTCCAGCGTCCTTTAATGCTTTAATTGTAATGACACTACTGTCTCTAGCGGCAACTGTTTGCTCTGTAACTTCTAATTGTGCATCTAAGGCCAACAATTGGTAATATGTAGTTGCAATGCTAGATACTAACTGTGTTTTTACCGCTTTATGTGCAGCGACACTTTGTAAATAGGTAGCTTCGCTAGCACGTTTATTACTTCTAATTTTTCCCCAAATATCAGCTTCCCAAGATAAACTTCCTGAAAGTTCATATTGATCTAATGACGAAAAGAAAGACCCAAATTGACTGTTTCCAGACAATTCTTGACGTGTCATCTGTGCAGTAGCGCTAACCGTTGGTAAATATCCTGCTTTACCTTGTTTTAAGTAAGCTTCGGTAACTAGAATTTGCTGAATTGCAGTTCTAATATCTAAGTTATTTTGAAGACCCTCATTAATATACTGCTGCAAATAACTGTCAGAAAACATATCAGCCCAAGATATATCTGCCATAGACAAACTGTCTGCTGGCAAATTATCTGTTCTAAATAAATGGTCTGTTTCTTCTAATTCTGGTCGCGTATAATCTTTAGCTACAAAGCAACTTTGCATTGTTATCGCAACTACAATAAGTAATAAGGGTTTACTTAATTTTTTATATGTTGAATGTGATATCATAATTTTAGTTCTCGATAGTTTTTGTTTTTGGTTGACCTGAAACTTTCTCTTGCAACCATTGGAATAAGATGAATAGAATAGGGATTACAAAAATTCCTAAAATGGTTCCTATTAACATTCCTCCAGCAGCACCAGTACCAATAGATTTGTTACCAGCAGCACCAACACCGTTTGCTAATACAAGTGGCATTAATCCTAAGATAAAGGCAAAAGATGTCATTAAAATTGGTCGTAATCTGGCTTTTGCACCATGTATAGCTGCGTCTACTAAATCTTCTCCGCTACGTCTACGTTGTAGTGCAAACTCTACAATTAAGATGGCATTTTTAGCTAATAAACCAACCAGCATGATTAAGGCTATTTGGAAATAAATGTTATTCTGTAAGCCTAACATTTTGGTTGAGAAAAAGGCTCCAAACACACCTAGCGGTAAAGAAAATATTACAGCTAATGGCAATAAGTAACTTTCATATTGTGCAGCGAGTAAGAAGAAAACGAATACAATTACCAATATGAAAATAATAACCGTTTGATTACCTGCATTTACCTCTTCTCTAGATAAACCAGAGTAAGCCACATCGTAGTTGTTTGGTAAGTTTTTAATTTCTTCGTTAACAACTGCAAGTGCGTCACCGGTACTAAAACCAGGGTTAGATGCTCCACTAATTTTTGACGAATTATATAAGTTGAAACGCGTTACAGATTGCGGACCATATACACGTTTTAAATCTACGAACTGTGTAATTGGTGCCATCTCACCACTTCCTGTTTTTATATACAATTCATTTAAAGAACTTGCATCTGTTCTGTCTTCTGGCAAGGCTTGTACATAAACTCTATATTGCTTACCAAATCTAGCAAAATCAGCTGCGTAAATTCCACCTATATAACCTTGTAAAGTAGAGAATATACTACTTATAGACACGTTATATCTTTTAGCTAATGGCACATCAATTTCTAACTCGTATTGAGGATATCTTGTATTGAATGAAGATTGTCCATACTGAATTTCTGGATGTTTCATCAAGTTACCAATAAACTGTTGTGTGGCAGCATCTAGATCTTCAAAACTTCCACCAGATTTATCCATTAAATTCACCTCAAAACCACCTGAAAGTCCAAAACCAGGAATACTTGGCGGCGCAAAGAAAATAATATTAGCATCTGGAATAGTCGCTGCAATACCAAATAGTTTTCCAATAATGGCACTAGAAGACAACTCTTCGGTTTCACGTTCATCCCATTTATCTAATTTTACAAATCCTAAACCGTAGTTAGAACCAGCTCCACTTATTAAGCTTCGTCCATTAATAACCGTAACTCCTCTAACGCCAGGTATCTGTTTGGCTTTTTGGTACAATTCTTCGGTAACTACATTAGTTCTATCCATAGTAGCTCCAGCCGGTAATTCTACATTCATAAAGATAATACCACGATCTTCATCTGGTACAAATCCTGTTGGTGTTGTAGACGCTGCCCACCAAATACCAACTCCTGAAAGCACAAGTATAAGCCCTGTTACCCATTTGTTTTTGTATAAAAAACTAAGGGATTTACCGTAGCGTTGCGTAGCAGCATTGAATCCAGTATTAAAACGGTCGTAAAATTTTTGAAGAAAACTTTTGCTTTTGTCTTCGTGATGGTCGTGTCCTTTTAAAAATAATGCACATAACGCCGGACTTAAAGTTAAGGCATTTACGGCCGAAATTAAAATAGCTACAATTAAGGTAACACCAAACTGTTCATAAAACACTCCCGTTGGACCTTGAATAAAGGTAACTGGAACAAATACCGCTGCCATAACCAAGGTAATGGAAATAATAGCTCCAGATATTTCGTGCATAGCATCTAAAGTAGCTGTTTTAGCATTGGTTGCACCTTCATCAATTTTGGCGTGTACAGCTTCTACCACCACAATGGCATCATCAACTACAATACCAATTGCCAATACTAAAGCAAATAGCGTTAACAGGTTAATGGAATAACCAAAGACGTTTAAGAAAAAGAACGTACCAATAATGGCCACAGGTACTGCTATTGCGGGAATTAAGGTAGAACGAAAATCTTGAAGGAAAATAAATACCACCAAAAACACCAATAAAAAGGCTTCAATTAAGGTATTTCTAACCTTGTTCATAGAAGCGGTTAAAAACTCATTGGTGTCGTAATTAATTTCATATTTTATACCGTCGGGAAAGTCTTTGGATAAACGATCTAACTCCGATTTTATATTTGTAATAATCTCTTGTGCATTGGAGCCTGCCGTCTGAAAAACTCCCATATTCACACTCGGATAGCCTTCGGTAAACCCATACGACTCGTAGCCTTGCGCATCTAATTCAATTTTAGCTACATCTTTTAAACGCAGGTATTCGCCATTATCTAAGGCTTTAATAACAATATCTTGGTACTGTTTTTCGGTTTTAAAACGTCCGCTATACTTTATATTATATGCAAATGCTTGTCCGTCATTTTGTCCTAAACTACCTGCAGAAGCCTCTAAACTTTGCTCTTGTAGTGCGGCAATAACTTCGGAAGGGATTAAATTGTAGGCGGCAAGTTTTTCGGGTTTTAACCATATACGCATCGCATAATCTTGATTAGAAAACACCTGAACATTTCCAACACCATTTACACGTTGTATAGCCGGAATAACATTAATTTTTAAATAATTCTGAACAAAAACGCCGTCGTAATCTTCGTTATCTGAATAAACAGATAGGAACATCAAGGCCGAGGTTTGTTGCTTTTGTGTGGTAACTCCTGTTTGTACAACTTCACTTGGTAGTAATGGGTTGGCTCGAGACACACGGTTTTGAACGTTAACGGCTGCAATATCAGGATTCATTTCTTGATCGAAATACACTGTAATATTTGCAGTACCGTTATTATCTGCTGAAGAGGTCATATAAGTCATTCCCTCAACACCATTAATTTGTTCTTCAATAGGAATGATTACACTTTCTAAAATGGTTTCTGCACTTGCACCAGGATAAGTGGCATTAACCTGAATGGTTGGTGGTGCAATGTCTGGGTATTGTTCTACAGGTAAAGCAGAATACCCTAAAACACCCAAAATAACTATGATGATGGAAATTACGGTAGATAATACCGGTCTTTCTATAAATGTCTTTAACATAATTTTTTTCTAAATATTATTGAAATAAAGGTTTTAAGGGTTTAACAATACTGTCAAACGCTACTTTTTGAGGTTGTAAAGGTGTTCCGTTTTTAATTTTACCTATACCTTTTACAACTACTAAATCACCTTTCTTTACACCAGATTCTACAATAAGAAGCAAATCGTTTTTATCCTTAATTGAAATTAAAGATGATTTTGCTGTATTGTCATCACCAACGGTATATACATACGTTTGTCCTTGTTGCTCAAACGAAGCTGATTGAGGAACAACAACAGCATTTTCATAGGTTTTAGGTATTTTTATTGTACCACTATTTCCGTTAGTTAACAATCTATTTGGGTTATCAAAAACGGCTCTAAAACTTACTGTACCAGTATTAGCGTCTATTTGACCTGTAACCGTTTCAATAGTTCCTTTTTGGTCATAAACTTGACCGTTTGCTAGTAGTAATTCAACCTTTGGGAAATTGCTAATTTTTTCTTGAAGTGTTTTGCCTTCTGTATCTTGTAAGAAGTCTAAATATTCTGTTTCATTCATAGAAAAATAAGCAAAGACTCTTTCTATACTGGCAACAGTAGTTAAAGGATTTACGCTAGTTGCACTTACTAAAGATCCTTCTCTGTAAGGAATTGCGCCTACGTAACCATCTACTGGGCTTTTTACGGTTGCGTAACCAATATTAGCAACAACACTATTGTAAGCACTTTTTGCTTGTGCTAAATTTGCTTTTGCTGTTTCTAACTGTACTTCGCTAATAATGTTTTTTTCTACTAAAGGTTTTAATTTATCAACCTCTACTTGTGCTACATTAACACTGGCTTTTGCTGCTTCTGCATCTTGACTTAAAGATTCTGTTTCTAATTTAAAAAGTGTTTGTCCTTTGCTTACTTTTTGTCCTTCGTCTACTAAAACTTTATTGATGTAACCAGACACTTTTGCTCTTACTTCACTATTAATAGTGCCTTCTATTGTTGTTGGGTAAGTGTTATATGTTGTCACCTCTTTTTGAGGCACAGTGGTTACTGCCAATGGCATTGCTTGTTGCTGTTGCGATTGTTGCTGTGGTTGTTCTTGCTTACAGCTTGTGCTAACTAATGCTACAATACTTAACGCTGTTATGATATGTATTTTATATTGTTTCATGTTTTGAAAAAATTGATTAATTATCATTATTAATTAGGGATTCTTTTAATATAGTTATTGATAAAATTGCACCATTTAAAAACTCAATTGAGCTGTCGTGATAACCAAATTCAAATTGATGCTCTTGATCTAAAATGGTGTTTACATCTATTTTGTATGATTTTATTTCTTCGTGAAGTTGTTTTTCGCTTTTCCACTCTTTCAGCATATTATCAATACTTTGTAGCATGGTGTCTACATTAACTATAAAGTATTTTTTTCGGTCGCCTGGTTTTGTAAAATATTCTAGTTTTTTTAGATCTTGAAGATGATTTAAGTGTGTAGAAATTGTGCTTTTACTCGCACAAAGGTTGGTTACTAAATCTTCAAACGTAGTTCCTTGCTTACCAGTTAAAATGATGAACGAAAAAATTCTAGCAGCCACAGGTGCTATTTGCTCTTTTTTTTCTAAAAAGATACCTAGTTTTTCAACTAATGCGAGTTTTCTTTTTTCTAGGTTTTCCATTGTAATTTAATTTTATGATGCAAAAATATGATTGGTTCGGAACAAACCGAACTAAACGAAGTTAAATTATTGTTAAATAAAAAAGCCGATAGTATTTTTAGTACTATCGGCTATAATAAGTTATGATTTGTGTGTCTTTTTATAGAGCAGATTTGAATTGTTCTAAGAATCGAACATCATTTTCACTTAATAATCTAATGTCACTGATTTGGTTCAGTAGCATCGCAATTCTATCGATTCCCATACCGAAGGCAAATCCTGAATATTCTTTAGAATCTATGCCACAGTTTTCTAATACATTTGGGTCTACCATACCACAACCCATAATCTCTAACCAACCTGTTCCTTTGGTAATTTTATAATCGGTTTCGGTTTCTAGTCCCCAATATACGTCTACTTCGGCACTTGGTTCTGTAAATGGGAAGTAAGATGGACGTAAACGAATTTTAGACTTTCCGAACATCTCTGTTGTAAAATATTGAAGCGTTTGTTTTAAGTCTGCAAAACTTACATCCTTATCAATATACAAACCTTCTACTTGGTGGAAAAAACAATGTGATCGTGCAGAAATAGCTTCATTTCTATATACTCTACCAGGAGAAATAGTTCTAATTGGTGGTTTATTATTTTCCATATAACGTACCTGCACAGAACTTGTATGTGTTCTTAATAAGATATCAGGATCAGTTTGAATGAAAAACGTATCCTGCATATCGCGTGCTGGATGATACTCTGGTAAATTTAGTGCCGTAAAGTTGTGCCAATCGTCTTCAATTTCTGGACCTTCACTAACGTTGAAACCTATACGAGAAAAAATATCAATAATTTGATTTTTTACGATAGATATTGGATGACGAGCACCAATAGCAATTGGTTCGCCAGGACGAGATAAGTCACCGTAAATGCCCTTATCTTCTTCCAGGCTTTCTAAAGCTTCTTTTAATACATTAACTTTATCCTCAGCGGTTTTTTTAAGCTGATTTATGGTTTGACCAAACTCTTTCTTTTGCTCGTTAGCTACATTTTTAAATTCAGCGAAATATTGTTTTAAAAGTCCTTTAGACCCTAAATATTTAATTCGGAATGCCTCTATCTCTTCTTTAGACTGTGCAGAAAATGCTTCTGCTTCTGCTATCAACTCTTTTAACTTGTCTATCATTTTTGCTGAATTTAGCTCAGTAATTCAAATTTAGGACTGCAAATTTAAAAAATATCAATCGATATACTCCATTTCAACAAAATAGTTAACGATAGCTTCTTTCATCAACACACTTTGTTCACCTGCTTTTAGAAATGGTAATTGTTCTTTTACTTTATAATGTGGCCAACCATCTTCATCTACAAAATCAAATTCATAAAACCCATATGGTTCCAAAAGTTTACAAATTGCAATATGCATAAGGTCTAATTTGTGGTCTTTTTTATATGTTCTGTGAATTTGCCCTAACTCTTGAACTCCAATAAGATATATAATAGAATCTAGATCTAACGTATCTCCATCTGCAAATTGGTTAGAGAGCTTTTGCACCACCAAACCCCATCGTTCTTTTAACTGTTCGTCTCTTGCCATAATTTATCTTACAACTTACGCGTTATAGAATTAGCAAAGTTAATTTATATTTGCTAAAACCGCTAGTATTATGAGTATCATTGATATTGTTTTGGCAGCTCTTCTGCTTTTTGGATTTGTAAGAGGTCTCTTTAAAGGCCTTTTTGTTGAAGTTGCCTCGTTAGTTGCCCTTGTATTGGGTGTTTATGGAGCAATACACTTTAGCTATTTTGCTGCTGATTTGCTAGAATCTAAAGTAGATTGGAACGAAAAAACCATAAATATTGTTGCCTTTGCTATCACCTTTGTAATTATTGTTTTAGCTATAAGCTTGGCTGGTAAAGCTCTAACAAAACTCGCAGATTTTGCTGCTTTGGGTCTTTTAAACAAACTTTTGGGTGGTGTTTTTGGTGCTCTAAAAATTGGTTTAATACTCAGTGTTTTACTTATTGTTTTTAATAAACTAAACAAGACGGTTCCTTTTATGGAAGAAGATGATATTGAAAATAGTGTGCTTTATGAGCCTGTGAAGTCATTAGCACCAATGATTTTTCCAACAATAATAAAAAGTGGAGAAGAGCTTCAAATTAATCCTGAAGTTTAATCAGAAGAAATTTAACTATTTTTTTGTAGTTATTAATACTTAATTTTGTAGTAAATAATATTGCTGCAAATATTTTGAAACCGATTCAAGTCAACATAAAACATTTAAGAACCTTAAGAAAATTATCTCAAGAACGGTTTGCGGATGAGCTAAAATGGACGCGTTCCGTCGTAGGATCTTATGAAGAAGGTAGAAGCGAACCACCAATAGAGCGATTGATAGATCTATCAAATTACTTTGATATACCAATTGATATTTTAGTTAGAAAAGATCTCCGTAGAGCCAAGGATACTTCCTTTATAGAAGTTGGGAATAAGCGTGTACTTTTCCCCATAACAGTTAATGAGGAAAATGAAGATTTAATTGAAATCATTCCAGCTAAAGCTACTGCAGGTTATTTATCAGGCTACGATGACCCTGAATACATAGAGCAGCTTCAGAAAATAAAACTACCATTTCTACCAACAGGAACACATAGAGCTTTCCCTATAAAAGGGGATTCCATGTTACCAGTTAAGGATGGAGCTTTTGTTGTCGCTAAGTTTATTGATAATATTAGTGACATTAATAATGGTAGAACTTACATTGTGTTAACTAAAGATGATGGCTTGGTTTATAAGCGTATTTACATTCCAGAGAATGATACTCAGAATCTACTTTTAAGTTCAGATAACAAAGCATATCAACCTTATTTAGTTAAAAGAGAAAGTATTCTAGAGTTATGGAAATTTACATGTTGTATCAATACTCAAGAATATGATGAAAAGGAACTAAAACTAAGTTCTATTATGACAATGTTTCAAGAGTTGAAAGTAGAGCTTGAAGCAGTTAAAAATATGCCATAAAAAAACGCGAAGTAATTTACTTCGCGTTTTTCATAATATTTATAAGATAAATTAATCTGCTAAGATAATTAGCTTGTTATCTTTCATTTCTATAGTACCAGAATTGATAGCTAACCACACTCCTTTATCTGACTTAGTAAATTTAGAAGCAACTTCCTCTTTTAATTGAACGCTACCTGCTACTTTTACATCACCTTCTTTCAAAATTGAAACAATAGGTGCGTGATTTTCTAAGATTTCAAATTCGCCATTAACACCAGGAACAGTAACTGAAGTTACTTCTCCACTAAATAATGTTGCTTCTGGTGATACAATTTCTAAATACATATTTTTTAGTGTTGAGTATTGAGCATTGAGTAAAATTAGAAGTTTTCACTACTAACATCTCATGTCTCATTACTAGTTTACGCCTCAGCTAACATTTTTTCTCCAGCTTCAATAGCTTCTTCGATAGAACCTTTAAGGTTGAATGCTGCTTCAGGTAAGTGATCTAATTCACCATCCATAATCATGTTAAAACCTTTGATAGTTTCTTTAATATCTACTAAAACACCTGGAATACCTGTAAACTGCTCAGCTACGTGGAATGGTTGTGATAAGAAACGTTGTACACGACGTGCACGTCCTACAGCTAATTTATCTTCTTCAGATAATTCTTCCATACCAAGGATAGCAATAATATCTTGTAACTCTTTGTAACGTTGTAATAACTCTTTTACACGTTGCGCACAGTTATAGTGATCCGCTCCTAAAATTTCAGGAGTTAAGATACGAGATGTAGAATCTAATGGGTCTACCGCAGGATAGATACCTAACTCAGCAATCTTACGAGATAATACTGTTGTTGCATCTAAATGGGCAAACGTTGTAGCAGGAGCAGGATCCGTTAAATCATCCGCAGGTACATATACCGCTTGTACAGATGTAATAGAACCTTTTTTAGTTGATGTAATACGCTCTTGCATCGCACCCATTTCTGTTGCTAGTGTAGGTTGGTAACCTACCGCAGAAGGCATACGACCTAAAAGAGCAGACACCTCAGAACCAGCTTGTGTAAAACGGAAGATGTTATCTACGAAGAAAAGTACATCTTTTCCTTGTCCATCACCAGCACCATCACGGAAATATTCTGCAATAGTTAAACCAGATAATGCAACACGAGCACGTGCTCCTGGTGGCTCATTCATCTGTCCGAATACGAAAGTTGCTTTAGAATCTTTCATTGCAGTTTTGTCAACTTTTTGAAGATCCCATCCGCCTTCTTCCATAGAATGCATAAAATCTGAACCATACTTAATAATTCCAGACTCAAGCATTTCTCTTAAAAGGTCATTTCCTTCACGAGTTCTTTCACCAACACCAGCAAATACTGATAAACCACCGTGACCTTTTGCAATATTGTTAATCAACTCCTGAATTAATACAGTTTTACCAACACCAGCACCACCAAATAAACCAATTTTACCACCTTTAGCATAAGGCTCAATCAAATCGATTACTTTAATACCAGTAAATAAAACTTCAGTTGAAGTTGATAATTCTTCGAATTTTGGAGCTGATCTGTGAATCGGTAAACCTGCTTCACCAGCTTTAGGTAAATCACCTAATCCATCAATAGCATCACCAATTACATTAAAAAGACGTCCATAAACATCATCACCAATTGGCATTTGGATTGGCGCACCAGTTGCAGTAACCTCAGTACCTCTACTTAAACCATCTGAAGAATCCATTGCGATAGTACGTACGGTATCTTCACCAATGTGAGACTGTACCTCAAGTACTAAAGTAGAACCATCAGGTCTTTTAATTTCTAAAGAATCATAAATTTTTGGAAGTTCTGCGTCAGTACCGAATTCTACGTCGATAACTGGACCTACAATCTGTGCAACTTTACCTGTAACTTTTGACATTACTTATATGTTTTTGTTTTGCAATAATTTAAATATGAAAAACCAGCTCGTTTTTCGCGCTGCAAAGATATATTTTTATTTAAAAATAAAAGTGATTTTTGCGAGCTTTTTTCCATAAAAAAAGTGTGCCCTAAAAGAACACACTTTTTAAAATATATAGAATTAGTTTTTATTGTAATGTAGGGGAGTATGTAGTGCTGTAATTTGAAATATCGACTAAGTTCCCTGAGTTTTTGAAATTTGATCCATAAGCTAGATCAATAGCTTTTAACATTTCATTTGCAATTAGTGCGTAACCTCTAGAATTTGGGTGTACGCCATCAAGAGAAAATGCACCTCCAGTGACTAAATCTGATGTTAGTATGTATCCACTAGATGTTATTCCTGTTGTTGATAATTGATCCAATAAAGTATTGGCATCTAAAAATGCAAAACCGTTTGCTGAAGCAGCAGATTCTATTATTGTATTGAAGCTATCTATAGCAGTACTAATTTCATTTTGTTCAGATGGAATTAAAACCCATTTATCTGCCAGAGGAAGACTAATTCCTTCTACTGAAAATTGGGCAGCCAATGCTTGTGGTAATCCTTGTCCCACTAACGCAGTAACATTTGAAGTGTTAATAGTTCCAATTACATTTGAACTTGGTAATACAAGTAAATCTTCTTCTGTAGCTTGTCTGGACTGTCCATAAGTTGCACCTAATAAGTTTGCTGCTAACGGTGCTGCTGAGGCAGGTAACCCAAATTGAGCAATAAATGCAGGGAATGTTGGACTGGCATTTAATTGAGCAGTTATTATAGATGAAATATCAGCTAAGCTTTCATCTCTTATAATAACAGGACTAGCTTCTGTTTCAGAGAATACTATAGCTCTACTTGGGTCAACTGCTGAGAAAATTGGATTTAAAGCCCCAAAAATTGAATTTAATAAAGGTATTTGAGGCGCAAAATCAGGATTACAAGGATCTAGAGGAGCGTAAGGGACTGTCGTAAAATGAGGTATTGATGTAATATTGGGAATGTTTCCAATGATTCCATCTGCACCAGTTCCAACTAAAGTATTTACTATAGTATTATAAGCAGTTGTAAAAGTAGCTGTGTCTGTAATAGGATTATAATCTGATGATGCTGTGTTACTTTCACCACCAGAAAGTGCGTATCCTAAAACATCATTATTTCCAATCCATAATGAGAAAAAAGTTGGATTTTGAGCAACTGCATCAGCTAGTACCGTAGTAGAAGGATTTGAAGCCATTCTCACAAAGTAAGGATTCGCTGTACCTGCTAGAACGCCAGATGGATCACCATACCCAGGAGCTAATAGATGAAAACTTTTTGCTCCAGGGACTCCTAAGTTATTAAAAGGCCCAGTTGGGTTATTCATAATAATGTCTGTAGTTGGAGCTATAGGATTTGAGTTTGGATCTTCAGGGGATACACCTAAAATTGATGGTCCTGTTCTATCTGGGTTTGGATAAGGACAGCTGTCTTCGTTAGAATCAGGGTCTACATATACATATAATCTTGGAGAAGCAATAGGTGTGCCTCCATATAACAATCCACCAATATTGTCATTTGTAAGAGGTTGGTTAAAGTCACCACCGTTGGCTAGAGTTGCGAATTGTTGTGCCAATATTGCTGGTGTAGAATTCTCTTGAGAAATTCTATATAAGGCATTGTCAGTATACCCAGCTGTAAGCGAATTCCCAATGGCTATATAGTTTGAAAAATCTGCAATACCTTGTGTAAATTCTTCATTAATTATTGGGTCTTCACTATTTCTATCTCTTAAATCGTCTACGAGCTCATTCTCGCAACTCATCATTCCTAAGGTTAGTAATGATAAAGCTATATATTTTATTGTCTTCATTTTATATTTTTCTTTTCCGTTATTATAAATTGTTGATTGTCCAAGATAAGTAGTATTGAGAACCTATTAAACCAGTACCAAATGCTGTAAAGTACTCGTCTTGTAGCAAGTTAGTTGCTCCTGCTTTGAAAGTTGATTTAATACTTGGAACTTGATAACTAATTTGAGCATCCAACACATGATATGCTGGTACATCACCATCACCGAAAGAAGCTTCCCAGAAATAATTGTCACTCCATCTCCAAGCCACATTAAAGCCAAAGTTTTTGAATAATTCAGTTTTACCAAAAGACGCCTTTACTTTGTGCTCTGGTGTGTTGAAGTTTGTTCTAAAATCAGGATTCGCTTTTACGTCAAAGTCTAATTTAGCATAAGTGTAGTTGGCACTTAAATCGAAACCGTTAAATACTTTAGTAGAGACTTGAACAGCAGCACCATAAGAGTTTACGGTTTCATCTGAATTTGTGTAAGTCTGGTATACTTGATAATCTCCATTAGCTATTGCTGCCACTGCTAAAGGTGTACCACCTGTCGTTGTTTGTGTTAATTGTACATCACCATAAAAAGGTGCAATAACTGTTTCGTTAGCTAAGAAATCTTGGTAGGTATTATAGTATGCTGAAGCATCAATAATGAAGTCATTTATTTTACCACGATAGCCTAATTCAATAGAGCTTACTTGTTCTGGTTTTGCATAATTAGAATTTGCTATTTCTAATGCTGCAGGATTCCCTGTGGCTCCAAAATCTTGAACGGAAGAGGCAAAGAATGAGTTATTATAAGCACCAGTACCATCAAAGTTTATATTATTCTGACCTGTAATTGCAGATCCAACGGCACTTAAATCATAATTTCTAATATCTCTTTCTGGGTTGTCAAAAGCACCACCAATTAATATTGCTCTACCAACATCTAAACCAATATAAAGATCTTGAGTGGTTGGGTTTCTGAATCCTGTTTGGAAAGAGGCTCTAATGTTATGATCTTCATTTATTGTAAAACCAGCAGATAATCTTGGTGAGAAGAAACCGTCAAAAAGTTCTGATTTGTCATAACGAAGAGATCCAGTTAATTTTAAGTCTACATTCTCAGATAATTCCAATGATCTTTGTAATTGTGTGTAAACACCAACTTCTGAGTAGTTGATTGGTCCGTCAGTATCAGTATAAATAGTACCAAAAGAGTTTAACTTATATCTTCTGTAAGAACCACCAACTTGTACTTCAGCAAATTCAATCATATCACCAAAGTTATAATTAGCATCAGCGTGATAGATTTTAGAATTATCCTGAAATCTAGAACCAGAACCTAAATCAGGATCATTTGTAACCTGTTCAAATGTTCTCTGGAATTCAGGTGTTCCTGGAATTAATCTTCCTGTATCAGCAACAGCTCTAGATTGTGCATGCTTTTGTTCATCAGATAACGTAGGTTGCGAAAGTGTTAAACCAGCAAATGTTGAAATATAATCTCCAAACCAGTCAGCATCACTCTTCCAAGCTCTGTTAATATTTATACCAGTGAATACCATGTCGTAAGAATCACCAGCTTTATCTTCGGTAACATAACCCCTAACAAAGAAGTTATCGTTTCTAATTTCTATTTTATGTTGTTGTAAGAAGAAATTTTTAAGGTTATAACGGTTAGCACCTTGGTAAATGGTATTACCAGAACCAACTTTACCTACATATTGAATTTCAAAATCATTAGCCCACGGACGGAAATATAATCCCCAATCTGCTTTAATACTTTCAGCATTATAGTTTGTTAAGTCTCTTTCGTTGTATCCTGTACGACTTACTTCTACATCAGGAATAATTCCCAAACCAGAAGCAGATCTTATATTAGTGCTAACTTCATCACCATATACATTGATACCATCATAATCTGTATCGGCTCTTGTAAGTCCTCTGTTTAGTTTGTCTTCTTCACTAACAGCAGCCCAATCCGTTCCTTTTAAATAACCAAAATTAACTTTTGCAGCAAATTTGTCACTGAATTTATAAGCCATTCTTATACCTAAATCGGTATAATCATTGTCTCCAGCAGCTTCTTGAGAGGTGATACCTCTTTTCACATAACCGCTTATTCCTGTATGATCAAAAGGGCTTTTACTTCTCATAAATAAAATTCCATTGAAGGCATTTGCCCCATATAGTGCAGAAGAAGCACCTGGTAAAAGCTCTACGCTATGCACATCAGTTTCTGTCATACCCAATAAGTTTCCTAATGGGAAGTTAAGAGCAGGAGCAGAGTTATCCATGCCGTCTACTAATTGCATAAATCGTGTATTGGCAAAAGTCGCGAAACCTCTTGTATTAATAGACTTAAAAGTTAAACTGTTTGTGTTAATGTCTACACCTTTAAGATTTTCTAAACCATCGTAGAAATCTACTGAAGCCGTGTTTTTAATTTCTTTTAGACCAAAACGCTCAACAGTAACAGGTGATTCAAAAATACGTTCAGGAGTTCTTGAAGCAGAGATAACAACTTCATCAAGTTCGTTACCTTCTGCAAGAGTAACATCTACAGTTTGATTATTGCTTGTTATTTCAATTGTTTGAGCTTCAAAGCCTGTATAACTTATACGAATTGAAAACGGTGGATCTTGATCCACGGTCAAAGTATAGTTTCCATCAAAATCTGAAATAGTACCAGATGATGTACCAACTACTACAATATTTGCACCAGGTAAGGGTAGCCCAGTATTATCAGAAATTTTACCTTTAATTGTGGTTTGAGCAAAAGATACCACGCAAAAAAGCATTGTAAAAAACGTTAAGATTGTTTTCATGTTAGAGTATTAGTTAATTTATTAGTGAGCAATTTAATTAAATATATGAAATTTCAATAAGAATTTCTCAAAAAATTATGCATGCATAGCACTTTTTTTAAAAAATTAAGCCTTAAAATTGTGAATAGTTCAATTTTAAGGCTTTAAAATATAATTTTAATAACAGGAAATGTTACTCAACAGTCACAGACTTAGCTAGATTTCTAGGTTGATCCACATTTTTACCCAACATCACAGCAATATGATAAGATAGTAGCTGTAAAGGTATCGTTGTTAATAATGGAGAAAGACATTCTAATGTTTCAGGAACTTCGATGACATGGTCTGCTAATTCTTTTACACTTGTATCACCTTTGGTAACAATTCCTATGATTTTACCTTTGCGTGATTTTATCTCCTGAATATTACTTACAACTTTTTCATAATGTCCTTTTTTGGTAGCAATTACTACAACAGGCATTTGTTCGTCTATCAATGCAATAGGACCGTGTTTCATTTCAGCTGCAGGATAGCCTTCAGCATGTATATAGGAAATCTCTTTTAATTTTAATGCACCTTCTAAAGCTACAGGGAAATTAAATCCACGACCTAAATACAAAAAATTTGTCGCATTTTTATAGATGTCGGAAATCGTTTGTACATAAGCATCAGATTTTAATGCTTCTTCTACTTTACCAGGTATAGTTTCAAGTTCTATTAAATGATGTCTAAATTCTGAACTTGTAATGGTGCCTTTAGCTCTTGCTAAACGCAAAGCCATTAAAGTTAAAACTGTTATTTGAGTTGTAAAAGCCTTTGTTGAAGCTACACCGATTTCTGGTCCAGCATGAGTATACGCACCAGCATCTGTTTCTCTAGCAATAGATGAACCTACTACATTACAAACGCCAAAAACAAATGCTCCTTTAGATTTAGCCAATTTTATAGCTGCTAAAGTATCTGCTGTTTCTCCAGATTGAGAAATTGCAATTACGATGTCTTTTTCTGTAATAACTGGGTTTCTATATCTGAATTCTGAGGCGTATTCTACTTCTACGGGTATGCGAGCTAAATCTTCAAATATGTATTCTGCAACCAGTCCTGCGTGCCAAGACGTTCCACAAGCTACAACTATAATACGTTCTGCAGCGAGAAACTTTTTCATGTTGTCTTCAACACCAGCCATTTTTATAATGGCTTCATTACTTAACAAGCGACCTCTAAAGGTATCTAAAATAGCACTAGGTTGCTCGTAAATTTCTTTGAGCATAAAGTGGTCATAGCCACCCTTTTCAATTTGTTCTAAGTTAAGCTGTAGTTCTTGCATATATGGGTCTACAAGGCTATCACTTTTTATTTTTCTAACTTTTACCTCTTTTCCTCTTCGGATAATAGCCATTTCTTCATCTTCTAAATAAATGGCATTTTTGGTATATTCAATAAAAGGTGATGCATCACTTGCAATGAAAAATTCATCTTCTCCAATTCCAATAGCCAGAGGACTGCCCAGCCTTGCAACTACAATTTCGTTTGGTTTGTTTTTATCAAAAACCGCAATAGCGTAGGCACCTACAACTTGGTTTAATGCAACCTGAACTGCTTTACCAAGTTTAATATCTTCATTTTTCTTTACGTCTTCAATAAGGTTGACTAATACCTCAGTATCTGTGTCTGATTTGAACTTGTAACCACGCTTTATTAATTCCTTTTTAAGAGCATCATAGTTTTCAATAATTCCATTGTGAATAATTACTAAATCTCCAGAATTAGAATAATGAGGGTGTGAGTTTACATCGTTAGGAACACCATGTGTCGCCCATCTTGTGTGTCCAATACCTAATGTACCGTCGGTTGGAATTTCTTTCTCTAACTTTTCTTTAAGGTCAGAAACCTTTCCTTTAGTTTTAGATAGTTTTATATTGTTACCGTCAAATAAGGCTATACCAGCACTATCATATCCGCGATATTCTAATCTTTGTAGTCCTTTTATTATTATAGGATAAGCCTCACGATGTCCTATATAACCGACAATACCACACATAATTTTTGATTATTTAATATTCGTTTGGTTCTGTATAATATATTTCTAAATACACTTTTTTATCTTCGTTTTGCGATTCGGTATTACTACCATACAAAATAGTACCTCTTGGACTTAAGATAGAACTTATAGGTATAGATAATTGATCATTATCAGTATTTTTTTCTTTTGGTTGTAAAAAGTTGCCTTCTAAATTAACATTTAATGAAACAGCTAAACCAAGCTCAACATTTGTTGAGTCATTAATCAATAAATTATTAATATGATCAGTGATTTTTACTTTGTATTTAATACCTCTTTCTGTTGTTTCATCTCTTTGTAATGGACCAAGATGGTTATATTTTGAAAATGAAGGTAGTGTGGAATTTGTAACATCCAATGAATAATCGAACAAAGGTGTTTTATTATCTACGTCGTACACAAAAATGCGGTTTGGCTCGTTGTTTGGGTCTTCTGAATTACTGTTAAGAGTTTCATCATCAACGTAAAAAACTAAGTTAGCTTCGTTAACTAGCCTTTTGGACTTTACAAACTTACCACCTTCATCAGTTTCTACAAAAAGATTTTTAAATGTTTCAAAGTTGTTCATTTCAGGAATATCATCAACATTTTCACCATCAAAAAGTTTGATTTTAGCAACAGATCCAGGGCCACCTTTCAGGTACAATCGGCTATCACCTTCATTTGAATTGCCATCTGTAAGGGGAATGTTAGAAAAATCATTCTCAATAAAATTTATTCGATTAGGACCAAATCTTAAAACAAAAGTTCCTTGCTCTGTAGCTTCAACATCGTCAGTTGTTGAAGCAGTTAACCTTTTATAATAGATAGTTATATTTGCATTTTGGCTTGCTGTATTTAGAATTAAGAAACTGCCATCATCATTTACTGGTTCGGCCTTAAAATAAAGTCCTCTAAAATAATCTGAAAAGTTATTTTGGCTGCTAAGAACGGCATCTCCTTCTCGATTTATTATTTTATTTTGCCAGTATGTACGATCCAATAAAACTCTTATTCCAGGTGAAAGCCTTTCAGAAATTTCTAGCTCGCCATCTTCATTTTCTTCTTTAAGAACATGACCATCCTCACTTATTTCAACTTCATTGCTTATTATTTCAAATTGGTCTGTAGTACGGTTAAACTTAACGAAGCTTAATTCTTCACCTTCTAGTGGTGAAACGGACTCGCTACCACTAGCAGTCATATCAGAATAGTAAGCTTGACTTTCATCAAAATCTGCTGCAGGGTCAAAATCTCTAATAAAATATTCATTTTCAAAGATTCTCAATCTGATATTGTCTCTGCCTATAACTGAATCAATCTCATAAGTTACGTTACCATCATCATCTACATCTGTAACAAGGCTGTAATAAGGTAATCTAAGAACTACAGAATCTATTTGCTGAAAATCATCACCTCCAAAATCTGGATCAAATGAACTGGTAGTTAACTGAGTGACAAAGCTAGCTGTGGTTCTGCCATAAACGTCATCATATATTCCTAACGTATTAATTCCAGAGCCATTATTGGTTTGTACTGGTCCAACCACATCTGTATACGCAATAACTTCAGAAAATTCAGGGTAATTTTCTTTTAGTGATAGAATATCAAAGTTTGTAGCATTGTCACTATTAATGATATCCGATTCTATATTTGAAAAGTCTTTGTCACAAGCTATAAAACTTGATATAAGTAAGCCAAGAGCGATAAACTGTAGGGCAATTTTTTTATTTCTCATAAATAGTATTAACTGTTAAGTACAGCATTATTATAAAAATCAGTATAAGGATCAGCAAATTCTTCAATAGAAAAGTAGTCTAATACTGGTTTATTTAAATCATTTAAATAAGTGTCTAGTTCGTCTGGTAAATGTTCTGAACCTCTTATGATAGCATCTGAATTATCTATAGCAACTTTCATTAAATTCACATAATCTGGCTTTTCTAAGGGTTTTGTCATCTCTTCATCTAAACCATCAAAACTTATTTTTTTAAGCATGTCTTTATCTAACGTGCCATCGAAACTTTGATTGTATACAGAGGTAACAATTTTACTTTCAGTGAACAAAGGTTCGGTTTTGTAGTATTCTTTTAAGTATAAAGGTAATAAAGAAGCTAGCCAGCCATTGACATGAATAATGTCGGGTGCCCAGTTGAGTTTTTTCACGGTTTCAATAACACCTTTAGCAAAGAATATAGCGCGCTCATCATTGTCTGGGAAAAGTGCCCCGTTTTCATCGGTTAAGGTTGCTTTTCTTTTGAAATATTCTTCATTATCAATGAAATAAACCTGAATGCGTTCTTTAGGAATAGAAGCTACCTTAATAATCAAAGGCATGTCTAAGTCATTAATCACAAGGTTAATACCAGAAAGTCTAATTACTTCGTGTAGCTGATGTCTTCTTTCATTAATATTTCCAAAGCGAGGCATAAATATTCGAATCTGCCCTCCTTGTTTGTTCACCATTCTTGGAGCTTCAAATGACATTGAAGAGATCTCTGTTTCTGGTAAATATGGAACAACTTCCGAGGACACATACAATATTCGTTTATCTTTCATAAAATCTGCTGCTTTTTGAAAATTAATAGTAAAAACATGCAAAATTACAAAAATTTGTGCAGTTTGCCAGTAAAATATTATGTTTGCACGCGTTAATTTTTTGTTATTACATTGAAACAATTTCAAAATAAAACAGAATTATCACGTCATTTAAACACTCTAAAAGGCGTAAATAAGTCTGTAGGATTTGTCCCAACCATGGGTGCTCTGCACCAAGGGCATTTGTCTTTGGTAAATAGAGGATTAGACGAAAATGATATCGTTGTGGTGAGCATTTTTGTTAATCCAACCCAGTTTGATAATCAAGAAGACTTGGTAAAATATCCGAGAACTCTCAAAACCGATGTCGATTTACTTAAAACTGTAAGTGAAGATAGGATTGTGGTTTATGCGCCAACTGTAGAAGATATTTACGGAGATCATGTAGAGTCACAGTCTTTCAAGTTTGATGGCCTTGAGAATGAAATGGAGGGTGCTTATAGAGACGGTCACTTTGACGGTGTTGGTACAGTGGTTAAACGACTGTTTGAAATTGTAGAGCCTCAGAAAGCTTATTTTGGAGAGAAAGATTTTCAGCAGTTACAAATTATTAGAAAACTTGTTGAGTTACACAAGTTACCTGTAAATATCGTTGGCTGTAACATCAGTAGAGCCTCTGACGGATTAGCCATGAGTTCTAGAAATAAAAGACTGACTAAAGCACATAGAAATGTTGCTCCTCTTATCTTTAAAATCCTAAAAACTGCCAAAGCAAAGTTTGGCACAAAAAGTGCTAAAAAAGTTGCGGAATGGGTTGAAAAGCAATTTCAAAAAGAACCACTTTTAGAGTTGGAATATTTTACAATTGCAGATGTAACAACCTTAAAACCAGTAAAAAGAAAATCAAAAAACAAAACATATAGAGCATTTATTGCGGTATATGCAGGCGATATAAGACTTATAGATAATATCGCTTTAAATTAATTATCTTTGCCTCATGCAAATTCAAGTAGTAAAATCAAAGATTCATCGTGTAAAGTGTACAGGAGCAGACCTTAACTATATAGGCAGTATTACTATTGATGAAGATCTTATGGACGCTGCAAATATCATTCAGGGTGAAAAAGTTCAGATTGTAAATAATAACAATGGTGAACGTTTAGAAACCTATTGTATACCTGGTCCACGAAACAGTGGTGAAATAACCTTAAATGGTGCGGCAGCTAGAAAAGTAGCAGTGGGTGATGTTTTAATTCTTATCACTTATGCTTTTATGGATATTGAAGAAGCTAAAACTTTTAAGCCTTCTTTAGTTTTTCCAGACGAATCAAACAACCTTCTAAAATAAAATATTGAGTCGGGCGAAATCAATCCTAAAAATAGCATTGCCTTTAATTTTAGGTATTGCTTTGGTCTGGTATTCTTTATCAAAAATTACGTTATCTACATTAATTCAGTATTTTAAATTAGCTGATTATAAATGGATAGGTATCGGAATTGTGTTTGGTATACTTAGTCATCTTTCAAGAGCTTATAGGTGGCTATACATGGCAGAGCCTTTAGGTTATAAACCCAAGTTGCCTAATAGTATTATGGCTGTGTATTCGGCATACCTTATCAATTTCACTATTCCCAGAGCAGGTGAGATCGCTAGAGCTACAATTTTAAGTAATTATGAAAATATACCTTTTCAAAAAGGTTTTGGTACTATTGTGGCCGAACGTGTAGCTGATGCCATAATGCTAATGCTTATAGTTGCTTTAGCCTTCTTTTTAGAGTTCGAATTCATATATAATTTTTTTATAGACAAATTCAATATACCGACTCTGATTATCGGAGGTATTATACTCTTAGCTTTGGGTTTTGGTCTATTATTATTTATAAAAAAGAGTGAATCTGCAATAGCAATAAAGATTAAAGACTTTGTGTCAGGTTTGGTTGAGGGTGCCATGAGTATTTTTAAAATGAAAAGAAAATGGGCTTTTATTTTTCATACACTGTTCATTTGGATTATGTATGTTTTAATGTTCTATGTAACTACTTTTGCACTGCCAGAACTTCAGAATATTTCTATACAAGCTGTTTTAATCGGGTTCATTTTAGCAAGTTTCAGTATCGCAGCAACTAATGGAGGTATAGGTTCTTTTCCCGAAGCAGTTGTTATTGCCTTTGCAATATTTGGTATTGCAGAAGAACCTAGTAGAGCTTATGGTTGGATAATGTGGTCGTCCCAAACACTAACAATAATTATTATTGGTGGTCTATCATTAATTTTTCTTCCTATCTATAACAGAAAGAAAGCGACGTTATAGAAATATTTTTTAACTTGCTTTAATTAATCAGTTGACCATCAATATGAAGAATTTATACACGCTTTTTATCTTTTGTTTTGTTGCTTTGGGGCTTGAAGCTCAGACAATTTATAAAACAATAAATTCTAATAAGCTTGGCGGTGATCGTGAGCTTAAAATTCAACTTCCAAGAAACTACAATCCAGAAAGTGAACGAAAGTATCCTTTAATTGTGGTTTTAGATGGTGACTATTTATTTGAGCCAGTAGGTGGAAACATAGATTACCAAGCTTATTGGGGTGATATTCCTGATTGTATAGTTGTTGGTGTCAATCAAAATGATACTAGGAATGAAGATTTTTATTACAGTGATGATAATTATTTTCCTAAAGATACAGGCGCAAATTTTTATGAATTTATTGCTGCAGAGTTAATACCGTATGTTGAAGACAACTATCAAGCTTCAAGTTTCCGTGTGATATTTGGGCACGATCTTAGCGCAAATTTTATAAATTATTACCTCTTTAAAGATAATCCTTTATTTAGAGCATATGTAGCGCTTAGTCCAGATTTTGCTCCCGAAATGGTAAGTAGGTTGCAACAAAGATTATCAATTTTAAAAGAAGAAACGTTTTACTATATGGCAACTGCAGATGCTGATGTAAAGGATTTAAGATCCTCTATAGTTGAAGCAGACTCTCTTTTTAAAGGTGTTGAAAACAAAAACTTACATTATAAGTTTGAGGAGTTTCAAGATGGTAATCATTATTCTTTAGTTGGGAGAGGTATTCCTAAATCTTTAAATGAAATTTTTGAACTTTATAAACCTATAGATCGTAAAGAATATGATGAAGAAATTCTTACTTATGAAGGCTCACCTTACGATTACTTAATTACTAAATATGAGAAGATTGAGCGTTTTTATGGTTTTGAGAAAGAGTTGATAGAAAATGATATAAGAGCTATTTCAACAGCCTGTTTAAAGAAAGATGATTTAGATGCATTGGAAAATTTATCAAAATTAATCAATAAAGAATTTCCCGATTCAATGTTAAGCGCATACTATTCAGGTATGTACTATGAAAAAATTGGAAATTCAAAAAAGGCTTTGTTAAGATATAAAGCAGGTCTACTTTTACAGCCTTCACAATACATAGACAAAGAATTAATGCTTGAAAAAGTTTACGATTTGCAAGAAGGAATGAACGACTAAATGCATTTCGTCGAAAAAAATATATAATTTAACGATATTTTAGTATGTTTGGAATCCCAAACCAAACCTACTAGTTATGAGAAAAACTATTATTATAGTTGTTGCTTGTCTCGTTTACTGTACATCTTTTTCCCAAACGATTTACAAAGAGTTTTCTTCAGAAAGGTTAAGTGCAACTAGAAAGTTAAAGATAAAACTTCCAAAGAATTACGATCCAGAGTCTGATTTAAAGTATCCTTTAATAGTAGTTTTTGATGCTGATTACTTATTTGAACCAGTAGCAGGTCAAGTCGATTTTCAAACTTATTTTGATGATATGCCAGGTTCAATTGTCGTTGGTATAATTCAGGGAGAAGAACGTACCTACGATTCTTACTACGACGAAACAACAGGTTTGCCAACAGATTCAGGTTATAGATTTCATCAGTTTGTTTTAAATGAGCTGATTCCTTATATGGATAGAAATTATAACACTAGTAAATTTAGAGTTGCTGTTGGGCATGATGTTATGGGAAATTTTATTAATTCTTATTTGCTTAAAGAAGTGCCAGATTTTCAGGCATACGTATGTATAAGTCCAGATTTTTTGGGTTCTATAAATAGTTATATCTCCCAATATTTAGAATCTACTAAAAAAGAGATTTTTTATTATATGGCAACATCAGATAAGGATATACCTTTTTTGAGGAAAAATATTCTTAATACTCACAATAAAATTGAAAGTATAGAAAATCCTAACGTGATGTATTATTTTGATGATTTTGAGAGTGAGAACCATTATACGTTGGTTAATGGAGCTATTGCAAAGTCATTTGATAAAATTTTCGAATTATACAATCCGCTTAGAGAAAAAGAGTTAGAGGAAAAAGTATTACCGTACGAAGGGACTTTAGATAATTACTTGGTTGATAGGTACGATAGAATTGAAGAACTCTTCGGAATTACAAAAGACATAAGTGAGAAAGAGTTGGAGAAAGTGGCGCAAGTTGCAGAACAACGTGAAGATTATGAGTCTTTAGAAAAGCTAGGGAAATTAGCAAATAAACTTTTTCCAGAAACTTTATTAGGCACGTATTATCAAGCTAAATCTTTTGAAAAGTTGGGTAAAACTAAAAAAGCAAAAAAGCTTTACGAGTCAGCTTTAATTTTAGAAGATGCCACTAATATAAATAAGGAATATATTTCTGCTAAACTTAAGGAGTTAGTTACGGTAGCAGAGGTAGAAACTGAAGATATTCAAGAAGAATTAGGAGAGGTTGAGAATGGCGAGAATTAAAAGAAAACTGTCAACAGATTACTTTTTTGAGGCAATTTTCAAGAAAGTAAAGCACTATTTGATGTCTAATGATATCTCGTTTAGAAAAGTTGCCTTAAGAGTTGTACTTCTGGTAAGTTGGCTTAAGGACGTCAGCTAAAATTATCTTAATTTAGCCATATAAAAAACTTAAAGGTTTCTATAGATATCTAAATTATGGCTAAGGTAAAAACAACTTTTTTTTGTCAAAACTGTGGTGCTCAATATGCTAAATGGCAAGGACAGTGTACATCTTGTAAAGAATGGAATACCATTGCAGAAGAGGTTATTCAAAAGCCAGAAAAAAGTAGTTGGAAAACACAAAGTTCAACTTCAAAGCGTGTTTCAAAGCCTTTAAAAATTAATGAAATTGACACATCTCAAGAAGCGCGTCTTAATATGCAAGACGAAGAGCTCAATCGTGTGTTAGGGGGTGGTATGGTTAATGGATCACTAACTCTATTAGGTGGTGAACCAGGTATAGGGAAGAGTACCTTGTTACTTCAAATAGCTTTAAAGTTACCTTATAAAACACTATATGTTTCAGGTGAAGAAAGCCAAAAGCAAATAAAGATGCGTGCTCAACGTATCAATCCAAATGGTGAAAACTGCTATATTCTTACAGAGACCAAAACCCAAAATATCTTCAAGCAAATTGAAAGTGTAGAGCCAGATATCGTTATAATAGATTCTATTCAAACTTTACATAGCGATTATATTGAATCTTCTGCAGGAAGTATATCACAAATTAAAGAGTGTACAACTGAGCTTATAAAGTTTGCAAAAGAAACTTCTACACCTGTTCTTCTAATTGGTCACATTACTAAAGATGGTCACATAGCTGGTCCAAAAATTCTAGAACATATGGTAGATACGGTACTTCAGTTTGAAGGAGATCGGAACCATGTTTTCAGAATTCTAAGAGCAAATAAAAATCGTTTTGGATCTACTAATGAGTTAGGTATCTATGAAATGCAAGGATCCGGATTAAGAGAAGTCTCTAATCCTTCTGAAATTTTAATATCAGAAAAGGATGGTGAACTCTCAGGAAATGCTATTGCAGCTACTATTGAAGGTATGCGTCCACTAATGATTGAAGTACAGGCTTTAGTAAGTACAGCGGTTTACGGCACTCCTCAGCGTTCTGCGACTGGTTTTAATGCAAAGCGATTAAATATGTTATTGGCCGTTTTAGAGAAAAGAGCAGGATTTCGTTTAGGTGCTAAAGATGTCTTTTTAAATATAACAGGTGGAATAACTGTCGATGATCCAGCTATTGATTTAGCGGTAGTTGCGGCTATTTTATCTTCAAATGAAGATGTTGATTTACCAAGAGACTATTGTTTTGCTGCTGAAGTTGGTTTATCTGGTGAAATAAGACCAGTGCAACGTGTTGAACAAAGGATATTAGAGGCAGAAAAGCTAGGCTTCTCTACTATATTTGTTTCTAAGTATAATAAAATCAGTTTGTTAAAGTCGAATATAAAGATTCAATTAATATCAAGAATAGAAGATTTAACAAGTTTTATTATATGATTTTAAGATTATTTTACGATTTATTTTCTTACAATTATCACTCTTTGTCGGATTAAATTATCACTTTATCGATAAAAAATGATGTTTTTATTAGATTATTAGATTATTTATTCATATAATTGCTTCGTTATTAAAAAACAGTTTTAATTTTTGTTGATTTAAAGGACGGTTCTGCCCCTCAAAGTTTTGTCCTTGACGCTATTATCTTAACCTATGAAAACTTCAAAAACGCTTTTAGTTCGTTTCTTGCTTTTATTTTGTGCTTTGTCTTTTTTAGACTTAAATGCTCAATATTGTACACCAGCTAATATTAATAGCTTTAATACCAATTATATATCTAAAGTTTCTTTAGGAAGTATTAATCAAGGTAGTGGAGGACCCACAGGGTCTTATACCTATCAGTCTGGTGTTGCGCCTACAGATATAACTGCTGGTCAAACTCTTACGGGAAGTGTAAGGGTTAGAATAGATGGTTGGAATACAAATGCTAACACAGTTGTGGTTTGGTTAAATTTTAACAAAGACGATGATGATGATTTTGAGGATAGTGGCGAACGTTTTTTATTTACTTTCCAAGATAATAATAACAGTGGTGGTAAGAAAAATGTAACCGTTCCTATAAGTATTCCGATACCCTCAACTGTTCAAAACGGGTTATCAAGAATGCGTATTGGTATGAGGACTGGTACTAGTACATCATTTACCTCATGTGATTATGATTGGCAGGCTGGCGAAGTAGAAGATTATGATGTGAATTTTGTTGGTGGTTCAGGAGTTGGCTCACCTACTGATCCAGTACCTGTATTTTGTGACCCAATAAACATCAATAACTATAACACCCTTTACATTTCAAATGTTTCAATAGCTGGAATAGATAACAGCAGCTCAGGAACTACAGGTGGATTTACGTATTATTCTGGTGTTACTGCTGGTAATGTTCCTGTAGGAGAAACTTTAACAGGAAATATAACTGTAAGGTTAAACGGCTGGAATACCAATCAAAATACAGTAGCTATTTGGTTGAATTTTAATGAGAATTCTGATGATGATTTTGATGATACAGGGGAACAATTTTTATTTACATTTCAAGATAACAATAATGTCAGTGGAATAAAAACAGTAACTGTTCCTGTTAGTATTCCAATACCAGGTACAGCTGACGAAGCCTTATCGAAAATACGTATTGGAGTTAGAGATACAACTGAAACCGATTTTTCGGCCTGTGATTATAACTACAATACTGGTGAAGTAGAGGATTATCTTATCAATATTGGTGAGGGAATTCCTGATAGCACAGACTTGGATAGTGATAATGATGGAATCCTAGATGTAGATGAAGGAGCTGCATGTAATGAGATTACGCAAAGTCTGTCTTATGAGTTTTATGATATTAATGTTTCGCCAAGTGTAGATAATATTCCAACAACGGGAGCTACATCAACAGGAAGTGTATCTGAGATAGATGTAGATGCACTTTGGTCTACAATTACACCTGGTGATCATGAAAATTTTGCAATCAGATATAGTGGTTTTATTACTATTAATACAGAAGAAACATATACTTTTTATACCAGTTCTGATGATGGTTCAAAGTTATTTATAAATGGTAATCTGGTTGTTGATAATGATGGAAATCATTCTATGCAAGAGATATCAGGAAATATTGCGTTATCTCCAGGTGTATACCCAATAGAAATATTATTTTATGAAAGAACAGGAGATGAAGGCTTAACAGCTTCATACTCAACTTCAACTATTTCTAAAACATTAATTCCTTTTACTATGTTGTCGGAAATCAACTGTATGGATATAGATAATGATGGAATTCCAAACTACTTAGATTTAGATTCGGACAACGATGGTATTTACGATATCGATGAAGCTGGTAATGGAAGTTTAGATACTAACAATGATGGAATGATTGATAATAACGATGCTTCATATAATGATAATAATAATAACGGAGTAGACGATACAGCAGAAGCTACTTCACCTATTGATACTTCTGGGGATGGTATATTTGACTTTTTAAATATAGATAGTGATGGTGACGGCTGTAATGATGTAATAGAAGCTGGTCATTTAGATAGTAATTCAGACGGACAGGTAGATGGTACAGGAGTTGATGCTAATGGTCTAGTTGCTGGTGCTTCAACATCTTATACAGGTACAAATGCCAACGTCACTACAGCAGTAGAAGTTACTGTAAATGCTACAGGTTTAGGGGATCAATTAGTTGCAATTGGTGCAGGTACAAGTTTTACTATAACAAGTGCAATAGCAAAAAGTACAACGACATTTACCACAGATGGTGAACCAGATTATTCAAGTAACTATACAGATGTAAGTGCAGGTTTGAGTTACCAATGGCAATTAAATGGCACAAACCTAGTAAATGGTGGTGTTTATACTGGTGTTACATCTGCTAGTTTAAATATTTCGGATGTTACTGGATTGGATGGTAGTGCTTATACTTTAGTAGTAACACATGTTGATAATTCATGTATTCAAATTGAAAACAGCGCTACCCTATATTTAGATTCCGATACGGATGGTGATGGCGTTGGAGATTCTACAGATTTAGATATTGATAATGATGGCATATTAAATGTAGATGAAGGTGCTGGGTGTAATCAAGTTACCCAAAGTCTATCATATGAGTTTTACGATATGAATGTTATGCCAAGTGTAGACAATATTCCAACTTCAGGTGCCACAGCAACAGGTAGTATATCTGAATTCGACGTCGACGCACTTTGGCAGATGATAACACCTGGAGACGATAATACTTTTGCCATTAGATATACTGGATTTATTAAAATAAATACAACAGAGACGTATACGTTTTACACTACTTCTGATGATGGTTCAAAATTGTTTATTAATGGAGAAGAAGTAGTTGACAATGATGGAGAACATTCATCACAAGAAAGGTTTGGAACTATTGATTTAACTCCGGGTTATCATTCAATCACTATACTGTTTTATGAGAATGGTGGTTATGAATCTTTAAGTGTGTCATATTCTAGCTCAACTATTTCTAAAACATTACTTCCTTTTTCTATATTGACGGAATACAATTGTACAGATACAGATAATGATGGCGTAGCAGATATTTATGATTTAGACAACGATAATGATGGTATTCCGAATGTGGTTGAATTAGGTTTGATTGATGATAATTTAGACGGAACCGTATATGGTGATTCTACAAACCCTTGGGTCGATGCCAATGGAAATGGAGTACATGACGCCTACGAAAGTGTTGTGCCTATTGATACAGATGGAGATGGTGTGCCAGATTATTTAGATTTAGATAGTGACAACGACGGTATTTTTGATAGTGTTGAGTATGATGGGTATGGTGACATAGATATTACCGGAAATGGTGTTGGTGATGGTCAAGACTATGAAGACGGATTAAGTGGTACAGCAGGTAATAATCAAGATGGTGATGGAATTTTACCTTTATTAGATGATTATGATGGCCATGGAACATTAAGTTATACACTTCCTGTTGACACAGATGGTGATGGTATACCAGATTACTTGGATTTATTTAGTAATGATTCAACAAATGATATTGCTAATGGAAGTGATATTGGTAACACAATTTACGCACATCTAGATACTAATAACGATGGAGTGATTACTGGATCTGCAGACACAGATGGTGATGGTATAGTAGACGAATTTGATACAGATAATTCTGTTTTTGGATCGCCTAGAGATTTAGTTAATGGCTCTTACAGTATACTTTTTGATGGGAGGAATGATTATATAGAAGAACCTTCAAATGTTATCGAAGGGTTATCTAAGGTAACAATGATGGCTTGGGTTAAAATAGATGCTGATTTTGACTCAACTGGAGCAATTATGGGACAGGAAAATTCATGGGTAAGAATTAGTTCAGGCGGGAGAGTTAGATTTTATGATAGCAATAGTACATTTATACAAGCTCCAAGTTCTACAAACTTAGAATATAATAAATGGGCACACATAGCTGTGGTTTATAATGGTACAGCTTCTGAAGAAACATCGAAAATATATATTAATGGAGAAGAAGTAGCCTCGGGAGATACAGCATCAGGAAGTATTCCTTTTTCATCTGACCCAAAATTTAGAATAGGAAGAAAGCCATTTGATTCAGGCTCTGAACTTTATTTCAAAGGAGAAATAGATGAGGTAAGAGTATTCAATACCAATTTATCTGAAGAGGAAATACAAAGGATTGTATATCAGGAATTAGATGAGAATGAAAATTTCAACCAAGGAAAAATAATACCTAAAGAGATTTCTGAGAATAATATTGGAAATAACTTGATTAGATATTACAAGATGGATTCATTTAAAAATGATATTCTTGATAATAAAGTAACATCATCAATAGACGAAACCGCAGGTGCTACGATTTATAATGTAAAAAATCTACGTTTTCAAACAGCACCTTTACCATATAGATCTATCCAAGATGGTAATTGGACTTCAGAGAGTACTTGGGAACATGGTGATGTATGGGATATCAATGATATTAACAACAATAAATATTGGAATATCGTCGAAATAGATAATGAAGTTTCTTTATCAGAGTCATATTCTAGTACAGGATTATTAATTGATTCCAACGGTACCTTGAATGTTGAAGATGGTAACGTAATAAATAATTCTTGGTACATAAAATTAGATGGTACCATAGACTTAAAAGGAGACTCACAGTTAGTTCAAGGAAGTAAAAGTGATTTGGTTACCTCGGCAACGGGTAAATTAAAGCGCAGACAAGAAGGTTCTTCAAGTTTTTACTGGTATAACTATTGGGCTTCACCTGTAGGTTCTGTAGGTGCTACAAGTCTTACGGATAACAATTCATCTGTAAACAACTCTAATAATTCAACGTTCAGTTTAAACATGTTGAAAAAGAACGATGGCTCTAGTTTTGAATTTACCAATTCATACAATCAAGCAGGAAAAATAAGTAGATACTGGTTATATAACTACATGAACGGAGTTACCTACTATGACTGGCAGTCTATAGATGAAAACGATCCAATTAGTGCAGGAATAGGGTATTCTCAAAAAGGTACAGGAGTTTCTGGATCAGAACAACAATATCTTTTTGAAGGAAAACCTAATAACGGAACTATACTTGTCAATGTTAGTGATGTTGGCGGAAGTGGTTCTGTGCCAGCAGTATCACAAACGCAATACCTTTTAGGAAACCCATATCCTTCAGCATTAGATTTACATGAGTTTATTGATGATAATGTAGGTATAATTGAAGGAACTGTTTACTTATGGCAACAGTGGAGTGGAAGTTCTCATGCACTGAATGATGCCAATGGTGGTTACGCTCAAGTTAATAAACTTGGTTCGGTAAGAGCATATCAATTTGTTGGTATCGAAGGAGCAAATAATGGTAGCCAAGATGGTACAAAAACACCTTCAAAATATATACCAGTAGGGCAAGGCTTTATGGTAGAAATTATTTCAGATGGTAACATTATCTTCCAAAATAGCCAAAGAGTATTTATTAAAGAAAGTGATGCTGATGGATCATATAATAACGGTTCTGTATTTTTTAGAGGAGCTAATTCTGGCTATGCAAAATCATTGGATTCTGAGGAAACAGAAGATAATATCATGAGAAAAATCCGTTTAGAGTTCAATTCTGTAAATGGTCCAGCAGCCAAAAGAGAGTTGTTATTAGGATTCAGTAATACAACTTCAGACGATTTTGATTATGGATACGATGCAAAAAACACTAATGGTTACACGGATGATCTATTTTCAACCTTAAATGGTGAGCCAATGACTATGCAAGCCTTTGGTGAAATAACAAATGATAAGGTTGTACCGTTGATTTTAAAATCATCTGGAAATTACAACTACACAATCAAACTCACAGAGATAGAAAACGTAGATGATAGTCAAGACATTTTTATAAAAGATAACTTAACAAATGAATATTATGATCTAAGGAGTGAGCAACCTTTTGAGTTTGCTACAGAAACCGGTGAGTTTGCAAATCGTTTTGAGATTGTTTTTCAAGATGATTCAAGCACCTTGTCTCAAATAGATCAAGACATAGAATCTATCAACTTTTATTATGCAAATGCAAGACAAAGACTTGTGATTCTGAATCCTAATTACGAAAAGATAAAAGGAGTTAATGTTGTTGATATGCTAGGCAAAACTGTCAATTCAATTTCATACGAGTTTAATAGCTCTTACAATGAGTTTAGTTTATCAAACTTAAGTACAGGAGTATATATAGTGCAAGTAGTTACAGAAGGTAACGGTTCTGTAAGTAAGAAGATTATAGT
This sequence comes from Winogradskyella sp. SYSU M77433, assembly GCF_029911945.1. Lineage (NCBI taxonomy): Bacteria > Pseudomonadati > Bacteroidota > Flavobacteriia > Flavobacteriales > Flavobacteriaceae > Winogradskyella > Winogradskyella sp. SYSU M77433. The sequence goes on along the minus strand of NZ_JARYTG010000002.1, from coordinate 491,560 downwards.
AGAATAATCTAGTTAGTTTAGTTAAGTACAAGGTCGTTTCCAAAACTATGGGAACGGCCTTTTGTTTTTACAGCAGTTGCGATATAGAATTTCACCAAAAATTCTGTAATTTCGCACCTCGAAAAGAAACCATGAATAATGAGTACAAAGTTTCCTGAATATAAAGGACTTAACTTACCAAAAGTTGCAGAAGAGATAAGCAACTATTGGGAGGCTGAAAATATCTTTGAAAAAAGTGTAACTACACGTGAAGGCAAAGAACCTTTTGTGTTTTTTGAAGGACCACCTTCTGCAAACGGTTTACCTGGTGTACACCACGTCTTGGCACGTGCCATAAAAGACATCTTTCCTCGTTACAAAACCATGAAAGGTTTCCAAGTAAAGCGTAAAGCAGGTTGGGATACACACGGTCTGCCAGTAGAGCTTGGTGTTGAAAAAGAATTAGGCATTACCAAAGAAGATATTGGTACAAAAATCACGGTTGAAGAATATAACGAAGCTTGTAAAAAAGCCGTAATGCGTTACACTGACATCTGGAACGACCTTACCAAAAAAATGGGCTATTGGGTAGATATGGATGATCCGTACATTACCTATAAATCCAAATACATGGAGAGCGTTTGGTGGTTGCTAAAGCAGATCTATGACAAGAATTTGTTGTACAAGGGTTATACTATTCAGCCATACTCACCAAAAGCAGGTACAGGTTTAAGCTCGCACGAGCTTAACCAACCAGGAACATACCAAGATGTTACAGACACAACGATTGTAGCTCAGTTTAAAGCCATAGCAGAAACGTTACCAGATTTCCTTCAAGATGAAGGTGATATTTACTTTTTAGCTTGGACGACCACACCTTGGACGTTACCAAGTAACACAGCATTAACGGTCGGACCAAAGATTGATTATGTTCTGGTTGAAACCTATAACCAATATACTTTCAAACCAATGAATGTGGTATTAGCAAAAAGTCTTGTTGGTAAACAGTTCGATGGAAAATACAAGCAAGTAGAAACCAAGCCAGAACTTATTGAATTCAATGAAGGAGATAAAAAGATTCCTTTCTATGTCGTTAAAGAATTCAAAGGAAAAGATTTAGTTGGTATTAAGTACGAACAACTGCTAGATTATGTGTTGCCAAACGATAATCCTGAAAATGCCTTTAGAGTCATTTCTGGAGATTTTGTTACTACTGAAGATGGTACAGGTATCGTACACACAGCACCAACCTTTGGTGCAGATGATGCCTTGGTAGCAAAACAAGCCACACCAGAAATACCACCAATGTTGGTAAAAGACGACAATGGTAATTTAGTGCCATTGGTAGACTTACAAGGTCGTTTTAGACCCGAAATGGGTGAGTTTGCTTGTAAGTACGTAAAGAATGAATATTACAATGATGGTGAAGCGCCAGAGAAATCTGTAGATGTAGAACTTGCCATTAAATTAAAAATTGAAAATAAAGCCTTTAAGGTTGAAAAATATAAGCACAGCTACCCAAACTGTTGGAGAACAGATAAACCAATTCTATACTATCCATTAGATTCTTGGTTTATCAAAGTCACTGACGTAAAAGGTAGAATGCACGAGCTGAATACTACAATCAACTGGAAACCTAAATCAACAGGCGAAGGACGTTTTGGTAATTGGTTGGCGAATGCGAACGATTGGAACTTATCACGTTCACGATTTTGGGGAATTCCATTGCCAATTTGGAGAACTGAAGATGGTAAAGAACAATTGTGCATAGGTTCTGTTGAAGAATTAAAGGCTGAGATGAAGAAAGCTGTGGAGGCTGAGGTTCTCGAAGCCGATATTTTTGCAGACTTCGAAGTCGGTAATATGTCTGAAGCTAATTACGAAACAATAGATCTGCACAAAAACGTAGTTGATAAAATCGTATTGGTATCACCTTCAGGAAAACCTATGAAGCGCGAAAGTGATTTGATAGACGTTTGGTTCGATTCTGGTTCTATGCCTTATGCACAATGGCATTATCCGTTTGAAAACAAGGATTTCATAGATAAGAAAGAGGCTTTTCCAGCAGATTTTATCGCAGAAGGTGTAGACCAAACACGTGGTTGGTTCTATACATTGCACGCTATCGGAACAATGGTATTCGATTCTGTGGCATACAAAAATGTAGTGTCTAACGGATTGGTTTTAGATAAGAATGGACAAAAAATGTCTAAGCGTTTAGGCAATGCTGTAGACCCGTTTGAAACTTTGGCAAATCACGGAGCAGATGCTACACGTTGGTATATGATAAGTAATGCCAACCCTTGGGACAACTTAAAGTTTGATATTGATGGTGTAGAGGAAGTGAAACGTAAGTTCTTCGGAACGTTATATAACACGTATTCATTCTTCAGTCTGTATACCAATTTAGATGGCTTTAAATACGAAGAAGCTGATATTCCTCTAAATGAAAGACCAGAATTAGACCGTTGGATTCTTTCAGAATTAAACACCTTAATCAAAAAGGTAGATGAGTATTATGCCGAATATGAGCCAACAAAGGCAGCGAGAGCAATTTCGGACTTTACACAAGATTATCTAAGTAACTGGTATGTACGTTTAAGTAGAAGGCGTTTCTGGAAAGGCGATTACCAAACCGATAAAATTTCGGCATACCAAACACTGTATACGTGTATGGAAACCATCGCTAAGCTTGGTGCACCAATTGCGCCATTCTTTATGGATCGTTTATATTTAGATCTAAACGCTGTAACACAAAAAGAAGGTTTTGAGAGTGTGCATTTAGCGGAATTCCCTAAAGCAGATGAGAGTGCTATTGATAAAGTGCTTGAACGAAAAATGGAGAATGCACAGACAATATCTTCATTAGTTTTATCGTTGAGAGCTAAAGAGAAAATTAAAGTGCGTCAGCCACTTGAAAAAATTATGATTCCTATTGATAATCAGCAACAAAAGGAAGAAATAAAAGCTGTTGAAGATTTAATAAAGCACGAAGTTAATATCAAAAATATTGAGCTTTTAGAAGATGCTTCAGACATTTTAGTAAAGCAAATAAAACCGAATTTTAAGGTGTTAGGACCTCGATTTGGAAAGGATATGAAATTGATTGCGAACGCGATAAATGCTTTTTCTGCTGATGATATTAAAAAAATTGAACAAAATGGTAATTTAGATGTTGAAGTTAATGGAAAAAACATTAATTTGGGACTTGATGATGTTGAGATTATGTCTCAAGATATTGAAGGATGGCTAGTTGCAAATGAAGGTGCCCTAACCGTGGCTTTAGATGTTACAATTAGTGATGAATTGCGTAAAGAAGGTATTGCACGTGAGCTCGTAAACCGCATACAAAATTTACGTAAGGATTCAGGTTTTGAAGTTACAGACAGAATTGATGTAAAACTTCAAAAAGATGCCCAAATCGAAGCGGCTATTTCTTCAAATGAGACCTACATTAAATCTGAGACATTGACTGAAGACTTAGAAATTATTGAAAACCTAGACAATGGTATAGAAATTGCTTTTGATGATGTAAATACCAAATTGTTTATTCAAAAACATTAAAATTATGGCAACAGACACAAAAAATAGATATTCAGATAAGGATTTAGAAGAATTCAGAGTTCTAATTCAAGATAAGATTGATAAAGCTGAGCACGATTTAGAATTGATAAAAAGTGCTTATATGAACGACCATAATAATGGTACAGACGATACGTCTCCAACTTTCAAGGCTTTTGAAGAAGGTAGTGAGACTATGAGTAAAGAAGCAAACTCTGCTTTAGCAATTCGTCAAGAAAAGTTTATTCGCGATTTAAAAAACGCTTTAATCAGAATTGAAAACAAAACCTATGGTGTTTGTCGTGTAACAGGAAAATTAATCAACAAAGAACGATTAAAACTTGTTCCGCACGCAACGCTTAGTATCGAAGCTAAAAATATGCAGAAGTAACAAATTCCTGTAGCTTTGTTCGCTGTCCGCGTGTCGCCAAAGCTTTAGCGGAGGCACAAGCTTTAGCGTAAGTGAAAAGCAGGAATCAAAATATGCAGAAAAATAAAGTCATATACAGACCTCACAGGTTTTCTGCTTCGAGTTACCTCAGCAACCAACCTGTGAGGTCTTTTAGTTTTGTACTAATCTTGTTTTCTGTGTTATTTAGTAATGCCAAAATAACATTGTTAAAACAATAGATGCAGACTCAATTAGCTATATTCAAATTGATGGCAATCAAATTTTTACGATTTCTGTAACAACTGCAGAGGTTGATGATATTAAAATCGTTTCTACTTTAGATGGCGAATATCAAAATGAATTTCAGGTTGTAGATAAGATTAAAAATGGAGTCTTAAGCTTAAAATTAGAGCATCAATCCTTTACTGATATTGCAGATGATAAAAGAAATGCCCATAAAGTCATAGCAACTACATTACAATTAAAAATACCTGAACATTTAAGTTTAACTATAAAAAGTGATATTGGCTCTGTTGCTGCTGCTGGTCATTTTAAAACACTATTCATTGAACTACAACAAGGATTTTGCGAGATTAACGGTATGGCAAAAAATGCCGTTGTTAATACCATTAATGGTAATATAAACGTTTATACCTCAAATGCAAAAGTGATAGCTACTTCAAATAATGGAACTGTTGTGGTTGATGAATTTGAAGGTCAACAAACGCATTGGCAATTAAAATCCATCAATGGAAATATTATCGCAGAGAAAGAATAATAGTTCCATCAACTTTTTCAAATAATAAAAATTTGTTCTAAATGTAGATATTTTTTTAATTTCAAAAACCTTAAATGCTGGAATAGTGTGCTTTTTCAGTTTTTTTTGGTTTTCAAATTTTAAAAATTTTAAAAATAACCAATAAAATATTGCAAAATTACGGTTTTTCCGCACTTCTTAGATATGGTAAGGGCTGTAAGCGTAAATAAAATATTAACATTCATAATGTTGAAAAAGTATATTGTAATTTTTAAAAATTACAATTTTTTGTGAGTAAGTTTACATCGTCAAGATACGTCACTGTATTTTTAACAAGGGAATACAATGAAATTCATTGACATTTTGGATTGATCCAATAACCAGTACTGGTTTTTTTACTTGTTATTCCTTGTTACCTTGTTATATAATTCCTTGTTTTTATTTTATTAACTATTGTTGAAATTTTTTAAAATTTCAGCATTAAAACTTTATGTAATAATGAATATAAGAATAAAAAGAATTCTTTCCTTCTCAATATTGCCATTAATGGCTATGCTATTTATGTCTACCAGTGGTGGTGGTAAAGGTACTAAGAAAGATACTTCAGGAGGTTGCACTGTAAAAGAAAGAGATACTGAAATAGTTCTCTTCCAAATGTCAGGTATGCCTCCAGGGCGTATAAACAATTGGGCTGTGCCTGCGAGTCCTAGTTTGTGGACTGGAGCTTCCAGTGCTTCTAGTTTGTTCAGCAATCCAAATCAATATTATTGTGTGATAACGATTTCTGCAAGCTGTGCTAACTACAATAAAGAATATGTTTGGAATCCTGATACTTCTGGAGGCACTACTATGACTATACCAATACCAGAAAATACAGAGTTTAGAATCAGTGTAGAATATTGGGAACAATGCGGTCCCTATTGGGGCTCTAGTAACTCACCTTCTTATGCTAGGGGTTTATGGTTTTCAGAGATAACACAAGGATATGCCACAAGTATAGGTATATCTAATTGGATTTATTTGAGAAGAGAAAGTTGTTAATTAAAATAAAATGAAAAAAATGAAAAATAAAATATATATATTGTTTATTATTCTAATTGGCTTTTCGTGTAGTGAAGAAAGCCACGAAATAGATACTTCTTCTGAAATCAGCAACGTAAAAACTTTTGAAGACTATTTAGAGTTTGCAAACGCCGAAACTGATAATAGAATTATGTTACAAAGCCTTGGTGCTATTAATAATACAAACACCATCGATGTAATCAGCGCAAGGTCTAAAGTAGAGTTGGGTTCCATAGAATTTCAAATTGATGAAGATCAATATGTAGGTGAAAATATTTTCAGTGGTGACGAATTTATTACTTGGAACAGCAATGTTGACAATTTAAGCCAATATTATGGCAAGGAGGTAGATGTAAAGGTTAGTAACAAATTACTACAAGCAAGAAATAGCTCAAACTCTGATGATGTTGTTTCTTTTTATATACCAGAAATAATTTCAGCAAACCTTTACAACCTAAAAGAAGGTAAGATACAACCAGGTTCTTATATCACTTGGAATGCTGACCCTAATAATGTCAATGGAATTATTTTGGCTGTTGAATATAAGCCTACTAGTCAGTTTACCGAAGAAATGGTTAATGAATATAATGAGAGGTTGATAAAAGGTTTAACAATTGATGATGTTGGTACATATACTATAACAGAAGAAGATTTAGCAGAATTTCCAGATAATGCTAACCTGTCATTTTATATCGGTCGCACAGGCTATGTTATAGAAACAGGAGATGAAGGAGAAAATGATGTCTATATAGGTGCTTATACTTCAATGAGAGCTGATATGAAGATTGACAAAAATAATGATTAAAAAGTTTTTAATTTATTTTCAAAAGATCGTTTCATATTTGAAACGATCTTTTTTTTGAAACACTAAAAATTACCTTAATGAAATCAATACTTATATTGCTGGTATTTAGTTTTTTGAATTTTATATCATGGAATTTTTATGGTCTAGTTTTTATATTAAATATTGCATTGATATTTTACTATTTAGACACCCAATCTGATAAAAATATATGGGTTAAGTGTATAATGAGTTTTGTTCTTCTGTTCTTCTTCAACCTATCTAGCCTGTTTTGGTTATATACAGTTGATGGTTATAAATGTCTGTTAGTGTTTTTAGCCAATTCCATTTTATATACACCAGTATTTTTATCATATTATATAATCAGAGGCAAAAGGGGCGTTATTTTATTTATTTTTACTTATACATTGGTAGATGTTTTATATGCGAATTGGGATTTGGCGTTTCCTTGGCTAAATTTCGGACATGTTTTAGGAAACCAATATTATCTAATAAAGTGGTATGCCGTTGTAGGTACTTTAGGAGGAGGTATATGGTTACTATTTATGGGATGGCTTCTTTATAGGACTATTTATGATAAAAAAAGAAAAATTCTAACATTATTTTCTTTAGGTTTTATTTTGCCTATTATATCGATTATTTACTATTATGATGATTCGTACGAGAATTCTAAGGATAATTATGTAAATGTTTTGGCTTATAATCCATTAAAATCAGGTACAAATTATAACAAAGCTAAATCACTTTACTTAGATCTTAAAGAGGTTCCGGAGGCTGATTTCATTGTAACACCTGAGTTATTTTTTAAAGCGTTGCATCCAAATGAATTTAAAAATGGTATCTATGCAAATTATATTAATTTGTTTTTCAATAAAAATCCAAATTCTAAGTTTATTATAGGGACGGAATTATTTAACACTAAAGATATTAGGTTCAATGGTATTGCAGTTGTGTCAAAAAGTAATTCTTTTTTTAGAACTAAAAAGAAATATGTTCCAATAAAAGAGTTTTCCCCATCTCTTTTTACGTCTTTTTATCCTAGTTATTATGTAAAGAATAAAAAGGATGACGAAAAAGATATAATACGTTCTCATAAAATATTTCCATTAGTTTGTTATGAATCAATATTTTCTTTTTTTGTAGCGGATAAAAGCAACCAAACCGATGTACTATTTTTATTGACTAGTGAGCGTTTTATGAATGGCTCATATTTTGGCAAGAAACAATATTTAAACATTGTGAGAGTAAGAGCTATAGAAAACAATAAGTCAATTTTAAAAGTAGCTGATGATGGAATTTCTTGTGTTATTTTGCCAAATGGGCGCATAGAAAAACATCTCGATAAAGAAATTGAAATTATTGAAATGAAAATTTTTAAAAAACAAAGTCTTTATTCGAAAATAATAAATTCATTATGAGGATAACAGTTATAATTGTATTGTGTTTTGCTGTTTGCTTATCTGCAAAAGCTCAAGCCAACGACACCGAAGCAGCTTTATATAACATTGGTTTTGGAGCAATATTCAGTACGGTTGGTGCAATAATAAATAAGCCTAAAGAAGAACCATTGGGTAAGGTTATAAAAAAGTCCCTGTGGCAAGGGGCATTAGGAGGTTATCTCACCTTTGAGAGTAAACGTATATTACGAGAGGCTCAAAGACAGGAGCAATGGGAGTACTTTTGGGCAGCAAAGCTTGTTAATGCGGCAGGGACGTCCATAAAAGAAAATGCGGCACTCAACACTAATTTTTATGATAGGTGGCATCTTAATATTGGTTTTAACAGAATAGAGATTATGACAAAAGATGAGTTTTCAATAAAATATAGGTTGATGCCAGTTGCTTTTACTTATACCATAGGTATTGCGTTGCAAACTAAATTTGAATTAAATAAGACACTAAAAACTGGTGAGTTTATATTTTCGAGTAATACCAATAGGTTCACAGAGACTCATTCACGCGGTATAGCTTTACCTGGCAATGTTGTTCTATACTCTCCAGAAAAAAATGATTTATCTCTTATGTCTCACGAGATAATACATTTATATCAGAGTAATGATTTTAGTATTTTCAATACTTATCTTAATAAATCTTTGTCCAAATGGTCTTCAAAAAATTCTACAATTAATTGGTTTAATAATCATCTCTATATAGAATATCATTACTTACTACTTAGACCAGTTTATGTATTTGAGACAGAAACCGCAAATTCTTATTATGATAACTTTTTAGAACGAGAGGCAGGTTATTACAGTAATACGCTCTGGGCTGATTAATTATGTGGTGATTTATTTACTTTTGTCCAAAATAATTAAATGTCCCTAAAAAAAGCTTCAATAATCATAATTATTATTTTGCTGATAGACCAAATCAGTAAAATTTATGTAAAAACACATTTTGTAATCGGTGAAGATGTCACTGTATTTTCATGGTTTAAAATTGCTTTTGTAGAGAATGATGGTATGGCTTGGGGAACTAAACTGAGCGATTTTTTTACTTTCATTTCAGATAAATCAGCAAAACTTATCCTTACGCTTTTTAGAATCTTTGCTGTAACAGGAATTGGGTTTTGGTTAGTAGATGTTGTAAAAAAGAAAAGATCTAAAACTTTAATTTTTGCTATCGCTATTATTTTTGCTGGTGCTTTAGGTAATATTTTAGATTCGGTGTTTTACGGTATTTTGTTTAGTGATAGTCATATGGAAGTGGCTACATTTTTACCAGAAGAAGGTGGTTATGCAGGTGTGTTTTATGGAGATGTAGTAGATATGTTACATTTTCCTATTTGGAGCGGGCAATTACCAGAATGGTTACCTTTTGTTGGTGGAAAAACATTCTCCTTTTTTGATCCCGTTTTTAATGTTGCTGATGTTGCTATTAGTACTGGTATTGGGATATTGATTGTGTTTAACAGAAAGGCTTTTAAAGAGGAAGAGACTAAAACTGAATTACCTGATTTGGAGTCACACAATAATCTAGTTTAATATCATTGTCTGAAGTTTCAAAAATTTCCTCTTCTACTTCAAAAAATGATACCCCAATTTTAATAGTTTCAGGTTTGCAATTTGCTAAAAACCGATCGTAAAAACCTTTACCATAACCAATACGATGCCCTTCTTCATCAAATGCTAAAAGTGGAATAAAGACAACTTCTAGTTGAGAAGATTTTATTTCTATACCATCCTGAGGTTCAGGAATATTGTAGTCGCTTTTTATAAGCTTTGTACCATCTGTAAGCAAATAATGAGTCATAGAGTAATCTCTAAAATTACTCTTAGAAATCACAATGTTTTTATCCTTTCCAGCTAAAATATTTAAGATATATTCTGTGTTTATCTCCTTTTGTTCTTCAATAGTTAGAAACAAATGATAAAAGGAATAGTTCCAAATGTCTAGTTTCAGCAATTGGTTTGCAATGGCTAAACTAAAATCTTCAATTTGATCATTTGAAAGCTCTTGTCTTAAAGCTTTATATTTTTGGCGTAGGTCTGGTTTTTTCAAGGTTTTAATTTGGTTGAAATATGAAAAATAGCATCACCTTGATAGATAATAGGTGATTCATTAACATTAAAAATATAACCATTATTAGGCGCTTTTACAAAATGATTAAAGCTACCGTAAGGGTCGGTGATATGACCTAAAACGTCTCCTTTTTTTACTTCAGAATTGATGCTTATCACAGCCTTAAACATTCCAGAATGACTAGCACGAATCCATTTGCTTCCCTGAATTTTAATACAGTTTTTCTTTGGCTTAGAGACGGTAAATTTACTATTCAAAATACCTAAGTGGTGAAGAATTCGTTTTATACCATTAACTCCAGTATTGGTAATATTATTATCTATATTAAAAGATTTCCCACCTTCAAAAAGTAAAATAGGAATATCCATTTTTGAGGAAGCACTTCGGAACGATTTTTTAATATTTTTTGAATAATAAATAAATGGAGCTCCAAAGATTTGAGCCAACTCATCGAGCTCGGGGTCGCCTTTTACAATACGTATTTGTGGTGAATTAAAACGTCCTGCACCACCTGTGTGAAAATCCAAAATCAAATCTGCATGAGGAACGATTTCAGTAATTAATTTATGAGCTACTCTACTAGCAAGAGATCCTATTTTGCTACCTGGAAAAACACGGTTGAGATCACGACCATCAGGAAACTCCCTATCCATGTGTATAAAGCCAAATACATTGATGACAGGAATACATATTATCGTACCTTTTTTAGGTTTATTAATGCCTTTGGCAATGATTTGGCGTACAATTTCTACACCATTAACTTCATCACCATGAATACCAGCTGTAATTAAAACTGTTGGTCCTGGTTTTTTAGACCGTTCAATAATTACTGGAACGTCAATAGTATTTTGGGTGTGCAGTTTAGCAACATTAAAGCTTACTTTCGCACTTTGTCCAAGCGCTACTTTTTTACCTAGAATATGTAATATATCCTTATCGCTCATCTATTTTCTATTACGTTCTATATATGTAATAATAGCTTTGGCAATATTCTTTTTTGTTGCTCCTTCTATGCCTTCTAAACCTGGTGTAGAGTTAACCTCCATAATTAAAGGACCTCTTGCCGATTGTAGCATATCTACACCACAAACAGGTAATTTTAATGCACGAGCAGCCTTAGTAGCTAGCTTTAATTCTTCGTCGCTAAGCTTTATTAAGTTCGCACTTCCTCCACGATGAAGGTTAGATCTAAACTCACCTTCTTTACCTTGACGCTTCATGGCACCAACCACTTGTCCATCCACTATTAAAGCTCTTAAATCAGCACCTTTGGCTTCTTTAATAAACTCTTGTACCAATGCTCTTGCCTGCAAACCATTAAAGGCTTCCAAAACCGATTCGGCAGCATTTTTGGTTTCGGCTAAAACAACACCCAAACCTTGTGTGCCTTCGAGTAGTTTTATAATTACTGGTGGTCCTCCAACATGTTGTAATACTTCCTCAACATCTCTAGAATAATTGGTGAAAACAGTTTTTGGCATCCCAATTCCAGCTTTAGATAAACGTTGGAAACTTCTTAATTTATCTCTTGAACGTAATATAGCATCAGAGGAAGCGGTTGTAAAAACATTCATCATTTCAAACTGTCTCACAACAGCACAACCAAAGAATGTTACGGACGCTCCAATTCTAGGAATTATGGCATCCACATAATCTAAATACCGGTCTTTATAAAAAATTGTTGGTTTTTCTTGTTCTATGATGATATCGCACTTCAAAGGGTCGATAATTTCAACCTCATGACCTCTGTTTTCAGCTTCTTCAATCAAACGAGCTGTAGAATACAAGTGAGGATTACGCGATAAAATGACTATGTTCATTGGTTTATTGATTAAATGATTGATTTTCTAAATCAACGTCTACTAAAAATTTATGTCTCAAAAACTGACGGCCGATTAATACAGGGAACTTCATGTCTTCCCTAGTGCTTAAAGTTAAGTTAATCTTATATTTTTTACCAAAGAATATCACAGATGTTTTGATTTTGTATCGATTTTCTCTGTGACCGTTACTACTTTTAACATCAGTATAGGAATACTCATCAAAAACAACTTCGTCACTTTTAAAATTTGGATGCCCTTTACTTTCAAAGATACAGTAAAGCTTTTGGCCTTCTTCTCTGATTTTTGAACAGTGTATGGCTGAGGTGTAAGCTCCAGTATCAATTTTAACGTCTATTGTATTAAGATTTAAATCAGGAAAGTCGACTTTGTCAACACGTCCCAGAACCTTTTTAGTCATAATTTTATTTTTAAAAAAGTGGCGCAAGATAGTGATAAAGTTCATTCAAAATACAGGTATTGAAATCTTATTATTACCTTTGATATAATGCCAGAAACAACCCTAGATATACAAATAAAAACGCTGCCACATCAGCCTGGAGTTTACCAATATTTTGATATTAACAATAAGCTTATTTACGTTGGTAAAGCCAAAGATATTAAAAAGCGTGTAAGTAGTTATTTTACTAAACAACATGATTATGGAAAGACTCGAGTTTTAGTAAAAAATATAGCATCGATTAAACATATTGTTGTTGAGACCGAAAATGACGCTTTACTATTAGAAAATAACCTTATAAAAAAATATCAGCCTAAGTATAATGTGATGCTTAAGGATGATAAATCGTATCCTTGGATTTGTGTAAAAAAAGAACGTTTTCCTAGGATTTTTCCAACCCGAAGAGTCATAAAAGATGGGTCTGAATATTTTGGTCCATATACCAGTATGAAAACCGTGAAAACACTCTTGGGTTTAATAAAAGGGGTATATCAATTGCGTACTTGTAATTATGATTTATCCGAAGCTAAAATTGAAGCAGGAAAATACAAGGTGTGTTTAGAATATCATTTGGGCAATTGCAAAGGACCTTGTGAAGGTTATGAATCGGAGGAAGAATACCATGCAAATATTATTGCCATTCGTGAGATTTTAAAGGGAAATTTTAAGGATTCACTGCAGCAGTTTAGGACTCAAATGAGGCAGTATGCGGAGGCGATGCAATTTGAAGATGCACAGAAAATAAAAGAAAAACTAGAGGTTTTAGAAAATTATCAGGCTAAATCTACCATTGTAAATCCTAAGATTAGTAATGTAGATGTGTTTTCAATCGTTAGTGACGAAACGTATGCTTACATCAACTTTTTACAGTTGAGTTATGGTTCTATTATAAGATCTCACACTTTAGAGTTAAAAAAGAAACTTCAAGAATCTGACCAAGAACTTTTAGAATTGGCGATTACAGAAATAAGACAACGATTCAACTCAAATTCAAGAGAAATTTATGTGCCTTTTAAAGTCGACCTTGGTGAAAATATTAAAGTTACGGTTCCGAAATTAGGTGATAAAAAAAGCATCTTAGATTTGTCTGAGCGTAATGCTAAGTATTACCGAATGGATAAGTTGAAGCAGATAAAAATTGTGGATCCAGATCGTCATACCAATAGAATTATGGCACAAATGAAAGCGGATTTGCGTTTGTCTGAAGAACCAAGACATATCGAATGTTTTGATAATTCCAATATTCAAGGGACGAACCCTGTTGCAGCTTGTGTAGTTTTTAAAAATGGAAAACCAAGTAAAAAAGATTATCGCCATTTTAATATAAAAACGGTTGAAGGTCCAGATGATTTCGCATCTATGGAAGAGGTGGTTTTTAGACGTTATAAACGTTTGTTAGAAGAAGATCAGCCATTGCCACAACTTATAATTATTGATGGTGGTAAAGGACAATTGTCGTCCGCATTAAAGAGTTTGGATATTTTAGGGTTAAGAGGAAAAATAGCTATTATCGGAATTGCAAAACGTTTAGAAGAATTATTCTATCCAAATGATCCAATTCCCTTATATTTAGATAAAAAAAGTGAGACTCTAAAAATTATACAACAGTTACGCAACGAAGCCCATCGTTTTGGGATAGAACACCATAGAAATAGACGCAGTAAAGGAGCTTTAAAAACAGAATTGGAGAATATTTCTGGTGTAGGTGAACAAACCATTGTAGATTTAATGAAACAGTTTAAAACTGTAAAGCGAATTGCTAATGCTAAGTTAGATGAACTGGAAGCTGTTGTAGGAGTGTCTAGAGCAAATAAAATTTATAACTATTATCATAAAGAGTAGGTGAAACAATCCCAAATATATCATAAAAGAATAGCTAAAAGATTTTTATTGCTAGTTGCAGTAATGTTTTTTGGTTTGCAATCATTCACATTGCTGGCTCAAGACAAAAATGAACCTAAAGTTGGTTTGGTTCTCAGTGGTGGCGGAGCTAAAGGTTTTGCACATATAGGGGCTTTAAAAGTTATTGATAGTTTAGGTGTAAAAATAGATTATGTTGCCGGTACTAGTATGGGTGCCATTATTGGGTCGTTATATGCTACAGGATATACAGGTAAGCAATTAGAAGAAATGTTTGAACAACAGGATTTTGATGAGCTTATAAACGATAAGTTTCCAAGATCTTCTAAACCATTTTATGAAAGAGAGAATGTTGAAAAATATGCGGTAAGTCTGCCTTTTGATGGGTTTAAAATTAATTTACCTTCAGGTTTGTCTAGAGGTCAAAATGTCTATAACTTACTATATCAATTAATGCTTCCGGTTAATGATGTTAGAGATTTTGACGAACTACCTATACCTTTCTTTTGTATTGCAACAGATATAGAAACAGGAGAGTCTGTAGTTATGGACAAAGGTAGATTACCAGAAGCTGTTGCGGCAAGTGGTGCGTTGCCATCTTTGTTTCAACCAGTAGTTATAGGTGATAGAATTTTAATCGATGGTGGAGTTACAAATAACTTTCCTGTTGAAGAGCTTAGAGCTAAAGGGATGGATGTTATTATTGGAGTAGATGTTCAAGATGGTTTAAAGGACAGAGAATCTTTAAATTCCGCACCAGATATTTTGCTGCAAATTAATAATTTCAGGACCATAAACGCTATGAAAAACAAAGCGCCTTTAACCGATATTTATATCAAGCCAGATATTGAAAATTTTTCGGTTATTTCATTCAGTGAAGGTCATGATATTATTGCAAGTGGTGAAGCGGCGGCAAGAGTAAATATCTCTCAATTATTGAAAATAAAAGACAAACAAATTGATAAAAATTATACAAGATCACAATTAAAACAACCTGATAGTTTAATAATAAATAATATAAATGTAACAGGTAATGATCGTTATACTAGATCTTATATTTTAGGTAAACTAAGGCTTAAAGGTGGTGAGAAACTTTGTCAAGATGATTTTAAAGAGAACATTAACAACCTAATAGCTACTAATAATTTTGACACTTTTAGATACCGATTAGTTCCAATTGATAATAGTGAAGAGTATAGTCTTACTGGTACAATTACAGAGAGTAAAGCTTCTACTTTTTTAAGATTTGGTTTGCATTATGATGGTTTGTATAAAAGCGCCTTGATAGCTAATCTTACTAAAAAAAGATTATTATTTAATAACGATGTTGCATCCTTAGATGTAGTTTTAGGTGACAATTCACGTTATAATTTCGATTACTTTATAGATAAAGGGTTTTACATCAGTATAGGGTTAAAATCGCGTTATAATAAATTTGAACGTAATATTAATCCTTTCGTGGCTATATCAGACACCCTTTTGGCTGGGCTTAATAAGATCAGTATAGAGTATCAGGATTTTACAAATCAATTGTACTTACAGACAATTTTCAGGAAAGATTTTGCACTTAGGGCAGGTGTAGAACACAAGCGTTTAAAGATAACTTCAGAGACACTGTTGTCAGAAGATCAAAATGATGATATTGTTTTTGAAAACACGGATTACTTTAGTCTTTTTGGAAATTTAAAGTTTGACAGCTATAGCGATTCTAATTTTGCTAAAAGAGGATTCTATTTTAATGGTGATTTCCATTTGTATCTGAATGCTTCAGGTTTTAATCAAGATTTTGAAGAATTCTCTATAGCTAAAGCAGATATTGGTTATGCGTTTAGTGTAAGTGATAAAATGGCTGTAAGGTTAGAATCTAGAGGAGGTTTTACTGTTGGTGATAAATCTACAACTTCACTTAATTTTGCATTAGGAGGTTATGGCAAAAATTTCATCAATAATATCTATTCGTTTTACGGTTATGACTATGTAGATGTTATAGCGAATAGTTTTGTAAAAACCAATCTTACTTTAGATTATGAACTTTTCAAAAAACACCACATTATTCTTGCTGCTAATATTGCTAATGTAGAAGACGAACTTTTTGAAACAGGCAATTGGTTCTCTTCACCAGATTATACAGGTTATGCTTTGGGCTATTCTTTGGAAACGTTTTTAGGGCCAATAGAAGGAAAGTACACCTATTCTCCAGAGACCGGTAATAGTTATTGGTTCTTTAATCTAGGATTTTGGTTTTGATATGAAATGAAGTGTCATACTGAACTTGTTTCTCTAATTCATAAAGAAAATGCCCTTACCTTCAAAAAGGTAATTATTTAGAAAATTATCAAATATACTAGACAACAAAACCTCTTTACTGTTAACAGTATTTGTTATACCATTATCCAAAGGTTTACAGCCTCTTAAATTTTGTGTGTAATCATAATAGGTGTTTTCTACAATGCTAATGTTTGAAAACAACTTGGTGTTTAAAGCTTCGGAATTAAATTCAAGGCTAGGATATTTTAAATCATAAATTAGCAAGGGATTAGTGTCAACTTCGATTTTATAATTCTGTTCGTATACATCTGAAGAGAAAGTCATGTAACTGCTTAACTTTACTGTAGAAAAAGCATATTTCTTATTGGTGTGTTCTTGACTATTTAAGTGAAGAGTAGAAATGAAAATAATGATGAGTAGAC
Source organism: Winogradskyella sp. SYSU M77433 (assembly GCF_029911945.1). Classification (NCBI taxonomy): domain Bacteria; kingdom Pseudomonadati; phylum Bacteroidota; class Flavobacteriia; order Flavobacteriales; family Flavobacteriaceae; genus Winogradskyella; species Winogradskyella sp. SYSU M77433. The sequence goes on along the minus strand of NZ_JARYTG010000002.1, from coordinate 474,657 downwards.
TTAAATTTTTCATAAATAAAAGATTACTTTTTTAAATTTAAGAAAAATCTTTTAAGAGTTTTAATTCTTTAATTACAATCTCAAAATAATTAATCAGTGCTTTTTTGATGCTATATTATCTAAACTGATGATTATAAAATTATAAGATAGATTATTCCTTTTTAAGTCAAGTATAAGTTTATCTAAATTTTTTGACAACTTTCCTAATTTATAAGAATATGTGTAAACGATCAAATCTTTACTAAAGTCTAATTCAACTTTATCCCCATCTAAGTTATAATAAGAAAAATCTGAAAGAGGACTACTTTGATAAACGCCAGATGAGGAGCTACCAATACTTTTATTAATTACACTAGAGATTGATCCAAAGCAGCTATTTTTATCCTTTAAATCTGAACCGTTAGCTACAAGTCTATCATTATCAAAAATACCATAATAGTAAACAACTCTTCTTTTCATAACATCGAATATTAAATCGTTGTAGTCTTGCTCTTTTACAACTAATATTTTTTCTAAATCAAGTGAGGTTGTTTTATTAATGAAATCTTTATAATCATTTAAACTAGTAAATTCTATTTCTTTATTTATACCATTTACTCCTTTATAAATTGGCTTGCATGAATAGGAGTAGATAATAATAAGAACAACTAAAATATTTGAACATCTCATCATTTTTCAGAACTAACAGATAAATAATTTTCATATTACAAAATTTTTCGATATTTGTAACACTATGAAACCATTCTGGCCAAACTTAAAACTTCATTTACACTTCCTTATCAAAAGGAATCCAGAATAATTGTGCTGTTAGCTGAGATAAATTAAGAATCTCATCTACCATATTAAATTTCAATTTTTGTACCTTTAAAACGTTTAGTCTTTTGCTTCAAGTAAACGAATAAACAATTCAACAATTAAACAATTTTGCAATGCCATTTTATCATAAATTAGGGGAGATTCCACCAAAACGTCATACACAGTTTAAAAAGTCTAATGGTGACTTTTACTATGAGCAATTGTTTGGTACTATTGGTTTCGATGGTATGTCTACCAATAGTTATCATGAACAACGACCAACACAAGTAAAAGAAATAAGGAAGCAGTACAGTGTAGCGCCAAAGGTTGCAAAGGCAAATAATATGCAATCTTACCGTTTTCACGGATTTAAAGTAAAACCAGAAAATGATTATTTAGACAGTCGTAAAATTGTATTGACTAATAGTGATTGTAATATCATCTTGGCAGCACCAAAACAATCCACGAAAGATTATTTTTATAAAAACACAGATGCCGATGAGCTAATCTTCATCCATAAAGGCTCAGGAAAATTAAGAACGCATTTAGGGAATTTAGATTTTAAATATGGTGATTATCTTTTGGTGCCAAGAGGTATAATCTACAAGTTAGATTTTGATACTGAAGACAACAGATTGTTTATTGTAGAATCTTATCGTCCAATATACACACCAAAACGTTATCGTAATTGGTTCGGACAATTATTAGAGCATTCGCCGTTTTGTGAACGTGATTTAAGACAGCCTCAAGAATTGGAAACTTATAATGAATCTGGTGAGTTTCTCATCAAAATAAAAAAACAAGACGAAATTTTCGATATGGTTTATGCCTCGCATCCTTTTGATGTTGTAGGGTATGATGGTTATAACTATCCATACGCCTTTTCAATTCACGATTTCGAACCCATAACTGGTCGTGTGCATCAACCACCTCCAGTGCACCAAACTTTTGAGACCGATGCTTTTGTAGTCTGTAGTTTTGTGCCACGTTTGTATGATTATCATCCATTAGCAGTGCCAGCGCCTTATAATCATAGTAATATAGATAGTGATGAGGTGTTGTATTATGTAGATGGTGATTTTATGAGTAGAAATGATATTGCTGCAGGACATATCTCGTTACATCCTGCAGGTATTCCTCATGGACCGCATCCAGGAGCCATGGAACGCAGTATCGGAAAAGTAAAAACAGATGAGTTGGCTGTAATGGTAGATACATTTAAGCCTCTTAAAGTTACAGAAGAAGCTTTAGAAATAGCAGACGAAGATTACTTCAAATCTTGGTTAGAATAATTATAGAAATATTTAATGAACCAAAAAAAATTACCAGCAGATTCTGGGGCAATGACCTTAGGGATAATATCACTATCAATAGTATTGATAGGGTTTTGTTGTGGCTTGTTAGCTGTAGCTGCTTTAGTATTAAGTATTATAGGACTTGTAAAAGCTAATAAAAGTATAGCGCTGTATAGAGAAAATGAAGAATTGTATTTAGAGCAGAGCTATAAGAATGTTAATACAGGAAGAATTTTAAATATCATAGCTATCCCAATTAGTGGTATAGTATCCTTGATTATGATTGGGTATTATTTTCTTTATGGTGCAGCTGTATTATCATTTTTAACCCTTTTTGGTTCTATGGCTTCAGAAATGGAGAGGCAATCAACCTATCCTGATTATGAGTATTATGAAGAAACAACCGACTCTACAGATACTTGGGGAGACGATGATTATATTATAGAAGAAGAAATAGACTCTATTAACCTAGATTCAATTCAAGAATAAAAACTAAAATATTATGGCAAAAGAAATAGAAAGTGTAAACTACGGTTTGGAAAAAATATTTGACGGAGCTCAAGATTTTCTTCCTCTTTTAGGAACCGATTATGTAGAATTTTATGTGGGTAATGCAAAACAAGCTGCACATTTCTACAAAACGGCATTTGGTTTCCAATCCTATGCTTATAAAGGATTAGAAACTGGTTCAAAGGAAACAGTAAGTTATGTGCTAAAGCAAGATAAAATAAGATTAGTGCTTACCACACCTTTAAACTCTAAACATCCTATAAACAATCATATTGTTAAACACGGAGACGGAGTTAAAGTTGTGGCACTTTGGGTAGAAGATGCCAGAAGTGCTTACGAAGAAACGACCAAGCGTGGTGCAAAATCTTTTATGGAACCTATGGTTGAAGAAGATGAATACGGAGAAGTGGTCAGAGCTGGAATTTATACCTATGGTGAGACGGTTCATATGTTTGTAGAGCGTAAAAACTACAACGGAGTATTTATGCCTAAGTTTGAAAAATGGGAATCAGATTATAATCCAGAACCAGTAGGTCTAAAATATATAGACCACATGGTTGGTAATGTTGGTTGGGGTGAAATGAATACTTGGGTAAAATGGTATGAAGATGTTATGGGATTTGTGAATTTCTTATCCTTTGATGATAAGCAAATACATACCGAATACTCAGCTTTAATGAGTAAAGTAATGAGTAACGGAAATGGTCGTATCAAATTTCCGATTAATGAACCTGCAGAAGGAAAAAAACGTTCACAGATTGAAGAGTATTTAGATTTTTATGAAGGAGCAGGTGTGCAACACATAGCTGTGGCAACTGATGATATTATAAAAACCGTTTCGGACTTACGAAGTAGAGGTGTTGAGTTTTTATCCATTCCACCAGAAGAATATTATAGAGCTGTTCCTGGACGTTTAGAAGAATTTAGTCATGAACTTCGTGAAGATATAGAGACCCTAAAAAGTCTGGGTATTATGATAGATGCGGATGAAGAAGGGTATTTGCTTCAGATTTTTACGAAGCCAGTTGAAGATAGACCAACGTTGTTCTTCGAAATTATTCAGCGAATGGGAGCTCGTGGTTTTGGTGCAGGTAACTTTAAAGCGTTGTTTGAGTCTATTGAAAGAGAGCAAGAAAAAAGAGGAACATTATAAAAAAATAGCGCGTTTAACTCCTTAACTGTTAAACGCGCTGACAAAAAACCAACTCTATTCTCACATATAATTTATATGTTTTGATTAGCTCTACTATAACATCGTTAAAGTTTAAAAATGTGAGCATTAACAGAAATAATTATAAATTAATCTAAGGTTTTTGGATTGTAATTCAAGCTTTTAATACATTTGGAACAGTAATTGTATTTGTGATATTGGTAACACAGCAAATGTGTGCAATTGATTAAATTTACAAACTAGAAATTATGAAACATTTATTTACAATTATATTATTATTTGTAGGGTTTCACGCTCCAAGTTCACAAAAAGAATCTGCTTTCCAAGAAGGGGAATGGTTTAAGTTCGAAATGAGCTATAGTGGCTTTTTAAAAGCCGGAAATGCGACCTTAACTTTAAAGGATACAACTTTAGATGGTAAGCAAGTTTATCATGTTGTTGGTAAAGGTTGGACCACAGGTGCTATAAAGTGGTTTTTCAAAGTAAAAGATAGGTACGAAAGTTACTTCGATAAAGAAACTGGTGTGCCTTATAAGTTTATCAGAAAGATAGATGAAGGAGGTCATACTAAAGATATAGAAATAGATTTCGACCATAAAGCGCGAAAAGCTACAGTTAATAATAAGAAAAAGAAACAGGTTGAAACTTTCGCTACTGAGAAAGATGTTCAAGACATGGTATCCATGTACTATTACCTTAGGAATAGTATTGATATAGATAACCTGAAGCATGGTGATGAAATTCAAACTAACATGTTTTTCGATGAGGAAAACTTTGGTTTTAAACTAAAGTATTTAGGTAGGGAAACAATAAAGACAGAATTTGGTAAAGTAAAAACTCTAAAATTTAGACCATACGTAATGGCAGGTAGGGTTTTTAAGGAAGAAGAAAGTTTAACTTTATGGGTAAGTGCTGATAAAAATAAAATACCTTTGAAGATTAAAGCGGATTTAGCTGTAGGTTCTTTAAGAGCAGATTTAGTAGCTTTTAAAGGCTTAAAACATTCTTTCAACATAGAATTTGATTAATATAATATATGCACGATTTACATAAATTTGATGATATTGTAAAAGAGCTTCAAAAAAAGTACACTGCAATAGATCAAGATACTGATGACCACTTATACGGCTTGCTTTATAGCAAGCCGATTACATATTGGGATTATATACAAACTGATGCGCTTTTAAGTCTTCAGAACCAGCGCACTACACTTCCTGATGAAATGGTTTTTATAGCCTATCATCAAATCAATGAGCTTATTTTTAAGATGATACTTTGGGAAATTCATCAAGTAGCAGAAAGAGAAAATTTAGATGCTACTTTTTTCGAAAGTAAAATAATGCGTATCAGTCGCTATTTTGATATGCTCACAACCTCTTTCAACATTATGAGAGAAGGTATGGAAGTGGAGCAATATATGAAGTTTAGATACACTTTAACACCTGCAAGTGGATTCCAAAGTGCACAATACAGACTTATAGAATTTGCTTCTACAGAACTTATTAATCTAATTGATTACAGATTTAGAGCAAATATAGACCGAAACACTCCTTATACTCATGCCTTTGAGCACTTGTATTGGCAAGCGGCAGGAAAAGATCATAAAACTGGGAAAAAATCAACACTTTTAGTTAATTTTGAAAAACGATACAAAGACGAGTTTTTAAGATTTATGGAAACTTATAATACCAAAAATCTTTGGACACGTTTTAAAGAGTTGCCGCCAGAAGATCAAAAAGATGAAGATTTGGTGAAAGCGATGCGTCATTACGATTATACAGTCAATGTAACGTGGGTAATGGCTCATTATAATACAGCTGTTCATTATATAGAAAGTGGTCTTGGTGATGGAGAGGCAACAGGAGGTAGTGATTGGAAAAAGTATATGCATCCAAAATATCAGAAGCGTATATTCTTTCCAGAATTATGGAGTAAAGAAGAATTAGACAACTGGGGAAATAACTTATAATTAATGCATTTAAAAAAATATGTGGCAATAGTTTTTATTGCTGTGAGCATTTGGGCATGTAAAGATGATAATTCTGCTGAAAAAGTAGAAGAAAAGGAACTTGCCGAAATCGTTGAAGAGGAGAAAATATTAGAATTTGGTTTTAATCTTAAGGATTATGAGGTTAAACGAGACACCATTAGAAAAGGAGATACTTTTGGTGAAATTATGGGTCGTCATAATATAGGGTACCCTCAAATTTTTCAAATTGCAGAAAGGACTAAGGACTCTTTTGATGTTACTAAGGTTATACCAGGAAAACCTTTTACACTTTTATACTCTAAGGAATCTGTAAACGATAGTTTACCAAGCCCTGAAACATTTATCTATCAACCTAATCAAGAGCAATACGTAGTTATCAATCTTAAAGATTCTATTCATGCGTATACAAGCAGAAAACCAATAACTTATATTGAAAAAACAGCAACTGGAGTTATTGAAAATAACATATCACAAACTTTAGAAGAAAAAGGTCTAAGTCAAAGATTAGCCTATAAAATGGCAGATGATATCTATGCCTGGACCATAGATTTTAGAAGGCTTCAAAAAGGTGATCGTTTCAAAGTTATTTATACAGACAAATACATAGATGATACTATTTATGCAGGTGTTCATAATGTGAAAGCTGCTTATTTTGAGCATAATGGAGACTCTTTATATGCGTTTCAGTTTGAAACAGATTCTATTAAAGGAATTAGAGACTACTTTAATGAAGATGCTAAGAACTTAAGACGAGCGTTTTTGAAAGCACCAGTACAGTTTAGTAGAATTTCATCGCGTTACAACCTAAAACGCCGTATAGCTTATTATGGCTATAAAATTCGTCCGCATAAAGGAACTGATTTCGCAGCTCCTGTAGGAACACCAATCATGGCTACAGCAAATGGAACTGTGACAGAGTCTACAAGAAGAGGAGGTAATGGTAAATATGTAAAAATTAGACATAATGCAACTTACTCTACCCAATACCTCCATATGAAAGCCCAAAACGTGAAAAAAGGTCAGTTTGTAAAACAAGGTGATATAATAGGTTGGGTTGGAATGACAGGTAATACTGGTGGTCCGCATGTGTGTTATCGCTTTTGGAAAAATGGAAAACAGGTAGATCCTTTTAAACAGAAATTGCCAGAGGCAGAGCCTATTTCAGATAGTTTAAAAATTAAATATTTAGACTATATAGCACCGATAAAACAACGATTGGACAACATCTTTTTCTTAGAAGCAGAACCAAAAGAAAAAGAAAACTCAATTTCAGAAAACCCAATATCATAAATCAAAAATGGCATTAAAATCAACCAACCCAACTACTACAAACGCATGGAGTAAACTTCAAGCACATTTTGAAGATATAAAGACCGAGCATTTGAGAGATTTATTTAGCTCAAATGAAAAAAGAGCTGATGAGTTAACAATAAAATGGGATGATTTTTATGCAGATTTTTCAAAAAATAGAATTACCAAAGAAACTTTAAACCTTCTTGTAGAGCTAGCTAACGAAGTAGATTTAAAAGATGCGATTTCAAAATATTTCGAAGGTGAAATTATAAACGCCACAGAAGGAAGAGCAGTTTTGCATACAGCGTTAAGAGCTCCAAAAAAGGCTAAAGTTTTGGTAGGTGGCGAAGATGTTATTCCTGAAGTACATGCTGTAAAGAAAAAAATTGAAGACTTTACTAATGCTGTAGTTAATGGAATACACAAAGGGTATACTGGTAAAAACATTACAGATATTGTAAATATTGGTATTGGAGGTTCAGATCTTGGACCAGCAATGGTTGTAGATTCACTACAGTTTTACAAAAATCATCTCAATACGCATTTTGTAAGTAATGTAGATGGTGATCATCACAAAGAAATTATAAAGAATTTAAATCCTGAAACTACATTGTTTGTAATTGTTTCAAAGACATTTACAACTCAAGAAACACTTTCTAATGCCAATTCAATAAGAGCATGGTTTTTAGAATCTCAACCAGAAGAAGCGGTTTCTAATCATTTTGTGGCTGTTTCCACAAATGTTGATAGCGTAAAAGCATTCGGAATTGCTGAAGAGAATATCTTCCCTATGAAAGACTGGGTTGGTGGACGTTTTTCACTTTGGAGTGCTGTAGGCTTATCCATAAGTCTTGCCTTAGGTTATCAGAATTTTGAAAGTTTATTAGAAGGTGCTTATAAAATGGATGAGCATTTTAAAACTGCAGACTTTAATGCCAATATCCCTGTAACTTCTGCATTGTTAACAGTTTGGTACAATAACTTTTTTAAAGTAGAAAGCGAAGCAGTTATTCCGTATACACAATATTTAAATCAGTTTGCTACTTACCTTCAGCAAGGTATTATGGAAAGCAATGGTAAGAGTGTAGATAGGTCAGGGAATAAGGTAGACTATCAAACTGGAACTATTATTTGGGGCGAACCAGGAACAAACTCTCAACACGCTTTCTTTCAATTAATCCATCAAGGAACCAAGTTAATTCCAGCGGATTTTATAGGCTTTATAGAATCTTTATATGGAAATAAAGATCATCATGATAAGTTAATGTCTAACTACTTTGCACAGACAGAAGCTCTCATGAATGGTAAAACAGAAACTGAAGTTTTACAAGAGTTAAATTCTCAGAATCTTTCTCAAGAAGAAATAGACGTACTCCTACCTTTCAAAATATTCGATGGTAACAAACCAACAACTTCTTTATTGATTAAAAAGTTATCTCCAGAAAGTTTAGGTAAACTTATTGCTATGTACGAGCACAAAATATTTGTACAGGGTATTATCTGGAACATATACAGTTACGATCAATTTGGTGTGGAATTAGGTAAGCAATTAGCAAAATCTATACTTAAAGAACTTCAAAATGATGCTATTTCTTCACATCATGATGCTTCTACTCAAAATTTAGTCGACTTTTATAAGAAGAATTGTTAAAATTTGTTAAAAAGTTTTAATAAATTTTAATTGTGCGTGCATAATATTGGCGATTCTATAATTAACTTCGCGTCGACTAATTGTTAACATTAAGTTAATGTTACAGCTAGGTTAATGCGTAATTTTGCGCTGATGAAAAACCAATTAACTTAAATTTTATAATGAAAAAATTTAATCAATTTTTATGTATTGCTGTTTTGACATTGTTCTCAACAGTTATGTATGCACAAACCACTATCACAGGTAAAGTGATAGATGGTGATTTTAATTCACCTTTACCTGGTGCCAATGTAATAATTAAAGGTACTACAACTGGCGCTACTACTGATTTTGATGGTAATTTCACAATTACTACAGATTCAGGTTCTGGTGAGGTTGTGATTTCGTATGTAGGTTACATATCTCAAACATTTACTTTTGATGGTAATACCGATTTAGGAAGTATTACATTAATGTCTAGTGAAGTTGGTCTTGATGAAATTATGATTGTTGCTTCTGTTGCTGTTGATAGAAAGACTCCTGTAGCGGTTTCTACGATTAGAGCAGAAGAGATTTCTTTAAAATTAAGTACTCAAGAATTTCCTGAAATTTTAAAATCAACACCAGGTGTTTATGCTACTAGAGCAGGTGGTGGTTATGGTGATGGTAGAATCAACTTAAGAGGTTTTGATTCAGAAAATGTTGCTGTAATGATTAACGGTGTACCTGTTAATGACATGGAAAATGGTGCTGTATATTGGAGTAACTGGGCTGGGTTAGGTGATGTAACATCTCAAATGCAAGTTCAGAGAGGTCTTGGGGCTTCTAAAGTAGCGGTATCTTCTGTTGGTGGTACTATAAATATTATTACAAAAACTACTGATGCTGTAAAAGGAGGAAGTATAATGTCTAGCATAGGTAATAATGGTTATTTAAAGTATGGAATGACTTATTCCACAGGTCTTTCTGACAAAGGATTTGCAGCTACGGTTAGTGCTTCAAAAATTGGAGGTGATGGCTATGTAGACGGAACAGAATTCTCAGGATATAATTATTTTATTAGCTTGTCTCAGCAAATAAATGATGCTCATAGATTATCGTTCACTGCATTTGGAGCACAGCAAGAACATGGTCAGCGTTACAATCGCTCAACAATCGCAGAACTTCAGGCTACTGATTCTGGTCCAAGAAGAGCTAATAAGGATTGGGGATATAAAAACGGGGAAGTTTACCACCAATCATTTAACTTTTACCATAAGCCACAAATGTCTATAAATCATTTATGGAATATAAATGACAAATCAGCTCTTTCTACTGCATTATATGCATCTTTTGGTTCAGGTGGTGGTAGAAGAGATGAAGGTACTAAGATTGGTTCTAGCGAATATAGAATTGGTTCAGCAGGTTTACAGCCAATTGATTTTGATAGAATCGTTGAAGAGAATAGAGCAAATGGTGTAAATGGTTCTACAGATATTATTTCATCTTCTAGAAACTCTCATGAGTGGTATGGAATCTTATCTTCTTATAAAAATAGAGTTAATGATGCATTAACTATTTCTGGTGGTTTTGATGGTCGTTATTACATTGGTTCTCACTGGTACCAAGTGGATGATTTATTAGGAGGTCAGTTCTTCTTAGATAATGAAACAGACACATTTGCTTTTGGAAAACCGTTAAAGGTTGGAGATAAATACAATAAAGACTACGATGGTATTGTTGTAAGATATGGACTGTTCGGTCAAGCAGAATATCAAGTTACAGATGCTTTCAATATCTTTGTAGCGGCCGATGTTTCTAACAGTAGTTACAAGCAAAAAGAATATATGAATAATACTATAACAGGTAGCAGATCATCAGATGCTGTTAACTTTGTAGGATATGGTTTCAAAGGTGGTGGAAACTATAATTTAGATTCAAATAACAATGTATTTCTTAATGTAGGTTATTTCTCTAGACCTCCATTTTTAGATTCTGTATTTTTAGATGAAGATGGTATTGATGCTAACGAAGATGCAGTTAATGAAAAGGTATTTAGTGCGGAATTAGGATATGGTTTCCGTGGTGAGAAATTAAGTGCTAATGTTAATATTTACTATACTAACTGGTTAGATAAGTCTTACTCAGGATCAATAGGAACAGGTGATGATATCTTCTTTTACAACGTTTTAGGTATAGATGCATTACACCAAGGTATAGAATTAGATTTTAGATATAAAGCAACTGATGAGTTAACTGTTACTGGTATGGCTTCATTAGGTGACTGGAAATGGAAAAGTAATGTTTCTGCAATTGTAAGAGATCAAGCAGGAGAGCAAGTTGGTGATCCTATTGAGGTTTATGCTGATGGAATTAAAGTAGGTGATGCTGCGCAAACCACGTTTGCTTTAGGAGCTGATTATCAATTAGCACCAAAGTCTAATATTTATTTTGATTATAACTTTGCAGGAGACAATTACGCTTCTTATGATGTGACTAACAGAAGTAGTAGTAATACAAATGATGTTTGGCAACTTCCTGATTTTGGCTTATTCGATTTAGGTATGAGACATACATTCCAAATGGGATCATTTGAAGCTACTTTAACAGGTAAAATAAACAACGTTTTTAATACTGAATATGTTTCAGATGCTAACGATATAGATGGTACTGCTTCAACAGCGCAGGTTTATTTCGGTCCAGGAAGAACTTACAGTGTAGGTCTTAGAGTTAACTTTTAAAAAAAAACAATTAAAATGAAAAGAATAATTTATTGCTTAGCAATTTTTGGAACAATCTTCGTAGGTTGTAATCCAATGGAAGACATCTATGATGGCTTAGATACTAGTGCTGATCCAATTATTGGTACTGATAGTTATACATTAACTAGTGATGATTACGATGCCTTAAGCTTAGGTTTTGGAAGTTTTGATTCTGAACAACAAGCTAAGGATTCTATACCTCAATTATTAGAGGAGATGTATCCATTTTGGGGTGAAGGATCTCAGGTATTAGTAGGTTATGAACTATACATAGGTTCTGCAGAAGGTGTGAGTGATTATACAAACGCTGACATATATGAGTTTACAAATTCTGATTATGCAACAGCAGGAAGTGATGCTTTTGGGTTCTATCCAGATGTAGATGCGACTGATGAAATACCAGCAATTCTTGATGCACAAGTTGCAAGTCCAGTAGAGGGACAAATAGTTTTGGCTAAATATGATCAATATACTGAAGAACCAGAAGTTGGGTTAGCAGATTTGGTATCTTATAACTTTGCAGGAAGTTTTGAGGGTTGGACTGTCGCTGAAGAATTTGGTGGTGATGATGTTTGGACTTCTCAATCAGGTTACGTTCAGGGTAATAGTTACTTTGGTGGTCAAGTTGCAAATACAGAGTGGTTGGTGTCTCCAACAATTGACTTGACAGGGGAAAGCGATCTTAAATTTCAAATTACTCAAGAGTTAGATTATGCTGGTGATGCATCTTTATTAAAGATATATGTGTCTACAGATTATTCAGGTGATGTTTTAACTGCTACTTGGGATGAAATTATCCTAGCAAATCCTGCAACTGGTGATATGGCGTCTTCAGAAGATTATGATTTTTCTGCTTATGATGGGGAAGTTATCAATGTTGCTTTCAGATACGAATCATCAGATTCTGATGCTGCTAGATGGAGAATTGAAAGTTTGAAAATTAAGACATTAGGTGCTACAGGTGAAACTAACTCTAAAGGTGAGTACTTTATGTATTCAGGTGGTGCTTGGGAAGCAGTTGAAGGTGTTTATTACTTAAGCTCTATGGATTTTGACTCAATGGGTGAAGGATCAGGTCAACCAGGACAATATGATAATTTTGGTAGCTCAATACCACCAGACAATTATTTACCAACATTCTTAGAGTTAACATTCCCTTATGCTCAAGAAGAAGATGAATTATTAGTAATTTATGATTATTATTCAAGTTCAAGCGGAGCTCAAATAAGAGGTAATTCTTATACATATATGAATGGTGTATGGTCAGGTCATGAGAGTGTAATTTCTACGACTTTACAATTTGGATTTGAGGATGGTGTTTGGGTACCAGACAATACTATTAGATATACTATGGGTCCTGATGATTATGCAGCTATAGTTGCTGCATTAAGCTCTATTTATCCTGAAGCTACAACTAGTATGGATAATTATGGTAACATGGACAGAAGATCTGGGAATCCAGCAGAATGGACAAATCCTATGGTTCTTGATGCTATTAATATTGTATTAGATGAATTAGATCCTTCTGCTGAGGAAGAGCAAAAATATATTGTTACTATAGATATATATAATGGTAGTAATGGTACTGAAGATTTTGCTGTTATAAAAATGGGAGGTGAATGGGTTTATCAAGAATAAACTTTCACAAATACTAATAAAAAAGCCTATCAATTTTGATAGGCTTTTTTTTATTTATAGAAATTAAATTTCTTCCATTCTAAGCTTTCCATAATATGCTTAATATCCTTCTTAAGGTATTCAGAAGCAGGAAAAATAGAGTCATAATTAGGCTTGGCGTAAAAGTATAAAGAGCCACTTAAAAAGTGTTTTAAACTATCTGTAACGTAAAACTGAGATTGCGATGCGGCATCACCACCAACTTCGTAAAGCATGCCGTAAACCTTTTTCTTTTCGTTTTCAAAAACACTGCTCGATATTTCATCGGCTTTCATTGTATGTTTTTGGGTGAGGTTTTGCGCATCACGTAATAAGCTGTCTAGATTATTCTCGTTAACTTCTTTATATGTAAGATAAATGGTAGCTTTTAGGTTAGGATATTTAACATCCACACCTTTGGCATTGCTTGTTGATTTAACGGCTTTAATCGGATCTGATAATGTATTCTTTTCAAACGAAAATGGTAAAGGAATATTGGTCTTTTTATAACTAGCCTTTGGATATTCTAGCCTTAGATATCCTTTTGGCCTAGGTAGAGGGTCGTCACCACAACCCATTAAAAAAAGACTTAATATTGGTATTACAATTCGTTTCATTACTTAGTTATTAAGTATAGTTAGTTTTATCTGCTTAATCCGTTTTTTCTCCAAAGCTTCAATAGTAAAAACGTAATTTTTGAAATTTATTTTACTCCCGACTCTTGGGAAACCTCCTGAAATCTCTAAAACAAAACCGGCTAAAGTTTCGGCTTCGCCTTTAACGGTTTCAAAATCATTTTCACCTTCAATGCTCAATATCTTATATAGATCTTTTAAAGCGGTCTTACCTTCAAAGCTATAATTGTTATCGTCTAATTTTGTAAAGATAAGATCTTCATCGTCATATTCATCACTAATATCACCTACGATTTCTTCAATAATATCTTCTAAAGATACGAGGCCTGAGGTGCCACCATATTCGTCTACAACAACAGCTAAATGCACTTTTTTGGTTTGGAATTCTACCATTAAATCATCAAGCTTTTTATTTTCAGGAACAAAGAAAGGTTCTCTAAGAATCGATGTCCAATCGAAAGTTTTCTTATTAAGATGAGGTAATAAATCTTTAACGTAAAGTACGCCTTTTACGTTATCTATATTTTCTTCAAAAACAGGAATCCTTGAATAACCATTTTCTACAATTTCTTTAATGATGGTTTCAAATGGAGTAGCAATATTTAAAGCGAACAGATCCATTCGTGGTCGCATGACTTGCTTGGTGTCCGTGTTACCGAAAGAAACAATACCTTGTAACAGTTTCTGTTCTTCTTGAGTAGTGTCTTGATCGTTTGTAAGCTCTAGCGCTTGGGATAGCTGGTCTACACTAAGATTGGAGCGTTGTTTCCCAAAGGTATTCTGAATTTTTATAGTTACAAATCGCATCGGTAAACTAATAGGTGAAAAAATGACATCTAAGACCCTTAGAGGTCTTGCCATAAATGAAGAGAACTTTACGCTATTTCTACTCGCATAAATTTTAGGAACAATTTCACCAAATAATAAAATCAGAAAGGTGGCAGAAACAACCTCTAATAAAAACCGAATTATAGTATGTGTCACATTTTTAAATAGTGTTTCACCGATAAATGCAAACAACAATACAATAGCAATATTTATAAAATTATTAGCGACTAGTATAGTTGCTAACAGTTTTTTGGGACGCTCCAGTAGATTAGCGATAATCTGCATGTTTACAGATTTGTTTTCTAGACCTTCATCAATATTAGATTTGGTTAAAGAAAACAAGGCCACTTCAGCTCCAGAAATTAGGGCCGAACAAATAAGCAGAATAATAAGTAATACAATGCTCGTTATAAACGAGGTATTAGTGACTAATAAATTTGAAATTAAAACCGTGGGTTCTGGATCCAAGATAAATCAGGTTAAATTAATTAGAATGGCAAATCGTCATCTTCGTTGTCTGGCATATTAATAGCAGCAGAAGGCTGTTGAGGTTGAGCCATACTTTGCGAAGGGTTAGACTGCGGATTATTTTGCTGTTCGTTTTTGTTACTCAAAAAAGTAAAGTCTGTACATTGTATTTCTGTAGAATAACGCTCCATACCTTTGTCGTCTGTCCATTTTCTCGTTTTTATTCTACCTTCAATATAGACTTTATCGCCTTTGGTTAAGTATTTTTCACAAATTTCAGCAGCTTTATTTCTTACAACAATATTGTGCCACTCTGTGTTAGATACACGTTCGTTGGTTTGTTTGTTTGTATAGGTTTCATTTGTTGCCAATGGAAAACGACCAACACAATTCTTATCATCAAAATAATGCATTTTTACTTCATCACCCAAATGCCCAATTAGCATCACTTTATTCAATGTTCCCGACATAGTTATATTTTTTGTAAAATTAGTGTTTTTGAAAGTACTCCATTAAAAGTAATAAAAAAAATATGATTTCTTTAAGACTCAAAACTTGAACGCTTCAATGAATTCACTAATGAGAACAGGTGTTGGGTATTTCGTTATGTCTTTTATAGGAATAGCATTATCAGGTAGGTTTGCCATTTCAAGAATCCAAAATTTAGTGTGCAGATGTTGATGAGACAATTTATGAACCTTATCCATATCATTATATAGTGAGTAATCCACAACACTACTTTTTAACTGAACAGATTTTAAGTCTAAAAGATGAAATTCTTCAGCAGCTAAACTTTTTTTAGATTCTATAAGAGGAAATTGATAAAGATTTTGCCAAATACCTTTATTCGTTCGTTTTTCGAATAAGACATTTTTATCATTATCCAAACACACCAAAAAATTGAAATATTTAGTGGTAACTTTAGTTTTTTTCAATTTCACAGGAAGCTGGTCCACCATGTTTTTTTGAAGTGCAATACAGCTATCACTCAAAGGACATGTATCACAATCAGGATTCTTAGGTTTACACTGTAATGCGCCAAACTCCATAATAGCTTGGTTGTAGATAGCGGGTTCGTCCTTGTTAATTAATGAAACGGCTAGTTTTTTAAATTCCTTAATACCATTAGTAGAGTTTATAGGAGTTTCAATACCAAAATATCGAGAAAGTACACGGTACACATTGCCATCTACAACAGCAGCAGGTTCATTATAAGCAATTGAAGCAATAGCACTAGCGGTATAATCACCTACACCTTTTAATTTCAAAAGATCCTTATAGTTGTCTGGAAATTCACCTTTCAAATTAAAAGCAATATGTTTAGAAGCAGTATGAAGGTTTCTGGCTCTAGAATAATAACCCAAGCCTTGCCATAGTTTTAAGACGGCTTCTTCTGTAGCATTTGCTAGGTCAAAAACGGTTGGATATTGTTTAACAAATGCTTCATAATAAGGTAATCCTTGCTTTACTTGCGTTTGTTGTAAAATTATTTCTGATAGCCAAATATGATATGGATTCTGCGTTTCTCTCCACGGTAAATCACGCTTATTATTTGAATACCAGAAGGTTAAAATCTTGTTAAAATTCATGTAGCTTTTTAATGGTGCGACAAAATTAAAAGTTTATCATGTTAAATTTTAATTAATTAGGGTTGAAATATTGAAATTAAATTACCTATATTTGCAACCCTTAAGAATTTTATAGTAACCCCTAAAACTAGTAACAATGACAAAAGCCGATTTGGTAGCAAAAATATCTGACAAGTTAGGTATTGAAAAAGGAGATGTTCAAGCAACAGTAGAAACTTTCATGGAAGAAGTAAAATCTTCTTTAGAAGGTGGAGACAATGTTTATTTAAGAGGTTTTGGAAGCTTTATTATTAAAACTAGAGCTGAAAAAACTGGTCGTAACATCTCAAAAAATACTACCATCAAGATTCCAGCTCACAACATCCCAGCTTTTAAACCAGCTAAAGTATTTTTAGAAGGTGTAAAAACTAATGTTGAAGTGAACTAAAACATTAAAACAAAATATTAATTAAAAGCATTATTTATTATGCCAAGTGGTAAAAAAAGAAAAAGACACAAGGTAGCGACGCATAAGCGTAAAAAACGTAGACGCGCTAATCGTCACAAAAAGAAATAAGCTGAAAAAAAGTAGTTTAAGGACTACTTTTTTCAGTTTTAAACGTTCTTTGATATAGAAATTTAGAAAACATTTAATAGAGTGTTTCTAAGTTTGCTGGAAATCCCGATTACTCTCGGGAAACCTGTGTCAAAATAATTTAGTAATATCCATCTAACTCAATGAAGAGCTAGATATAAATTAACATTATGAACAAAGAATTAATCGTAAGATCGAGTTCAGATATTGTTGATTTTGCCTTATTAAAAGATGGAAAACTTATTGAATTACATAAAGATGAAGAAGATAACAATTTTGAGGTAGGTGATATTTTTATCGCTAAAATTCGCAAAGTTGTTTCTGGTCTTAATGCTGCATTTGTTAATGTAGGATACGAAAAAGATGGTTTTTTACACTATCATGATCTTGGACCACAATTACCTTCACTTTTAAAATTCATTAAGCGTGTAAGCACAGGAAAATTAAGAGATTATACGCTCAAGAACTTTCCTATGGAAAAGGATCTAGATAAGCACGGCAGTATAGCTAATGCTATCAAATCCAACCAGTCAATACTAGTACAAGTAGTAAAAGAACCTATTTCCACTAAAGGGCCTCGCATTAGTTCAGAATTGTCTATTGCAGGTAGGTACATTGTCTTGGTGCCTTTTTCTAACAGAATTTCTATTTCTCAGAAAATTGAATCGCAGGAAGAAAAAGACCGTTTAAAAAGACTTGTAAAGAGTATAACACCAAAAGGATTTGGAGTTATTATTCGTACTGTGGCCGAAGGGAAAAAAGTTGCTGAGCTAGATTCTGATTTACAAAATTTGCTGGATAGATGGACAGCAATGTGTAAAAAGTTGTACAAAGCGCACCATCCTACAAAAGTTTTGGGTGAAATGAACAAAGCCTCTTCTATTCTAAGAGATATTTTTAATGATTCATTTTCTGCCATTGTTGTAGATGACGAAGAATTGTACATCCAAGTAAAAGATTACGTGCAACAAATTGCACCGAAAAAAGAGTCTATAGTTAAGTACTATAAAAATGGAGTCCCTATTTTTGAAAAATTTGGTATCGAACGCCAAATTAAAACGTCATTCGGACGAACCGTTTCTATGGCAAAAGGAGCTTACCTTGTTATAGAACACACCGAAGCACTCCATGTTATAGATGTTAACAGTGGTAACCGCTCTAATAAAGAGAAAAACCAAGAAGACACTGCTTTAGAAGTAAATTTAATTTCTGCTACAGAAATTGCTCGCCAATTACGTTTACGTGATATGGGAGGCATTATTGTAGTCGATTTTATTGATATGGGCAAAGCAGAAAACAGAAGAAAACTTTACAATCATCTTCGTGACGAAATGAAAGATGATAAAGCAAAGCATAAGATATTGCCGCCGAGTAAGTTTGGTTTAGTGCAAATAACCAGACAGCGCGTTAGGCCAGAACGCAATATTAAAACAAAAGAAGAAAATCCTAATTTGGTAGGTGAAGAAATTGAAGCTCCAATTAAAGTAGTAGAGCGCATCAAACAAGACCTCGAAAGGATTTTTAAAAGAGACTATAAAAAGGTAACCTTAAATGCACATCCTTTTATAGCAGCCTTTTTAACTAAAGGTGTTCCATCAATCCGTTCAAAATGGTTTTTTGAACACAAAAAATGGGTAAAAGTTTTACCTAGAGATGCTTACACATATCTTGAATATCATTTTTATGACAAAGATGGTAACAAAATCAAATAATATCTATTAGAAAAGCCCAACTGAAATTTCAGTTGGGCTTTTTTTATTTGTAAGTTTTAAAAGTGTTAATCTCTAGACATAAAGATTCTTAGAATATACCAGAATAGTAACATAAGTGCAGCAAATAGACCTAAAGCAGCTGGCACATATTGGTCTTCAGAGTACTTATTAACTAGGTTAGAGGTTTGATATAATATACTTCCTCCTGCCAATAAACACATTGCTACAGAAAACCATAAACCAAGATTAAAACCGAATAATGTTCCAGCAATAATAAGCCCTATTGCTATAAAGAAACCAATGGTTAATCCAGTTTTTAAGAATGAAAAGTCTTTTTTAGTTAGTAATACAGCAGCAGAGAGTCCTGTAAATAAAGCTAAAGTCACTATGGCTGCTTGGTTCAATATTTCTGGTCCAGAATCCATATAAAATGCAGCTATTGCAATCATAGGAACGAAAATTAAAGCTTCAAAAAATATGTAAATACCATAGGCTAAATATTGCATATTTCTATCTGTGGTTTTTAGAGCCATGCCTTCAGCATAATTTGTAGCTAACATAAAACCTCCTAATAATAATAGCCATTTGTAGCCTTCGGTCATAGAGAACATAAACTCTACAACAGTATCACTTTGTAATAATAAATATTCGAAAAGAATAAAGACTAAGACTCCACCAGCAACATGTGCATAGGTTTTTCTATAAAAGGCAGCACGATCTACTTCAGATAGGCTACTTACCATAACACGTTCTGGTAATTGATTTGGCATTTGATTTTCCATAAATGATTGGTTTTGTTTATTGCAATGTAAGTATTTATTTACTAGACTAATAAAAAAAGCCCTGATTTCTCAGAGCTTTTGATTTTTTGTTTAAAATATGTTCTTTTTAATCTCTTCCGCCAAACACTTGAAGTGCCCAGTATAATAAAGAAGCTAAAGCACCAATTGCTGCTACCAGATAAGTTCTTGCTGCCCATTTTAAAGCATCTTCAGAACCTTTGTATTCTTCTGGTGTTACAATGTTTTTTGCTTTAAGCCAAGCTAAAGCTCTGTTACTAGCGTCATATTCTACAGGAAGTGTTATAAAGCTAAATAGTGTTGCAAATGCCATAAAGACTAAACCTGCAACGGCAATCCAGTAACCCAATCCAACTCCTGCAGCAGCTCCAAGAATTAGTCCACCAATCACTAGCCATTGAGACATACCTGAAGTCACGCTTACTATAGGTACCAACGCTGATCGCATGCCTAAAGCGCTATAAGCTTGTGCATGTTGTACAGCATGGCCACATTCATGAGCAGCAACAGCTGCAGCTGCAGCGTTACGCTGATTGTAAACAGCTTCACTTAAATTTACTGTTTTGTTTTTTGGGTTGTAATGATCTGTAAGTTGACCAGGTGTTGAAATCACTTCAACATCATAAATACCATTATCTGCTAACATTTTTTCAGCAATCTCACGACCACTCATACCGTTGCGCAATTGCACTTTGGAATATTTAGCAAACTTTCGTTTTAATTGATTACTTACTAACCAACTTACCAGTGCTATCGCACCAATCAATATATAATATCCTAACATAATTTCTAATTTTAACTATTGTAAATTTACTAAATGAATAGCAAAGAGTAAGCCAAATTTGAGTTAAGAAATTTTGTCAGTCTGGTTATTACATAGCATCAACAGACCAGTTGAAAGCTTCAGCAATTTCTTCATAAACAATTTTTCCTTTAACGACATTAAGACCTTTTTCAAGAGTAGAATCTTTTTTACATGCTTTTTCCCAACCTTCATTAGCCAATCGGATGACGTAAGGTAAAGTAACATTGGTTAATGCTAATGTAGACGTATAAGGTACTGCTCCAGGCATATTAGCTACACAATAATGTACAACATCATCAATGATATATGTTGGATCTTCATGCGTTGTTGGTTTTGTAGTTTCTACACAGCCTCCTTGGTCTACTGCAACGTCAACAATAACGGTTCCAGGTCGCATTTCCTTTAACATGTCTCTGGTAATTAAATTAGGAGCTTTGGCACCTTTGAGAAGTACACCACCAACAATTAAATCGTGATCTTTTATGCGTTTTCTAATATTATATTCACTTGAAAATTCAGTAACAACATGGTTAGGCATAACATCATTGACATAACGTAATTGTTTCATGTTTATATCCATGATGGTTACATGCGCACCAAGACCAGCTGCCATTTTAGCGGCTTGAATACCAACAACACCTGCTCCTAAAACCAAAACACGTCCAGGAGGTACACCAGGAACTCCGCCTAATAAAACACCACGACCTTTAATTGGTTTTTCAAGGTATTTAGCACCTTGCTGAATAGCCATACGTCCTGCAACTTCAGACATCGGAGTTAATAATGGTAATGAGCCATCTTTGTCCTCAACGGTTTCGTAAGCAATACATACCGCCTTGCTTTTTAGCATAGCCTTGGTTAAGGTTTCGCTAGAAGCAAAGTGAAAATAAGTAAATACGACATGATGCGGTTTAATTAGTGGGTACTCTTCAGCAATAGGCTCTTTTACTTTTACAATCATCTCTGAAGACGCATAAACTTCTTCAATTGTATCTAAGACAATAGCACCAACATCAATGTAATCTAAATCAAAAAAGCCGCTTCCAAAGCCGGCTTCTTTTTGCACATAAACGGTATGACCGTTTTTTATAAGTTCGTAAACTCCGGCTGGTGTCATACCAACGCGGTTTTCGTTGTTTTTAATTTCTTTTGGAACTCCGATTTTCATATCAAGTAGATTTTGAGATTAACAGCTATGTGAAGTACTATTAAAAAATTAAGCTATGCAAATTTCGATATGAAGCTGAAGTCATTTTTTCGGAATTATTATTATGGAAAGCTTTTTTTGAAAAAAACTCAATAAAATGCTCATTTTTAGAAAAATACGTTATTAGACTAATGTCTTATTGCTTCGATGAAGTGAATAGTTATAAATAGCATTTTGGTTCTCGATACAAAATCGCTTATGGCGATTTCACTCGAACTGACGTGAACCGAAAATATCCAGTACGTCACATCGAGTGTTTTGTGAAGCATGAACAAAATGTATCGAGATGCTAAACAGTATTAAGACCTAGTATGCTAAGAAATCTTATATTTAAAAATGAAATTATCGTATGTCTACATTCTTAAGTGCTCTGATAACAGCTATTATATTGGTATTACTTCTAATCTAGAACAAAGAATAGTGGAACATCGTCTAGTTAGATATGTAGAGAGTTACACATATTCTAGAAGGCCTATTGAGCTGGTTTTTTATTCTGAATTTACGGATATCAATCTTGCTATTCAAACAGAAAAGCAAATTAAAAAATGGTCGAGAGCTAAAAAAGAAGCTTTAATTAGTAATGAGTTTGAAAAACTACAAAATCTAGCTAAAAAGAAGTTTAAATAAGTTCTCGATACAAAATCGCTTATGGCGATTTCACTCGAACTGACGTAAACCGAAAACATTTAGCACGTCACATCGTATGTTTTGAGAGGTACGAGCATAATGTATCGAGATGTAATATGTTCTATAGCATCTAAGATTTAAGCTCAAATTGTAATAAGTCAGTTTTTAAAAATTAATAAAACACTTACTCTATTGCCAAAGACACCAAAATAACGGTATCTTCAAAAAACTCAACTAATAACTGATCTTCTTGCTGTTCATTAAAACTTGGTGCTCTTCCAATGTTGTAGAGGATAATGTCTCTCTTGTTTTGTAGTATTGAATTTGGCTCTCCTAAAATTTCTAGAACTTCGAATTTTGATTTTCCTAATAACACATGAGATTCAATAAGATCATCAATCATTTTGTGTCTTGAAGTTGGATTAGCTTTCCAGTCTTCTGCTGAGAAACGCTTTTCAAATTGAAAGATGAGGGATATACTAATAATAAAGGCTAAAAAGAAAATTAAACCAATGGTGTTTTTTCTATTTAGCCTTAATTTCATTAGAAGTAATTTTCTATCCTACTATATTTACAATCTTACCAGGTACCACAATGACCTTTTTAGGAGTACGACCTTGTAATTGTTCTTGTGTTTTATCGTGAGCTAAAACTGTTTTTTCAATCTCGTCTTTACTCATATCTAATGGTAATTCTAGCGTAAAACGCATTTTGCCATTAAAAGAAATAGGGTAATCTTTAGAACTTTCTACCAAATGCTTTTCTTCAAATTTAGGGAATGAAGCTGTAGAAATAGATGCTGTATGTCCTAGTTGTTCCCATAATTCTTCAGCGATATGTGGAGCATAAGGTGAAATTAAAACTAATAACGGTTCTAAGATTTCTTTGCTTGTACACTTTTGTGCTGTAAGCTCGTTAACCGCAATCATAAATGTCGATACAGACGTATTGAACGAGAAATTCTCGATGTCTTCCTCCACCTTTTTAATGGTTTTATGGAGGGTTTTAAGAGAAGCCCCATCTAACTTCCCCGAAGGGGGAGAACTCTCACTCGTGACGTAAAATGTTCCATTTTCTCCTTGGTGGAATAATCTCCACAGCTTCTTTAAAAACCCGTGAACACCAGTAATACCAGCTGTGTTCCAAGGTTTGTATTGCTCTAATGGACCAAGGAACATTTCGTAAAGACGTAAACTGTCTGCTCCGTATTCTTTACAAATGTTATCTGGATTAACAACGTTGAACCAACGTTTTGACATTTTTTCAACCTCTCTTCCTACTATATATTTACCGTCTTCTAATATGAATTCAGCATCTTTAAATTGTGGTTGCCAAGCTCTTAATCTATCTAAATCAACTTCATCAGATGAATTAACAATATTAACATCAATTCTTATTGGTGCAATTTGTACTTCTGAGATCTCAACATCTGAATCTATTGATAGATCTCTTTTAAGATACTTAATAAGTTCTTTTAAAAGTGGATTATTATCATTTTTATGAACCCTTTTGTAGCTAGACCCTTCTCTTAAACTTTCTATAATGCTTAATGATACATAAACGTTAGACCCTACCTCTAATTGTAAAGTACCATTGTGGTTTGTACCAGAATAGTGTAATCTGTAGGCAATTGCACTAGTCCCAAGTATCATTCCTTGGTTAATCAGTTTTTTTGCAAATTCATCAACAGGTACTAAACCTTTATCGAACATAAATTTTTGCCAAAAACGTGAGTAGAGTAGGTGACCAGTAGCATGTTCACTTCCACCAATATACAAGTCTACTTGTTGCCAATAATTCACCGCTTCTTGAGAAAAAATAGCTTCATCATTATGCGGATCCATATAGCGGTTAAAGTATTGCGAACTTCCTGCCCAACCTGGCATAGTGTTTAACTCTAGTGGAAAAACCGTTTTGCTATCAATCTTATCATTATCTACAACGGCATTAGTTGCGGTATCCCAAGCCCATGTTGTAGCATTTCCTAATGGTGGTTCTCCAGTTTCGGTTGGTAGATATTTTTCAACTTCAGGAAGGGTTAATGGCAAATGCTTGGCATCAATCATTTGTGGCATGCCATCTTTGTAATATACAGGGAATGGTTCGCCCCAATAACGCTGACGACTAAATACAGCATCGCGCAATCTATAGTTGGTTTTGCCTTCACCTTGCCCAATTTGTTCCAATTCAAAAATGGCGCGCTTGGTGGCTTTTTTATAGTTCATGCCATTAAGGAAATCACTATTGGCAATTTTTACGTTGTCTTTTGATGCGTACGCTTCTTCAGCAATATCTACACCTTCAAAAATATTTGGAATAGCAATATCAAAATGCTTGGCAAAATCATAGTCGCGTTGGTCTCCACAAGGTACAGCCATTACAGCACCAGTACCATAGCTTGCCAATACATAGTCTCCAATCCAAATTGGAATTGGTTCTTTAGTAAATGGGTGCTCAGCATAAGCTCCTGTAAACACACCAGAAATGGTTTTTACATCTGCCATACGGTCGCGCTCACTACGTTTTGCTGTAGCTTCAACATACGCGTTAACAGCTTCTTTTTGTTCTGGGGTTGTAATTTTTGATACCAAATCGTGCTCCGGTGCTAAAGTCATAAAACTAACTCCAAAAATGGTATCAGGACGTGTGGTGAATACTTCGATAGTTTCATCATGATTATTCACATTGAAAGTCACTGACGCACCAACCGATTTTCCAATCCAGTTACGTTGGCTTTCTTTTAGTGAATCTGTCCAATCTATAGTTTCTAACCCTTGAAGTAAACGTTCCGCATAAGCAGTAATACGCATACTCCATTGTGTCATTTTCTTTCTTATTACAGGATGACCTCCACGCTCAGAAACACCATTTACAATTTCATCATTGGCTAAAACGGTTCCTAAAGCAGGACACCAATTCACTTCGGTTTCTGCCAAATAAGTCAATCTGTATTTTAAAAGGATATCTTGTTTTTCAACTTCTGAAAAGTCTTGCCATTCTGCAGCAGAGAAGTTTGGTGTGTCTTCATCGCAAGCAGCATTTACATTGGTATTACCTTCAGTTTCAAAAATCTTGATAAGATCAGCAATATCATCTGCTTTATTAGACTCATTATTATACCAAGAGTTGAACAGTTGAATGAAAATCCACTGTGTCCACTTGTAATATTTAGGATCTGAGGTACGGACTTCGCGAGACCAATCGAATGAAAATCCGATTTGGTCTAACTGACGACGGTAGGTTGTTATATTTTCTTCAGTGGTAATGCGTGGGTGCTGACCCGTTTGTATCGCATACTGTTCTGCAGGCAAACCAAAAGAGTCATAGCCTTGAGGATGCAATACGTTAAACCCTTTATGACGCTTGTAACGTGCATAAATATCGCTGGCAATGTAACCTAACGGATGCCCAACATGCAAACCAGCTCCACTTGGGTAAGGAAACATATCTAGTACGTAGTACTTTGGTTTGTCCGAGTTGTTTTCGGCTTTAAATGTTTGGTTTTTTGCCCAGTGATCTTGCCACTTTTTTTCTATGTCGTTGAAATTGTATTTCATCAGTTTTAGTTCCTTGTAATAAAGGCACAAATTTAGTGGTATTACAACAGAATTAAAAACTAAACGTTGTAATGTTCAACTAAAGAAATTTCTTTATTATTTTTACATCTTAAATCCGAATTAATCCATGGCATCATCTTTTGATAAGTACCAAAAGCGAAAATTAATATCTTCATATGTATCTGTAGTTATCAGTATTGCATTGGTCTTGTTTCTTTTGGGATGTTTGGGCTTGTTGGTTATCAATTCTAAAAAAGTAGCTGATCATTTTAGAGAGCAAGTGGTAATGACGATTTACCTGAATGATACGGCCAAGGATGTTGAAGTCAATCAGTTAAAGAAAAGCTTGGCTATGGCTGAGTATACCAAAGAAGCTGAATATGTTTCTAAGGAAGCAGCCGCCGAACTTATGAAAGCTGAAACAGGTGAGGATTTTATGGATTTTGTAGGCTATAATCCGTTGAAGAATTCCATTGATGTGTACTTAAAGGCCGATTACGTAACGACTGAAAAACTTACTGAAATTACCGAGAGTCTTTCTAACAAAAGCTTTATTGAAGAAATACGATACGATAACGATTTGGTAGAATTGATGAATGATAACGTGAAAAAAATCACAGTTTGGGTTCTTATTATAAGTGCTGTATTTACGTTGATTGCAGTATTGCTGATTAACAGTTCTATACGTTTAGCCGTATATTCTAAACGATTTATCATTAAAACCATGCAAATGGTTGGTGCAACAAAGAGTTTTATCCGCAGACCATTTGTTTGGAAAAGTGTTCAATTAGGAATTATTGGTGCTATTGTTGCTTTAATTGGTATGGGAATAGTATTGTATTATTTGGATATAACATTCCCAGAATTAGAATTGCTCAGAAACATGGTGTTAATCGTGGTGCTCTTTGTTGGGATATTCCTTTTAGGAATCGTCATCACTTGGATTAGTACCTTTATCGCGACGCAACGTTTCTTGAATTTGAAAACGGATCAGTTGTATTATTAAATTTAGATTCTCTTAACGCAGAACTTTTAAATAAAACTGTTACTTTGCAATAACAAACTAAACTAGTATGGGCGAACAAAAACGTAAAGAAGCTACAAAGTCTGATTTTATCTTCGGGAAAAAGAACTACAAATTTATGCTGATAGGTTTAGCGATTATTATACTTGGTTTTATTTTAATGTCTGGTGGTGGTAGTGACGATCCTAATGTTTGGAATCCTGATGTTTTTAGTTGGAGACGTATTCGATTGGCACCAACACTTGTGCTTATTGGTTTTGGTATTGAAGTTTATGCTATTCTTTTAAATCCGAATAAAAAATAATAAGTTACCTTTTCGTTTTAGTTGCAAAATCTTTGGCAATTTCGGATAAATATTGCTTTGTGTTTGTTAAGGCATCTTCAAGATTTCTTGCTCTATCGATAACTGATGCACTGTAATCGATTCCCATATTAAGAAGCTCTTTAGGGCTTAAATCTACGCTACCACAAAATGTTGCCACTTTAATCCCTTTTGGTTTTACAGATTTTAAAATACCATCTATTGCTTTTCCTGAAAGTGTTTGGCTATCTAGTTTGCCTTCGCCAGTAATAATCCAATCTGCGTTGTCTATTTTTGTGTTAAAATTAGCTATTTGCTTTACTAATTCTATTCCAGGTGATAGTGTTCCGTTTAAAAAAGTAATACAACCTGCTCCCATTCCCCCAGCTGCTCCTGCTCCTGCAATTTCTTGAATATTTACATTGAAATGGTCTTCTAAAATTTTTGAAAAACTTTGAAGTCCTTGGTTTAAGAATTCAATATCACTATTTGAAGCACCCTTTTGTTTTGCGTAAACATAAGCAGCACCATTAAGTCCATAAAGTGGGTTTGTAACATCACAAGCTATTTGAATTGCTACCGATTTTAATCGCGGATCTACATTAGAATCGTCGATGGTTTTAATCTTAATTAACTCGTTGCCTATTGGTTTAACTTCTGTATTGGTTTCATCTAAAAAACGATAGCCCAAAGCCGTAGCCATACCAATGCCACAGTCGTTCGTAGCACTTCCTCCAATTCCTAGTATAATGTGCTTTGCACCTTTATTAATCGCATCTAAAATTAATTGTCCTGTGCCGAATGTTGAGGTATGTCTACAATTTTGTTCGTGTGATTTTAAAAGTTTTAACCCAGATGCTTCAGCCATTTCTATAAATGCAGTTTTAGAAGCTTGAGCATATAAATAGTTTGCCTTTACCTTATTAAATACTGGATTATTAACTTCGACTTCTATTGTGTCTCCGTTAAGGTAATAATTAACAACTTCTATAGTACTATCACCACCATCTGCTAAAGGTACGTTAAGAACCTCTGCATTGATGGTTTGTTTAAAAATTGGTGCTACGATATTACAAAACTCTATACCTGTCAATGAGCCTTTATATTTATCTGGTGCTAATATAATTTTCATTTCCTAGCTTAAAATATTAGGTAAAAGTGTACTTGCGATTAGAATAAAAATGAAAAAGGAAACAAGGATTATACTCTCTTTTTTAAATAAACCTTTTAAACTAACTATATAGGACATGCCAACTTGTTTTGCAGGTACTTTATGTGTTAACTTACTCACTAGAATTGCTATAAATATGGCTATAATAAATCCTGTTAAATTGTACCAAATCCAAAAAATATCTGGGACATTGCTAAAGCCTAAATTTTCTAATACTAAATGGATAGAAGTTTCTCCTGAATAAAAATGACCTTGACTAAAAAAGTAAACCAATTCTGGTAAATATTTAAAAATTAGGTTAACCGCAACCGATGTTATTATGGCTGCATTCATTCCAATATGATTTACTTTTCTTAGAAAAATGGCAATCACGAATGCTGCTAATATTGGTCCATAAAATAAAGAGGTAATAGCATTGATTAACTCGATAACTGTACTTTGGCTATTACCAAAAAGGTAAGCTGCAAGTATGCAAACTACACCCCAAAATACAACAAGTCCTTTTGATAAAAACATGTACCTTTTTTCGGAAAGTTTGGTTTTACCACTGTTAAAAAAATCTTCTATTGTTACTGCACTTAAAGAATTAATTGTAGAACTTAATGATGACATTGCAGCAGATAAGATACCAACCATTAAAATACCTATTAATCCATTTGGTAAATATTTAGTAATAAATACAGGCATCATTAAATCTGGTTTAATCCCTGAAGCTCCGTATTCTGCAGGATAATGTACACGTGTGGTTTCTTGTATGCTTTGATAAAATTCTGGGATATTACTTACCAAATAACCAATAATTAATCCCATAATACAATACACCAATACTACTGGAAATCGCAATAGTCCGTTAGCCATTAATAGCTTTCTAATAGTACTTTCATCTTTAGCCGATAATAAACGTTGTGCTTGGGTTTGATCTGTACCGTAATAAGACAGATATAAAAACAAACCACCTAAAAGCATTGGCCAGAAGCCATATTCTTCACCTTGAAAAATTCCTAGATTAGACAAATCTATTACTTGAAGTCTTTCGGTATTAAACCCTTTAAAAGTTCCGGTTTCACTCATTAAGGAATAGCCAACGATAAGACAAATAATTAATCCAGAAAAGAGAATGATCATTTGTATAGCATCTCCCCAAACTACAGCTTTCATACCACCTTGATACGAATATATTAATGTTACAATGCTTATAATAATTAACGTCCAATGAAAACTTATGCCTACTACAGCTTGAATAATTAATGCCATAGTAAATACCATAACTCCGGTCCCTAAAGCTCTACTGATTTGAAAAACAACACTAATTAATTTTCGAGTAGATTTAGAAAATCGACACTCTAAATACTCATAAATACTAACAATACCAGATTTGTATAAAGGTGGAATTATGAAAAACATTATGCCAATCATTGCTAAAGGAACACCAAACTCAAAAGTTAACCATTTTAAACCACCGTCTGCTTTTAAGCCTACAAAGGCAGGTGCTGATATAAAGCTTATAGCAGATAATTGGGTCGCCATAGTTGATAAGCTAAGTGGGAACCAACCTAAACTCTTTCCTCCAAGAAAATAATCTTTAGAATCTTTATTTTCTTTAAAGAAATAACCCATAGCTATAAACCCTATGAGATAAACAATTATAATTGTATAATCTAACCAATTCATTAAGGCAATTTATTTAGCGTTCTTAATCTTTTAATAAATCTAGCAACAAAGCTGCACTCCAAGAAAAATTGTTGCCACCATAACCAGCATTTTCTGTAATAGATTTTCTTGCATCAAAATACTCATAAAAACCATAGCGTTTTATAAGCGTAATAGAATCTTCTTTTACGGTCTCTGCTAAATTTTTGTATTTGTAGTTGTTTAAGCCTTTGTAGAGAAGCCAATTTAAGTTGATCCAGATTGGTCCTCTCCAATATTTTTTAGGATTAAATCTATCGCTATCAGGATCAAAAGAAGAGCAAAGGAATTTATCGTTTCCTTTAAATTTGTTGGTTAAGTTTTTCATTAATCTTTCAGCTCTAGCATTATCTGGTATTTGAGCAAAAAGTGGTGTGAATGAAGATGATGATAAAAATTCAATTTGTTTTTCGTTTCTTAAATCGTAATGTACATAACCACCTAATTTTTCATTATAAAGTTTCTCATTAAATCTAGTTATTGCTTTTTCTTGCCATGCTTTTAAAATGTCGATTTTTTCTTTAGAATCTCCTATAATTTCATATAATTCTATTAAAGCTGCATTAGATTTAATAAGTATTGCGTTAAATAAAGGATCTTGGACTAGAAAAGGTGATAACTCAGTAATCTTAGCATCATCGTAATTATATTCTTTGGCAATCTCTATAAGGTTTAGGTAGTAATCATATTCTCTGTTTGTTGGTCTCTGTGCAGCATCTACATGAGTGGTATCCATTCTTTCAAATGTGTAATTAGGAGGGGTAAAAGTATCCCAAATATCATCCCAAATAGGTGAGTTGTCGGTACCCGATTCCCAGTTATGATAAATATAAACTAAGCCTTCTTTGTTTGGGTCTCTGTGAGTATAAAAATGCGCATGGTTATGAAAAACTTTGTCAATATTGTGTTTTATAAAGCTTATCATATCTGCTTTATCCTCAACGATGTCGTAGATCTCCTTTAATACAAACCCTAAAACAGGAGGTTGCGTCATACCAGTTGTCTTATGGGTTTTTGAAGCTAGTGGATGTAAACTGGATTGATGAAAGTCTGCTCCAGGGAAATAGGTGTCGCTATCGTTATGAAAAACAATGTGAGGTAGAAATCCATTTTCCCATTGTGCACTTAATAGCGCTTCTATTTCTCGTTTTGCTTTATTTACATCATAGTGCGCGTAGCCTATAGCTATAAAACCAGAATCCCAGTTCCATTGAAAAGGATATAAACCTTCGCAAGGAATGGTAAATCCTTTATCTTCATTAAAGTTTGCATTAAGCACTTTTTTTGCTTGTTCTTTTAAATCTTTTTGTGTCATAATTATGGTAGAAGTGAAAATTGTATATAAAGAAAGCATTGACACTAATGAGAGGTCAATGCTTTCAGAATCAATCAATCAATCTTAAAAATTAAATGTAGTGGTTAAGAAAAATCTTCGTGGTAAAATAGGGCGCCCATAAAAGAAATCTCCATCGGCAGATTGCCCTGCAATACCTGCTCTAGGATTTCCTTCGGTAAGCCCAATGCTATCAAATAAGTTAAATACAGAGAAACCAACTCTTAAGCTATTATTCCCTTTTGTTTCAAAAGTATAGCCAGCACCTAATCTTGCTATAGTTATAGCATCTAATTCTACATTGTTAGTATCGTCAGTAAACTTTGCTCCTGTATGGTTAAGAGAAAACAGTGCATCAAGTTTTTGGTTATCATAATTTAATCCAAAGGATCCTAAAAAGTTTGGTTGTCTTCCGATTTCATTTCCTTCGTTAATCGTTGTAATGCCACCATTTACTAAATCTTCTGTTTGGTTGGTAGTAATTTCATGATTTTGATAAGTTAGCGTTGCAGATGCAGAGAGTGCATTTGTAAATCTGTAGTTTGCTGTAGCTTCTAAACCTAAAGTTTTTGTAGATTGTTCGCTACGACCTTGATCTACTAACTCGCCGTTTACTATTGCTTGATCTATACGAATACGATCACTTAGACCTACATAGTATGCCGCAACAGAACCAGAGAATTTAGACGTACCAAACTTAGCACCTAACTCACCTTGTATAATAGTTTCTGCATCATAATTAGTATTTCTAATTCCTGGTGTTGGTGCAAAACCACGTTGCTGAGGAAAAAAGAAGCCTCTAGAAAAGTTGGCATATAAGTTTGTGGATTCTGTTAATTCATATAGACCTGCTAAGGATAAAGCCCAGTCCGTTGCTTCAATTTCACCAGTTGTATAAGTACCATCTGTAAATCTTACATTTTGCAAGTCACTAGTTAATTCGGTATCTGTATACACTTGGCTCTCTACCAAATTACCTTTTCTAAATGTCCCTTTAGTTGATTCGATTCTTAGACCTACATCAAAGCGCCATTTATCAAATACCATTTCATCTGTAATATAAAATGCTGTTCTGCTTTGCTCTAAAAAGTTATTGGCTGTCATACCAATTCTATTGTATAAACCGCCTTGAGAATAAATTACATTAGCACCTCCTGCATCAGTATAACTTAAGTTTACTAAACGAGGGTTGTTATTGAATTCCGAAAGTACTCTGTATTGGTAGTTAACATCTTCAGCTTCAGTACGTGCTAAAAATGTACCTACAGTATAGGTATGTATACCATTGTCTGAGTTTAAAATAAGATTTGCCTCACCAGAATAATCTGTCATTGGTCTTAATCTGTCGATATGTAAGTTTTCAATTACCATATCATTACCATTTATTTGAGCACCAGAACCACCTTGGTAATTAGCTATGTAATTAGTGTTTTCTGGAGCAACCGCTTCTACATAGTCTGATAATGCAATTGGGTTTCCATAATTTCCGTTTCCACCAACATAAAGTGCAAAATTGTGCTTATAGTTAGCATATTTTACCTTTGATTTGAATTTTAAATTGTCATCTAAATTGTAATTAAAGTCAGCCAATAAGTAACCACCTTTAGTATAAACTCCATCACCAATAGGACTTTCGTAAACGCCACCTGGTGTTAAAAATGAAGTATTAGCAAGCTCACCAGATAATAATGATTCTACATCATCACCATCGTTCCCAGCAAGTCTATCTCTAGAGCCACCTTGTAATGGTAAAGGCATAAAGAATTGTGCTCTATCATTTATAAATTGACCGTGAATTGTAAGTGAACCATTTTCAAATTTTTGTTTAATATTTGCTCTTAATTGAAACCCACGAGTGTCTAAGCCAGTATCAATAGGACCTTCATCTTTTCTTAAAAAACCAGTAATTGCGTAATAAGTGTTTGAGTCTTCACTACCGAGTTGTCCTCCTGAATAAAACTCTGTTTTCAATCTACCGTCGGTACCATATTCTAAGTTTAGGACATTTTCATCATTAGTGTCACCAGTTTTACTTGTGTAGTTAATTATACCTGCAACAGAACCAGCGCCATATAAAACAGCAGCGCCACCTCTTACAAATTCTACACCTTTAAACCCAATATCTGGTCTTGCATATACATCGTGAGCAGAAGAATTAAGACCAAACGTGCTCATTAATGGCATGCCATCGTACTGTAAAGGGTTAAATACATACTGACCGCCAGAAGGTAATCCTCTTACAAAAAGGTTTGTAGCAGTTTCTCCACCACCACCTTCGGCTGTGATACCAGGTATGCTTCTTAATACATCAGCTTGACTGTTAGCAGAGAGCTTAGTTATATCCTTCTGCTTAAGGGAGCTAATAGACATAGGCGTGTCTTTTTGTGATCTAAAGGTAGATGATGCTGTTAGTACCACTGTGTCTAAAGTGTTGCCACCTTCTTTAAGAACCACATTAATAGTAACGATTTCATCATTACAATTAATTTTTTCTTCAAAAGTTTCAAAACCGATGTACGAAACAATAAGTGTTTGTTCTCCGGTTAAACTAGTGTTGAAACTAAAATTTCCATCAAAATCAGTTACAGCTCCCGATGTACTGCCTTTAATGATAACGTTAGCACCAATAATTGGCATATTGGATGCATCTGTAATTTTACCTTTGATTTCTGTTTGCGAAAAAACGGCAAATGCACAGAAAAAAAGCGCATAAGTGAGTAGTGATTTTTTCATTGATTATATATTTTTGTTTTTATTTCGGTAAAAATATTGTTAAATCTTTAATATTAAGATGAAAAAAATATAGAATATTCACTCAAACGTTTGCGGAAACGATTGCATAAATTTTTAATTTTGAAAAAAAGAATTATAACTTTAAAGGAGATAGCAAAAAAATTAAACCTGTCTATTTCTACGGTTTCTAGAGCACTAAATAACCATCCAGATATAAGTGAGGAGACAAAAAAAAAGGTCAATGATTTAGCTACGTCTCTTAATTATATTCCCAATATTTTTGCTAAAGGCTTCAGATCTCATAAGAGTAATATTATAGGCGTTATTGTGCCCAACATAACACATTACTTTACTACTACACTTATAAGAGGTATTATTGAGGAGGCCTCACTGCAAGGGTATAGGGTTATTGTATCTGAGTCTAATAATGATGTAAACAAGCAAACAGAAATGCTTAACACAATGCTGCAATTTGGGGTAGATGGTGTACTAATGTCTATTTCAAAGATGACAAGAGACGTAGACGATATACTTAAAGTACTAAACACAATACCTTTAATTCTTTTTGATAAAGCTTCTAATAAAATTCCTTGCACTCAAGTGGTTATTAATGAAGAAGAAGCCGCATATAATGTGGTTGAACATTTAATAAATACAGGCAAGAAAAGAATAGCTATAATTAAAGAATCTGAATATTCTTATAATTCAGAGAAGAGATATGAAGGATATTTACGAGCTCTAAAAGAAAATAGCATTGAAATTGACGATAAGATTATTTTAAGTGTAGATGACATATCTATGCGTCAAGGTAAAAGAATGACAAATGTATTATTGACTTTAAAAGAAAAGCCAGATGCAATTTTTGCAATAACAGATACGGCAGCAATTGGTGTTATAAAAACCTTAAAAAAAATAAATATAAAAATCCCTGAAGATATTGCAGTAGTGGGTTTTAGTAACTCTCTAAACTCATTAATAATAGAGCCTAAACTAACTACAGTAGACCAGCCAGGACAGAAAATAGGGTCAACAGCAGTAAAATATTTGATAGAGGAAATTAATAATCCTAACGAAATTCAGGTAAACAAAACTATAGAGATTAAAACCAACTTAATTATTAGAGATTCGAGCTTTAAAATATAACATTCATTTTAGTTACTTTTGTTCACTTTCAATAACTATAAGTTATTTTATCTCATGGAAACTATAGATGCAATTGTTTTAGGAATTATACAAGGCCTAACTGAGTTTTTACCTGTGTCATCAAGTGGTCATTTAGAATTGGGAAAAGCAATTCTTGGTGATAATTCCCTTCCAAAAGAAAGTCTTTTATTTACCGTTGTGCTACACTTTGCAACTGCATTAAGTACTATTGTAATTTTTAGAAAAGATATTCTCGAAATCATAAAAGATGTTCTAAAATTCCAATGGAACGAAAATCTTCAATTTGTAGTTAAGATTATTGTTTCTATGATACCTGCAGCAATTGTGGGTGTATTTTTTGAAGAACAACTAGAACAGCTATTTGGAGGTAATATTGTGTTGGTCGGTTTTATGCTTATCATCACTGCCATTCTACTATTTTTAGCTGATAAAGCTAAGGACACCAATAAAAAAGTATCATATAAAAATGCTTTTGTTATTGGTATTGCTCAAGCGATTGCTATGTTACCAGGTATTTCGAGATCTGGTGCTACAATCTCAACTTCAGTGTTATTGGGTAATGATAAATCGAAAGCTGCTAGGTTCTCATTTTTAATGGTTGTTCCACTAATCTTCGGTAAAATTGCTAAAGATATTTTAGGAGGTGAGCTAACCTATGATAGTGCTAATTTTTCAACCTTGGGTATTGGTTTTATTGCCGCTTTTGTATCTGGTTTGTTTGCTTGTACTTGGATGATAAAACTCGTAAAACAAAGCAAATTATCTTACTTTGCTATCTATTGTATTTTGGTAGGAATTACTGCTGTAATTTGGTCATTTCTATAAATGAAAACACTCGAAGATTATAAAGAAGGCCAAGTTTTGCTTATAGACAAACCATTGCATTGGACATCTTTTCAGGCAGTTAATAAACTACGTTGGGAAATCCGTCAAGCTTTCAACATTAAAAAAATAAAAGTGGGTCATGCAGGTACTTTAGATCCTTTAGCAACAGGTCTTTTAGTAATTTGTACTGGTAAAATGACCAAACAAATCAATACGTTTCAAGGTCAGGAAAAAGAATACACAGGAACATTTGTTTTAGGTAGTACCACACCATCGTATGATTTAGAAACTGAAATCGATAATACCTATCCTACAGGTCATATTACCGAGACGCTTATTCACGATACTACAAAGCAATTTATAGGTAAGATAGAACAATTTCCACCAGTGTTTTCAGCCATAAAAAAAGATGGTAAACGCCTTTACGAATTTGCTAGAGCAGGAGAGGAGGTTGAGATAAAGTCTAGACAAGTTGAAATCACTGAGTTTGAAATTACCCAAATAAGTAATCTTGAACTTCAATTTAGAGTGGTTTGTAGTAAAGGAACTTACATTCGTTCTTTAGCTCACGATTTTGGAAAAGCGTTAAATTCTGGTGCACATTTATCAGAATTGAGACGAACCAGAATAGGTGATTTTACAGTTGAAAATGCCCTAACACCAGAAGAATTTATAAAGAATCTTCCCGAAAAACTGTGATTTAACAACGGTTTAAGAGGGTCTTTTAATCTATTTCCTTATTATAGACGTATATAGTAATAGACTCTAAACGAATTGAATTGAATTTTATTGACCAACATAAAGCCGCAATTATCACATTTCTACTTACAGGAATTGTGGTATTAGCTCTGTTTAGTTTTCAATTAAAACAAAAAAGCAAACTCATAGCAGAAAGTTATTACGAGTTAGAATCTGCGGAACCAGAAGAACAAGAAATTAAGGAGGAAGAACTTGAAAAACTTGATGAATTATTAGGTGAAACTTCAGATAAAGCTTTTAATCAAGATCAAGAGTACAAGGAAATGATGCGTAATTTTAAAACCGTTAGCTCAAACGATTTTGAACGTACTACCACAGCCCTTGAAGAAGAAAAGCTTAATGAAGAAGAGATTCTCCAAGAGGAAACAAGCATAAATAAGTCTTACATTAATAGCAATGCTTATGCACTCAAATCTGAAGAAACAGAGTCTTATAAAAAGTTACAGGAAGAATTAAATAAACGTAAAGAAAATAAGAAAATAGCAGACGAACATGCTAAATCCCAAAGTACGCTAACCTATTCTTTAAAAGGTAGAGCATTAGAATATTACAAAACGCCACGTTATCTATGTGAATTTGGTGGAAGAATTGTTGTAAACATTAAGGTTAATGGTTCAGGCAATGTTTACGATACCAGTATTAACGGGTCTTCTAGTTCCAAAAATCAATGTCTTATTGATTATGCCATAGAATATGCAGAATCTGTTCAATTTGATGCTTCTACAAATAATAGCCAAATAGGAACAATTACGTTTTTATTTAAAGGAAAGAATTAATCCAAAAGCTTAATTAAATCTTCAATCGTTGATTGCCCCTTATCTTTATTGTACCAACGTTGCAGATCTTCTTTAAACTCTGGAGTTAATTTGCCGTGCTCGGCTTTATAGTCTGTAACCATTTTAGTAGCTACGGTTGGTCTTGGACCAAAAGTGTTAATAACCTCATTGGTTGTATTATCAATCATTATCAATTTAGGAATTGACTTTCCACCATTGGTCAAAAACTGATTCATTAGCGCGTCATTGTCATCTCGGAGTACAATTTTATAATCGATATTATCATTAAGTTCTGCAACTTTATTAATAACAGGCGTTATATGTGCTGCATCTCCACACCAACTTTCAGAAATAACCAACCAAGTTACTTTTTTATTGAAGTTTTTAATCTTGCTTTTCGCTACTTCAGAAACTTTAATGGTTTTATCCCAGCGTTTCATGCGTCGGTCATTTAGTAAAGTATATTCCGCTAAAGCTTCAGTTTTTTCGTTTCCTGTGGTTGATTTTTGTTCAACTAAATCGTTAACAAGGTTGCGGTATGCTGTGTAAGACATGCTGTTTTTCAAGCTATCTGAAATGATATTATTTATCATGTTTAATTCTAATGTTTCCATATAGCAAAAATAGGATTCTAATACGTTTTATTGTGAAACAGTTGTTACATTAGTAGTGCAAAATTAAAATCCTTACAGTATGGAAAAACATAGATGTGGTTGGTGCGTTGGAGATCCGCTTTATGAAGCGTATCATGATGAAGAATGGGGAGTTCCGGTATATGATGATGATACCTTATTTGAATTTTTAATTCTTGAAACTTTTCAAGCAGGTTTAAGTTGGATTACCGTACTTAGGAAGCGTGAAAATTTCAGAAAAGCTTTTGATAAATTTGACTATAAAAAAATAGCTAATTACAAGGAGGATAAAATAGAAGCTTTGTTACAAGATGAAGGTATTATCAGAAATAAATTAAAAGTAAATGCTACTGTAACTAATGCGAAAGCCTTTATGGAAATTCAAGACGAATTTGGATCTTTTTCAAAATATATTTGGGGTTTTGTAGATGGAAAACCTATAAAAAATAGCATTACTGATTATAAAGAAGCTCCAGGTAATACTCCTTTAAGCGACGCTATAAGTAAAGATTTGAAAAAACGAGGTTTTAAGTTTGTGGGTACTACTGTAATCTATGCGCATATGCAAGCTACAGGTATGGTAAATGACCATGAAGTTTCGTGCTTCAGGTATGATGAGGTTTAAAGATATTCAACAAATTCCGTCCTAGAAATATTTCTAGCTCCCAGGCTTTCTAAATGGTTGGTATGCAACTGGCAGTCTATCAATCTATAATTAGAGTTTTGAACAAAAGTTATAAAACCAACTTTACTAGCATTACTTACTTTAGTAAACATACTTTCTCCACAAAACACATTGTTGCCTAGGTCTATACCATAAAGTCCGCCAACCAATTGGTCGTTTTGCCAAACTTCGATAGATTTTGCATAGCCTAGTTGGTGTAGTCTTAAGTAAGCATCAATCATATCTTGTGTTATCCATGTATCATCTTGCCCTACACGTTTGGTTTTAGAGCAACGTTCTATAACACTTTTAAAATCCTTATTTATTGTGACTTCAAAATGGTTCTTTTTCAAGAGTTGTTTCATGGTTTTTGATACATGAAGCTCTTCTGGAAACAAAACAAATCTTGGATCTGGTGACCACCAAAGAATAGGTTCGTCATCCGAGAACCATGGGAAAATACCTTTCTTATATGCGCTTAGCAGCCGTTTGGTAGACAAGTTGCCACCAATGGCTAATAAGCCTTCAAAAGTGGCCTGAGAAACATCAGGGAAATCTGTATTTTCATTAAGAATAATCATAATTACCAACAATTATAACATTTTTTACAGTTAAATAAACTAATGTGTTTTGTTTGTATGAGATTTTTGTAGATATTTGACTAGACCTTTGTGTGATAAATTTTTTTGTTCATCATTGCTTTTTTTTTAAGTTTATTACTAGAGGTCAAACCTAAAACCACAATATTAAGTCCTGATTTAACTATCGGGACTTTTTTGTTATAAAGCAAAAAAAGACCTGTTTAAAAAAACAGGCCTTTTTTAATGTTGTGATATCTTAATTAAAAAGGTAAATCATCATGATCGTCCTCATTAACATCATTTACAGGTTCAAAAGCTTCTGTTGGTGGTACAGGAGGCATATCTCCGTTACCTGCTTCAGCTTGTAATGCTTCTATTCTCCAACCTTGGATAGAGTTAAAATATTTTGTTTCTCCTTGTGGGTTTACCCATTCTCTACCTCTAAGGTTAATATTTATTTTTACTGGTTGACCAACTTGGTAGCTGTTAAGTAAATCTGTTTTATCTTGAACAAACTCAACCATAATGTGCTGCGGATATTGTTCTTCTGTAGTTACAACCACTTCTCTTTTTCTAAAACCATTGTTTCCAAAGGTTTGAGTCTCACCAATCACCTTAATTCGTCCTTGTACTTCCATTTTCGCTTAATCTATTTTATTTTAAATAATCTAATTTTTTGAGGCTACGAAAGTAATAACTTCCAAGCACTTTCTACGTCTCCAAAGCTTAAATAATTTTTTGCTAATTTATGCTTTTCTCTATGCGAAGCATTTTTAATATTAGGATAACGCTCGCTTATTTCATTAATAAATTTATCTACATCTTCTTGATTTGGTAATTTTTCTACATTACCAAGCATACCTAAATTATTTCCTGTTAAAATCATACTGTTTTTAACATCTTCGGGCATGTTATCTACACCAATTCCTAAAGTTTGTATAGGTTTAGGAATTTCGAAAAAGCCTTTTTTAGCTCTACTGTAGTAACTACCACCAGCTCTAGCCACTAAATCTAAAGCTTCTTGATTTACCGTTTCATCATCATTCATGATGTCTTTAGACAGGTGTAGTTTTACAACTTCACAAATCACCAAATTACCAGCACCACCTTCGTTGCCTAGTTTTATAATATCATTGACTTTACATTCTAATTGAATAGGCGATTCCAAAACTCTAAAAGGCTTCACTTCATCTGACTCTAGCATAGTTAAACCAGCTTTGTCAAATTCATTAACACCTTCACCGTACTCAGTACTAGATAATGAGGCTTGCTGAACAAGGTCATAATTCACTACATTAATAACGACTTCCTTTGTAGCTTCTACATTATTAAGGGTATGCTTTGTGGTATTATTCCTAACACGTCTTGCTGGAGAAAATATGAGAATTGGCGGATTAGCACTAAAAACATTAAAGAAACTAAAAGGTGATAAATTGGGATTACCTTCTGTATCTATAGTGCTTGCAAATGCTATTGGTCTTGGTGCAACAGCGCTTAATAAATAGCTGTGCAACTTACCTGTAGTAAGGTCTTTAGGATGTAATGAAATCATTTAGTCAACGGATATTTAACAAAAATAATAATATTCAATTGGTATTAAAAGTATTTTGCAGTCAGTTAAGAACAATAATATCAACATATTTACATTATATTTAAAAAATGTAATTGCACTTACCGATGACCTTGAGTTTTAATAGAAATGTAGTCCGTTGGATTATTATTATTTCTTCATTTATCATTATTTCCCTTATTCTTTGGAATACCTATATCTTCTTTCAAAACTTTAAAGCTGAAGAGCGTAGCAAAATGAGAAATTGGTCTTTTGCTCAGAAAGAGATAAGCATTACAAAAAACCTAAATGATGACTTTGGAGAGTTACCACTTGAAATTATTACAAGTAATACCACTACTCCTATGATAAAAGTTAATGACGATGGAAGCATTGACTATAATAATATAGATGAAGAAAAGGCCAAAGATTCATTGTATTTAGTTGGATTAATAGAGAAATTTAAAAAAGAAAATAGGCCTATTGAAATCAAATATAAAAATAAGGTACTCTCAATGCTTTATTATGGCAATTCACCTTTACTCAATAAGCTAAAATACTACCCATTAGCATTACTTTTAATAATTATTCTGTTTGCAGCTGTAGTGTATTTCTTTTACCGTAGTGCTAAAACGGCTGACCAAAATAAACTTTGGACAGGTATGGCTAAAGAAACAGCACATCAAATAGGAACACCTTTGTCTTCGCTTGTGGGTTGGACAGAAATCTTAAAAACAGAGCAGGTAAATCCAGATTATATTCAAGAAATTGAAAAGGATATCGATAGGTTAAAAACCATAACCGAACGTTTTAGCAAAATAGGTTCTGCACCAACTCTTGAAAAAATGGATATTGTAGAAGCTACAATAGATTCGTATGATTATTTAAAATCAAGATCTTCAAAACTTATAAATTTTGAAATAATTATTCCTGAGCATCAAATTTTTGTTGATTTGAACGAACAGCTTTACAGCTGGACCATTGAAAACTTAGTTAAAAATGCTATCGATGCTATGAAAGGAAAAGGAGATTTAAAAGTAGAACTTTTTCAAGTCGAAAAACAGGTTTTTATAAAAATTACAGATACGGGAAAAGGCATACACAAAAATCAATTTACCAAAATATTTGAACCCGGATTTACTACAAAGAAGCGTGGTTGGGGACTTGGACTCTCGTTAGCTAAACGGATAATTGAAGATTACCATAACGGAAAAATTAAAGTTTTAGAGTCCGAAATTGGTAAAGGCACAACAATTCAAATTACTTTAAAAGTTTTGTCTTAAATTTGTAACATGCTATCGACCAATGATTTTACTTTAAAAGAAGCACGTTTGAGTAACAATTGTCCTGAATGTTACTCTAACGATAGTATGGAAATTGTCTTTAAGCAAAAGCAAAAAGAAAATGTTTTCTACAAGTTTGTATCACCAGAAATCTTTAGTGAAATAACATGCTATAATTGTAATACCAAGATTTTTCCTGTGATGTGGACAGACGATATTGAAAATGTTGTTAGTTATCACAAAAGAGGCATACAGCCACAATCAAAATCTATAAAATTAAAACCCTTTGCCTGGGCTTTTATCATCTTTGATATTCTTTTGGTAACAGGTATTGTTTTATACGTTTCAGGTGTGTTTTCTAAGTAGAAAAACGGATTATATAAAGTTGCTCGAAATTTTTTGAGCTATAGCCTCAAACTCGTCTTTTTCTAATTTTTCTTTATATGTAAAACGCGCATTTTCCATAGTATGAAGTGGAATTAAATGTACGTGAACATGAGGTACTTCTAAACCAATTACAGACATACCAACGCGTTCACATGGAATTGACTTTTCAACGGCAAGTGCTACTCGTCTTGAAAAATTCATTAATCCCATGTAAGTGTCTTCATCAAGATCAAAAATTTTATCCACTTCCTTTTTGGGAATACAAAGTGTATGACCTTTGGAGTTAGGGTTAATATCTAAAAAGGCAAAAAAGTCTTCTGTTTCTGCAATTTTATATGAAGGAATTTCGCCATTTATGATTTTAGTGAAGATTGTAGCCATTGGTATTATTAATTATATTATAAAGATAAAAAAAGATTCCTGTTTCAACTGAAATGACATCAGTATAAAACAGGAATCTCTATTCGTTTTTCTTTTTTCTACTGAAGTTATCTTGATATTTCTAAAATATCAAACTTAATGGTGCCATTAGGTACTTTAATTTCCGCAATATCACCAACGGATTTACCTAACAAACCTTTGCCTATAGGTGAGTTTACAGAGATTTTACCATTTGCTAAATCTGCTTCACTTTCAGCCACCAAAGTGTAGGTCATTTCCATACCGTTCGTCTGGTTTTTTATTTTCACTTTAGATAATGCCAATACTTTTGAAGTGTCTAACTGAGACTCATCAATAACACGAGCATTTGCTAAAGTTTCTTCCATTTTAGAAATTTTCATCTCTAGCATGCCTTGAGCTTCTTTAGCAGCATCATATTCTGCATTTTCACTTAAATCACCTTTATCTCTCGCCTCTGCAATAGCTTGTGAAGCTTTAGGACGTTCAACATCTTTAAGATGGTTTAGTTCTTCTCTTAATTTTTTTAATCCTTCAGCAGTGTAGTAAGATACTTTACTCATAATTCATACGTTTAATAGTTGTAATCTCTAGCGCTATTTCAAAAAAGATCCCGAAATAAATTCGGGATTAAATAAAAAATCCCGTGCTAACGAGATTAGAACACAAATATACAAATATTTACTGTATAGTTGAAATAATTGTAACTTGCGAACTAAAAATTTTTAATGAAAAGATTAGCCCTAATACTCTGTCTTACTGTAGTTATTAGCTGTAGTAAAAGTGATAATACTAACAACTGTAACTTCTTATTTAATACTAATGTGGATTTAACGGTTAATACCAATTTGCCACAATTTAATCAGTTAAATTTTACAGGAAGTAGTGTTTATGTTGCTGGTTATGGAAATGGAGGCATTTGGTTACATCGTTTAAATTCTAGTACGTTATACGCTTGGGATGCATCAGATCCTAACCATGAGCCTGTTTCTTGCTCAACTCTGGGCTCTCTTGATGGTGAGGTAGTAACTTGTGGCTGTGTAGACGAAAACAGGTATAGTTTATCTACTGGTTACGAGTATGCAGAAGAAATAACACAACCCTGTACACTTAAGCCATACAGGGTTGAGGATATAGGGAACAATACATTTTTAGTTACTGGTAACTAAAATTTTAATGTAGCTCCTAATAAAAAGTTAGTTGTAGCTTGTGGGTAAAAACCAGCACCTTCAATTGTGGTTACAGCATTTGGGTCTGACCACGTATCATCATAAGTGTAGTAATAGCCATTTGAGATATATTTTTCATTGAAAATATTATTCACTAAACCTGTGAATACAATAGAATCAAAAACGGGTTGAGAC
Organism: Winogradskyella sp. SYSU M77433; assembly: GCF_029911945.1. Lineage (NCBI taxonomy): Bacteria > Pseudomonadati > Bacteroidota > Flavobacteriia > Flavobacteriales > Flavobacteriaceae > Winogradskyella > Winogradskyella sp. SYSU M77433. The sequence goes on along the minus strand of NZ_JARYTG010000002.1, from coordinate 430,140 downwards.
TCACCGTCGCTTTGGAATGACAAAGTATAACTAATATTAAAATCATTTATAAAATAACTATCTAACTTGGATCTTTCAGCTTCAGTGTTACCCATATATTGGTCTCCAACATATTTGCTTAATAAAGCCATTTGTAAATCTTTTACAGGTTGAAACACTATAGCATTGGCAGCGATTAATTCTGGTGAGAATGAAATATCTGTTTTTCCCAAATTTTGTAGTTCACCATCATATGAAATTACTGTTTCCTTGTTTTTATTAGAGCTTAAGGTCATATTAGGTTGCAATGTTAACATTGGAGTCACAGGTATGATAGCTTCTAACTCTAAACCTAATCTATAACTTTTTCCGCTATTGATTCGTATTGGGTTACCAACATCATCAAGTCTACCAGAAAGTACTAACTGCTCATTATATAGCATGTAATAAGCATTGGCATTAAATGAGAAGTTTCCTTTTTTATGTCTCCAGCCTAATTCAAAGTCATTAAGCTGTTCTGGTTTAATATCATTATTCTCTTCAAACTCTGTTCTGTTAGGTTCTCTATTAGCTCTAGCATAAGAAAAATAGAAGCTGTTTGAGTTGTTTAAATCGTAAGTGACACCTGCTTTTGGATTAAAAAATGTGAAATTCTTATCCACTTCAAAATCTACCAAATCAGATGTATTACCAAATGTTTTATAAGTGACGTTGCGTAACTGTAAATCACCGTATAGACTGAATTTTTCACTAAGTCTGTAATTTGCTTTTGCAAAACTAGATATATCGTTTTTTAAACTATTACCATCATAATAACGATCTCTAATTTCGGTCTGACTTGCATATCGTGCCCAAATGATTTCACCAAAATGGTCACCATCATAATGACTTAATGATCCACCAAAAAGGAGATTTAAATTGTCATTTTTATAGTTAGCATTGGCATTGATTACATAATAGTCATTGTCTAACCAACGTCTACGGATTAAGTCTGTAGTATTTACGGTTCCATCACCAATAGTAATATCATTTAAACCATAATCTGAAAAATCTTCGTCTTCTCTGTATTGTTCAAAAAAGCCACGTCCGTAGGTGTAATTTAAACTAACCGTTGTAGACCAATTATTGTTATAGCGTTGGTTCCAGTGTAATTGATAATGATCTTGGCTGTAATCATCAACTTCGTTATCGTAAAATTGAAGTTCATTATTTTCATCAAAATAGGCGCCAGCCGTATTGAATTGTCTGTTTTCGTCAATATTTGGGTTTGCGCCAAGTGATTCAATTTCTGCAGGATCAAAGCCATTCCAAGATTGATAAGTCACCTCATTGCCTCCAAAAATCACAGCTTTGATTAAAGTGTTATCATTAACATAAGAGCCTTGTAAAAAATAGGATTTTAAGTCAGACGATGCTCTGTCTATATAACCATCGGAAACAATGTTGGAAAGACGACCAGCAATTTCAAAGTGATCATTCATTAATCCTGTACTATACTTCAAGGTATGTTTCCTAGTGTTGTAGCTACCAAATGAATTTGAAATTTCACCAGAAGCTTCTTTTGAAGCGGCATCGGTAAGTACATTTATACTGGCGCCAAAAGCCCCAGAACCATTGGTAGAAGTCCCGACTCCTCTTTGTAACTGTAAACTTTCTACAGAAGAAGCAAAATCACCAAGGTTGACCCAGAAAGTTCCTAAGGACTCAGCATCATTATACGGAATACCGTTAATGGTAACGTTTGTAGATTGAGAACTTATACCACGAACTCTAATACCTGTATACCCTACACCTGCACCAGCATCTGTAGTGGTAACAACAGAAGGTAAATAATTAAGTAAAATAGGAATATCTTGTCCTAGATTACGCTTTTCAATGTCTTTTTTAGTGACATTGGAATGCGTGATGGGAGATTTAGCATCTACTCGAACTGCTTTTACTAAAACTTCGTCTAGCTTTTCGGTTTTTGTAGAGTCTTGTTGTTTTTCTTGTCCATAAGTAGAACAAATTCCAAATAAAATGATGAAAAAAGTTAATCTCTGTCGTTTTGTTTTAGAGAGATTGTTGAATAAGTTTTTCATTACGACTATAATTTTATAATCGAATAAAAAGAGGTAATTATTCTTGGTTAATAATTAATTATCAGCGTGCTAATACAATTTTGAAATTATTGATTTTCTTATGAATCTTGCGCGCATAACTTAGGTATAGTCATAGATTCAGAAGTAAAACCAATTGATAACCTAATTGCACTCGCTAAAATATCCATCGGATATTTTGTCGCTCGTCCCTAAACAGCATTATCTGTTCTAGGTTCAATGGGTATGATCTCAGCCACTTATTGGCACCCCTTTTTTGAGAACGCTGCAAAGATAAGAACAATTAATGACTAGCAGTATGTATAAGAGGAAACTTTTTTAATCAATATCAGGCGGTTTTCTATTTGCCTTTTTCTCAGCATTTTTACGCTTGTTGACTAATCTTTTTTTCTTAACAGCTTTTGGTATTTTAGTAGGAATTCGTTCTTTTTCCTCCTTTAAACCATCTTCAATCAACTCTAAAAAGCGTTGTGTTACAAGCGCTTTATTCCTAAATTGACTTCTACTTTCGTCACAGGCTAGTATGAGAATATCTTCTTTATTGAGTCTGTTGGATAAGGCTTCTTTTAACTTTTGTTTTTTTGCATCATCAAGAGCTTGAGAGTTATTAAGATCAAAATAGAGTTCTGCTTTTGAAGCTACTTTATTTACATTTTGGCCACCACTGCCAGAGCTTCTTACATACTTATAACTCAATTCTGATTTTAAAGCCTCAATATCCACTAGTCTTTAATTTGATGTGGCCCTTTTAGTAAGTCGTTAACGGTTTTTACAGGGTTGAAAGTAATGATTGGTACTTCAACAAAAACAGTGTTCCAATACGCCATACTTCCGTTCCAAAGACCAGGTAGTTCAAGTGCTTTTAGCTCTTTTCCTGCTTTTGTTTTATTAGTAATAAAAGCTGCTTTAGGATCTACATAATCTTCTAAATTAAATTTATCTCCTTTATAATTCTTAACACCTAAGACTAAATCTACAGGATTAAAGTGAGTCGAATTTTTTAGAATATTTTTCTGTGATTTGTCTTTTAAATTGATTTGAGCAGACTCAACAATTTGTAATGACTCATTCCAGTTTTGATCTTTTACCCAAAATGGACCACCTCCAGGTTCACCTTCATTTTTTACCATACCACAAACTCTTATAGGGCGGTTTAATTTTTCTTGTAGGTATTCAATTTTATATTTATTAGAGTACTTTTCGAATTCGTGAGAAATCTTAACACTTAGTTCTCTGGTTAAAAATTCAGCAATTTCTATTAGTTCGTCTTCAGATATATCATCATTCTCTAATTGTCTAAGATGCTTGAATGTTTTTTCTTGAAGCTCTAAAAGAATACCAGCTAGGACTTTTTTATATTTTGCTACTTCGTCTTTGTACTTGTAGACAACAACGTTATCAATATTTTTAACGAAAATGATATCAGCATCTAATTGGTTGAGGTTTTTAATCAAAGCACCATGACCAGAAGGTCTGAATAGTATGCTGCCATCTTCGTTTCTAAAAGGTTTATCTTTTGGAGTTACCGCAATTGTATCTGTAGACTCTTGCTGATAAGAAAACGAGATTTCAAACTGTACACCAGTTTTGCTTTCAACTTTTTCTTCTATGCGCTTAAATTCCTCTTCAAATGTATCTTTATGCTGTTCGGAAATTGTAAAGTGTAATTTCGCGGTATTGTTTTTAGATCCATATAATGCACTTTCAAATAAATGTTCTTCAAAGGCTGTTGAAATCACATCGTTCTTATATTCGTGAAAAGGTAATAATCCTTTTGGCTGGTCACCAAAATTCAATTGCTCTGGATCTAACATGGTATTGATAAAGTGCCAAGCTTTTTCACTAGTTGTAAGCTCGTTATACTTTATATATTTTGAAGATAATTGCGCAATGACTTGCTTGTAAAAAGGAAATTTTTCTAAACCGACTAAAAACAAAGACATGTCTTTTAGCTTATGTTTGTTTATGTATGAGTTTATCGATTCCTCTTTAGGATCGTATTCTTCAATAAATTGAAAAAGAAATTTGAACATTCTAGTGGCAGCGCCAGAAGCGGGAACAAATTTTAATAACGATATATCTTCTTTTTTATCCTCAAAATAGGATATAGATTGATTGATTAGTGTTTCGTTGAGTTTTGTAATGCCATTACCAATGGTTGCGGCTTCAGAAATATTAGTAAAAGGAATACCTGTTTTAAAGGTGTTAATTTGAGACTTAACATCTTTAATGGTTAAACCTTTTTTTTCAATTTGTTTTTTGTCTTTTTCTGTAAAACTCATGTATTTTTTTCTAATAATTTATCAATATGTTTAACTGCCAATTCTAGCCGTTCTTTCTTACTTCCTTTTAATAAAACATAAGGTCTTTTATATTTTATTAGAGCATCTTCAAAGGCTTTGAACATACGTTCTCTTTCATTGGGTTTGTCACGCAAATCGTCTGGTTCCCAAGGCGTGTCAATATAGGTTAAAAAATAGAGATCGTAGGTGTTTTTTAGAGCATGTGCTTCTAAAATCGGGTCACAGGTTCCTGAATAATATGCTTCGCTATAGACTTTAGTTTCAAGGATGTCTGTATCGCAAATTAAAACAGAATCTGTTTTTTTGGCTAACTCATTTTCTAATTTTATTTGTCCGATTGCTATAGGAAGAAGATCTTTTGGTTCGCAGGTTTTGCGTTCATTGTTCCACTTGTTTTGAAGATATTCTCTAGCGTATTCTGGTACCCAAACCGAGTTGTAATGTCTTGCTAATTGTCTAGAAAGTGTAGTTTTTCCTGTGGATTCAGGGCCAAATAAAACGACTTTTATGCAGTTTGCAGGTTGTTGTTTAAGCTTTTCTTCCATGCTATGTAACCAAATATTGCTATCACAGTAAATCCTAAGTACTGGAAGCTAGTAAATGTAAATCCTTTATAGAAATATAAAGGTAAAGAGATAATATCACCTATAATCCAAAAGGTCCAGTTTTCTAATTTTCGACGTGCCATAAGCCACATACCAACAAAGAAAATAGCAGTAGTAATAGTGTCTACATAAGCTACCCAACCGTTCCATTTATCAAAGGTTTTGTACACTAAAAATACAAAAGCAATTGTAGCTAAAAATATCCCAGCAGATAATTTTTTTTCTTTTGAAGTAGTTTTAGAAATAGGAGTAACGTGGGTTTCATCAACTTTACGAGTCCAAACATACCAACCATAAACGCTCATAGCAAAATAATAGGCGTTTATCATCATGTCACCTAGAAGTTCCCATTTGAGCAACAGATAAACAAAAATTAATGTACTAATCATTCCTGTTGGAAATACAAGAATTTTATTTTGTTTGGAATACCAAACGGATAGAAATCCGAATATTACCGCAACGATTTCTAAAATAATATCAATTGTTGCATATTCTGAATATTGCGAAAAAAAGAAATCAAAAATGTGGTTCATAATCGCTTCGGTTTGTTTTTACTATTTTCATAGTAAGTAAACTGATATCTGCATTTTCAAAAGAAGCTTTAATAGCGTCGTTAAGAAATGGCATCACTTCGTCAAACTCACCATAGACTTGTGTACTTAATGGATTTTCCAAAATTGTAAATTTTGAAGCGCGTAATGTTTTAATAAAATCTATGATATGTGCTTCGTAATCGTCTTGTAATGGTGATAAGGTTAAGTCTACTGATATTTGCATAATTTAGGATATTAAATGTTCGAAAAAATGGTCATCTTCTTCAAAGGCGGTTCCAATGACCACAAGGTCTGCACCTGCTAAAAAAGCATTTTCTATTTGAGTTTTGTTTCTGATACCTCCACCTACAATTAATGGGATATTTATAGTGTTTTTTACTGAAGAAATTACTTCTAAAGGGATTTCATATTGCGCTCCACTTCCAGCTTCTAAATAGATTAATTTATTACCGAGCAACTCGCCAGCTTTAGCTGTATGTTTTATTTTTTCAGTATCTGTTCTGTCTATTGGTAATGTTTTTGTAATGCGTTGTACTGCGGTTTCTTTTCCAGATTCAATTAAGATATAACCTGTAGAAATCACTTCTAAATTGGTGTTTTCTAACAAAGGTACTGCTTGCACTTGCTTTTCAATTAAGTAGTCGGCATTTCTTCCTGATAAAAGTGATAAAAATAAGATGGCATCAGCATCCTTAGAAATCTGAGTTATATCGCCAGGAAATAAAACTACAGGCAATTCTGTGAGCATTTTTACTACTTCAACCAATTCCTGTGTTTTATTTTTGTTTACTGTACTTCCTCCTACAAAAATATGTGTAATAATAGATGTGTTGACCTTTTTTATAAATTGAAGAGCATTTTTAAGTTCAAATTTATCAGGATCAATAAGTACAGCTAATAATTTATGTCCATCAGCTTTAGCTTGTAATATATGGTTATAAATGTTCATTATTCTGTAACGTATGCACAAGTAAAACCTTCAAATTCTAGAAAAGCAGTATTGTATCTGTGTTTTTTATTGTTGTAGTCTATCCAAGCAACCGTATTACCATCATTCAGCATAAAAGGAATCACTAAAAAATGTTCTTTAAATAACATACCTGGAGTTGCAAAAAGCTTATACAAAGATTCCTTAATTCCCCAAATTACAGTGAGTTTATTAATGTAGTCGTCAGCAGATTTAGCTAGATAATTAAACTCATAGTCCACAAATTTATGCGCGATAACTGCAATTTTATCGCGCTGCATTTCAATATCTATACCGACTTCCTTATCACTAACAATAACACCAGAGAACGTAAAACTGTGTGTTATAGAAATATGGTTACCATCTTTAAGATGTGGTTTTCCATTATCGTCATAAAACAAATCTTGGTCTGTATAACCAAACTCACGAAGCAAATGCCTGACACTTAAAAAACCACGTTGGTGCAATTCACTTTTCATGCCTAAAACACGATCCAAGCTTTGAGGTTTTAAATCTAAAGGTTCAAATAGCTCATCATAAGATTCTTCAATCTTCCAGATTTTAACAGTAGTTTGTGAATTTACACTAATGGATTTATAGAGTGGCATTTAATATTCTAAAAGCTATTGATTATCTTTGCATCGCCTAAGGCAGATTTAGCATTTGTTTGTGGACGAATTTAACCAATTCAAGGCTAAACCCAAAGGCAAACAATTTAAAAAAGAAAGAAAAGAAATGAGTACAAAAACAGTTGCTTACGTACCAAATAAGGTAAAAGACATGTCGCTTGCGGCTTGGGGAAGAAAAGAAATTGAATTAGCCGAAGCAGAAATGCCAGGTTTAATGAGCTTACGTGAAGAATATAAAAACGAACAACCTTTAAAAGGTGCACGTATTGCTGGTTGTTTACACATGACTATTCAAACTGCAGTCTTAATTGAAACATTACAAGCTTTAGGTGCAGAAGTAACTTGGAGTAGCTGTAATATTTTCTCTACGCAAGATCAAGCTGCTGCTGCAATTGCTGAAGCTGGAACTGCTGTTTATGCTTGGAAAGATATGACTGAAGAAGAGTTTGACTGGTGTATCGAGCAAACTTTATTTTTTGGAGAAGATCGTAAGCCATTAAACATGATTTTAGATGATGGTGGAGATTTAACTAATATGGTTTTAGATAAATACCCAGAATTAGCGTCTGGTATTAAAGGTTTATCTGAAGAAACTACAACTGGTGTACACCGTTTATACGAGCGTGTTAAAAACGGAACGTTACCAATGCCTGCCATTAACGTAAACGACTCGGTAACAAAATCTAAATTTGATAATAAATACGGTTGTCGCGAAAGTGCTGTAGATGCTATACGTCGTGCAACAGACGTGATGTTAGCTGGAAAGCGTGTTGTAGTTTGTGGTTACGGAGATGTTGGTAAAGGTACCGCTGCTTCTTTTAAAGGTGCAGGAAGTATCGTAACAGTAACTGAAATAGACCCAATTTGTGCGTTACAAGCTGCAATGGACGGTTTTGAAGTTAAAAAATTAGAAACTGTTGTTGGTAATGCAGATATCGTAATTACTACAACTGGAAACAAAGACATTGTACGTGCAGAGCACTTTAAAGCAATGAAAGATAAAACCATAGTATGTAACATTGGTCATTTTGATAACGAAATACAAATGGCTTGGTTAAATGAAAACTACGGTAATACTAAGAATACTATAAAACCACAAGTAGACAAATATACTATTGATAGTAATGACATTATAGTTTTAGCAGAAGGACGTTTAGTAAACTTAGGTTGTGCTACTGGTCACCCAAGTTTTGTAATGAGTAACTCTTTTACAAACCAAACGTTAGCCCAAATAGAACTTTGGAATCATTCTGATAAGTATGAAAACGAAGTATATATGCTTCCTAAACATTTAGATGAAAAAGTAGCTGCATTACACTTAGAAAAAATTGGTGTAGAGCTTACAGAGCTTAAACCAGATCAAGCTAAATATATCGGTGTAGAAGTTGAAGGCCCTTTTAAACCTGAGCATTACAGATATTAATATCATTTTGTCATGCTGAACTTGTTTCAGCATCTCATATAAAACTAAATCCCAAACAGAAATGTTTGGGATTTTTTATTCGTCACTTCGAGTGATTTCTTAGGCACGAGCAAATTGTATCGAAAAGTTAAAAACCAGTAACCAATAATCTCCTGGCTCCTTTAATTCCACACTTTTGATATTTATGATAAGCTTGCGCAGCTCGTTCAGCTATTTGAGCATCTGATTCCTTTAAAATCCATCCATCAATAGAAGCTTTAAGTGTATAAGCCTCTGGTGCCATCAACCCTGTCGTCCACACCAAAGGATTCACTTTAGTTTTTTTAAAATAGGTTTTATAATAAGATTTGCTAGCACATGCTAATACTATAGCGTCACGTTTAGCTTTGTTGATAGGTGAAAAATTACCTTCAACATTAAAATCCATCAGTCCATCATGACCAACATAAGCCAATAGTTCTGAGCCTCCACCAAAATTAAGTTTGCTTGAGTTATAGGTTATTGAAAAGCTGTTTCTGCCAGCAGTTGCTTCAATATAATCTATTGTGGTTTGCTTAATGTGTTTTCCATCATAAGCATCTGCTAATAAGTAAGTATTGGATGATTTATGTTTGAATAACAACCGTTCTAATATTTTTTGATTATCGCTTTTTATAGATTTAACATAGGTCCAATCTTTAGAGTTTTTAAAATAAGTTTTAACTCCGTAAAGCGCTCCCCAATACAAATTGTTTTTTGGGTCTTGACCATTTCCTAACTTACTTGGAACAGGAACAATACCTTGGTTTTCATTATCGCATAGAGCAACATATACATGAATAGTTTTTGTATTTTTTTCTCTTTTAGAAAAACCAACGATTAGAAAAGAAAATAAAAATAATAGTATCGTTTTTTTCATAAAAGCAAAACGAAATACTTTAAGATTTAGTATATTTCAATCTATGCAACACCAATCCAAACTACCCAATGTAGGCACTACCATTTTTACGGTAATGAGCGCCTTGGCTAAAGAAAACAATGCTATTAATTTGTCACAAGGGTTTCCAAATTATCCTAGTTCAGAAAAGTTAAATAGTTTAGTGTTTGAAGCTATGAAAAATGGCTACAATCAGTATGCTCCTATGGCTGGAAATTTAGATTTACGATTAGCTATAACCAATAAATACAATCTACTTTATAAGTCAACCTATCATCCAGACACGGAAATTACGGTTACTGCGGGCGCAACACAAGCGATTTATACTATTATTTCAGCATTTGTAAAGCAAAATGATGAAGTCATCATTTTTAAGCCAGCTTATGATTGTTACCAACCAGCTATTGAAGTCAATGGAGGGAAAACTATTTCGATACAACTTTCAGCTCCTAATTATAGTGTAAATTGGGACGAAGTCGCTTCAAAAATATCATTAAAAACCAAGATGATCATCATCAACACTCCACACAATCCAAGTGGAACGGTTTGGTCTAAAGCCGATATGTTACAACTTCAAAAATTAACTAAAGACACTAATATTATTGTATTGAGTGATGAAGTTTATGAACATATCATTTTTGATGGTGAATCGCACAATAGTATATGTATGTTTTCAGATTTAAAATCCCGAAGTTTTATTACAGCTTCATTTGGTAAAACATTTCATAATACAGGCTGGAAGATAGGCTACTGCTGCGCTCCAGAAGATTTAATGAACGAGTTTAGAAAAGTGCATCAGTTCAATGTGTTTTCTGTAAACCATCCCATGCAAAAAGGTATTGCTGATTACATGAAAGATGCTGAGACATATTTAGGTTTGAATGATTTTTTTCAACAAAAACGCGATTTGTTTCTTAGTCTAATCTCAGAATCTCGATTTAAATTTACACCTTCAAAAGGTACTTATTTTCAGGTGCTAGATTATTCTGAAATTACGGACGAACATGATGTGGATTTTGCTAAGCGTTTAACCAAAGAATTCAAAATCGCTTCAATTCCGATGTCGGTATTTAATGAGCAAGGAAAAGACGATAAGGTGTTACGCTTTTGTTTTGCTAAAACTGATGAAACTTTAGTCAAAGCTTCCGAAATTTTATGCAAAATTTAAGTTACTTTTTGTACATTCCTGTGTCTGACTAAATGAATACAAAACTACAATTATGAAATTTCACATTATAATCCTATTGCTAGGATTTTCACTTACATCATTCGCACAAAAAATAGAAAAAGATGGTAAAACCTATGAAGTTAAAAAGGAAAAGGTTTTTGTTGATGGAAAAGAAGTTACCGGAACTTTAAAACCAGAAGAGAAGACGGCTATTTTAAAAGAAGCATCTGAAAAATTAAAAGAGGAGGCGAAGGTAAGAGAAGCAGAAAAGCTAGAAAGAGCTAATAAAAAAGCAGAAAAAGCATTAAAGAAGGCCGAACAAGCAAGAAAAAAAGCTGAAAAGAAATTGAAGAAACAAGCGAAACTTCAAAAAGCTTTAGACAAATCTCAGTCCGATTTAAAGAAGTCTCAATCAAAATACGAGAAGTTAAAAGGTAAGGGTAAGTTGTCACCAAAAGATGAAGAAAAGTGGCTTGAAAAAATTGAAAAGCTAAAAGAAAAAGTAGAAAAGGCAAAAAAGAAAGTGAAAAAGGGCTAGTCTATGAGTGATATCTTAACGGTTGCATTGATACAAACAGACTTGGTTTGGGAAAACCCACAAGCTAATAGAAAACATATAGAGCAAATGGTCAGTTCAGTAACGGCTGACCTTTTTGTTTTGCCAGAAATGTTTACTTCTGGTTTTACTATGAACGCTTCTCATGTGGCTGAATCTATGAGTGGTGAAAGTATTCATTGGCTAAAATCTATGGCTAAAGAAAAACAAGCGGCATTTATTGGTAGCTTGGTCATTGAGGAAAATAACAATTTTTATAATCGATTGGTCTGTGTGGAGCCTTCAGGTGAAATATTACATTATGACAAGCGGCATACTTTTACCTTAGCTGGCGAACATAAAGTTTATACAGCAGGAAATGAAAAAGTAATTTTCAATTACAAAGGTTGGAAAATTTGTCCTTTAGTTTGTTATGATTTGCGTTTTCCTGTTTGGGCTAGAAATGCTGAAGACTATGATGTGCTTATCTATGTAGCTAATTGGCCAATGATTCGTGTTGCTGCTTGGGATGCTTTGTTAAAAGCTAGAGCCATCGAAAATATGGCGTTTTGTATTGGTGTAAACAGAGTTGGTTTAGATGGAAATGATTATGAATATTCAGGACATTCATCAGCTTTTGATGTTCTTGGTAATAGACTAGATACAATACCAGAGCGTAAAGAAACTGTTGAGGTTCTTACTTTAGAAAAAAGTCATATCAGTAAGTATAGAGAAAAGCTTGGTTTTTTGAAGGACAAAGATAATTTTGACTTATTCTTTTAATAACTCAAACTCTATAATAAAATCAAAATTAGAGCGTACTTCTTCTATCGGAGGTGAATAACTCACACGTTCTGGCTGTATTCCCAATAAATAATTTCCTGTGTCGTATTTACCATTCCCATTGGTGTCATGTATAACACGTAACTTATAAAGTTTTGGAGGTAAGTTGGTGAAATCTACAACAGGAGACTCGGCAGTATATTTTTCGTAGAATACTTCACCTTTATCATTAGTTAACTGAACGATTAATGGAAAGGTAGCATTTCTAAGATTAACTCTAATATTGCCATATTCTGATTTCATTTTAGTCTTAAAACTAAAATTTAAAGTGTCTTTGTTTACTCCGTCGTAGAAGTCCTTAAAAGTCTCAGGTAGCATGGTAACTTTATATTGTTGCCCTTCTTGTTTTTCTACAGGAAACTTATATCTGTTAGATATGGAATCATACAGTACTTTATAAGGTACATTTAATGAATCTTTGTCTATAATACTAATCTTTGTTGTGTCGATACTAGAAAGTGGAGTAGTCGCTGATAGTGTAAAATCTTGGTCATAGTTTACATTCCCAGAAGTAATTGATTTAATTTCTAAGGAATCTGCTTCAAGAGCTCTAAAACGATGATTAAAAGTATCTACTTGTGTTTTATTAGTGACTAAGAATAGTGTGGAATCTAATTCAAATTTTGGTTTGTACCAATAGTATAAAGTGTCGGTTTTATCATCTTTTACAATACGAGTGGCATAACCTTCAGGTTTTTGGCCTAAAACTTTAATCCGTATAGATTCGTAATCACCCTCGTAAGGAAAGATAATCTTAGTTTCTCCTGCTTGCTTTGGTTTTACAGCTTTATAGTTTACTTCTTCTTTAAAAAGAGTCAGTTTATATAATGAATCATTTGGTACATCGATATAGTCTTCTTTAAAACCAATCTTGTCATCCTTTTGGTCAAATTTATAATTGCTGTTTTTGTCTTTTAAAGCTACAAGTTTGTATTTCCCAGCTTTGATATTCTCAATGCTAAACGTAGTTAAACTATCTAGTGTATTAGTAATATATCTTGGTTTTTCTTTATAAACTATAGAATCTTTGTAGGTAGAATCTACTTCGTATAACATTACAGAAACAAAAGGATCTGCTTGTTCCTGCAAAGCATCAACTACATAACCTTGCACTGATAACGAATCTATAGTGTTGCCTGTAGAAAATACATAGCGATAGTAAGGATATGGATTTTCCTCATTATTGTCAACTATACTTTCACCAAAATTAAAGGCATATGTTGTGTTGTCTATAAGTGTATCTTCTATTTTTATGGTAATGTACTTGCTAGCCGTACTCATTGGAGTAATTATGGGAGCCGTATCCATAGGAGGCGAGATAATAAGTTGCTTTTGAGCATCCTTTATCTTTACATATTCGTCAAAATAAATTCGTATTTCGTTGCCTTTAAAATTAGTTGAGAAATTTTCTGGTACAGCTCTGACAATAACAGGTGGATCAGTATCTTTTTCTCCGCCAGTAGGAGTACCACGATTAGCACAACTAGCAATAGTTATTGCTATAGTTACTAGGCTAAGTAATCGTACTAAAGATAAACGCATTGACTTTATATTATTTTGCACAAAGAAACGATATTAAAATTTAGAAACGAAAAAATCAATCTGCAATTGCCATGGTTGCGAGACTTAACGAAATATTATCAATTTTTAACAAAACGGAAGCGCAAGCTTCTACGGTTGCACCAGTGGTAATAATATCATCAACCAGAAGAATATGTTTTCCTTTGAGTGATTCTTTTTCTGAAATATCAAATATGGCATCGTCATTATTCCATCTCGATAATCTCCCTTTAAAAACTTGTGTTTTGGTAGATTTTGTTTTTATCAAAACAGAATCATTGTATGCGGCATCAAGAGCTTCTGATAGTGCTTTACCAAATTTAGCAACTTGATTATAACCACGTTTTCGCAATCTGCTTTTATACAGCGGAACAGGTACAACAACATCAATGTGTTTATAAGCATCAAGAGTTTTTAATTCAGCCCCTAACCATTCACCAAGAAATGGACTAATTTGCTCATGGCCTCTGTACTTTAGATTATGAAGTAATTGCTGAACTATACCTTTTTTAGAGAAGTGTAGTAATGCCGTTGCGTGTTGTAGTTTAACACGTCCATAAAGGATTTTCTTTACGTCGTCAGAATTATCAAAATGAAAATTTGTTGTAGGCAACTGATGTCTGCAGCCAGTGCAGATTACAGCTTCATTATCATTCAATATTTCACTACAAGCTTCGCATACTGTAGGAAAAAACAATTTTAACAAATTTATTATCATTTAATCGATTAAAATTAAGGAATACTGTCAATACATCTAATTTCGCATCAAATTAAGAAATTAATTATGATAGTTAGTCCCCACATATTTAACTATAGGATAATTATCGGTTCCTTATTAGTCGTCTTAACAGGTCTTGGGCTTTATAGTTTTTCGAATTATAAATCTATAAAATCTTATGAGGATTTTTTAAAGCAAGAAAAAGTTCTGATAGAAACAGAATTATCAGAAATGCTAGAAAGTTATGATGAATTAAGTGAGGATCACGGATTAATGACTGCGCAATTAAATGATGCCAGATTAGAGGCTAAAAATGCACTTGATTCACTTAAACTTCTAAAAAGTGATTTATCAATAATTTCAAAATTCAAAGATCATTTCTTGGTGTTAAAAGATAAAAGTAAAGTTCTTTTAGGTACCATAGATTCTTTAAATACAGCAAATCTTAAGCTAGAGCAAGAAAAGTCATTAGCGCTAAATACCATTAAGAAAAACTCTAAAACTATTAGTAAACTCGAAGAGACTAATGCATCGTTAAACAAAACCATTGATGCTGCTTCTATTTTAAAAGCTAATAGTGTTGCTGTTAAGGCATACAGACTCAAGTCGGGCAAAAAAAGAACCACTGAAAAAGCACGTCGTACTAATGCAATGAATGTGTGTATAAATTTATCGGAAAACCCATTGACTCCAAAAGGTAAGAAAGATTTATATGTTCAAATTGTAGGTCCTGAAGGAAATGTAGTGTCAGATCAAGGTGAGATGTTTTTTGGAGATTCTTCTTTATTGTATAGCAAAAAAGAAATTGTGAATTACGAAAATAAAGATTTACAGGTTTGTACCGATGTAGTTGCAGATGACGATGATGAACCGTTCAAAAAAGGACACTATTTTATAAGCATCTTTCATGATGATTTAAGATTAGGAGCTACCAGTATAGAATTAAAATAAAACAAAGCATATTTTTTTAAATAAAACCGCTCTATTAATTTGAGCGGTTTTTTATTTTTGTGGCATGGCAAACAACGACGATCAATTTAAAAAAGTAATCTCTCACGCAAAAGAGTATGGTTACGTATTCCAAAGTAGCGAAATTTACGATGGACTAAGCGCAGTTTACGACTACGCACAAAACGGTGTAGAATTAAAGAAAAACATACGCGACTATTGGTGGCGCGCAATGGTGCAAATGCACGATAATATTGTAGGATTAGATGCTGCAATTTTTATGCATCCAACCACTTGGAAAGCGTCTGGACACGTAGATGCCTTTAACGATCCATTAATTGATAACAAAGACTCAAAAAAGCGCTATCGTGCAGATGTTTTAGTTGAAGATTATTGCGCAAAAATCGAAGCTAAAATTGATAAAGAAGTTAAAAAAGCCGAAAAACGTTTTGGCGAAGCTTTTAATAAAGAAGAATTTTTAAGCACAAACGGTCGTGTTTTAGGCTATCAAGAAAAAATTGATACCATCCTAAAACGTCTAGGTAAATCTTTAGAAAATGAAGATCTATCAGACGTAAAAGCCTTAATCGAAGAATTAGAAATTGCTTGTCCATTAAGCGGAAGTAAAAACTGGACAGACGTTAAGCAGTTTAACTTAATGTTTGGTACCAAATTAGGTGCAAGTGCAGAAAGCGCAATGGATTTATACTTACGTCCAGAAACAGCACAAGGTATTTTTGTAAACTTCCTTAATGTACAAAAAACAGGACGTCTAAAAATTCCTTTCGGAATTGCTCAAACAGGAAAAGCTTTTAGAAACGAAATTGTTGCAAGACAATTTATCTTTAGAATGCGCGAGTTTGAACAAATGGAAATGCAATACTTTATCAAACCAGGAACACAAAAAGAATGGTTTGACTACTGGAAAGAAACACGTCTTAAATGGCATAAATCGCTAGGTTTAGGCGAAGATAATTACCGTTTCCACGATCACGAAAAATTAGCGCATTACGCAGATGCAGCTACAGATATCGAGTTTAAATTCCCATTCGGATTTAAAGAATTAGAAGGAATTCACTCTCGTACAGATTTCGATTTAAAACAACACGAAGAGTATTCTGGTAAAAAACTTCAGTATTTCGATCACGAAGAAAATACGAGCTATACACCTTATGTTTTAGAAACCTCAATTGGTTTAGATCGTATGTTTTTAGCAGTATTCTCTAATAGTTTACAAGATGAAACTTTAGAAGACGGAAGCGAAAGAACTGTTTTAAAATTACCAGCAGTTTTAGCGCCAACAAAAGCAGCAATTTTACCATTAGTTAGAAAAGATGAAGGTCTAACTAAAATGGCAAAAGATATTGTAGATGACTTAAAATGGGATTTTAACGTTACTTATGATGAAAAAGATGCAGTTGGTAGACGTTACCGTCGTCAAGATGCTGCAGGTACACCATTTTGTATCACAGTAGATGGTGAAAGTCTAGAAGATAACACTGTAACGATACGTCATAGAGATACTATGGAACAAAAGCGTGTTAAAATTGAAGAATTACGCGACATCATTAAAAAAGAAGTTGACGTAAAAGAATGGTTAATGAAGATGTAAAATTCCTGTAAAAGCAGCAATTTATAAATAAAAAAACGCCCAAAACGAATAGTTTTGGGCGTTTTATGTTTAATCATCTTATCTATTAGTTTTCGCCACCTTCTTCCAGTAGCATTCCGATACCTTTAACTAATATTTGTTTGTTTTGTAAAACTTCAGGATTTAAAATTTCTGTAGCATTTTCGTCTTGTTGTCCTGTATTAACTTTTAGCTTTTTAAATTGATAGCCATCAGTAGTTGTTTCATCTAAAACAAGCACATAATTATTTTTGTCTTCACTTACAATAGCTTCGTTTGGCAAGCCAACACCTTTTTTACTGTCTGTAATAATGTTAGCTTCTACAAACATACCAACAATAAAATTAGCTAAGTCTTTATCTACATGTCCGTGAACTTTAACACGTCTTGTAGTTTCATCGATGGTAGTACCTACTAAATGTACGTCTGCTTCAAAAGTTTTTTCTGAAGCTTCAGGAATTTTAAACTGTATTTTTTGACCTTTTTTGATGTGCATGATGTCTTTTTCAAATACAGATAATTCCAAATGAATATGATCAATATCTACAATTTCTAATATCACATCGTTTGGCGCAACATAAGCACCATTACTTATATTTACTTTAGTGACGTTTCCGTTAATTGGTGCGTAAAGACTAATGGTTGAGGTGATATTTCCTTGTTCTACAGCAGCTGGACTAATATTCATCATTTGTAGTTTTTTCTTTAGTCCGTTGTAAGTAGCTAAACTACTTTTGTAAGTACTTTGCGCTTTTAGGAAGTTTTTTTCTGAAGTTATTTCTTCATCAAACAACGTTTTTTGTCTGTTAAATTCAGCTTTTAAGTAATTAAGTTGCTCTGCGATTTCTAGATAGTTTTGCTGAATTTCAACATACTCAGGATTTTTTAAGCTTACTAAAAGTTGTCCTTTTTTAACTTCATCACCAACTAAAAGCGGTGTGTTTGTAATATATCCACCAATAAATGTCGTGATACTCGATTTGTTTTTTGGTGGTACGTCTATCATTCCGGTAACGGCAATTCCTGTTGAAAAATCAAGTGTTTTCAAAGTATCTAAAACCATTTGCTCACTTTCAAATTGAGCTTTAGTTACTGTTATTACATTGCTTTTGGTTGGTGTGTTTTCAACCATTTCTGTGTTGTTTTCTTTGTTTCCGCAGGCTAAAAATAAAAGCGAAAAAAGAAGTATATATATGTTTTTCATTTTAATTGATATTTAGAGTAAGGTGGTTAATTTGTATTACGGTTTGATTGTAAGCGTTTAAATTTTCTAGGTACGATAATTCAATTTCGCTAGCGGTTTCAAGGCTTTGTATGTATTGAAAAAAGTCAATTTCACCTTCTTTAAACGTACGAGTTGCTGTTTTTATAATTTGATTTTTAAGGTCTTCACCTTCATTATTATAGTAATTTACAGCTTCTTCGTATTGCGCTAAAGTCGCAAAAAGTGCATTGTACTTAGTGTTTAACTTGGTTTTGTAATCTTGTTGTTGCTCTGTAATAATGTCTTTAGCAATTTTTGAAGCTTTTATTTTTGAAGCATTGCCAGAAAACAACAACGGAATTTTCAACCCTAATTGATACCCTTTTATATTGGTGTTTAATTGGTCGTTTGTACCTTGAAAATACTCTACACTAATATCTGGTAACAAGTTTTGTTTTTCTTGTTGATAGATGGCGTTTTGATAGTTTTTAGCTTGTTCAAAGTATTGAAAACCAACATTATTTTGTGTTGAAATCGTTTCAATTTGTAATTGTTCAAGCGGTTGGTCAACAATCTCTAAACTATCAACTTGTACAACACTTTTGAGTTGTTCTTTAGAAAACGCAACTTCTTTAAGTGCCTGTTTGTACAAGGTTTCTAACTGTTTTTGTTTGGATTTGGCGGTAATCATTTCTAAATAATTGGTTTCGCCAACTTCAAAACGACGTTCAGATTTATTTGCAAAATCTTGATACAGACTATCTAAATATTTATAGGTTTTCGCCTTGTTTTTAGCATAACTCAATTGATAATAGTTGGCGTAAACCGCTTGCTGTAATTGCTCAAACTTGAGATTGTAATGTGTTTCTTCTAGACTAGCTTTCGCTTTATTGGTTTTCTTTTCCGCAAAATATACCGTCGGAAACTTAAAATCTTGAGCAATACCAAACACTTTTAGCGGTTGATTGTTTATAGCTAAATTATTTTCATCATAACTGTAATAAATTGACGTTTTATCAAAACTAAAAGCGCTTCCTATTAAAGCATTGCTTTCGTCTACCTTAAGATTTGAAGCTTTTAAACTAGCGTTATTTTCTATAGCTAACGCTAAGGTTTCTTCAATGGTTAATGGATTTTGAGCGTTAGCATTCATCATAAAAAAGAAACCGAGAATGGTAACGATTGCAGTTTTATTCATTTTAATTTCTTTTTTAGTTTCAAACCACGCGTATAAAACAGGTAACACAATTAGGGTTAATACGGTTGCAGTGACTAAACCGCCAACGACTACGGTTGCTAAAGGACGCTGAACTTCGGCACCAGCATTGGTGGAAACCGCCATAGGTAAAAATCCTAAAGCTGCTGCTGCTGCGGTTAGTAAAACAGGTCGCAAACGCTCTGAGGTACCACGTTTTATGCGTTCTTCTATATCATCCATACCGTGTTCTTTTAGTTCTTTAAAATGTTCTATAAGTACGATACCATTAAGTACGGCAATTCCAAAAAGCGCAATAAAACCAACACCTGCAGAGATGCTAAACGGTAAATCGCGTAACCATAAAAGCAATACGCCACCAACAGCAGATAATGGAATAGCAGAGTATACTAATAAGGCTTCTTTTGCTGAGCCAAATGCAAAATACAGCAGTAAGAAAATTAAGGCTAAAGCAATTGGAACCGCAATCATTAAACGTGCTTTGGCACTTTGTAAGTTTTCAAATTGTCCACCATAAGTTACGTTGTAGCCAACAGGTAATTTTAGTTGTTGGTCTAGAATAGCTCTTACGTCATCTACTACCGATTGTAAATCGCGGTTACGCACGTTAATACCAACGACGATACGACGTTTGGTATCATCCCTTGAAATTTTTGCAGGTCCAGTGGTGTAAGTGATCTCAGCTAGTTCACTAAGCGGAATTTTTGTTCCACTTGGTGTATCGACATATAAATTTTGAAGACTGGCTAGATTTTTTCTATTGTTTTGATCTAAACGCATTACTAAATCAAAGCGCTTTTCGCCTTCAAACACTTGACCAACAGTTCCGCCAGCAAATCCCATTGAAATTATTTGATTAATATCTGAAATATTCAGTCCGTAACGTGCAATTTTACTTCGGTTGAAGGACACACTCATTTGTGGTAAACCTTCAACTTTTTCAATGATGATATCTGAAGCACCTTCAACATCTTTAATGAGTTCTTTGACTTCGTCTGCTTTATTGGCTAAAATGGATAAATCTTCACCAAAAATTTTAATAGCAACATCGGCTCTAACACCAGTAATTAGCTCGTTAAAACGCATTTCAATAGGTTGGGTAAATTCCACTTCCATACCAGGAATGATGCTTAATGCTTCTTTAAATTTATCGGCTAATTCGTCTTTACTTTCTGCGCTTACCCATTCGTCTTTTGGTTTTAGTTTTATAATCACATCACTTTCTTCCATAGACATTGGATCTGTTGGGACTTCGGCAGCACCAATACGACTAACAACTTGGTCAACTTCTGGGAAATTTTCTAAAAGAATATTCTCGATTTTGGTCGTGATTTCAATGGTTTTTCCAAGTGATGTTCCTGTTTTTAAAACAGGTTGAATTACGAAGTCGCCTTCATCTAAAGTTGGTACAAATTCACCACCCATTTTACTAAATAAAAAGATGCTGATAGCTAGTAAAATTCCGGCTAAACTCACCACAATTTTTTTGTGTTGTAAGGCCCAATGTATTGATGGTTTGTACCAAGAGTTAAGCGCTTTCATTAACCTAACGGAAATATTTCTTTCGCTTGGCTTTTTCGGTTTCAAAAATAAAGATGATACTACAGGAACGTAAGTCAAACACAGTAACATAGCACCAATTAATGCAAAACTAAACGTCAATGCCATAGGCTTAAACATTTTGCCTTCTACACCGCTTAATGATAAAATTGGAATGAATACAATTAAGATGATTAATTGGCCAAAAATGGCAGAATTCATCATTTTTGATGCGCTTTTTAACGTAATTTGATCAATTTCTGACTGTTTTGCTTCTTTTGTGAGTAATTTTAGTTTTTCACTTTCGGTAATAATTCTAAAAGCAATAAACTCGACAATAATTACAGCACCATCAATAATAATCCCAAAATCTATTGCACCAAGACTCATTAAATTGGCATCTACACCAAAAATGTTCATTAGTGAAATGGCGAATAACAGACTCAACGGAATAACAGACGCAACGACCAAACCTGAGCGTAAATTACCAAGTAATAAAACCACAACAAAAATGACGATTAAAGATCCTAAAATTAGGTTTTCAGACACGGTAAAGGTCGTTTTGCCAATCAGTTCGCTACGTTCTAAAAATCCGTTGATGTAAACACCTTCTGGTAGGCTTTTTTGTATGTCTTTTACGCGTTCTTTTACGGCGTCGATAATGGCTTTAGAGTTACCATCTTTAAGCATCATAATTTGCCCAAGTACTTTTTCGCCTTCACCGTTACCAGTAATGGCACCAAAACGTGTAGCGCTTCCAAAACCTACCTTAGCAACGTCTTTAATATAAATTGGCGCGCCTTCATTTTTCACTACGATTTGCTCTATATCTTCAAGGTTTTTAACCAAACCTTCACCACGAATAAAATAGGCTTCGTTGGTTTTTTCGATATATCCACCACCAGCAACACTATTGTTTTTTTCTAATGCGTCGTAAATTTCGGACACCGAAATATTCATAGCATTTAGCTTATTTGGGTTAATGGCAACTTCGTATTGCTTTAAATATCCGCCCCAAGTATTGACTTCAACAACACCAGGAATACCTGATAGTTGACGCTTAACAATCCAGTCTTGTATGGTGCGTAAATCGGTAGTTGAGTACTGGTCTTTATACTCTGGTTTTACATCTAAAATATATTGATATATTTCACCCAAACCAGTGGTAATTGGTCCCATTTCTGGCGAGCCAAATCCGTCAGGTATTTTCTCAGAAGCTGACTTAATTTTTTCAGCAATTAATTGTCTTGGTAGATAAGTGCCCATATTGTCTTCAAAAACAATGGTTACCACAGAAAGACCAAATTTTGAAACTGATCTTATCTCTTCTACGCCTGGTAAATTTGCCATTTCTAGCTCGACAGGATAGGTGATAAATTGCTCAACATCTTGGGTTGATAAGTTGCGTGATGTGGTAATCACTTGGACTTGGTTATTGGTAATATCTGGTACAGCGCCAATAGGAATTTGGGTCAAAGAGAAAATTCCGAAACCAATAATAAATGCTGTAAAAAGGAAAATAATAAGCTTATTATTTAAGCTTGATTTTATGATTTTTTCTAACATAATTCATAATGATAAAATTGAAAAGTACCTGTCTATAATTGAAAACAGGATGAATTTTAAAATGAATTATGCGTGTTTTGGTGGTTGAAAAACAGATGATTTTTCAAATGAAGTAAAAGATTCTTTGTAAACGAAATTAAAAGGAATTTCTATGAATTCTTCACTACCTATTTTAAATGAAATATTTGGACTTATAAAAGACAAATTAATGTGTGTACACATGTGATGATTGTCTTTAAATGGCAGATTTTCATGATCTTGATTATCGCTATCATGATAATGTTTAACTTCACCATAATGTTCAGATAAAAACTGAAAAAAGGAATCACCATACATTTCTTTATGAAATTGGGCATGATCCATAAGCGTACTAAACTTAGAAAGATCTTCTAAGTTAATGTTGAAACTTTGAATAAGTATCAAAAACGAATATGTTAGTGCCACAACTTTACTCATACCGAAGCTAATTTACAAAACTTTAACCATTGGTAGGTGACTTAAGTTACAGACTATTACTAATATAGAATTAATATAATTAAGAGGTTAGCTCTGTAATATCTTATCTGCTAAATATTTGGTATCTTTTTTAACACCTCCTAAAGTTGCAGAACCACGTGTGTGTAACCATGGTAAGCCTATAAAATAGAGTCCTTTTGTGCTGCTAATACCACGATGATGTTTAGGGTAGCCATTTTTTGTTAATTCAATGTTTTCTATCCATTCAAAATTAGGTTTATAGCCTGTTGCCCAAACTATATTTTTAACATCGTCTAATTCTTTTATGGTTGTTTTTATAGTATTATTTTCGGCATTTATAGTATATCCTACTGGGATAACATTGTCTCGTTTAATAATAGATTTTACATCTGTACCTATAATAGGTTGTTTTGATTTACTAATCTTTTTTCCGACCCAAGAGTCCTTACTAAAGCTTAAAAATCCTGTTACAGTAAACCACCACCAAAGCGTTTTCCCTAAGAGTTCTTGTGGTAGGGTTTTGATATCTGTGTTTCCTGAGAAATAAGTTTTTTTATTGGTTTGTTCTGAAATTTCATCTAAAATTTGAAATCCGCTATCACCTCCACCAACAACCAAAGTAGCACCATCTTTTAGTTGCTTTGGGTTTTTGTAATAGTTACTGTGTATTTGAAAAATATCTTCCGAAATATTATTATGAAATTTTGGAGTATACGGAATATGAAACGGTCCCGTAGCTACAATAACTTCTTTACAGTTTAAATCGCCTTTATTTGTTTTTATAACAAAATGGTAGTCTTCTTTTTCAATGCGTTCTGCAAGTGTGTTTAATTGCACCGGAAAGTCAAATTTCTCTACATAAGTTTTAAAATAATTGGCGACTTCATATTTGTCTGGATAATGCCCTTTAGGTGTGGGAAAAGGCATGCCTTCAAGATGGTTAAACTCTGTTGGTGTAAAGAGTTTTAACGAGTTCCATCGGTTAAGCCAAGAGGCACCAATTTCATCCTCTTTATCAATTATTAAAAAATCTTTTTGATTTTTCTTTAAATGATATGCCATAGATAATCCTGCTTGAGCTGCTCCAATAATTATAAAATCTTTCATTAAAACGTATTAAGGTTTCGCTGGGAGTATACAGTTTTTAATGATTTTACACAAATAGAATTAGCAGTAAGCTTTGATAAAAGAAAATAGAGTCTAATTATTAATGTTTTTTTGAGGCAATAAACAAAATACTAGATAATAGATATCTGGTATTTAAATTATGTCAGGAGATCCAAAAATTAATGGTATGATATAAAGTCCATTTATCGTTTACTTTTCTATAAATATATATATCACCTGTATTACCAACATCATTACTAAAAACGTTGTGCCTATATAATAGAGCCCAATTTTTATCCAAATTAAAAACAGGTTTGGAAAATACAGAATAACTACTGTGCTGTTTAAAATGTACATCTACATTTGCTACTTTGATATAGTTTTTATTTAAGGCTTTAAAATCAATAGCTGATGGTTGAGAACTAGATAATGAGCTCAAATCAAAATTCTTTAAGAAAAGATCAATATTTGGCGACTTATCTGTAGGTACGAAAGACCAATTTTCTTTAAAAAAACTGATTGATAAAACTTTTTTATCTAAAGATTCGAAATCTTTAAATAAATAGGTTGTTTTACATGAAATACTGTTAAGTAATTCATATTCTTGGCTAAGAATTATATTGGAAAACAATAAAAACATTAAAAAAATCTTTGAATTTTTCATAAGATATTTAATTACAGTTATCACCTACTAAGGGTAGGATTCCGTTATGTGATTGCCCCGTGTTTTCAGCTGTAAATATACTTATAATTAACTGCTGTTCGACTAAATTAGAATAATTGGCTGTGAATAATGGATTATTAATTTGTTGTTGGGGATTGCTAGGATTGGTTATAACGGCAATACCACTCCATGCAATAGCTTCATAATATCCATACATATCACTATTCATGTATGAATTATTATTAGAAGGATAACCAAGAGAGTCTATTGCATATACAGAAAGTTGTTGCCCTATCTGAGATATAAGTGTTGCCATATATACATGATGAGCATAACCTAAATTACGATAGGATTGCCAAGCTGTAACTAAATCACTGAAGTCACCATTAGGATCTGAGAAATCAGAAGGATTGGTTTTTTGTAAATATCTCAAATATGCGTGTATTGTTTCATGTAGGATTGTTTTAGTAATAGCAATTTTAGTACCATTGTTGACTATATCTGTATCTATTTTAATCGTCATTTCATATTTACCAGTTGTCGTATTTAATACTGGAGCAGAGGTCGAGCCATTTCCAGAAATATTCTCAATTTTATAAGTAACAGAAATTGAGGAGTTATTGCCTGTTATTTCATCAAAAACTTCTTCGATTAAAGAGGTGTTATTAAAAGGGTTACTAGAACTAAAATCATTCAATACCAAATCATTCAATATATCTTCAACACATGTTCCTAATATACTAATATCCTTATCAATTGATTCACTTATATTTATACATTTTGATTCTTCACCACCTCTGAGAATACATTCGCAAATTTCAACTGTATTTCCACTAATAACACAAGCACAGGTCTCTGAGCTGTTGCCGTTAGCTAAGCATATAGCCTCATATTGAGATAAAAGTTCATTAATGACATTTTGCTGCGCTTCCTCACTACAATTATTCTCTTGTAAATAATTGTTTAGTGCAACCCATTCTCCCTTGAGTAGGCTTATTTGATCAAGAATATCGGGATCTATAGTAGTGCTGTCAGTCACTCCTACTAAAGTAAGCCCATTAATACAGTTCTCTATTTCCTCCACAGCCGTGTATTCTAAGGGTACGACTACCTCGTCCTCTTCTACTGGGTCTGTATCATTGTTATCCCCAGACGAGCCACCACCAGTATTTCCTGTCCCAGGAGTACTCCCATCACCACCACCCGAAGCGCAGTTGGATATCTCTACGAAGCCGCCAGGTGTACAGCTTTGTGTAGCCATATCAATTGTACCCCAATAATCACATTCAGCTCCATCGTCTAAAGTGTGCTCACCTGATTTACAAGGTGAGTTTTCACATACCTCACCTTGATAGGCAACAATGGAAGTACAGTTCTCCGTTTTTGGTACAAATAATCCCTCTCCAGTGAGCATTTCAATAGTAGCATTTTCAATATCGAAAGTAGAGATAGTTCCAATTATAATAGGGTAGCTTATAAGGTATTGCCTGCTTTCTCCATTATTAAAATAGGTGATTACGTAATTTTCAAGTAGGGCATCGTTTTCTGTTCCCCTATCCACTATAAAAGTATAACTAGTGTAGCTGTTGGTCGCTATCACCTGAATTATAGTAGTGTCAATAGAAAATCCATACGATGAAGAAGCGGTTGAACTATTATCTTTACTTTGGGAAACGAATTTTCTAACGTGTTTATTAAGTTTTTGATTGGATTTTATAATGGAGTCCCCAAAATATAGTTTAGCGGTTAGTTTGGGTGGCTGTTTTACCGAGGTAATAACTTCATTATATGAACGTTCATCTTTTTGACAAGATTGATTAATAAAGAGTAATCCCAATACAAGAATTGCTAGAAGAAATCTGTTTTTCATTTAAGTATAACGTTTATGATTTAATTTTTCATTTTAACGTTATTAATTATAAGGGCAAATAATAGGATGCTTAAAACTACAATTTATTTTTTAATATGAAAGAATAATCTTAAAAATAAGCTTTCAATTGAATCGTTCCTGTGTGAATAGTTCTTGAAGTTTCGGTTTTTCTTCCGAAATAATTAAGGTTTAAATCTAGAAATTTGGTAAGCTTTTTTTGTGCCAATAAACTCCAAGTAAAGTTTTTTCCTGGTTGAAGACCTTCAAGCATTTGGTAAGCTACAGGTGTGTTAGAGTCGCCATCAAATTCATTTTGGAAGAAATTGAATTCACCTGTCAAACCAATTTTTTGTGCATTGTTGTAGGTAAATGAAAGACCGTAATTATTTTGGTTTAGAGTTTCTGAGTTTCCGTTGGTGTTTTCTTTTGAAGTAAATTGATAAAACACATTGAATTGGGCATTTTCATTAAAGATATAAGATAGTTTAGGCTGAAATTGTGTTTCGTCAATTTTGTAATTTCTACTCGTATAATTTTCGCTGATACTTTCATCCGTGCCTAAACTTCCAAGAAGATTTATTAGCCAACTTGTAGCAAATTTATGATTGAAATTTAGTTGGTGACTATTCAGCTGATTTTCTTGAAACCCAATAGATAATAAGTTTCGGCTTGTGTTACTCAAAAAGGTATAAGAGGTTGTATAATGTTGCTTTCCTCTATTGAAAAACAACACATTTCTGATACTATTGTTGAGTCCGAGTTGATTTTCTTCATCGTCTTTAAAAGGATTCAGGTTAAAATTATTGCCTTCTCTCCGTACTTTTCTATCGATTAAAAATGAGGTTTGGTTGTAAAAATGAGAGAAGAATTTATTCCATTTATTTTCAGAATTACTCAATTGTTGAAAATTGAAGGTCAGCGTTTGGCTTAACCTATTTTGGTGTGTGCGAATAAAAACTTGGTTAGGAAGCAACACACGAATATAATTGCCTTGGTCTTGAAATTGTGCGATTTCAAACTCGTCCAATTCTTGAATACCATTGTTGTTATAATCTATCCATGTGTAAGCTCCTTGTCCGGCTTCAACTTCAACATAAGTAAAATCTTGTTGTGGCAATGTACCCGAATTGGTTTCAAAATTGGTATTCCAAATAACGATATTTTTAAATAACTTTTGGTTGAAACTTAAACGGCTATTAAGACTCTGCTCACTTTCAATGGTTTCGTCCTCGGATTTTAAATCTCGGTAATTAACAAAAAGTTGAAGGTTGGTGCTTTTATTCTGAATCAATATAGACTTTAAATAATAGGTGTTAGAGCTGTTTACTCTAGTTATACTATTGTTTCTAAGACTATCATTAAAACGTTTAATATACCCAACTTCTGCATAAACTTTGGTGCTATCTCCAATACCAACAAAGGCTTCGTATGCTCTGAATTTTTGACTCAACGGTGTTAGGGAATCCGTAGCCATAACAACTTGTTCGTTGTCTTCAGTAGAAAATTTAGTGCCAACCCATTTATTTTTTTTGCCGTAAACTAATCTGTTATAGGATCTTAAAAATGTAGAACGGTTAATAGTGCTTTCATTATTTAAAAAACTAGAATTTGTGAAAAATCTAAAATTCCCTAAACGTAAATTCGCGTTGATATTATGGCGATTACCATTAAAATTATCAGCATAACTTAAATGCTCAAAATTGTATTGAGCGATTCCTTTTTTGGAATGTGATAACTGTAAACCTGAAGTAAATAATAATTGGTTACCATAATTTAAATAACTCGAATTATTTTCGGAATCATCTAAGTTCCAATCTCGGTTAAATTCTGGTCTGTACAAACGCTGAATTGTCCTGAAATTTTCCTGTATAAAATCTGTGTCTATGATGGCATCTAAATTCCATAGACTGTCAGTTTTTATAAGATTTTGTTTCAATTTGAATTTTCCAGCAAAACCATCATTGTCATCATCATCTAAACTTGAAAATAAGTTTAAATCATTTTTACTTCCTGCCAATTCAAAAAAGACATCAGTTCGTTCTGAAGGTTTGTAATTACCATTTAAAACAGCAATCTGTAAACGCTCAGGAGCGATAAGTCTAGAAATAGGTTCGTAATTCCCTTGAGGTACTCCACCAATCGGAGCTATATATTCATAAATATTGCTTACTGCATTATCGTTGCTAAGAATGTAGTTGCCTTGATTAGCGCCAACCAAAGTAAACCTTACACTGTATAATTCGTCTTCAGGATTATTGGAAAACACAAAGATTTCCTCACCGCCAACAAGCTCTTTTCGGTATAAGATTCTATTTTCAGAATAGCTTTCAAGCGAAGCGGAAGGAGCAACCATTAAATCTGTATTGTCGCCAGCATCAGCTAAAATTTGAGTTTGCTCAGTAGATAAATTTTGTTGAAGCGGTTGATTTTTAGCATCACTTTCAGAATATACAGATACATTTAGGTTAAGCTTTTCGCTATTGTAACTTCCACCTCCAAAAACAGTAAATCTGGAATAATTACGTTCACTAAACTGATAATCTACGGTGATTCGCATTTCGGAAGTAATCGGAAATGTGGAGTTAAAAATAATTTCACCAGCATTATAATCAATAATGTAATCGTTATTTTCGCCGCGTTCTAGAGGCACTCCATTTACATAAACGGTTTCACTTCCTGAAACTACAAGTACATAGAGTTCGTTGTTTTCACCTCTAAGTTTGTATGGCCCTTGGTTACCTTCTTGAGCCGTAAATTGCGTAGTGGTGAATTGTCCTCTAACCAAGGCGCCAGAAGCAAAAACAGAAGTCTTATCGCTAATGTTGGCACTTACCAAAAGCCCTTGTACACGTTTAGAAAAGTTAGCAAAATAGCTGTTGGTGTTTACTAAATCAATATCACCAGCTCTAATATTCCAATCATCACTAAAAAGTTCAATAAAAACTTGGTCAAACTCGTCTAAACGTTGCGAATAGCCACTTTCTTGCAACGGAATATTTGCATCTTGAATAGAAGCACGAAGCGACACTTTATCACTTAACTTCCCTGAAATCTGAAGATCTAATTCACTGTTTAAAACCGAATTTTGATTGTTACCAATAGTCACTCCTCGAGAGATACTTCCAGAAGTGGTAAGGCCATCAAAAGGCGTGAACAAATTCTGCTTGTTACTATTTTCTAATCTGTATAGTTTTTTTAGACTGTTTGAAGAACGTTCTACAATAACATCATCATCCAGTTGCTTGTATACCTTTGTTAAAAACTCAGGATAACGTAAGTATTCAACTTGTATAGTGTCAAATTCTACAGGCTGCCTAAATTTTAAGATTGACTTTGCAAAATCAATATTGTAAAGCGAAGTATCTATAACTTTATTCTGCTTTGTTTTTAGTGCAAATCGTGAGGGATTTATACTAACAGAATCAATAATCATAGAGTCTTTTACAGCGATGCGCTTTACCTTAAAATTAGAATCGCTCTTTTGAGCAAAAGCACCAAAAGAAATGATAAAAAATAATAAGGAAATAGCGGTTTTCATCTAAAGATATAACTTCTTAAAACAGTAAATATTTTATCGTTAAAATAGACGTAAAATAATAGTGTAAAAGTACTCTATTATTTATTTTAGCAGAATACCGAAAAATTTTATAAAAATTAGCAATTAGAAAGCGATATGAAGATAGCATCTTACAACGTTAATGGGATAAGAGCGGCAATAAATAAAGGTTTTATAGATTGGATGAAAGCCACAAATGCAGATGTGGTTTGCCTTCAGGAAATTAAAGCTATGGAAGATCAACTCGATTTAGACTTGTTTACAGAGGCAGGTTACGAATATAATTATTGGTTTAGCGCGCAGAAAAAAGGTTACAGTGGAGTGGCCATTTTGTGTAAAAGCAAACCGAATTACGTGGAGTTTGGGACAGGTATAGAATCTATGGATTTTGAAGGTAGAAATATCAGAGTAGACTTTGATGAGGTTTCGGTTATGAGTATGTATTTACCATCCGGAACTAATGATGCCAGGTTATCACATAAGTTTGAATATATGAATTTGATTCAGGAATACCTTAATGAACTTCAAAAAGAAAAGCACAACCTTGTGGTTTGTGGAGATTATAATATCTGTCATGAAGAAATTGATATCCACAATCCTAAAATGAAAGGAGTGTCAGGATTTTTACCAGAAGAAAGAGAGTGGCTCGGAGAATTTATAGACAGTGGATTTATAGATAGTTACCGATATCTTCATCCTGAAAAACAAGAATTTTCTTGGTGGAGTTACCGAGCCAATGCCAGAGCAAATAATAAAGGTTGGAGGTTAGATTATGCTATGGTGAGTGAACCTTTACAAGAAAAAATTAAACGTAGCGTTATACTAACAGAGGCGGTTCATAGTGATCATTGCCCTATTTTATTAGAATTAGACATTTAATATAACTTAACCTAAAAATAAAATGATTAAAAAACTTTCAGTCTTAGCAGTGTCCATGGCACTTTTTTCTTCATGTGTGTCCAAAAAAATATACACAGATCTCGAGGATAAATATGCTAATCTTAAAAAGGAAAACCGAAGCTTAACAGATGAAGTTGAAACATTATCTGCAGATAATACTAAGCTTAACAATGATTTGGATAAACTCCAAGCGGCTTATGATGAAGCTGTAGCTGAGCGCGATAGACTTCAGAGCGAATACACTGCGACAAAATCAAATTTAGATAATTTAAAAGCATCGTATGAAGCCTTAGAAAAAAACAGTTCAGCTGAAATCGCTAAAAACTCAAAGAAAAACAGAGAGCTTTTAGCGCAACTTGAAGCTAAAGAACAAGCCTTGGCGGCAGAAAACGAACGTTTAGAAAAGTTAAAGAAAGAATTAGAGAGTCGTTCGCAACGTGTTGCCGAATTAGAAAATGTTATCGCAGCCAAAGATGCTAATATGAGAGCACTTAAGGATGCTATCTCTAAAGCTTTAACCAATTTTGAAGGTAAAGGGCTTACGGTAGAACAGCGTAATGGAAAAGTTTATGTGTCTATGGAAAACAAATTGCTTTTTGAATCTGGTAGCTGGTATGTTGGTGCTCAAGGAAAACAAGCTGTAAAACAATTGGGAAGTGTGCTTGCTGAAAACCCAGATATTGCAATTTTAATAGAAGGACACACGGATAATGTGCCATATAAAGGAAATGCACAATTAAGTGGAAACTGGGATTTATCAACTAAGCGTGCAACGGCTATTGTGAACATTCTAAGAGAAAATAACTCTATTAATCCTGAGAACTTAACAGCAGCAGGTCGTGGTGAATACGCTCCGATTGCATCAAACGATACATCGGAAGGTAGAGCAAAAAACCGTAGAATAGAGGTGATACTAACACCAAAATTAGACGAGATTTCTAAGTTATTGAATGATATTTAATAAAAATAAATGTGGTTTTTAGAAGTCCGGAATTTATAATTAATGGAATTAAAGTTCCAGAATTTCAATTAGAAAAAGGTAGTTTAATTAGGATTTATGTTCCTAACTTTGATTATTTGGGAAAACCATTGGATTTCGATTTGACATTATATTTAATTGAAAGATTTCAGAAGCAAATAAAGGATTTGACTTGGGCTAAGAATTATCACCCAAACGAAATAATTGAATTTTTATCACCTTTAAGTGTTAAAGGATACTTAGTTGGAAAAAAGAAAATCAAATTAAAAGTAGCAAGACGTATTGCTGAAGAATTGATGATTAATTTAACAGATAAGTATAATCAATTAGACTTTGAGAAGAGAAAAGCTTTAATTATTAAAGCTGCATTTGAAAATAGTGATTTTATACTCTTGGATTATTATGCTTGTAGTGCTCTTGCAATAGATTATTTGGAAGGTGTTGTTAATTCAGAAATAGAAAAGAATAAGTCTGCTATTGCATTTGATGTACTTCAATATGCTCATGAAAAGGAGCCGTTTCGAAACATAAAGCCCATAAAATTAGTTTTCGATTAAATAATTAGGTTATAAAATAACATACGGTTGTCATTACGCCTCAGGCAGAAATCTAATTCTTTAAAAAAGCTTAACATAGATTTAGACCTTTGATTTTAAAATTAAATCAAAGGTCTTTTTACTTTTGCTTTTTGAAAGTGTTTTGTCTCACTGAGCGCAGTCGAAGTGTAGATACAAATACTTAATGAGATCCTGAAACGAGTTCAGGATGACAAAACTTGACTAGACATGAAATACACAACACTACCAAACACAGATATAAAAGTGAGTAAAATTTGCCTCGGTACAATGACTTGGGGCAATCAAAACACGCAAGAAGAGGGTTTTGCTCAAATGGATTTGGCTTTAGATAAAGGCATTAATTTTTTTGATACCGCTGAACTTTATCCTGTACCAGCAGAGGCGAGAACTTATGCAGAAACCGAAAGAATTATAGGAAATTGGTTTGCTAAAACAGGTAATAGAGACAAAGTTGTTTTGGCTTCCAAGATTACTGGCCCAGGTGATTATACAGCACATATTAGAACAACAGGTTTTAGTAAAGAAGCGCTCAATGAAGCGGTTGATAATAGTCTTAAGCGCTTACAGACGGATTATATTGACTTGTACCAATTACACTGGCCAGAACGCCCAACCAATACTTTTGGGATTAGAGATTACAAACATAATCCAAATGATGCATGGGAAGATAATTTTAATGAGGTCTTAAATACTTTAGATGACATCATTAAATCTGGAAAAGTAAAACACATAGGATTATCAAATGAAAAAGCTTGGGGAACCATGCGTTACCTTGAAGAATCTAAACATGGTGATTTACCGAAAATGATTACCATTCAAAATGCATACTCTTTATTGAATAGAACATTTGAAGGTGATTTAGCTGAAATTTCTCACAGAGAGAAGATAGGTCTTTTAGCCTATTCTCCAATGGCTTTTGGTGTGTTATCAGGAAAGTATGTTAAAGGTTTAGACGATGAAAACTCACGTTTAAATTTGTTTCCAAGATTTGCAAGATACAGCAGCGCACAATGTGCAGAAGCAACAAAGCGATATTTGCAAATAGCAGAAGACAATGGAATGACGCTAGCACAAATGTCTCTTGCTTTTGTAAATCAAAGACCATTTGTAACTAGTAATATTATTGGCGCCACTAATATTGCGCAACTTGAAGAGAATATAGATAGTATTAACGTTGAGTTGTCAGAAGATATTCTAAAAGCTATTGATGAAGTACATGCTGTAATTCCAAATCCAACAACATAGAAGTAGGAATTGAATCAAAATAAAGCCCTTCAAATTTCTGAAGGGCTTTATTTATATTTTAATTTGTCTATTGATTTGCTGTTGCAAAGAAATAAATGTTTCAGTTCTTGAAACACCCTTTATACTTTGAATTTCAGAATTTAAAACATGCATTAAATGTTCGTTGTCTTTTGAAAGAATTTTAATAAAAATACTCCAATGACCAGTGGTATAATGACATTCTATAACCTCAGGAATTTTCTGTAACTGTTTTACAGCTTCAGGATTGCTAACCGCTTTATCTAGATAGATACCAACAAAAGCCATTGTGGTGTAACCTAATACTTTTGGATTAATGATAAACTTAGAACCAGCAAGTAAACCAGATTTTTCAAGTTTCTTAAGCCTTTGATGTATGGCAGCACCAGAAATACCAACATTTCTTGCTATTTCAAGTACTGGAGTTCTGGCATCTTCCATCAATGCTCTAAGAATCTTTTTATCGATACCGTCTATGTAAATACCTTTATCATTAACTTTCATATGAAGCTTTGGTTTAAAAAATGAAAGTTAAAAATAGTAATTTACTTTAAAATTATAGGCTTAGAATATGTGTAATGTAAAAATCTATAGGTTCAATGGGTTATAGCCCAAATAAGGAACTTCAGTTTCTTTAAACATTACTCCGTGATTTTTCAATTCTTCCAAAATAGGTTCGTAAACCTCTTTTGAAATAGGTATTTGTACACCAGGAGTTTTTATAGTTCCGTTTAAAATGGCTAAGGTTGCTATCGCTACTGGTAAACCAACAGTTTTAGACATCGCTGTATAGGTTTGATCTTCACCAAGGGTAACCATGGTAGAATCGATTTGATATTTATTTCCGTCTAGTTCGTATCCAAACTTGTGATACATCACAATCATATCTTTATCCTCTTCACTAAGCGTCCAGCTATCCATTAATATTTTTTGAAGGATTTGAGCCGGAGTTGCCTTTTCTAATTCAACCATTTTTTTAGGATTAAAAAGGTCTAATTCTAAAAATTTATCCCAAACAATATCATCTTGGTCAATTTTTAAGGCATGTCTAAATTTAAGCTCAACAGAATCTGTTGGGCTGTATGGTAAAAAGGCATTAACAAAATCACGATAACTCATATTAGCGCTATCGTCTATTGTGTAACTATCGTCCGTCATCCCAAGTTGAACAAAAACATTCCAGGCTCTGCTAAACCCAACGCGTCTCATGGTACCTCTGTAAAGCGTTTTTACATGTTCTAAACCGTATACATCCTGATATTTTAATGAATCTCTATTGGCATAAGCTTCAAATCTCCCATAACCATCAACATCTAAGAATTCAGTTCGTCTAAATAATCTGTGATAAGGAATATATTTAAATTGATCTTCTTGAAGAAATTTGGCAGCGCCACCTTGTCCAGCAACCACTACATTTCTAGGATTCCATGTGAATTTATAATTCCAGAGGTTATTGTCACTTTCAGGTGCAACAAGTCCACCAGTAAATGATTCAAACAATATCATTTTTCCGCCTTCATCTCTTATGTTATCAATAACTTTCATGGCACTCATATGATCGATACCTGGATCTACTCCGATTTCATTCATAAATACCAAATTGTTCGCTTTAGCTTCAGTATCGAGTTCTTGCATTTCGTTACTCACGTAGGAAGCAGTAACCATATGCTTTTTGTATGTAATACAATCTTTTGCTGCCTCAATATGAAAACGAGCAGGAAGCATGGAAACTACAATATCAGCATTTTTTATGGCCTTAGATCTGCTTTCAGAATCGAAAACATCTAAGTGTATAACATCGGTTTTAGGGTGGTCGCCAATAAGTTTTTTAGCTTGTTCTACATTGAGATCTCCAATCGTAATATGAAGTTTTTCTGTATTCGATTTTTCTAATAGATATTTTATGAGGTATGATGTGGATTTTCCAGCACCAATGACTAAAATTTTTCGCATTATAATTATTTTTGCAATGCACGAATGTAATAAATACAAAAGGGAAATTAAACCCAAAAACTATTTTTACTTATGAACAAGAAGTTATTGATTACAGGGTCTATTTTTGGTATATTAGGCATTATTCTTGGAGCTTTTGCGGCTCATGGCTTACAGAAATTAGTAGATGCAGAGGCTATAAAAACTTTTGAAACAGGAGTACGCTACCAAATATATCATGCTTTTTTTCTTTTGATTTTGGGCGCTACTAACTTTCTTAATTCAAAATCTAAAAAGATAGTTTTTTGGCTTACAATTTTAGGTGTCATTTTCTTTTCTGGATCCATCTACGGACTGGCAACTAACGAACTCTCAAGTTTTGATTTTAAGACAATTGCTATGATTACTCCTATAGGAGGATTGCTTTTAATTTTAGCTTGGGTGGTGATGTTAATCGGGATTATGAGAAATAAGGTCGATTAATGTAGTACTTAACGTCGGTTTTAAAATAAAGTTTTACTTTTATAGTCTAAAAACAACACAAAAATTATGGTAAACCATACTCAATCAACGAAAACGATTTCGTTAAACCAATATGGCATCCAAAATGCCAAAGTCAATTATCAATTATCATCAGACCAATTACATGCCGAAACAATTTCTAAAGGATTAGGTAAAGAAGCCTCATCTGGAGCTTTAGCTGTTAATACAGGCGAGTTTACAGGTCGCTCTCCTATGGACAGGTTTATTGTAAAGGACGATATAACTAAAGATAAAGTTTGGTGGGGAAACATAAACATTCCTTTTGATAGTGATAAATTTCAAAAACTATATGATAAAGTTGTAGACTACCTTTCTGGAAAAGAAATATTTGTAAGAGATAGTTATGCTTGTGCTGATGAAAACTATAAATTGAATATTCGAGTTATAAACGAATATCCATGGAGCAACATGTTTGCCTATAATATGTTTTTACGTCCTACAGAAGAAGAATTAAAGGATTTTTCACCTGAATGGACAGTGGTAAATGCACCAGGTTTTATGGCAGATCCTGAGGTAGATGGTACACGTCAACACAATTTTGCCATTTTAGATTTTACACGTAAAATTGCTTTAATAGGCGGAACGGGTTATACAGGTGAGATAAAAAAGGGAATTTTCTCTGCACTTAACTTTATTTTACCAGTATTCAAAGAAACTTTACCAATGCACTGTAGTGCTAATGTGGGTAAAGATGGTGATACAGCTATTTTCTTTGGACTTTCAGGAACAGGAAAAACTACCTTATCAACTGATGCTAATAGAAGTTTAATAGGTGATGACGAGCATGGTTGGACTAAAGAAAACACCGTTTTTAACTTTGAAGGTGGTTGTTATGCTAAAGTCATAAATCTATCGGAAGAGCAAGAACCAGAAATTTTTGGTGCGATTAAAAAAGGGGCTATTCTCGAAAATGTAATAATGAATGATAAAGGCGAAGTTGATTTTGCTGATACTTCAATCACACAAAATACACGTGTGAGTTACCCAATTTATCATATTGAAAATATTAAACAACCGTCTATTGGTAAAAATCCAAAGAACATATTCTTCTTAACAGCAGATGCTTTTGGTGTTTTGCCTCCTATTTCTAAATTAACTCCTGCGCAAGCAGCATACCATTTTATTTCTGGTTATACAGCTAAGGTTGCCGGAACTGAGGCTGGTGTTGTAGAACCACAGCCGTCTTTCTCTGCGTGTTTTGGCGCACCATTTATGCCATTACATCCTACGGAATATGCAGAAATGCTAAGTAAAAAAATGTTAGAAGCAGGTGTAAATGTTTGGCTTGTTAACACAGGTTGGACAGGTGGTCCTTATGGAGTAGGAACACGTATGAAGTTAAAATACACACGTGCTATGATTAATGCAGCACTTAATGGTGATCTTGGCTTATACGATTACGATCATTACCATATTCATTCAGTATTTGGTGTAGCACAACCGAGAACATGTCCAGGTGTACCAACAGAAGTGTTGAGTCCTAGAACAACTTGGAATGATGATGAAGCTTACTATAAAATGGCATTTAAGCTGTCTAACGCATTTAGAGAAAACTTTAAAAAGTTTGAATCTTATGCTTCTGAAGAAGTAAGAAGAGGAGGGCCTCAGCGTTACAATTTTTAAGGTTTAATATAAATATATTAAAACAAAAAAGCGAGTCTAGGTTTAGACTCGCTTTTTTTATCTAGAAATTTGAATGCATGTAATTTTTTGAATCATGAAATCTATTTTATAAAATTAGCTACAAAAAGATGACTTTTTAAGTTTAACATTTAAGATGTGTTATTTTAAAATGTTGTGACTATATTTGGATTATCCTCCTAAGAATGATTAGTAACAATTAAACTAATCATTTATATGAAACATAAAATTTTACTTGTTGTACTTGGTCTAGTTTTGTTGACTTTGTATTTAGGTTGCCAGAAAGATGACGGTTCAGAAAGTACTGAATCTTCCACAGACATTCAAGATGTTATTAGTCGAAGACTACCGTTTGAAGTGATACCTCATTTTACAAAGGTTGATGATAAAATAAACAAGCTTAGGATTAAGCTTAATACAAAAGGTGAAGTACTTCAGAAAAGTTTAGATATAGATAGTGTAACCATACGCACTGATGAAATTCTATACATGACCTATGCGCAAACGCATACTTATACCTTTAAACTTTTAAGGACAAACCCACAATATTATATAGAGAATATTGTTTTGCACTATAATGTTGATACAGAGAGCTATGATGAATATCTTGTACAATACGACATTAACCAGCAGGAATTCTTGGATATTTACAGTGGTTCTTATGTGGGCGAAGAGTCTAAGGCAATAATTACGGATTTAGACTCTGGTACCGTATCTACAATCTTATCTAAGAGCGGTTGCAGAAGAACTTGTGAAACTATATCAGTTAATTGCTCTGCAAGTGGCAATCATGCGCCAGGTCAAGCTTGTAACACAGGTGTAAGTATAGACCAATGGGCATATACTTATGAGTCTTGTACCACTACTTGTACGGAAGAAGAAGATGCAAGCATAGACCCAGGACCATCTGGCGGTGGTGGAGGTGGTGGTAACTCAGCAGTAAATACTAACCCTGAGCCAAACGAGCCTTGCGAGAGAATTATAAACGGACAGACCTATGTAGGTATTATAGATACTGAAGGAAATTGTATTACCGTTGATGATGAAGATGAAAATGAAGGGCAATTGATTACCTCGGTAGATCAGAAAAACTGTGAGGAGCTCAACAAGCTTATTGAAATACCAAATTACCCCATTACACCGCCATCAATTTCACCAAGACAAGCCATTATTAATTTAAAAAATGAAATTAGTAATACTATAGATCCTAACAATAATTTAGAGCAAGGATATAACCTTTTACATAATGCCAATCTACAAGGTTATGCAAATCCTGTTAGCAATCCTTCTAGTAGAAGCATACGTTATAAGTTTATAATAAATAATTATGGTGGGCTGCACTTACACCCAAATGATGGTGACGGACACCCCTTCTTTTCACCCGAGGACATTTTAAACCTTTGGAAGTTTTATGACACTTATGATACTGGCAATATTACAGACCCTTCGTTGTTTGTGCACGTATTAGTATCTACTAAAGGGGTATATGCTATTAAGATAGACAATCCCTTACTCTTGTCTCAATTGGGATCAATTTATAATGATTATCTTGATGCTAATGAGGATGGTACAGATGAGGTCAAAGAGTTTGGTCGTCCTCTTAAAAATGCTTACAGAGATTTTAAAGACTTTGCTTCTGGACATCCTACCGGTTCAGATAGTGATTACCAACATGCTTTTTTAAAGTTTATGAACAACTTTAACAATGGTGGTGGTATAGGTATATCTCTATATAAAGCTAGTGAAGATTTAACTAATTGGACAAAGCTAACATTAAACGATTCTGATATAATTGAACCAAATCCATGTAATTAAAATAACAATAATTATGAAATATATACTTTTAACACTAATAATATTCAGCTTTTTATCCTGTAAAGCACAGAGCCCTATAATTCCATTAGGAGATTACGGAACGGAGATTACCGAAGGCTCATACCAAAAAGATGTAGACAACCTATTGAACCCATTTGAAGGCACTTGGAAATATGAGAACGGTAACACATCTCTTACCATTTCCTTAAGAAAAATAACAATGTATTATAATGGTAGAGACTACAGAGACGACTTAATTGGAGATTACAGGTATGTTGAGGATGGGGTAGAGCTTGCAAATTATTTACCTGAATTTAACAATACTAATGATGCTAAGCATACAGTTAAAGGTAATGCGTTGATTCAAAAAAATTGGTTCCCAAGATGCCCAGAGTGTGATGATGGAGAACCTCGATTTGTGTTAAGTTTTTTAGATCCAGAACGCAAATATCTTTCAAGTGAAATAGCTGTTAGGCAATATACCGAGGATGGTGTAGAGAAATTAAAAGTATGGTTATATGATGCAGGTTCAGCAGTATTACCATACGAGGGTGCACCAGAGAGTATAAGAGTTCCTTATGGAGAATATGTGCTGGTAAAGCAATAGTATTATAGGATTGGGTTTAGTTGAAACCATAATATATGAAACAAATTTTATTATTAATCTTGTTTTGTTCAGGAATAATATCTTGCAAAGCGCAAATTATTGAAGAGCCAATTTATAGTTCAGAAAATTATGGTGAAGATGGTTATTATTTTAAAGATACTAATAATGATTTTAATCGATTTGAAGGTACTTGGGTATATACCAATGGTACAACAAGCTTAGAAATACAGTTTGTAAAAAAAACCAATATTCACATACAGGATTTAGGAGATAACTTTTATACAGATGCCCTAGTGGGCGAATACAAGTACATTCAATTTGGCTCAACCGTTGTAAATACTTTAATGAATTTAAGTGCAAACCATAGCAATCCTTATGAATATAATATTATTGGGGACTATATTAGTAAATATGGTGATCCATTATGTGGTGATCTATGTAATCCAAATGATATTGTAATTACAGGAGGATGGGGTGATCCTGAACGTGATATAGAAGGATCTAGTCCTGAATTTTATATGCGTCATTATGAAGAAGATGGTGTAGAGAAAATATACATAAGATTTAAGGACGTAGGAAACATTACTATAAATAACGGCGAGCCACAAGAGCATACTACATATAGGTTGCCTTTGGGTGTATATACGTTAACCAAACAATAATGAGATATTTACTAAATATTGTTTTGATATTAACAGTGTCTTATTGTAAGGCTCAATCCGTAATAAAACCTTTACAAAGTAGTGAAACATGTCCGCCTGAAGATACTAACTGTTATGAAAAAGACTTAAATAACGAATTTGAGAAATTTATAGGCACATGGAAGTTTCAAAATAATAATACAGAAATTACTTTTAAACTTAAAAAAGAAGAACATTATCAAACATCACCTAATTCTAACTATCAAGATCTATTAGTTGGTGAATATCAATATATCGAAAACGGTATAGAAGAGGTAAATACTTTAGCAGATTTTGATAGTAGTACTATTTCAGGTTTTCAGCATAATCTAAGCGGTGGTGTTTTTACATATAATTTACCTACATATTGCGATGACAACAGTACTTCATCCGAGATAAAAATCACTTTAAGTATAGAAGATCCTAATGACCAATATACTTCAGGAAAGGTTATTTTGCGACATATAAATGATGATGGCATAGAAAAATTAGAAACGTGTATTTATGATTATACTAATGATGGCGATGATCCCAATGCACGTATTTCTATACCTGATGGAAATTATGTTTTTGTGAAACAATAATTATGAAATATATACTTTTAATACTAATAATATTCAGCTTTTTATCCTGTAAAGCTCAGAGCCCTATAATTCCATTAGGAGATTACCGAAGGTTCATACCAAAAAGATGTAGACAACCTATTGAACCCATTTGAAGGCACTTGGAAATATGAGAACGGTAACGCATCTCTTACCATTTCCTTAAGAAAAATAACAATGTATTATAATGGTAGAGACTACAGGGACAACTTAATTGGAGATTACAGGTATGTTGAGGATGGGGTAGAGCTTGCAAATTATTTACCTGAATTTAACAATACTAATGATGCTAAGCATACAGTTAAAGGTAATGCGTTGATTCAAAAAAATTGGTTCCCAAGATGCCCAGAGTGTGATGATGGAGAACCTCGATTTGTGTTAAGTTTTTTAGATCCAGAACGTAAATATCTTTCAAGCGAAATAGCTGTTAGGCAATATACCGAGGATGGTGTAGAGAAATTAAAAGTACGGTTATATGATTCAGGTTCAGCAGTATTACCATACGAGGGTGCACCAGAAAGTATAAGAGTTCCTTATGGAGAATATGTGCTGGTAAAGCAATAGTATTATAGGATTGGGTTTAGTTAAAACCATAATATATGAAA
Organism: Winogradskyella sp. SYSU M77433; assembly: GCF_029911945.1. Classification (NCBI taxonomy): domain Bacteria; kingdom Pseudomonadati; phylum Bacteroidota; class Flavobacteriia; order Flavobacteriales; family Flavobacteriaceae; genus Winogradskyella; species Winogradskyella sp. SYSU M77433. Next base: position 387,919 of record NZ_JARYTG010000002.1, on the reverse strand, counting down.
CAAATTTTATTATTAATCTTGTTTTGTACAGGAATAATATCTTGCAAAGCGCAAACGATAATTGTACCATTAGGTAGCGAGCAGGATTATGAATTCACATCTGACTATTATAAGAAAGATGTTAATAACGAATTAGAAAAGTTTACCGGTACTTGGAAATACACTAATGGTTCAACGGAGGTTGTTTTTAAACTTAAAAAAGAAGAACAATATCAAACAACTAATAATTATTACATAGATTTATTAGTCGGTGAATATCAATATATAGAAAACGGTATAGAAGAGGTAAATACTTTAGCAGATTTTGATAGTAGTACTATTTCAGGTTTTCAGCATAATCTAAGTGGTGGTGTTTTTACCTATAATTTACCAACATATTGCGATGACAACAGTACTTCATCCGAGATAAAAATCACTTTAAGTATAGAAGATCCTAACGACCAATATACTTCAGGAAAGGTTATTTTACGATATATAAATAATGATGGCATAGAAAAATTAGAAACCTGCATCTATGATTACACCAGTGATGGAGATGATCCCAATGCACGTATTTCTATACCTGATGGAAATTATGTTTTTGTAAAACAATCATGAATTATATAATTTGAAAAATTACAGTATTAGGTGTTTTATCTTGTATGAAATGAATAAAAAAAGCGAGTCTAAATTTAGACTCGCTTTTTTATTCTATAAGTTTTCTTCCTATTTACCTTTGTTTACAGAATCAATATATTTCTGTAGTGCCATGGTCATAGAAGGTGTTTCAGGTGTTGGTGCAGCAATATCTACACGTAGTCCTTTTTCTTTTACAGCCTTAACAGTTGTGTTTCCAAATACAGCGATTCTTGTATTGTTTTGCTTAAAATCTGGGAAATTGTGAAATAATGATTCAATTCCAGAAGGGCTAAAGAATACTAAGATGTCGTAATACACATCAGCCAAATCCGATAAGTCACTGATTACAGTTTTGTAAAAAGTAGCTTGTTTCCAGTTTACACCTAAGTTATCCAATGTTTCAGGAATAACAGGTTTTACCTTGTCTGTTGTTGGTAATAAGAAGGTTTCATCCTTATACTTTTTGATTAAAGGAGACAATTCCTCAAAAGTACGTTTACCAACATAAATTTTGCGTTTTCTGTAAACAACATATTTTTGTAGGTAGTAAGCAACAGCTTCAGACTGGCAGAAATATTTCATAGAATCAGGAACTTTAAAGCGCATTTCGTCCGCAACTCTAAAGAAGTGATCTACAGAATTTCTACTTGTAAGAATGATTGCTGAAAATTTACTAAGGTCAACTTTTTGTTGTCTAATGTCCTTAGCAGAAACTCCTTCAACATGAATGAAGGGTCTAAAGTCTACTTTTACTTTTTGCTTTTCTTGCAAATCAAAGTACGGAGAGTTCTCTATTTTAGGCTCTGGTTGTGATACTAAAATTGTTTTCACTTTCATATGTAAACCTTTTGTTGTTTAAGTGTTATACTCCCTAATTACCTTATATAAAAGTACATAAGGCCCAATTTCGAGAGCGCAAAGATACAACAAAAAATAGAAAAAATTGGGATTTATTAATTTTTGATAGTTTTTAAATGAAGTTAAAAATCCAATGAGGTTTATTATAAAAACAATAACCAAAGTTGAGATTATGATAATTTTTGATGAGATGTCAGTGTACAGTAAAAATAAATTTGAGGCTAAAAACACTAAACCAGAGTAATTTACAAATGTTGTTTTCTCAAATAAATAGTCATCGATGAGGTTGTCAATTTCAAAAAGACTTCCTATTAATCGTTCTACAAGTGTTTTTATAATGACTACTGCAGCAACGGCAATGATTATTTTTAAGAATGATGCTAATTCAAATTCAAAAGGAGTAACAAACGTTGAATAGGCGAAGCATACAAAAATACTCAGTGATAAGGTTAGGTTTATAAATAGCAGACTGTCAAACAGGTCAACAAACTTCTGATCTTTAGAATATATTTTAAGGTATTTAGAATTTCCTACAACGTATAAGAAGTCGTTAAATCTTAAAGTATTTATAAACTTAGCGGCTACAATTGCAAACAATCCTATTATTGTGGCAATGGTAAACCATTCATATGTAATGAAATTTCGCATTGTGCTAAATTAATAGAAAAAAGCTTATCACAATATGCCAAAAACTTTACTTTTGCTTAATTGTTTACCCTACTAACTTATAGTTTTTAACAGCTAGCTGATGTCGGATGCTATTGTAATTATACCAACTTATAATGAGATTGAAAATATAGAATCAATCCTAAAGGCGGTATTTTCACAATCAAAAGACTTTGATGTTTTGGTGGTAGATGATAATTCGCCAGATAAAACTGGTGATAAGGTTCTAGAATTACAAAGTGACTATAAGGATCGGTTATTCTTGCTAAAGCGTAAAGAAAAAAGTGGATTAGGTTCGGCCTATATTTCAGGTTTTAAATGGTCTTTAGAAAGATCTTATAATTACATTTTTGAAATGGATGCTGATTTTTCACATAATCCAGATGATTTAGAACGCTTGTACAGTGCTTGTGCAACCGAAAACGCAGATGTTGCAGTAGGTTCTAGATATGTTAAAGGCATTACGGTAGTGAATTGGCCGTTGTCTAGAATTTTACTATCCTACGGAGCTTCAAGATATGTTAGGTCCATTACAGGAATGAAAGTGAAAGATTCTACAGCCGGTTTTATTTGTTATAAAAGAGCTGTTTTAGAGAAAATTAACCTTGATAGAATAAAATTTGTAGGTTATGCGTTTCAGATAGAAATGAAATTTAAAGCTTACAAAAAAGGTTTTAAAATTGTGGAAATACCTGTTATCTTTAAGGATAGAACCAAAGGAAAATCAAAAATGAGCGGAAGTATCATATATGAAGCTATTTTTGGTGTAATTAGTTTAAAATTAAAAAGTTTGTTTGCGAAATCATAAGATTATGAAGCAAAATACCCTCATAAAAAATGCTAAAATCGTCAACGAAGGAAAGATTGTTGAAGGTGATATTCTTATTGAAGACGATATTATAAAAGAAATAGATACATCTATTAGTGTAAAGTCTGCAGATGTAAAAGTTATTGATGTTGAAGGTAACTATGTTTTACCAGGCATGATTGATGACCAAGTACATTTTAGAGAACCTGGCTTAACACATAAAGCAACTATAGAGACAGAATCTAAAGCAGCTATTGCTGGTGGTATAACGTCTTTTATAGAAATGCCAAATACCAATCCACAAACGACAACTATTGAAAAGTTAGAAGAAAAGTTTGCTATTGCTGCTGATACTGCATATGCAAACTACTCTTTTATGTTTGGTGGTACCAATGATAACTTGGATGAAATCTTAAAAGTAGATAAGAAATCTGTAGCTGGTTTAAAGTTGTTTTTGGGCTCGTCGACAGGAAATATGTTGGTGGACAACCCAGAAGTATTAGAAAAAATATTTTCTAGTACTGATATGGTAATCTCTGTGCATTGCGAAGATGAAGCTACAATAAGAGAGAATTTAGCAAAATATAAGGCGCAATATGGTGATGATATTCCTATGGAAATGCATCCTATAATACGCAATGAAGAAGCGTGTTATATATCATCTTCAAAGGCTATAGAATTGGCTAAGAAAACAGGAGCAAGATTACACGTTTTCCATTTATCTACAGGAAAGGAAACAAGTCTATTTTCTAATAAGGTACCGTTAAAAGATAAAAAGATTACTGCAGAGGTTTGTATTCACCATCTTTGGTTTTCTGATGAGGATTATGCCAAAAAAGGAAGTCATATTAAGTGGAATCCAGCTGTAAAAACGGCCAAGGATAGAGAACAATTATGGAAAGCTTTATTGGATAATAGAATAGATGTTATAGCAACAGATCATGCGCCACATACATTAGAGGAAAAAAATAATCCTTATACAAGTGCTCCTTCTGGTGGACCTTTGGTTCAACATGCTTTAGTAGCGCTTTTAGAAGCGCATCATCAAGGTAAAATTCCTATTGAGAAAATTGTCGAAAAAGCGTGTCATAATCCAGCAATACTCTTTGATGTAGAAAAGCGAGGTTATATTAAGGAAGGCTATTATGCAGATTTGGTTATTGCAGATATCAATAGTCCATGGACAGTAAATAAAAGTAACATTTTATACAAATGTGGATGGTCTCCTTTTGAAGGAAATACTTTTAAAAGCAGGATAACCCACACTTTTGTCAATGGGAAGTTGGTATATGAAAACTTCAAAGTTTTAGGTGTTAAGGCTGGTCAAAGATTAACTTTTAATAGGTAATATGCTCAGAAAAATATTTGTCATAACAATTTCTTTGCTAATCTTGGGTTGTGATGGTTTGCAAAAACCAGAAAAACCAAAAGACTTAATTTCAAAGGATAAAATGTCCGATATTTTGTACGATATGTATATTATCAATGCAGCTAAAGGTGTTAATCGGAAGCTTTTAGAGAAGGAAGGTGTTGTTCCAGAAACTTATATTCTTACAAGGCATAATATTGATAGTACACAATTTGCTAATAGCAATAATTACTATTCTTATGATACCGATGTTTACAAATCTATTGTAGAGAAGGTTAAAACCAAATTGGAAGCAGATAAGAAAAAGTATGAAGAGATTCGTGATAGGGAAAATGAAGAGGCAAAGGAGCGTAGAGACTCTATCACAGAAGTAAACAGCAAGATTAAAAGTAAAGTATTAAAGCCCATTAAAGAAGATACTTTGATTCTTAAGAAAAGTCTTCAGAAAACAATTGAGAGACCTGAGAGATAGTTTTATCTATGCCTTTAAAATTATAGTTTAAGGCTTTCTTTACTTTAGTATTGTCGTATTTAGTTACGCTTATAGCAGATTTAGCAGTTTGTTTAGCTAATTGTCTTCGTTTTCCAAAAAGTTTAAAACTTAACCAATCTAACCTCCATGCCATATTAAGCAACCATGGTTTAGCTTCTTTTGTAGGAGGTTTTACATTCAGGGCTTTTGCTGTTTTAGAAAGAAACTCTTTAAAACTTAGATTTTCTGAAATCAGAATGAACTTCTCATTCTTTATATCACTTTCCATCAATTGGTGCATAATATCAACGACATCAAATACATCAACATATCCAGTAGTTCCGTGAGTGTAATAGGCTATGCCATTATATACTTTCTTGAATAAACTTCCGCTTCCACCAGTATTCCAAAAACCAGCACCTAAAATAATTCCAGGATTTACAATTACAGCGTCAAGACCTTCTTGTGTACCACGCCATACTTCTAATTCGGCACCATATTTTGTAATAGCATAAACACTATTGTCATCTTCTGGGTTCCAAGCCGTCTTTTCGTCAATTAATTTATCAGAATTATTGTGATGACCAACTGCAGCAATAGAGCTAACATAGCAGAGTTTTTCAACATTATTGCTAATAGCTAAGTTTACTATATTGGCAGTACCATTAATATTTATTCTTCTTAAGGTTTTATACCTATCAGGTTCAAAGGATACAAAAGCAGCACAGTGGTAAACTTTAGAAATACCATCAAAAGCATCTTGAAGTTGAGGAATGTTATTTAAATCGGCCTCAATCCATTCAATCGACTCAAATAGGCTTTCAGCATTATCAGAATAGTATGAAAAGACATGCTTTGTGCGATTCAAAGTTTCTTTTCTTCTATAAATTGCTCGTACAGTATTACCTTCATTTACGAGTTTAAAAAGTAAATGAGAGCCAACCAATCCTGTTCCTCCTGTAACTAAAATCATACTGCGAATTTACGCTTTTTTAAAATTGTCTTTTGTCTTTTAATGTGGAAACATATCTTTGCTGGAAATTAAATTGAAACGACATAAAAATGGCTAATAAATTTGTTGAAGAATTACGTTGGAGAGGAATGGTACACAATATCATGCCAGGTACAGAAGAGCAATTAGATAAGGAAATGACAACCGCTTATATTGGTTTCGATCCGACTTCAGATTCGTTGCATATAGGTAGTTTGGTACCGATTATTTTATTGGTTCATTTAGAAAAAGCAGGTCACAAACCTATAGCTTTAGTAGGTGGAGCAACAGGTATGATTGGGGATCCTTCAGGTAAAAGTGACGAGCGTAATTTGTTGGATGAAACTACGTTAAATCATAATGTTGCAGGTATTAAAAATGTGCTGTCTCGCTTTTTAGATTTTAATTCTACTAAAGAAAACGCACCTGTTTTAGTGAATAACTATGACTGGATGAAGAATTTTAGTTTTATAGATTTTGCTCGTGATGTTGGTAAGCGAATTACGGTGAACTACATGATGGCTAAAGATTCTGTAAAAAAGCGTTTGAGTGGTGATGAAGGTAGTGTAGGGATGAGTTTTACTGAGTTTACTTACCAGTTAATTCAAGGTTACGATTTCTATCATTTGCACAAAAATATGGGTTGCAAACTACAAATGGGAGGTAGCGATCAATGGGGAAATATTACAACTGGAACTGAGCTTGTAAGACGTATGAATGTTGGTGATGATACCGCAAAAGCTTACGCTATGACTTGTCCGTTAATTACAAAAGCAGATGGTTCTAAATTTGGTAAAAGTGAAGGTGGAAATGTTTGGTTAGATGCTGAGAAGACAAGTGTTTACAAATTCTACCAATTTTGGTTAAATAGTACTGACGAAGATGCTGAAAAGTATATCAAAATTTTCACATTCTTAGATAAAGAAACTATTGAAAATTTGATTGCTGAGCATAATGAAAACCCTGGACGTAGAACATTGCAAAAGCGTTTGGCAGAAGAAGTAACAACATTTGTTCATAATAGAGGTGAATACGAAAATGCTGTAAAAGCATCTCAAATTTTGTTTAGTAAAGATTTTAAAAACGACATTAAACAATTAAACGAGAATTTGTTTCTAGATGTTTTTGAAGGTGTAAAACAAGCTGAAATTTCTAAAGCAGAGTTCGATGAAGGTATTGATATGATTGGAGCTTTAGCGGCTAAAACAAATTTCTTGAGTTCTAATGGTGAAGCCAGACGTGCTTTAAAAGAAAACGCTATTTCCGTTAATAAAGAAAAAGTAAAAGAAGATTATAAATTAACTTCAGAAGACTTAATAAACGACCGATACATTATTTTAAGTAGAGGAAAGAAAACAGATTTTATTCTTAAGGTGGTATAAAAAGTAGTGCCCGAAAGAAATTTCGGGCACTTCTAACCAATCAATCAACTAATGAAAAATCTTTCTTTTCCTTAGCGATTATTTAGTCGTAATAAAGTTGATAACCTTACAAAGCCATTAAATTACATCCTCTAATGTCAGAGTTGTCAAAACGACCGATGATTTCAAAAGCCTCATTTTTATAGACTTTACCTAAGTCTTGAGTGGCAATAAAAGCGCAAGAATTGAGATTGGCGAGGTCTATAATATTGATACCTCCAGTTTGATTGGGCTGTTGTATAGAGAGTGCATCTTCAGTATCTCTGGTTAATATTTTCATCCATGGCGGACATTCAAAAACACCATTGCCTTTAGAATAAGCTTGACTTAATAATTCCGTCATGCCATACTCGCTATGAATGCTGTCAATGCTAAAACCAGATTTCAAGATTTCGTGTAGTTCTTGTCTTATAATTTCTTTTCGTCTGCCTTTCATACCTCCTGTTTCCATAACTATAGTGTGGTTTAGATTTAACTGAAATTCTTCAACTAAATCTAGTAAAGCAAAGGATACACCTATAAGTAAAGTTTTTTGTTTTTTGTTTTCTAAACGGTTTAATGTTGTTGCTAATTCACCAAGATTATTTAAATAAAAACCACTTTCAGGATGTTTAGATTTTTTAATGAGATCGTCCACCATGTAAATCAATGAAGAACCATCACGCTCTAAATAAGAAGGTAATAATGCTAAAACCACATAGTCTTCAATATTACCGTAAAAATGATGAAACCCTTTTCTGAAACTTTCTTCATATAAATTAATATCGTTAACAAAGTGTTTGCTCGTTATACTTCCTGTTGTTCCAGAACTGGCAAATGTTTTTTCAATTCCACTTTTAGAACTTAAAACCTCGTGAGATTTAAAAAATTGAATCGGTAAGAAAGGTATGTCTTTAATTGAAGTTATGTCTGATGGATTCTTGTAAAGCAAGTCGCAAAATGAGCGATAGACCGAATTGTTTTCAAACTGAAATATGAATGTTTTAAGAGCTAATTCTTCAAACTCTTGGGATGTTTTTATATTAAAAATTTCAGTATTGCTAATCATGCTGCAAAAGTATAGAAAATAAAAAAGCGTTGCTCGAAAATTTCAAGCAACGCTTTTTATAAGTTAAGAATTATGCTTATTTAATTACTAATTTCTTAGTTACAGAAGCATTATTCTGAGTGATTTTTACAATGTAAATACCAGACTTTAAGCTAGATAGATTTAAAGTGTTGTTTGTTAAAGTTTGGTTTTTAACACGCTTACCTAATATATCATAAACTTCTACCAACATATCACCAGTATTGTTAGAAGTAATATTTACAGAACCAGTATTAGTTGGGTTTGGATAAAGACTAAAAGCGTTAGAGTTAACATTATCAAGACTAAGAGGATCTATAATATCACTAGCATATCTTGGGAAAATCTGATAATCAGCATTAAACTGACCACCTAAACCAGTTATGTTTACAGGATTTGTAGGTATTGTTTCGCCTATCAGATCTTCATCACCAAAAGCAACTCTACAAATAGTTACGTCTGTTCCGTCAGCAACATTGTAGTTTGTGTTATCTGCAAAAACACCAGAATCTTGAAAAGTTACGTTATTTAGAGTAATTAATCTACTTTCATACGTCTCTCCATTTGTAATTAGTTCAGCTGCACTAATAGATATTGGAGTTAAACTGTTACCAGTAGAAGAAGCACTTGCAACATTTACGCTAGGTACAAATTGAAGTGTTCCAGCATACTCAGTTAGTTGACCTTGTAATCCTGTGATACCATCACCGATATTAAAAGAAGTACTCAATGTACCAGCAGTATCATCAATTAAGATTCCTGCATCTACATCTTGGATATACTTTTGATTTCTTGTGCCTTCAGTTACAATATAAGAAATTATAGCTTCACCAGTCAATTCATAAAATTCACCAAGAGTACCTGCTCTAAGAGCAGTAATGTTAGCAACTTGCGTAATCGTTGTAACATCAAAGCTTACAGATGCTGTCGCAGGATTGGTTAAGGATGCTCCACCGTTATCAACTAATTCTAATTCTACAGTGTGAGAACCATCTACAAGGCTAGATAGACTTATAGGTGCGCTATCAAACTTATCTATAGAAGCACCACCATCAACAGAATAAACAATATATCCATCACCAGAGCCACCACTAGCAACATTAAAGTTTTGAACACTAATTTCTATATCTACATCACTTGAAGGTATCGTGCTACCATCTGCTGGTGAAGTTACTGCAATACTCGGCTCTACTGCTGCAACTATTTGTAAATTATCAATGTAGAACAATGATGCACTAACCCAATTAGAAGAAAGATCATAAAAACGGATACCAAATTCAAAATCTTCATCACTAGCAGGTGTGTACTCGAAAGATAGAGTTTGCCATTGATTTAATAGGGTTTCATCAGAATAAACAGCAGGACTAAAGCCATTACCATTAAAAATTCTAGCTCTAGCTTCATTATTTGTTGCATAAACATCTAAACTCATAGTATAAGTTACACCTCCTGTTAGTGATACGGTTTGTCTCATGTCTGTATCACCTTGAGTTTGTGTTAGCACATTTACGCTAGCTGAACTTGTACCTTCAGAAATAAAAGTAGCATTAGTGTTTTCGGTTAGATCCGCTGTGCTGAAATCAATAGTTGTCCATAAATCAGGTACACCAGCTGTCCAAGACTCAAAACCACCATTAGCAGCAAGGTTTTGACCAAAAGAGACTAAGCTAATTAAAGTAAAAAATAAAAAGTAAATTTTTTTCATAATCGATTTTTAAAAAATTAGACTGTAAATATACTAACAAATACTGACTATGGAGAAATGAAAATGTTAATAAGTTTCTTCTTTACAATTAGTTAACATCTTTGTTTGTAGACTATAGTAATTTACAGTATCTTAGAAATTAATGTTAGCGAATTGTTATCAATTGCAATCACTATACCAATGAACTATTTAAATTTTATCTTTACGCAACCTTAAAATTACCTTAACAGTGAAAAAAAAGGATATCAAAATTCTGCTGGTTGACGATGAGCCAGATATTTTAGAAATCGTTGGCTATAACTTATCTGCGGAAGGTTATCAAGTTATAACTGGTGAAAATGGCATAGAAGCTGTTGAAAAAGCCAAAAAGCATAAACCACATCTTATTATTTTAGATGTTATGATGCCAGAAATGGATGGTATTGAAGCTTGTGAACGCATAAGAGAGCAGTCCGAATTAAGTGACACTATCATTACTTTCTTAACGGCAAGAGGTGAAGACTATTCTCAAGTCGCTGGTTTTGATGCTGGTGCAGACGATTATATTGCAAAACCTATTAAGCCAAAAGTTTTAGTAAGTAAAGTAAAAGCATTGCTTAGAAGACTTAAGGATACCGAAAGCGCAACAGATGCTGTTGTGAAAATAGGTGATTTAATTATTTATAAGGAGGAATATAAGATTACTAATAATGGTGAAGAGATTACTTTGCCTAGAAAAGAGTTTGAATTATTATCTTTGTTGGCAACCAAGCCTGGTAAAGTGTTTAAGCGCGAAGAAATCTTAGATAAAGTCTGGGGAAATGAAGTTGTTGTCGGAGGAAGAACAATCGATGTGCATATCCGAAAACTTAGAGAAAAGATAGGTGATAAATCCTTTAAAACCGTAAAAGGCGTTGGTTACAAGTTTGTAGACTAATGCGTAATAGAAATCTAAAAAAGACTTATAAGTTTGCCATAAGAACATCGTTTTACATTACGATGTTTTCAACACTCCTTGTGGGTGTTTTTTTATATCAATATCACGATTTAAGCTGGCACATTATATTTTACGCTTTAATTTGTTATCCGTTATCCTTTCTGATTATTCAATATAGGGTAGAAAGGTTTATTTATAGGCGTGTAAAAAAAATATACGATGATTTAACGTTGTTAGAATCTACTAGCTTAAGGAGGCAGCCTATTACAACAGATATGGGTACCTTAACTAAGGAGATTGATAAGTATGCAAAAGATAAAAAGCTAGAAATAGAAACCCTAAAAGTTAGAGAGGAGTATAGAAAGGAATTTATGGGTAATGTATCTCATGAGCTTAAAACACCTCTGTTTACGGTACAAGGTTATATCCTTACACTTTTAGATGGTGCTATGGAAGATGAAAAGCTTAGAAAAAAATACTTATCCAGAGCCAGTAAAGGTGTAGAACGTCTTATATATATCATTAGAGATTTAGATATGATTACCAAACTCGAAGTTGGTGATCTCAGCCTGAAAAAAGAAAGTTTTGATATCGTTGAAGTTGTGAGTGGTGTTTTTGATTTGTTTGAAATGAAAGCATCCAAGAAAAAAATCACTTTGACATTTGATATGGATTATAACCAGCCTATTATGGTCTTTGGTGATAAAGAACGCATACAGCAGGTTTTAATAAATCTTGTGGTGAATTCCATAAAATACGGTAGAGAAAAAGGTACAACTGAAGTAAGTATAGAGAATCTTATAAAGAATAAAGCCATTATCAGAGTTACGGATAACGGTGAAGGTATAGCAAAAGAAAATTTACCACGTTTATTTGAGCGTTTTTACCGTGTTGATAAAAGCGGTTCTCGCAAAGAAGGCGGCTCTGGTCTTGGACTTTCAATAGTGAAACACATTATTGAAGCTCATGAAGAAAAAATCTATGTAGAAAGCGAACTAGGCGTTGGTAGTGAGTTCTCCTTTACTTTGGAAAAGGCAGAATAACTTACTGTAATTTACTTGATATTCTTCATTTTTAAATCCTGAAAAATCTTTCGAAGTTTCTAGTATTTCAATTTTGAAATCATCTTGCTTACAACAAGGAATAACGTTTTCCTTATGCAGTTTTTTAGCTAAATATTCTTGCTCAAATTGTCCGGGTGTAGGGATGAAAAAAGCTTTCTTTTCTAGTTTTGCTAAATCCATAATTGTTGTGTAACCAGAGCGGCTTAAAATCATCTTACTTTCATTTAATGCAATTTCAAGTTCCTTACTGGTCATAAAATTGTAGATAGTAATATGATTTTTAACTTCTATTTTCTGCTCAGCTTCTATCTGCCCTTTTACAAAAAGGACCTTACCTCTATAATTTTCAAGCTCCTTTAATAACTTAATTTCTAAAAACGTACGTTGTGGTTCTGGGCCAGATAACAATGCAAAAACATCGTATTTAGGCTCTAAATCCAACTTTTTGAATCGTGTTAAAGGTCCAAGATATTTTATAAAAGAAGTAGAACCTTCAATATGTCCCAAATCTCCACTTAAATTATTGGTGCCAATATGATCTGGAACCCAACATTCATCGAATTTTGAAATTATTTTTTGATGCAGTTTACTGCTCAACCATGTTGTGCTACCACTTAAAACGCGTAATTGATGTGTAATGAATACAGAAGGAACGGACTTGTGTCTTACACCAAATCGATTATCTGAAATAATCCCAGAAATGTTTTCATCTTCTATAATAGATTCAATAGCACTTTTCTCCTTTTTTATGGTTTTCAAAAGATGAGGTGAATCTTTTATAAGTTTTAACTTAAAACTATTTGCCTTTTTTGAATAGGTAATGTTGTAAGAAGGTAATTCAATAGCCTTTAAATCTGGGAATTCTTTCTTTAGTAATTCAAGTGCTAAACCATCACTAGCAATTATTGGCTCAAAACCATGAGCGATTAGTGCGTTTATAATTGGAATGCATCTTGTAGAATGTCCCAAACCCCAATTCAAAGGCGCTACCAATATCCTTTTTTTCTGCTGAACTCGTTCCAGTGTATTTTTATTCAAGAGTTAAATAAGAAAACAAAGATAAACCTAAAATGTTTCCTTAATTTTACCGAATTATTAATAATACCATTCAAACAGAATACAACAGTGGGAAGCAAAAACAAACTAAAGCGTTTTAAAGAAAACGAAACTTTTGACAATGTGTTTCAGCCAAAACGAGACGAATTGATTAGTGGAAACTATAGTTTAAAAGGCAAATGGAGACAAGAGGTTTTTAAAAATGAAAACCCTTTAGTTCTAGAATTAGGTTGTGGAAAAGGTGAATATACGGTTGGTTTGGCAAAACGTTATCCCGAAAAAAACTTTATAGGTATTGATATCAAAGGAGCACGCTTTTGGAGAGGAGCTAAAACGGCCGTTGAAGAAAATATTGCCAATGCCGCTTTTGTAAGAACACAAATAGAACTTATAGAATATGTGTTTGATGAAAATGAAGTTGATGAAATTTGGATTACTTTCCCAGATCCTCAAATAAAATATAAGCGTACCAAACATAGAATGACAAACACGCAGTTTTTAGAGCGTTATAAAAAAGTACTAAAACCAGACGGTTTGATGCACTTAAAAACCGATAGCGAGTTTATGCATGGTTATACTTTAGGTTTGCTTCATGGTTTAGGTCATGAGGTTTTATATGCTAATCACAATGTCTACAAATTGGAAGGCAGTCCAGAGGAGGTTACCGAAATTCAAACCTTCTACGAAAACCAATATTTAGAAAAAGACAAAGCAATTACGTATATTAGATTCAAAATCAACTAAGCTTTGAGTATTACGGTCGTTTTCTTTTTAGGGCTATTCGTAGCACTAATCGGTGTCATTCCGCCAGGTTTGCTAAATATGACAGCTGCGAGAATAAGCCTAAAAGAAGGTGCTGGTAGAGGTATAATGTTCTCTACAGGCGTTTCAATAATTGTATTTATTCAAACATATATTGCTGCGATTTTTGCTAGGTATTTATCAAATAGACCAGATATTGTTGAAATATTACAGCGTGTAGCATTTGTAATTTTCGTCCTAATAACCATTTATTTTTTAGTCTTAGCATCTAAACAGGGAGAGAAAAAAATTGATAAGGAAGTAAGGAGTAAGCACGGTAGGTTGCTTCACGGCATGTTGTTATCAGCACTTAATGTTTTTCCTATTCCTTACCAAGCATACATGACAATAACCTTATCGTCTTTTGGTTGGATGAATTTTGAAAAAACAAGTATAGTAACCTATGTTACTGGTGCATCAATGGGAACTTTTGTAATGCTATACTTTTATATTTTCTTTTTCGATAAGATAAAAGACAAGAAAATCACTTCGCAAAAAAGTATGAATTACAGTATCGGTATCATAACCGGAATTGTTGCTTTGGTCACTCTAATTAATATTTTAAAGGAGCTTTAATGAAACCAGAAACACTTGGTTTTTTTGAAAAAGTATATGAAGTTGCTAAGCTCATACCTTATGGTAGGGTGACGAGTTATGGTGCTATTGCCAAATATTTAGGAGCAGCCAAAAGTGCTAGAATTGTTGGTTATGCTATGAACGGTTCTACAGGAAAAGATGTGCCTGCGCATCGTGTGGTAAATAGAAAAGGACTGTTAACTGGCAAACATCATTTTGGAGGTACTAACCTTATGCAACAATTATTAGAAAATGAAGATGTAAAAGTTATGGACAATCAAATTCAAAATTTTGAAGCTTTGTTTTGGGATCCTTCAAAGGAACTATAAATTGTCATTCTTAACTGTCGCACTGAGCTAGGTGAAGAATTGTTTCAGAATCTTGATGATTTATTTCTTTACTTTTTTTAAAATTCAAGGCAAGAATTACAAGCTATTTATTCCATCAATCAAAGCATAAATAACTTCTAACGACTTGCTTTATTCTTCTTTGATTAATGTATATCTTTGCATTTAGATTAAATCTAGATAAAAACGTGAAGCTTAACAAGAAAGATATACTCGAGGCCTTAAAAACTATAACTGCTCCAGGTGAAGGAGAAAATATGGTAGACAGTGGTGCTGTAACTAATGTAGTAACTTTTGGAGATGAAGTTATTGTAGATATAACCATAAAAAACCCAAGTCTTCAGGCTAAGAAGAAAACTGAAGTTGAAATCTTGCAAACGATTCATAAAGAAGTTTATGAAAAAGCTAAGATAAAAGTCAATGTGAAGGTTGAGGCACCAGCCAAGCCTAAAACAAACGAGATAAAGGGAGCTCCAATTCCTGGTATCCAAAATATAATTGCGGTAGCCTCTGGTAAAGGTGGTGTTGGTAAGTCTACTGTAACAGCAAATTTAGCAGTGACCTTAGCCAAGATGGGTTTTAAAATAGGTGTTTTAGATGCTGATATTTATGGGCCTTCAATTCCTATTATGTTCGATGTGGCTAATGAAAGACCATTATCTGTAAATATCGACGGTAAATCTAAAATGAAACCTATTGAAAGTTACGGAGTAAAAATCTTATCCATTGGATTTTTTACAAAACCAGATCAAGCGGTAATATGGAGAGGTCCTATGGCTTCAAAAGCATTAAATCAAATGATTTTTGATGCTGCTTGGGAAGAGTTAGATTTTCTTCTACTCGATTTACCTCCAGGAACAGGTGATATTCATTTAAGCATTATGCAAGCTTTACCAATAACAGGTTCTGTAGTAGTTAGTACTCCACAGAATGTTGCTTTAGCAGATGCTAAGAAAGGTGTAGCGATGTTTCAACAAGATAGTATCAATGTGCCAGTTTTAGGTATTATAGAAAATATGGCTTATTTTACTCCTGCTGAATTGCCTGAGAACAAATATTATATTTTCGGTAAAGAAGGGGCTAAGCATTTAGCTGAAGATTTAAATGTGCCTTTCTTAGGTGAAATTCCACTAGTTCAAAGTATAAGAGAAGCTGGTGATATAGGTAGACCAGCGGCAATGCAAACAGCTACACCAATTGAAGAAGCTTTTGAAGAAATAACCAAAAATGTGGTTCAGGAAGTTGTTGATAGAAATGAAAACCTACCTGCAACAGAAGCAATAAAAATTACAACAATGGCAGGTTGTTCTGCTGTAAATAAAAAATAGATGAGCTCAGAAGAACTTAAAAATAATGTAGAAAAAGCATTGGATGAAATTCGTCCTTTTTTACAGAGCGATGGTGGTGATATTAACTTATTATCTATTGATGATGGTAAATTAGTTAAGGTGCAACTTACAGGAGCATGTACCTCTTGCTCAGTAAACCAGATGACTTTAAAGTCTGGTGTTGAAATGACGATTAAAAAATACGCTCCTCAAATAGAACAGGTTATTAATGTTGAATAAGAAATGTGACATTTGTCACATTCTCTATACCAAAGCATTAGTAGATTTGTCTCAAAGTCTATATAAATGATTACAACAGATATACTTATAATTGGTGCTGGACCAACAGGACTCTTTACTGTTTTTGAAGCCGGCCTTTTAAAATTAAAATGTCATCTTATCGATGCACTTCCTCAACCAGGCGGACAATGTTCCGAGATATATCCTAAAAAACCTATTTATGATATTCCTGCTTACCCAGAAATCTTAGCTGGTGATCTTACTGAAAAGCTGCTAGAACAAGGTAAACAGTTTGAGCCAGGTTTTACCTTGGGTGAACGTGCTGAAACTATTGAAAAACAAGAAGACGGTTCGTTTATTGTTACCACAAACAAAGGGACAAAACATAAAGCTCCTGTAGTAGCTATTGCGGGTGGTTTGGGAAGTTTTGAGCCTCGTAAACCAATTATTGATAATATCGCAGACTACGAAGATAAGGGAGTTGAATACATGATTAAGAACCCTGAAATGTATCGTGATAAACGTGTGGTTGTAGCAGGTGGAGGAGACTCAGCTTTAGACTGGAGCATATTTCTAAGCGATGTGGCTTCTGAAGTGACATTAATTCATAGAAGAAATGAATTTAGAGGTCACTTAGATTCTGTTGAAAAAGTACAGGAGCTAAAATCTGCTGGAAAAATCAATTTAATAACTCCTGCTGAAGTTGTCGGCTTAGAAGGTGATGGTAAAATTGAAAGCGTTACTGTAAAGCAAGAAACTAAAGTTTTTCAGAAAGAGTGTGATCATTTTATTCCGCTTTTTGGATTATCTCCTAAGTTAGGACCAATTGCAAATTGGGGACTTGAGATTGAGAAAAATGCGATTAAAGTGAATAATGCATTAGACTACCAAACTAATATTCCAGGTATTTTTGCCATAGGTGATGTTAATACTTATCCAGGAAAATTAAAACTAATATTATGTGGTTTCCACGAAGCGACTCTAATGTGTCAGGCGGCTTATCAAATCATTAATCCAGGGAAACGTTATGTTTTAAAATATACAACTGTAAGTGGAGTAGATGGTTTTGATGGAACCCGTAAAGAAGCGCCAAAAGCGGTTGTTAAAGCTATTGATTAACTCTTAATTATTGCACTGCATTTAAACATGGATCAGGATATTAATATTACAATTATAGATCGTGACGGTGAGAAGCACGAAATTCAAGCACCAACCGATATGGCAATGAATCTTATGGAAGTTGTAAGATCTTACGAGCTAGCTCCAGAAGGTACAATAGGTGTTTGTGGTGGTATGGCTATGTGTGCATCGTGTCAATGCTATGTGCTTAGTGATACCGAGTTACCTGAAATGCAAGATGATGAAGAGGCTATGCTTTCTGAAGCATTTTATGTAAAGGAAAACTCTAGACTAGGTTGTCAAATTCCAATTACACCAGAGTTAGAAGGTTTAGAAGTGGAGTTGGCACCTGAGAGTTAATTTTTCTGTTTTCTAAAGTATTAGTCAAGTTTTTCGAAAGCATAAGGTATTATGCGCTCTACAAATTTTGAATAAGCTAATTCTGAAGGATGTAAGCCATCCGATGCTACCAGTTCTGGTTGTTCTAAACCAAGTCTTGTAATGTCTGTAATATAAACATAAGTTATACCTTCAGTATTACAATAGTTTTCAGCATAAGTATTGTACTGGTCTATCTCAGTAGATATCGTCTCATAAGATGAGCTCTGTTGTCCAAAAGGGGTATAGGCATAATCAGGAATTGACACAACAATAAGTTTGTCTTTATCTCCATTTACAGCATTAATTGCCATTTGAACTAGTTGTGGAAATTCGGATTCATATAGTGAAAAATCCTTATGTTGATATTGATTATTTACACCAATAAGTAGTGTTACTAAATCATAATTATGTTTGAGGTTCTCTGTGTTTATAGCATCAATAAGGTTAGTAGTTGTCCAACCTGTTTGTGCTATAACGTTTAAATCAAAAGTATCAGAATCAAGAGAATTTATCAAAGTATCTTTTAATTGTTCAGGAAATCTACATGTGCTACAAACACTTTCTCCAATAGTGTAGCTATCACCTAAACTTAAAATGGATATACTATCATTAGTCTCAGTAATTGGGTCATTATTATTAGGATTATTATAACTGTATTGATAATCATCATTTCTGGAACAAGAAAATAGAATAGCGATGTAGCTAGTAATAAGTAGTATTAGATTTTTCATAGTATAAAATATACGAAAATATAACGGTTTAGGTTTGGTGGTTTATGGAAATAAAAAAGCCTCATTTTAAATGAGGCTTTTCGTGTATAAAGGTTTAATTTTTTATTTAAAAGCATTTAGACCTGTAATATCTAGCCCTGTAATTAACAAATGAATGTCATGTGTACCTTCATAAGTAATTACACTTTCTAAGTTCATAGAATGGCGCATAATGCTATATTCACCAGTGATTCCCATACCTCCAAGCATTTGTCTAGCTTCACGAGCAATATTTATTGCCATGTCCACATTATTACGTTTAGCCATAGAAATTTGTGCAGAGGTTGCTTTACCGTTATTACGTAAAACACCAAGTCTCCAAGTTAATAATTGTGCTTTGGTGATTTCTGTAATCATTTCGGCTAATTTCTTCTGTTGTAATTGAAACTGTCCAATTGGCTTACCAAACTGAATACGCTCTTTACTGTATCTTAAAGCAGTATCGTAGCAGTCCATTGCAGCACCAATGGCTCCCCAAGCAATACCGTAACGAGCAGAGTCTAAACACCCAAGTGGAGCTCCTAATCCAGATTTGTTAGGTAATAGATTTTCTTTCGGAACTTTAACGTTGTCAAAAATTAATTCTCCAGTAGCAGAAGCTCTAAGCGACCATTTGTTGTGCGTTTCTGGTGTAGAGAAACCTTCCATGCCGCGTTCTACTATCAGTCCATGAATACGACCTTCTTCATTCTTTGCCCACACAACTGCAACTTGTGCAAAAGGTGCATTTGAAATCCACATTTTAGCACCATTTAAAAGATAGTGGTCTCCCATATCTTTAAAATTTGTAACCATTCCACCAGGATTACTTCCGTGATCTGGTTCAGTAAGACCAAAACAACCCATCCATTCACCAGAGGCTAATTTAGGTAAGTATTTTTGACGTTGCTCTTCATTACCATATTTCCAGATAGGATACATTACTAAAGACGATTGTACAGATGCTGTACTACGTACTCCAGAATCTCCACGTTCTATTTCTTGCATGATAAGACCATAAGAAATTTGGTCTAAACCTGCTCCTCCATACTCTTCAGGAATATATGGCCCGAAAGCGCCAATTTCAGCCAAACCACCAATAATAGATTTTGGAAATTCTGCTTTTTGAGCTGCTTCTTCAATAATTGGGGAAACGTCTCGTTTTACCCATTCTCTGGCTGCATCACGCACCAATTTGTGTTCTTCTGAAAGTAATTCGTCTAAGTTATAATAATCAGGAGCTTCGAATAAATCTGGTTTCATTATTGATTGTTGTTTTCAGTTTTTTATGGACAACAAAAGTAACGAAAACGTTTTCAGGGTGCAAAGACTAGTTTACATTTTCAAATAAAAATCTTTGGTGAGATTAATGTAATCTTCAGTATAGTTATGACGGTCAGTTTCAATAATTAATTCTGAGATTTCAACCTCATTTTCCATATAACTAAACTCAATTAAGCTGCGTTTTACGTCAGCATCAGGATTTCCTTTAACATGAAGCATACGTTGGGCGTGAAGTCCAATAGTAGAAGCTAATTCAATAAACTCGCTTTCTTCTTTTTTAGGAATAATGATTGAAAAAATCCCATCTTCAGCAAGTAAATGTGCAACGGCATATATTATGTGCTTAAACGGCATAGCGTCATTAAAACGCGCTAAATCCCTTGATTTTTTTTCGGTTTTATAATCTTCAGAATAGAAGGGTGGATTACAAATAATTAAATCGAAAGCGTCTTCAACCTCTTCAACAAATTCTAAAAGTGAAGCGTGGTAGCAAAACAAACGGTCGTTCCAAGGGGAGTTTTCGAAATTCTCAGCACATTGCTCATAGGCATCATCATCTATTTCAATGGCTTCAATTTGTTCAGCATGACTTTTTTGAGCTATCATAAGACTCAAGATACCTGTACCAGCACCTATATCTAAAACACTAAAGGGATTATGTTTTACAGAAGTCCACGCACCTAATAAAACTCCATCTGTGCCAATTTTCATGGCGCAACGATCTTGTTTTACTGTAAACTGTTTGAATTTAAAGGGCTTACTCATTTTTGTTGTTATACTGAATTTATTTCAGCATCTAGAAAGAATAGTTTTACAAAGATTCGAAAACAAGTTCAGAACTATAGCTAGTTTTCTAAGTATAAATCAATCAACCCAGCAGGAGTATCAACCTCAATGGTTTTGTTTGCTCGGTCAACTTTTACAATAAATTCATCGTTCATTGGTATTAAAATTTCTGTACCATCTCTATCAACCTCAAAAAGGGCTTGAGCAGTAGAATCGTTTACAGCATTAATTATACCAACCTTGCCAAAGGTTTTATCTTTTATGGTAAAACCTATGACTTCGTGAAAGTAAAATTTATTGCCTTCAAGCTTTGGTAAAAACTCTAATGGAAGATAAAGTTCGGTTTTTATGAGCGCATCAGCATCAGCTTCATCATCTACATCTTCAAATTTTAGACGCAACAAATCTGATTTGTGTAATTGAGAATGTTCTATAAAAAAAGGCACTAGGTTTCCTCTTAAATCTAAGAATATAGCATCTAAATTCTCATATAGTTCTGGTTCATCAGTGTCTAGTTTTGCCAAAAGTTCTCCTTTAAAGCTGTACTTTTTTACAATTCTACCCAAATAAAAGCATTCTTCTTTCTTCATAAAATTTGATATAAAAAAACCCTGACTGTAAATGTCAGGGTTTAAAAGTATAAAATTAAATTTTTTACTCTTCTTCGTTAGATGCTGTTGTTTCCTCAGTTGCAACTTCTTCAGCTACTTCTTCTTCAACAACTGGAGCAGCTGCAGCTATACGAGCTTCATTTACTGCTTTTTCAGCTTCTAATGCTTTTGCTTTAGCATCTGCGTCTGCTTTAGACAAACCATCTGCTTTTGCTTGAATTTTAGCTGCTTTTTCCTCTAACCAAGCGTTGAATTTTTCTTCAGCTTGCTCTTCAGTTAAAGCGCCTTTTCTAACACCACCAGCTAAGTGATTTTTTAGCATAGCACCTTTATAAGATAAAATTGCTTTTGCAGTGTCAGTTGGTTGAGCACCATTTTGTAACCACTTTACAGCACCATCGATATCTAAATCTATAGTTGCAGGGTTAGTGTTTGGGTTGTAAGCACCTAATTTTTCTAGGTATTTACCATCTCTTTTAGCGCGAGAATCCGCTGCTACGATCCAGTAATAAGGTTTTCCTTTTTTACCGTGTCTTTGTAATCTGATTTTTACAGGCATAATAATTAATTAGTGAGGTACACGACCTCTGTTATTAATGAGGGCGCAAAGATAATACATTTTTTTAATTTACAGTGCTTTATTTCACTTTAACTAAAAGAATTCCTTTTTAACCGAAACACTTATAAAGATAGTGTAAGTATTAAAAATTATTATACTTTTGGGACTCTTGTTTCGTTATATTTGAAACATTGATAAATTTTCCCTGTTATAAGATGAAAAAATTACTACTCTTATCCCTAGTTTTTTTAACACTATTTAGTTGTGGCGACGAAGTACAATTTAATACACCAGCTTTTCAAGGAGACCGCGAATATGAGCTTTGGAGAGCAAATAGCTTTTCTGCAAGTATTGGAGCTGATGGTTATTTAACTATTACTGGAACTAATAATTATGAAACTGTAAACTTAGTAGTGCCATCAGTTATAGAGGCAGATTTTGTTGTTGGAGATGTTGAAGCAACTTATGCTGAATATATTGATGCTTTTGGAACTAGATATTCTACCTCTAATGATCCGGACGAGGATGTTTCCATTTATCCAGAACTTGGTGAAATAACAATAGATGAGATAGATTATGCAAATGCAACTTTTACAGGTACATTTAGATTTTTAGGTTTTGATGCTTCTGGTATGAATTCAATAGGATTCAATAATGGTATTTTTTATAAAGTGCCATTAGCTTTTGGTTCTATACCTACGAACCCAATCGTGTGTGCTGATACAGAATTGGACGCTGAAACTGCCTTGGTAGCGTATCAAGCAACTTATAGTCAGTCTTTAGAGTTTATTGATGATGAAGTTTTTGCTATAGCGTGTAATGCCTACAGGGAAGCTTTGATATTACAGCAAAATTATTGTGGAGATTTGGATGGATCAATACAAGAAGAAATAGATAGCTTAGGAGATTGTCAGATAACATGCGAAATGGCGACGTCTAACAGAGCAGAGGCAGAATCACAATATGTAACTGCTACAATTGGAAATTACATTGAAAAGTGCGCTCAATATCATTTTTATCTACAAGCTCAAATTGAAATTTGTGGAGATGATGATGGTAGTATTCAAGCAGAAATAGATACATTAGATTGTAATGATTCCGATAGTGATGGTATTCCTGATGTGTTTGAGGATTTTAATGGAGATGGAGATTTAACTAATGATGATATTGATGGAGATGGTGTCCCAAATTACTTGGATGATGATGATGATGGAGATGGTGTGCCAACATTAGATGAAGCTGTTGATGAAAATGGAAATCCTATTGATACAGATGGTGATGGTGATGTAGATTATTTAGATAACGATGACGATGGTGATGGGATTTTAACCATCTATGAAATTGGAGAAGGCGATACTGATGGAGATGGTGTTCCAAATTATTTAGATAATGATGATGATGGTGATGGAATACTTACTATAGATGAAAATGCAGATCCAAACGGAGATGGAAATCCTGATGATGCTCTTGATACAGATGGCGATGGAGTGCCAGATTATCTTCAAGCGTAAATCACTAAAAAATATTTACATATTAAAAAGCGTTACTTAATTTTAAGTAATGCTTTTTTTGTTGATATGTGTTTATAACTTCATTTCAGAAAAGTACAAATTCTGTGTAATTTTATATGCTATTTTATTTTGTTGTTGAGAACTGTCAGACTGAGCTTGTCGAAGTCTTAATTTAGCATTTCAACACATAAATAGACCCTGAAAAGAGTTCAGGGTGATAATCTTCGAAAAAGAAATTAAAAAGGGCTTTTATGTACTTAATCTTCGATACAGAAACTACAGGTTTACCAAAACGTTGGGATGCACCAATTACGGATACCGATAACTGGCCAAGAGCTATTCAAATTGCTTGGCAGTTGCATGATGAGATGGGTAATTGTATAGATCATCAAGATTATCTCATTCAGCCTGATGGCTTCAATATTCCTTATGATGCAGAAAAAATTCATGGGATTTCTACCGAACTAGCTCAAGAACAGGGTGTGCCGCTTATAGAAGTTTTAGAAAAGTTCAATGTTGCACTTTCCAAAACAAAGTTTGTGGTTGGGCAAAATGTAGGTTTCGATTTAAATATTATGGGAGCTGAATTTGTAAGAGAAGACATTGCAAATCAACTTCAAGAATTACCAGTTTTAGATACGTGTACTGAGCATACGGCAGAATTGTGTAAAATACCTGGTGGTAGAGGTGGAAAATTCAAATTACCGACATTAACGGAATTACACGAGTTTTTATTCAATGGGCCTTTTGCAGAAGCCCATAATGCAACAGCCGATGTGGAGGCCACAACACGTTGTTTTTTAGAATTAGTAAGACGACAAGAATATACCAAGGAACAACTTGATGTTCAGCCAGACTACTTTCAGGAATTTTCAAAAGAAAATCCAACTGAAATTCAACTTATAGGTCTAAAGCATGTTAATCTAAAGCGAGAAAGTGCAAAGATTAACGAAAGACTTCAAAAAGAACAAACCTCTTCGGTTCCGACCAAAACAAATAAAGAAGCAGCGGCTAAACTTGCAGATGCGGATTTTGTGCATTTACATAACCATTCGCAGTTTTCTATTCTTCAATCTACTATCAGTATTAAGGATTTAGTTGCTGCTGCCGCCAAAGAAGATATGCCTGCAGTTGCTCTTACGGATCATGGTAATATGATGGGAGCCTTTCATTTTGTAAGTGCAGTTTCAGCTCATAATAGAACTGTAAAAGCTCAGCATGATGAAGCTGAAGAAAAGGGAGAAGAGAAAAAAGGGAAAATTATAAAACCAATTGTTGGATGTGAATTCTTTGTTTGTGAAGATCATTTAGACAAAACCCGAAAAGACAATGGTTATCAGATTGTGCTTTTGGCAAAGAATAAAAAAGGCTATCATAATTTAGCTAAACTGTCTTCTGCTGCTTTTACTGATGGGTTTTATTATGTTCCTAGAATAGATAAAAAATTAATAGAACAATATAAAGAAGACCTTATTTGTTTAACTGGTAACCTTTATGGTGAAGTTCCGAGTAAGGTCTTAAACGTTGGTGAAAATCAAGCTGAAGAAGCCTTAATCTGGTGGAAAGATACGTTTGGTGACGATTTGTATATCGAATTGATGCGCCATAACCAAGAAGATGAAAACAGGGTAAATGAAGTTTTAATTCAGTTTGCGCATAAACACGATGTAAAATTAATTGCTACAAACAACACCTATTATGTTGAGCAAGAAAATGCCAACGCACACGATATTTTACTTTGTGTAAAAGATGGTGAAAAACAAGCCACACCAATAGGTAGAGGTAGAGGCTACCGTTATGGTTTGCCAAATAAGGAATATTACTTCAAGTCTACTGAAGAAATGAAAGCGCTCTTCAGAGACATTCCTGAAGCAATAGTCAATATTCAAGATGTTGTAGATAAAATTGAGCCTTTTGAATTAGCTAGGGATGTATTACTTCCAAAATTTGATATTCCAGATGAATTCAAACATCCAGATGATGAAAAAGATGGTGGTAAACGAGGTGAAAATGCATTTTTAAAACACCTTACCTATAAAGGTGCAGAAAAGCGCTATGGTGAAATTACACCAGAAATAAAAGAGCGATTAGACTTTGAGCTTAGTGTCATTGAAAACACAGGTTATCCGGGTTACTTCTTAATTGTAGAAGACTTTATCCGTGAAGCACGAAAAATGGATGTGTCTGTTGGTCCTGGTCGTGGCTCGGCAGCAGGTTCGGTAGTAGCATACTGTTTATGGATTACCAATATAGACCCAATAAAGTACGATTTACTTTTTGAGCGTTTCTTAAATCCAGATCGTGTGAGTATGCCTGATATCGATATCGATTTTGATGATGAAGGTCGTGGTAGAGTTATGCAATACGTAATCGATAAATATGGTGCCAATCAAGTAGCACAGATTATTACTTATGGTACCATGGCGGCCAAATCTTCAATTAGAGATACAGCTAGGGTATTGGATTTACCTTTAAATGAAGCCGATCATATTGCCAAGTTAATTCCAAACATGTCTAAGCTTGGAAAAATTTTCGGGCTTAGTGAAAAAGAATTAGGTAGTAAGTTTAGAGCGGAAGAATTAGAGAAAGTTAATCAACTTCTCAATATATCAGATGGGCAAGATCTACAGGCTGAAACGGTTAATCAGGCTAGGGTTTTAGAAGGTTCGGTTCGTAATACGGGAATTCATGCTTGTGGAGTAATCATTACACCAGGTGATATTACTAACTATGTGCCAGTTTCCGTGGCTAAGGATTCAGATTTATATGTTACTCAGTTTGATAACTCGGTTGTAGAAAGTGCTGGTCTTCTAAAAATGGATTTCCTTGGATTAAAAACATTAACGTTAATCAAGGATACGGTAAAAATTGTAAAAGCAAAGCATGGTATTGAACTCGACCCTGAAAACTTCCCATTAGATGATGAAGAAACCTATGCACTTTTCCAACGTGGAGAAACAGTAGGGATTTTTCAATATGAATCTCCTGGAATGCAAAAGCATATGAAACATCTTAAGCCAACGGTTTTTGATGATTTAATTGCCATGAACGCATTATATCGTCCAGGTCCTATGGAATATATTCCAAGTTTCATTAGTCGTAAACATGGAGATGAAGAAATAGTTTACGATTTACCTGAAACTGAAGAATATTTAGCAGAAACTTATGGCATTACGGTTTACCAAGAGCAAGTAATGTTATTATCTCAGAAATTGGCAGATTTCACTAAAGGTGAAGCCGATGTCTTGAGAAAAGCTATGGGTAAAAAACAGAAAGCGGTTCTAGATAAAATGAAGCCTAAATTCATTGAGCAAGCTGCTGCAAAAGGTATGGATAAGGCAAAACTTGAAAAAATCTGGAAAGATTGGGAAGCTTTTGCGAGTTACGCCTTCAATAAATCGCATTCCACTTGTTATGCATGGATTGCTTATCAAACGGCTTATTTAAAAGCACATTATCCTGCAGAATATATGGCTGCTGTGCTTTCTAATAACATGAACGATATTAAGTCCGTAACCTTTTTTATGGAAGAGTGTAAGCGTATGCGACTTCCTGTTTTAGGACCTAGTGTCAACGAAAGTTATTACAAGTTTTCTGTAAACCAAGACAATGCTGTTCGTTTTGGAATGGGAGCAATAAAAGGTGTTGGCCATGGTGCAGTGAAAACCATTGTAGAAGGTAGAAGAGAAGGTGGTAATTACAAATCTATTTTCGATTTAGCTAAGCGAATAGATTTAAGAGCGGCCAATAAAAAAGCATTTGAAGGTTTAGCAAATGCTGGAGGTTTTGATTGTTTTGAAGGCACCCATCGCGCACAATATTTTGCAGATGATGGTGATGGTATTACCTTTTTAGAAAAAGCAGTGAAATATGGAGCTAAGCATCAAGAAAATGAAAATTCAGCTCAGGTGAGTTTGTTTGGTGAAGCTAGCGATGTGCAAATTGCCGAGCCTCAAGTGCCACCTTGTGAAGATTGGGGAACAATGGAGAAATTATCACGTGAAAAAGAAGTGGTTGGAATTTATATTTCTGGTCATCCGCTTGATGATTTCAAAATAGAGATGAAAACCTTTTGTAATGGCACTATTTCAGCTTTTAAAGATTTAAATGCTGTTGTAAACAGAGAAATTACTTTTGGAGGTGTAGTAACCGATGTACAGCATCGTGTAAGCAAACAAGGAAAAGGTTGGGCTTTATTTACCATAGAAGATTATTCAGATAGTTTTGAATTCAGAATTTTTGGTGAAGACTATTTAAAATTTAGACACTTTTTTGTGGTCAATTCCTTTGTTTATGTTAGAGCATTTGTAAGAGAAGGTTGGGTGAATAGAGATACAGGTAAAAAAGGGGAACCAAGAATTCAGTTTAATAACTTCCAATTGTTGCACGACGTTATGGAAACCTATGCAAAGAAACTTTCTATACAATTAGATATCAATGATTTTGATGAGCAGAAAGTTATAGAGCTTCAGGAATTATTAAGGATTCATCCAGGCACAAATAACTTAAACTTTATAGTTTACGACACTAAGGAAAAAATAAAAGTAACTATGCCTAGTAGAGTTCAAAAAGTAAAAATTTCTCAGGAGCTATTACATGGTTTAACTAGTTATGATGTGCGCTATAAGCTAAACTAATATAAATCAAAACAATAAAGTTATAGTCAAATCAAATATAACCAGTGTAAGGTTTGGTAAATTTTTTGACTAATTTTGTGTATTAAAAAGAAGTAAAACTAATTTAAGATAAATATTATGGCATTAGAAATAACAGATGCAAATTTTGAAGAAACTGTATTAAAGAGTGATAAGCCTGTAATGGTAGATTTTTGGGCTGCATGGTGTGGACCTTGCCGTATGGTAGGACCAATCATTGACGAGATCAGTACAGAGTACGAAGGTAAAGCAGTAGTTGGTAAGGTAGATGTAGATGCAAATCAAGAATTTGCTGCAAAATATGGAGTTAGAAACATCCCAACAGTATTGGTTTTTCAAAATGGAGAAGTAGTAGGTCGTCAAGTAGGTGTAGCACCAAAAAACGCTTACGCAGATGCAATTGATGCATTATTGTAAAAAAAATCTTCTAAAAGAAATAATAAAAGGTTTGTCTATACGGCAAACCTTTTTTAGTTTAGATTCTATTAGTTTTTTTTGCGTTACACGCTTTCAGCCTGTCGCGCTTTCCACTATATCTTTATTGTTTTTTTAAAAACAATAAAGGATGCCGTTGCAATCGCTAACGCACCAGCCAATAGTCGTTTCAAAAACTAAAATTTATACAAACCAGTAGTAGTTTCTTCCTTTTTGGAAGGTCAGGATAGGCTTATGGACTTACAATTAGAACTTAATAAAACAGGTGGATTTAAAAACCTAGAGCTTTTAGCAAAACAAGTTGTTGAAGGTTTTATTGCTGGGATGCATAAAAGTCCTTTTCACGGTTTTTCGGCAGAATTTGCTGAGCATAAAATTTATAATCAAGGTGAAAGTACCAAACATATAGATTGGAAGTTGTTTGCAAAAACAGATCGTTTGTATACCAAACGTTATGATGAAGAAACAAATCTAAGATGTCATCTCATTGTAGACAATAGTACCTCAATGCACTATCCTAAATCTGCGGGTACAACAATAGATAATCTTAACAAAGTAGCGTTTTCAGCATTAGCTTCAGCCTCTCTAATGCATATTCTAAAAAAGCAACGTGATGCTGTAGGTTTAAGTATTTATAGTGATAATTATGATTTTTATGCACCAGAAAAAGGAAGTGAGAGACATCATCAAATGTTGTTGAGTAAATTAAATGAAGCAGTAGTTTCTAAACCAGAAACTAAGACCACAGAAACTTATAAATATTTGCATCAGATTGCTGAAAAAATTCATAGACGTTCATTAATTTTTGTTTTTACCGATATGTTTCAAACTGCAGAAGATGATGAAAAATTATTTGAAGCGTTAAGACATTTAAAGCATAATAAACATGAAGTGGTATTATTTCATGTTTTTGATAAAGAAAAAGAGCTAACCTTTAATTTTGACAATAGGCCTAAGCGTTTTATAGATATTGAAACAGGTGATTTCATTAATTTATATCCAGATAATATAAAAGATAACTATGAAAAATCTGTAAATGAGTATTTTAAAAACTTGAAGTTAAAATGTGGGCAATACAAAATTAAGTATGTTGAGGCAGATATCAAGGCTGGTTTTAATAGTATATTGACGACTTACATGCTAGAGCGACAAAAATTTGTTTAGATATTTAGCTATTTTTTTTGATTTTTGTTTGTGGAATTAAAAATGCAGTGTATATTTGCCCTCGCAATTACGCAACGGTCTGGTAGTTCAGTTGGTTAGAATGTCGCCCTGTCACGGCGAAGGTCGCGGGTTCGAGTCCCGTCCAGACCGCAAAAATTGCTAAAGCTTCAAGAAATTGAGGCTTTTTTTTGCGATTAAAAGATGTTGTGTTGTGCTCATCCTTAAAAGAGGATGAGACGTAGTAGAAACCTAAGTATTTAGGGATTTACCAATGAAAGGCTTTCCTTTTTTCTTTATAGAAAATAGGGATGCTTTTTTGTTTTAGACTTTTAATAATCTTCTAAAAGGTACCGTTTTAGGTAACTCTTTTTTTCTCTAGGTACACCCTTATTTTAAAGCTTTTCTAATTGGGTTCAAATGGTAAATACCCCATAAATAGCATTACATAAACCCATATACCAGACCAAAATATAATAATAGCAAATAGGCTCAATAAAAAAGGTGTAATAGCAAGTAATATCTTTTTCTTACTGTGTTTGTATACAATTCCAATGAAAAAATAGATCAAGGATAAAATAGTAGATAGCAATAAAACTATAAAAGTAAAATCACTTTGATCAAACCAAATTACTATCCAAAAAATGACATATACCAAAAGGTTTATGTATACAATTTTTCTATAATCAAATAATCTCAAAAATTTTATCATGAATAAATCAAAACTAAATATTCTATTTTATCTTAAAAGAAAAAAATCTAAAAGTATAATAAATACAACCATCTTATGTAGAATGACATATTTAAAGAAAAGAAAACAATTTTCAACTGGTCAATTTCTTAATCCTAAGAACTGGAACAGTAAACAACAATGCGTTGAACCACCAGAACCTGATGCAGAACTTATAAACACACAATTGAGCCTGATTAAAACAAAACTTAGTCAGGCTTTTTTGTTTTTACAGGTTAAGGGTTCTGAATTTGATGTAGATGATATATACAAACAATACAAGGGTGAAACACCTAAAAAGGAATTTGGTGTTATAGAGGTTTATAATTTACATAGTGATAGAATTAAGAAGCTTGTAGATATAGATATCAAAGAGGTCACCTATTCAAAATATATTGAATCAGGTAGACATTTAAAGTCGTTTATAAAGTATAAGTACAAGTCCAATGATATTAAATTAAAGACACTTAAAAGCAGTTTTTTAGAGCATTATGAGTATTACCTTAAAACTGAGAAAAAGTTTCAACAGAGCACCTTAAACAAGGCTATACAAAGGTTTAGAAAGGTTATAAAGTTTGCTGTTTCTGAAGACTATTTAGATAAGGATCCTTTTATTTTATATAGAGCAAAAAGAGTAAAAAAGAAAGTGCTTTTTCTTTCACCAGAGCAATTGAAAAAACTGGAAAAAACTGAATTCAAAATCAAAAGAATACAGCAAATCAAGGAGATGTTTATTTTCTGCTGTTATACTGGTTTAGGATTTACAGAAATGAAAAACCTAAAGAAGAAAGATATAGCAATTGATTTTGATGGTGAGCTGTGGCTAACCGTGAATAGGTTCAAAACAAATAGAAGCTATAAAGTTCCATTATTACCCAAAGCTCAAGAAATCAGTAAGAAATATAATACTGATAATTCCGCATATGTTTTTCCAAGTATATCCAATCCTAATTTCAATGCATATTTAAAGGAGATTGCGGATATAGTTGGTATTGAGTTTAACCTTACGCATCATATTGCTAGGAAAACATTTGCTAGTACTGTATTGCTATATAATAATGTACCGATTGAGGTAGTGAGTAAACTGTTGGGTCATTCTAAGATTCAGACTACTCAGGATAGCTATGGTGAAATTGTAGAGAAAAGGATTAGTTTGGAAATGGATAAATTGAAAGGGAAGTAATATGCTTCCCTTTTTTATCGTTTTCAATTATATGATTCTTAACCAAAAGTAGTAACGAAAAATTATATCTTTATAAGCTTTTTGATTTTCTCAGACTTATCCGTTTTTATTTTTACAAAATATAAACCTGAGCTCAGATTACTAATTGAATACTCTTCAGATTTTGTAAACTCCCTAAGTAACTTTCCCGAAAAATTATATAATCTGACTGATTCAATTATTATGTTTGGGGATTGGTCTATTTTAAAAAAATCATAAGTTGGGTTAGGATATAGTTTTACTGTATTTTCTAATGAATATTCTTCTGTGCTTAAACTTTCCACGACCTCTGTAGACACCAAATTTGTTATAATAGGTAAATTGTAATCAAAATAAATACTTGCATCTCCGCTCATTATCTCTCCAACTTGGATAGAAGCTTTTGGTTTGATTTTGTAAGCAATATATCCATTACTGTTTATCTCATCTGCTGCTTCATATGGTAGATTTATGTCATTAAAAAGAAACTCTACCTCGTTGCCATTTGTTATTTTTACTTGATAGTTGTGACTAGCACTAACTATTTTTAAAGTACCCCAATTTAATTCTGGATCCAATTCATCTTCAATTCTTACAAAAGTAGCATTTGCATTTCCTGTATTTTGAAATCTGATGATATAATCTAGATAATCATCTTTTTCATCAAAAGTTATAGTTTCACCCTGTAAAACTCGTTTGTCGTTGGGATCATAGGCATTAACAACAATTTGTTCTAAATCAAAAATATTGTCATTGGGTGTGAAATCGTTAGAATTTGGAATAACTAATGCAGAAAAATTTAATAAGTCATCAGCATTTAAAGTCGGTGGTGCGAAATTTTGCATAGTAATATAAACTTCAATGCTTTGAAATGGATCTATTGTCCCTATACTGAAGTCCAAACTATTAGATGATGTATTTGTCTCGGCTGGAATAGCTGATATAAATGATTGTTTAGAGTCATCAAAAGTAAAAGTAGTTAAAACACCATTAATAATTTCTGTACCTACATTTTTTATCACTAATTTATAATTGGATTCAAAACCAGGTCTTGCAGCATCAATTGGTAAGATGGTAACATTTAAATCTTCAACTATTTGACTTGCTGTTAAACAAAAATCTACCTGTTCTGTTGATGTTGTTAAAAAATCAACAGTTTCACTTTGAGGTGTTGAAGTAAAATAACTAGGTAAATTTGATATAAATACAGTTTGATTTCCTGTATGAACAGGTATTTCATAGTTACCGTTTGTTACAATACCTGAAACATAGAACATATTTGTATCTTCCGCCTTGACCATTAAATTTGTAGCATAAATGTCCGAATCATTGCATCCGTCATTATTTTGATCGTAGTAAACTGAACCTACAACGTTGTTACAATTGGATGAACCAATATCTCCTCCGAAAGTCCAGCCTTTATTGAAATTCAAGTAATTATGGGCATTGAAATTGCAATACTCAAGACCACCTACCCCAATACTAACGTTATTTGCAGCTGATGATGCTAATGATAATAATAATTTATCGTAATTATAAATGCTTAAATTAGAATTAGATAAAAAATCCCCAAAACCATAACCAATACTGACATTTGAAAAATCCCAATCGGATAAATCTTGGTCAAAACTTGTTGCATTCTCAAACATTTCATACATAGTTTCTACATTTGATGTATCCCAATTATCCAAAGGTTGATTAAAGCTTGAAGCTGAAAAGAACATAGACCATAATGAAGTTACGTTAGAAACATCCCAATTATTTAAGGATTGATCAAAACTGGAAGCACTGCCAAACATAGTAGCCATGTTAACGACATTAGAAACATCCCAGTTATCTAAAGGTTGATTGAAATTAGAAGCATGATGAAACATTTCTCTCATATCTGTAACATTAGACACATCCCAACTGTTTATTGGCTGGTTAAAGGAAGTTGCGCCCTTAAATGCTTCCACCACTTCAATCAAATTTGAAGTATTCCAATTATCAACAGATCCATTGAAGGAAACTGCATTGTGAAACATTTCTTCAATACTTGTAACATTTGAAACATCCCAATCGTTTAATGACTGATTAAAATAGGAAGTGTTGGCAAACATTCCTCCCATATGGGTGACATTGGATACGTCCCAATTATCTAAAGGTTGATTGAAACTAGTACAACCTTTAAACATTTGAGCCATAATATTTATGTTAGATACGTCCCAATTATTAATGGATTGGTTGAAGTTAGTACATTCTAGGAACATTGATGAAGCATCCGTTACTTGACTTAAATCAGGAGTATCAGTAGCATTGATGACTAAGTTTGTGCAACCGGAAAACATACCAACCGCAGAATTCCAAACAATGTCCCCCCATTGTTCTACACTTACCACATTTGTTCTTGTAAAATACCCTAAATCTAATACAGGGAAAATACCAGAAATGCTAATGCTGTATACACCTGTTTGAGAATACGAGTGTTGTACTGATTGAGTCTGGTTATTTAAAACTGTACCATCACCAAAATCAATAGTGAAGTTAAAATCTGGATAAATATTAAATACATTTATTTCAAACTGAGAGTTATCAGTTGTTGCTTCCCAATTAATTATAAAAGGTTCTTGTGCATTAATAATTGTGGTTGATAATAGTAAAATAAAGAATATTTTTTTTTTCATAAAAGGTGTTTTTTGAAATGTGGAGGATTTTAGTGGACGAGTAGTATATTTCTATTTAATTTTAGGAAGATATAACTTTTGTAAGTTCTAAAAAAAATATTTGATAAGTGGTTCTATTTTTTTAGAAGTTACTTTTTTAAATTTTAAAACGTTTTATGAAATTCTTAGCTATCCCATTAATTCTATTTTCAATATTGTTTTTAACTACAAAACCTATTGACCTAGGGAAATACACTATAGAAGTTGAAGAGGTCATTAATAGAAAAACTTTCTGGAAAATAGGAAGTAGTGTTACAGCAAAGAACAATCATAAATATGTTGGGGTCAAAGCTCTTTTCACACCCAAGAATAAAAAAGACAATAGACTTGATGTAGAAGATTTCACTATAAAAACTGATGGGGAAGAATATGAAATGACAATCCCCAAAAAGCAAGATGTCTTCTACAGAGGTGCTAACATGATTAAGGTCAGAAAACCAAAGAAAGATCTATAATAGCAGTAGTTCCTAAAGATTTTAAAGAAGGTCTACTTTACTATAAAGACATGAAGCTTGGTGAAGATTACATGTGATAATGATAAGGGTGGTGATTTTAAAATTGAATGAGATTTTTAAACTACATATCACAGTTTTTTCAAAAGAGAGATAAACGTTTTAACAGTTATCTGGATAACTATGCAGATACATTCGTGTTGGGCTTGTTCTACTGCGTAATCCTCGGAATAGGATATATTATATATAAACTATTTTTTGAATGAAACTAGCTGATTTTAATAAATTAGATTATAATAAAAAGCTTTTCAAAATTGTAGATGAAGCAACTTTCCTAGAGAACTATATAACTTCAGATATTAGAATAAATCTATATTCGCTTTATAATTTCTATGTGGAATTAGTTTATGATGGTGATAATAACCGTATTGAGGAAATTAGAAGTTTTGAATCAAGTATGTATTTGGATAAATACATAAGTAATATAAAAATACCTTAGAATTTATAAAATTCTTTAACTTCAACACCAATTGCATTGCTGATTTTTAACAATGTTAAAGCAGTTACATTTTGCCTTCCATTTTCTATTGCAGATAAATTAGATTTTTCCATATCAATTAAAGCGCAAACATCTAATTGGCTCATTTTTTTTGCCCTTCTTACTTGGGAAATCCTTTTACCAAGATACTTTAGATGTTTTTCCTCTATAGCTGTCATAATATATGACAAGATGCCCAATAAATAAACCCATAAGGTTATGATATATAATAACCTATAAGTATATTTGAAAATATCTCTCTTTTGATAATAGAAATAAATATAAGAATGAAAGAAAATATGGACTTTAGAGTGATTCCACCTAAAAAAAGATATAGCAAATTTTATGAAGAAGAAGTTTACATTATACCGTGTAAAGTATTGTATGTGGGTAACCAAATAAAAGGTAAAATCTATAATATTTATTTAGAAATATTGGATTTCAATGAACCAAAAATTATAAAAGCTTCTGGAATTACCTATAAAGGATCATTAGATTACTTTCTTGAACCTCCATTTATTACTGAATGTGTAGTGAGAAAGCATGGAAAGTGCCACTATACATTAATTGTATATAGTGTTAGTAATCCTGGTTTAGTGGAAAAACTTTTTGGGGTTAAAGAAATATTGAACACTGAAGAAGAAATTTTGGATTTTTACAACCACAATTATAATGATTTTAGGAACTGGCTGTTTGAAATAAAGAACAAACAAGACATCAGGGATATTGATTTACCTTTTTAATATTTGGGAATGGGTTCACAAGTTAAAGCTAAATGTATCTGCGGCTTAGAAAAAAATATTCTAATAGGCAGTGGTAAATTGAACTTCAAAAAAACAGAATACTTTCCCTGTCACTGTAAATACTGTAACAATATGGTTGAGGGGAATTTAAAGAGTAAAGATTTGTTTTGTCCAAATTGTAAATCACCAGATATTATTCCTTATAATAATAAAACATTAACTGGAAGTGTAGGTGATTCAATTATAGCAAGAAGTTTTGATAAAGTCTTAACCAATGGAACATATAAATGTCCATCATGCCAAAAGAACAACCTTAAATTCCATGATCAAAGAGTGTTCTGGGATTAAAATTTTTTTTGAAACAAAAATCAAATCACTTTTTTTAAAATCCAAAAACAAAATTATTAAAAGTACCCCCCCCCCCTCATTTTTTCTTTCACATAATATACGAACGTGTGATATAATCTAACAATCAACCCCCACTCTTTTTTGGTTTTGACGCATACCCGCGGTGGGTTTGCATAATCTTAAAATTTATATACTATGGTTAAAATCATGGATTACAAAACCTATCAAAGAGAAGATGGGACAGAATTTCACAGTCTTGTGGTACAGGGCGGAATTGAAGCAGTAAAAAGTAAGGAAACAGACAGGGTTTATTTAACAATCAGGAAGGCAAGGGTTTCCTGTACTTTTGATGAGGAAACCTGTAAGGAACTTATTGGCACGACTATGCCTGGGAAAATTGAAAAAGTAATGGTAGATCCTTATGAATATGCTATACCAGATACAGGTGAACTTATAACATTGTCTCATAGATATGAGTATCTAAGTGAAGATGATGTGACAGTAAAAGAAAATATGGTAGAACAAGAATTGGTTATCTAACATTTATTTAGCAATGAATTTAAGAGTCTCAGAAATGGGGCTCTTTTTTATTTGTGATAATGTCTAATTAAAAAAATTATAAATACAAATACATAAAATTATGAAACTAGAAAAAGCTTCAAGAAGTCAAGTCAAACTAAGAATTGGTTTAAGTGGACCTTCAGGGTATGGAAAAACATATTCCGCTCTATTATTAGCCTATGGGATTACAAATGATTGGTCTAGAATTGCAATAATTGATACTGAGAATGGTAGTGCAAGTTTATACTCACATTTAGGGTCATTTAATGTTTTAAAATTGGATGACCCTTTTAGCCCTGAACGCTATATAGATGCAATTAATATTTGCCAAATAATAGAGGGTATTGATGTTATAATTATCGATAGTATAACTCATGAATGGCAAGGTAAAGGAGGTTGTCTGCAAATACATGAGCAATTAGGAGGTAGATTCCAAGATTGGAGCAAAGTTAGTCCTCGACACCAAGCCTTTATTGATACCATATTGAATTCAATCTGTCATGTTATTACGACTACTAGAAGGAAAGTAGATTATTCGCTAGATACCACTCAAAATGGACGTACAAAGGTTGTTAAACATGGAACAAAAGAAATTACGAGAGAAGGCTTTGAATATGAGCTCACATTAAATCTTGAATTGATTAATGATAAACATTTAGCCAAGGCAAGTAAGGACAGAACAGGTCTATTTATGGATAAACCAGAGTTTATAATTAATGCTTCTACTGGTAGAAAATTAGTTGAGTGGTGTAGTCTAGGGGTTTCCTATGATGACGTTGTAAAAGAAGTGCAAAGTTGTATGAGTATAGATGGGTTAAAACATCTCTATAAAAAGTACAATAACCTACAAAAACAGATTCATCCAAAAATAATTAAAAGAAAAGAAGAATTAGAAGCTTTAAAAAATCAAATAGCTTCTAAAGAATCAATTGTTAAACCAACTAAAGATATAACCAATGGACTTACAAATTAATAATATGCAGGGGAGGATTGCTCAAAGTAGCATGCTTGCAAGAGCCGATAAAAATCCATTTATTGAATCAAACACTAGATCAGTTGAATTAATCCACCTGAAGAATGATTGTATTATTCCTGTTTTTTCAAAAGATATGGAATGCACAATAGCACACCATCAGTTTATTGAAGCCACTAATTTAGCAGCTAATACGTCATTTCCTAAACTTGAAATACAAGAACCTAATATAAGAGCAAGTCATATTATAAAGGGAAGAGTACCTACTGCTATAGGCAAGCCTGTTAAAGATTTATTAGATGAAGAAAAGACTCTTTACTATGAGCGTATGATGTTTAAGATTGATATTCCATCAATAAAAGATAATGTTAACGGAAATGAGTTAAATCTGTCTTTAGGAGGTGTTAGGGCTTATAACCAAGAGAACTTATATAGTAAAAAAGGTTACGAAAAGTTTAAGGTTTTTATAGGGTTCAAAAACTTAGCTTGTACAAATTTATGTGTTAGTTCGGACGGATTTGTTGAAGAACTTAGGGCTTCATCAATAGATGAGCTTAAAGTGAAAGTACTTGAGCTTCTAGAGAATTTTAATATTGAAAGACAACTTGATATTTTAAAAGGTATGACAGAATATTTCTTAACAGAAAAGGAGTTTGCTAAGTTTCTTGGGAAATGTAGAATGTATAATTATCTAACTAGAAAAGAAAAAGATAGTATTCCAAATTTGCTTTTAACAGATGGGCAAATTGGAGCTGTAACTAAAGGATATTATGAAGATGAAAGTTTTTCTAGAAATATAGATGGTACTGTTTCATTATGGCATTTATACAATTTGCTTACTGGAAGTAATAAGAGTAGTTATATTGATAGTTTTTTATCTCGGAGTGTTAATGCACACGACTTAGTCTATTCGCTGGTAAATTCACTTAAAAACCAAACTTATAACTGGTTTCTAGATAACTAATAATATAGCTAAAAAGAAATACTATGAATGATAAGCAGTTGGCTGAATTTTTGAAATACTGCAACCCAAAAGAACTTTACATTGTGACCTGGAACAACTTACTAAAGATATTGTTTTGTCCTTTCAAGGTGGTTGTAAATTACAATATAGGCACATTAAAGAGCAATGAGGTGGTCTGGGTTGAAGAAGTGAAAATTACTAATGATTTGAAAACTGTATATATAATTAAAGGTATGCCCTATTACTATTATCATTTTGATATTCTAGAACAAGAATAAATATTCAAGAGGTTTATGCTGTATTTTGGATAACCAAGCTTTTGAGACTGTTTTTAACTCTTTAAACTAAAAACCACTGAAAATGATTTTCTAGAAAAAGACACTATGTTATTATTTAAGGCATAGTGTCTATATTAAAGTATCTGTTTCTTACAAGAATAATTGACAAAATAGCTATAGTAAACTGCCTGAGGGGACCCATTTCAGATTGATATCGTTGACTTTAGGACCCTTGTTTTGTATCTTTGCATAGATTTTAATTCACAGTAAAGCCTTTAATTTTCTTTAAAAGGAACTAACATTCAATTCAACATAATTTGATTTAAACATTCAGAAATTAGAATGTTTAGTTTATGGTCTATTGTTTTTAAAAATAGTGGTTAAAATCGCTAGCCATTTTTAAACTTATAACCTTCAGTTTAACTGGTTAGTAATCATGAAAGAAGGAGTAATTTAATAATAAAAAATATGCTAGAAAAGCATTTGAATGATAAATATGATTTCTACTATAATGAAATTTTAAGTAGAGTATATTATAAAGAAAAGAAACAAGATGAATATAAATTGTTGAGTAGTTATAAGTTAAATTCTATAAAAAGAGAGCTCAATAATAATGATATAAAATGTAGCGTGTCAGATCTAAAAAGTCTTTTAGAATCTGATTATGTGCCTAAAAGAAATCCATTCGAAGAGTATTTCAATAGTCTACCAGAATGGGACAACGTTGATTATCTATCAGAGTTGTGCAAAACTGTGAAAACATCTAATGACCAAGAGTATTTTTGGGCATTTAAAAAATGGATTGTTGCTATGGTTGCATGTGCTCTATATCCAAATATCACAAATCAAACGATTTTTATATTTACTGGAAAGCAGGGTATTGGTAAAACAACTTGGCTTAAAAAGTTAGTTCCAAAAAAACTAAATGGTTATTTCTTTAGCGGTTTAATTAATCCATCAAATAAGGATACTACATTATTGATGTCTGAAAAACTCATTGTTAATTTAGACGAGTTGGCATCATTGAATAATAAGCAAATGGATGCTTTTAAAGAGATGGTAACCAAATCTGTTATAACAGAACGAAGAGCTTATGCACACTTTTCAGAAGATTACATTAGAAGAGCTTCTTTTGTAGGTAGTTCAAATCATTATGAAATTCTTTCAGATGTAACAGGTAACAG
Source organism: Winogradskyella sp. SYSU M77433 (assembly GCF_029911945.1). Classification (NCBI taxonomy): domain Bacteria; kingdom Pseudomonadati; phylum Bacteroidota; class Flavobacteriia; order Flavobacteriales; family Flavobacteriaceae; genus Winogradskyella; species Winogradskyella sp. SYSU M77433. Next base: position 347,692 of record NZ_JARYTG010000002.1, on the reverse strand, counting down.
GCGATTCTTAGTGTTTGAAGCGCAAGATATTGATTATGAGTGTAATATTGATATGGATAAGGTGTATAGTCAAGTTATGTATATATTGAATAATACAGATTTTCAATATCACTTTGTAGGTGATGATATAACACGAATAGAACGCAATAATATGATGTACAAACAATCTAATCAGTTAGAAGATTGGATAGGGGATTTATTTGAGAAACCTAGTGATGATGAGAAGAATATACGTTATATGAGTGCAACAGATATATCATTATATATAAGTAATAACAGAAGGTCTTATGGTAAACTAAATGTTCAAGAAATAGGTAAAATAATGACATCTTCAGATTACGCTCGAAAAAAAATCAAAGGTTCATGGAAATATGTGGTAATAACTAAATAATAACTAATGTAGGGCGGGCAGGTAGGCTGTTTATGAAACTATATAAAGTTATAATTGGAAAAATTTTATTAAAATAGGTTACCCACCTGCCTTTTAAAAAAGAGAAAATGACAAAATTAATATATAAAGTAACAAATAAAATTAATGGTAAAACCTATATTGGTGCTACCACAAAGAGCTTAGAAGAGAGAAAGCAAGATCATTTACAAAAAGCGTTCAACAATTCCGAAAGTCCATTTCATAAAGCTATATCCACTTATGGATTGAATTCATTTGACTGGGAAACTGTTGATACAGCTTCATCTAATAATGAACTTGCAGAAAAAGAAGTGCAATATATTTATAATTATAAGGAGAATGGTGGTGTTTACAATGAAAATAGAGGTGGTGGTATAAATAAAGACGTGTATCAATATGAAGCAGATAGTTTAAAATTAAAATCCAAATATCCCAGTTTAGATGAAGCAGCAAATGCAATTGATTCTACTAGAAAAGCTTTGAGTAAGACTTGTCTTAGCGTAAATCAATTTCATAGAGGATATTTTTGGAGTTATAACTGCACTGAATATTTTGAACCTAACAAGGATAAAAGGAAAAAGCAAGTATATCAATTTACACAGTTTGGTGAATTTGTTAATTCATTTGAATCAATTGCTGAGGCATGTAAACAAACGAATGTAAACAAATGTTCTATAGCTAAAGTATGTAGAGGTGAAAGGAATCACGCAGGAGGGTTTAAATGGTCTTATAAATAACATTTTGCATTAATTTAAGAGAAAAGGCATCTAAAAGGTGTCTTTTTTTATTACATCTAAAAAAAACCTAAATATCTAAGATAAATATATTCATTTGCGGTCTAGGAAAGACCTGATTAAAACAATTATTTTAGGAATTAATATTAAAAGGCAGGTTCTTTTGAATTTTTTGGTTTAGTTAAAAATGTCGAAATTTTTAATAAGGATTAATAATATGACTATAAGATTAACAATACTCAAGAATTAAATACATTATAATTAGACTAATAGTTGTTATTAAATATAAAACAGTAATTGAAGACCATAATAAAACTTTCCAAAAGCAATAATCACCTCCTTTATACAGTTTGGGGTTCATTTCAAAAATTTTTAGTGTTAACTTCTCCTCATTTTCTTTATTTAAATCACAAATGTCCTTATAAATACCTCTGAATTTTCTTTCCATTTGTAAATAATAAGAATCTAAAAACCAAAAAAGTATTACTAAAGGAACTGGAAGAATTATAAAAATACTTTTGGGATTAGCTGCATACACTGCTAAGAATGCAGCAATAATCGTTATCATCATTCCTTTAATTTGAAAAGAGTTTGTGTTCATTCTTGTTATTACCCTTTGGGTAAATTCTCTATGTTGAGACTTTTTTTCTTCTTCTGACATATTATTTGATTTGTTTTATGCTATACAGTATATCTAATGGATGAATGTCTGTTCTGTCAGTAAAAAAATCTAGCCAAGATTTTATATCATCAAATGTAAGTTTAACTAGATGAGAAATATCTGTATCATAATCAATTTTAAAACTTTCATTTAGATTGTTAGATAACTTTATTTCTCTTGCTGCTTTTTCAATATTGCTATTTTTTCTTCTTTGCTTTTTTCTTAGGATTTTAGATAAGAAAATCTCGTTGTAAATCCAAGGAGAACTTGTTGTTCCTGTATGTGTTAATTTCTTAAGGTTAATGGAGTTGGGAGTTTCAAAAAATAGCAAACATTCAGTTTTGTCCATTATTTCAGACAATGCGTTTATCAACATCATATGAACATGACTAGTAGTTACATTTCTTTTTTCATACGAATATGTTTTTTTGTTTTTGTCATAACAGAAGTCATCGTCAATTAACTTTAGTAGTTCATTAATGTAGCCCCAGACGTTATGGTCAATAAAAACATCTAGGTTAAATTTGTTTTTGAACCAACCAGCTAATTTTTTTGCTCTATCGATATCAAGATGAGAGTGTGATAAAAATATATCACAATTTATTTGAGGGAACCAATCCTCTTGTGTAGCACTACCATCAATAATATTACCATGTTTAAATTTAATATTCATTCTTTCTTTTGTCTGATTTTTAAATTTAGTGGTGATTTGATTTCCTTTGACCTGGTCGTACTTATTAAAATGTATACTTTTGAAAGTTTCTGTAGTTATTATAAACCTGCTATACATTTATAAAATAGAATTTAATTTTTTAATCCACAATCAATATATCTAAATATTCATTACCAATTTAATTCACTGAGTTATTTTTTACCAAGATAAAGTAATTTTCACGTTTATTTATAGCTTAAACAATATCTATATACCATCTAGATTCAATTGCTACCTATTATGAAAGAACCTTTTATTTTAGAAAAATAGCACTTATATGAATTAAAATAAAAATTTCTTTAATAATTTAAATAATTAATTATGTGCTTGTTACAATTAAATGTAAATTTATGTCAATACTATTAATTATGGACTTTTCAGAATACCAAAAAGAAGCAAAAAAAACAATTCAAAAATATAATGCTGACGAAACCTCTAATATAGTTATACCCTACTTAGGTATTATAGGAGAAGCTGGTTCGGTTGTTAGTGAACTTAAAAAGAGACTACGGGATGGTAAATCATATAGTAATTTCAAAAATAAGTTAAAAGAAGAATTAGGTGATGTACTTTGGTATATTTCAGCCATTGCTTCTCAGAATGGGATAAGTCTAGAGGATATTGCACAAGAGAACATCAAAAAGATTGAAGATAGATTTGTAGAAGATAGTTGTGCTATCTATAAGGATTTTGATAAAGATTATCCTGAAGAGGAATCTTTACCTGAAGAATTTCAAGTTGCTTTTATTCCCTTTGAAAGTGAAGGTAAAAATTTAGTCAAAATTGTTGATTATAAGACAAAAGAACTAATAGGTGACCCTTTATCTGACAATAACTACGAAGACGATGGGTATCGTTTCCATGATATTTTTCATTATGGGTATTTGGCAAATCTAGGTTGGTCACCAGTAGTAAGAAAACTACTTAAAAGAAAGAGAAAAAGTAATCCAGAGATTGATGAAAATGAAGATGGGGCTAGAGCTCAAATAATAGAAGAGATTGTATCTTTACTTATATATAGCGAATCTAAAAATCATCAATTATTGAAGTACAGTAAAAATATAGATACAACTTTATTGGGATTAGTACAAAGACTTGTAAAAACCCTTGAGGTTAAAGAATGTACTGCAAAACAATGGGAAACAGCAATTCTTAACTCCTATAAAGTGTTCAATGAACTCATTGAAAATAATGGAGGAAGAGTTTTGGTAAGTAAAAAAAATAGAAGGTTGATATATTTAGGTAAAAACTAAAAAATTTATGATTGAGTTATCCGTGAAAAAAACGAAACCAAAAGAATCAGAAGTTTATAAAACTTATTGGGAATTTGCTGGTAAAAGGCAAGAAGTTTTTTTTAATCGTATTAATAATGAAGATGAATGGACAAATGATGATATAATAGCTAAGTATAAATTTACTAACGTATATAGGGCCTCTGACAGAGTTAGTCAATACTTGATTAAAAATGTTATATACAATGGTTCACATACCCCTTCTAATTTGTTATTTCGGATATTGCTTTTCAAAACTTTCAATAAAATTGAAACTTGGCAATATCTTGAGAGTAGACTTGGGCAAATATCATTTGATGATTTTGACTTTAAAGTATATGATGATTTATTGAATTATCTCAAAAGTCAAAATGTTTCAATATACTCTGGGGCATATATAATGACTTCTGGTAAGAGCACCTTTGGGTATAATAAAAAACATCAAAATCATCTTAGATTAATTGAGTTCATGTTAAAAGACAACCTAGATGAAAGGGTTGCTGATTGTAAGAGCTTAGAAGAATTATTTTTATTATTAAAACAATACCCAACAATAGGAAACTTTCTAGCTTATCAATATGCAATTGACATTAATTATAGTGAACTTACAGATTTTAGTGAGATGGATTATGTTTACCCAGGACCTGGTGCAAAAGATGGTATTAAGAAATGTTTTGTAGATACAGGGGGATTTAGTGAGACGGATATAATAAAATATATTACTGATAGACAGGAGTTTGAATTTCAAAAATTTAATATTAATTTTAAAACCCTGTGGGGAAGGAGTTTGCAATTAATTGATTGTCAAAACTTATTTTGTGAAGTTGATAAATACGCTAGGGTTGCTCATCCAGATATTTCTGGAATTTCAGGTAGAACAAGGATAAAGCAAATTTTCTCTCCCAAGGCATCCGAAATAGATTATTGGTATCCTCCGCAATGGGGATTAAATGATAAGGTTAAAGTGTCTTTAAATGAATAAAAAGTATAATGTTTTCATAAGTCATCATGGCAAAGACGATGATAAGGTTCAAGACCTTAAAAGGCGTTTAATTGATAAAGGCTATAGTATTAGAAATTATTCTGTTGATAGTACTAAACATACAGAGAAAAAAAGACCTTCTGATAGGGTGATTCAAAGGTTTTTGAGAAGACAAGTTTCTTGGGCAGGAACTTTTATTTGCATGATAGGTAAAAGAACTTTTTCTAGGAAATGGGTAAATGATGAAATTAGAATGGCTCATCAGCAAGGGAAAAAGATTGTTGGTATATATACGCATGGGAATAAAGATGTTCAATTGCCCCAAGCATTTAAAAAATATGGAGGGGCCTTACTCGGTTGGAACTCTTTAAATAAGCTTGGAGCAATCATGGATGGAAAAGACTTTCCTGTCGAGAATCCACAAGGTCAACCAAGAAAGCCTATTTATAAGATGGCTAAAGTTAGATGTAACAAATAGATTTATGAACTACTACTCATATAAATTAGACCACGATTATGGACTTGCACCAAATCCCTTTGGACAATATTGTACATTGGCTGTTTGTAAGCCATCAATAAGAAAGAATAATGATTTAGCTCTTGGGGATTGGGTTATAGGAACTGGAAGTAAAAAACTAAGAAATTTACATCATCTTATTTTTGCTATGAAGGTTCAAGGTAAATTGACTTTTCAAGAATATTGGGAGGACGAACGTTTTCAATACAAAAAACCTAAAATGAATGGAAGTCTGGTGCAAATGTTTGGTGATAATTTTTATCACAAAAACCCTGAAGCCAAAAAATGGATTCAAGAACCCTCGGCACACTCTGTAGTAGATGGTGATGAACACAAAGAAAATGATTTAAGTGGAAGGTATGTTCTATACTCTGAACATTTTTATTATTTCGGAAATTCTTCTCCTTTGATTCCAAATGAGTTTTGGGATATTTGTAGTGAAGGGAGAAATATGAAGTCTAAAGGTATTGATAGTAATATAGCGGTAGAATTTATTAAATGGGTTGAGAAAAATTATAATGTGGGGATTCATGGGGATCCCATAAGCTGGGAGGAGTATCTTGATGCTCATAATCAAACCAAACTTAATATCTAAAAATCAATGGCTTATTTTATGTATTGGTCAGCAATACAATTTTAATCATTACTACTTTATTGTATTGAGCTTAAATGTCTTTTTTGATAAGTTCGAGTCCCGTCCAGACCGCAAAAATTGCTAAAGCTTCAAGAAATTGAGGCTTTTTTTTGCGATTAAAAGATGTTGTGTTGTGCTCATCCTTAAAAGAGGATGAGACGTAGTAGAAACCTAAGTATTTAGGGATTTACCAATGAAAGGCTTTCCTTTTTTCTTTATAGAAAATAGGGATGCTTTTTGTTTTGTGATGTTTGTAAAGTTTTGAAAATCTAAAAGATACGTAACTTTACGTATATTATTCTATTGTTTGTTGTTGTACTTTTAAAATGTTATTAATTAAAAAAAATTACAATGCCAAATGTTATAGCTGTAGGAAATGTAAAGTCTGATGGGACTATTTATAACGCCACGCCTGGTATATCGATTAGTACTATGGGTGTTTATTCGGAAAATATGTATAAGGTTGAACTTCCATGTGGTTTAGTTCTTCATGATGATTATATTATTCAATTGACTCAAGAACTGGTTGATGATGGAGATCAAGATCATTATTTTACTTCAATAGGTTATTTGTTTAGAACAAAAAAAGGTTTTCAAGTTGGTATAATAAAAGGTGATAATGGACAATTTATAAAAGGATCTTGGAGTTTTACTATTCTTGATTTGTAGGATAGCTTTAGGGTATTGTTTTATCTTTTAAAGTGATAGTATAAAAGCTGTTGTAAGTGGCTTTTCTTAAATGGTTTGGTAAGGTAATTGTCCATTCCTGTACTAACAGATTGATTAATGGCGTCTGTTGTTACATTGGCTGAGATACCAAAAATTATAACATCTTTATTATTTTTTCTTATTTCTCTTGTAGCTTCCCAGCCATCCATTTCAGGCATGTGAATATCCATAAAAATAAGGTGATAGTCATTTTTCCTTGACATATCTAAAGCTACTTTGCCATTATGGGCAACATCTGCTAAGATGCCTAAATCACTCAAGAATTTCTTTAGAACAATAATGTTTACTTTATTGTCATCAACAATGAGGGTATTTAGTTTTGAGTAGTCTATTATATTATCATTATCACTAGGTTTTATGGATGTTTGATTTTGTGCAAGAGGAAAAACTACATGGAATTGAAATTCTGAACCAGAGTTAAGTTTGCTATCCACAGAAATATCACCATCCATTAAATTGATAAAAATTTTACTTATGGCAAGCCCTAATCCGCTACCTTCATATTGTTTTTTTATACTGTTTTCGATTTGAGTAAAACGTTCAAAGATTGAATCTAGTTTGTCTTTTGGGATACCAATACCGGTATCTTTAATGCTTATAGTAACTTTGAGACTATTGTTTTCTTCTAACGACTCAGAGTAGGTTACGGTTACTCCACCCGAATCTGTAAATTTCAATGCGTTTTTTAAAATGTTATTTGTGACTTGGAGAAATTTACTCTCGTCACCTACAACATTTAAGTTTTTTGTGTTTTTAAAATTAGAATTAAGAAAAAGACCTTTTTGTGAAAAAATATGTTGGTTAACATTAATTAGCTCTTTTATTTTTAATGAAGGATTAAAGATGTCTTTAGATAATTCAATTTTTCCAGATTCAATCTTTTCAAAATCAAGAATGTCGTTAACAATAGTGAGTAGGTTATTGGATGACATCTCCATTAAATGAAGGTATTCTAAGTTAGTCTTGTTGAGCTTGCTAGTTTTTTTAAAGTTCAATAAATCCTACTATGGCATGAAGTGGAGTTCTAATCTCATGACTCATATTGGATAAGAAATCGGTTTTGGCTTGAGATGCTTTTTCGGCTCGTACTCTTTCAGAATTTAAAGTTTCGTTCGCTTTTTTTAAAGCTAAGTTGGTAAGTCTAGCTAACCTTGTGCTTTTTTTAGCTCTTAGGTAAAAGTAGGTTAATAAAGAAGTGAATAATGAAAGAATAATGCCGATAATCAGTGCAATGTTATTAACCCTTCTACTTTTAGCTAAAATCAATTTATTTGATGGAAAAACTTTTATAATCCACTCACGGTTACCGACATCGGTTAAAGTCAATTTGTTTTTATATTCAATATTCCTGGAGCTTTTTAATTTTATGTCAGTATTAGTTTTGAAAAATAAGCTTCCTTTGTTATCATATAATTCAACTGAATATTGATCTTCAAGATAATCTACAAGGTGATTAAAACTGTCTTCAAAGTTCATTCCTGCTGTAATGGTTCCCTGAAAATTATGATTGTAGTAAACAGGAACATCCACTAAAAATGAGCGACCACTTTGTGTGAGCTTTAGCCAAGAGGTCATATTTATTTTATTTAGCTTGGTATTAGTAATCCAATCGTCGCGTCGGTAGTCTAATTTTGAAATATCTAGATTTAAAGCGGCTTCATTACCTTTTTTAGGGACGATTTTTTTAATAATCATTGAGCTGTCAATCCACTCAATAAACTTAAATGATGAATTTTGGTCTATGATTAAATAAGCGTCATTTTCCCATCTAGAAAAATAATCTCCATTTGATTTTTCAAGTCTATCTCTAAGGTTTTTAAGTCTGTCAATATCAGACTTTATAATGTTTTTGAATTCTTTAGATAATAGTCTTCCTGTATCTGTTAATTGTTGCTCAATTACAGAGTAATGTTCCTTAACAGATGAGAGGTACAAAATGTATACTACTGTAGTTAGTACAATGAATGTAGATAGTGGTACAATTAACTCTAAATATCTTCTTTTAATCATAAAATTAACTATATATAAAAATAAGAATTTTTGCTTGAATACATGAATTTTATAAACAAGATATTAACAGTGTTTTTGCGTTTTGACGACAAATATAGTTATTTAATCGATATTTTCTTTGCTTGCAGTAAAATATGTTATATGTTTGTAGTCCTTTTTAAGCCCCTCAAATTCTCTTATTAAGGAATTTTCTAATCCATTTTTCTAAAAATTACTAGACTTTCGTCTAGAAGATTCCCTTGTTTTTATTTTAGTACGTTTTAGGTTTTACCTAAATAGTTAATTATCCATTCCCTTCCCTCAAATTCAACACTTTGTGTTGTGCTGAACATGTAACTATATATTAAATCCTAAATTAATACTTATGAAAACCCTAAAAATTACTTTAAGCTTAATCGCTGTTTTATTACTTACTGTTTCTGGAGTTCAATCTGAAGATACGCTTGTAGTTTCAGATGAAAATGAAATAAAGCAACCTACAAAAATAGATTTGTTAGCCCATGAGGGAAAGAAAGAAATTAAACTACCAGGACAAGGTTAGAATTAAAAAAATAAAAATAAAAATCAAGGCTCATATCTATAGATATGAGCCTTGATTTTTTAATAAAATTTATTCTAAATTTGATAGATCTTTTAAATACACTCTTCTTGAAGAATTTATTGTTTGTTTTTTTTGTTTTTCTTTTCGCTAATCTGAATGGGCAATCTATTAAAGGATTATATGATTCTGTAAGCTATTATAGAGATTTGTTTTCTAACAAATCTTTATCTTCTGATAGAAGACTCGATTATGCCAAGAGAGCTAACGATTTAGCAATAAAAATTAAAGATGACTCTATCTCTCTTGCAACTAGTAGGGATCTTGCTTATTCGTATTTGATTAATGGTGATTTTGAAACTTTTAAAAATGTTAGTTTAGTTAATCTAGAACTGGCGAACAAATTAGAAGATTCATCTGCGATTGCGTTTACGAATAAAAACTTAGGATGGTATTATTATCAAATAGAAGATGACAATATAAGTGCTTATCCTCATTTTTTAAAAGCATTACAGTATTTTGATGATTTAAAAATTATAAAAGAAAAAGCTGAGATCCTTTATAGTATTGCTGTTATTCAAGATAATGAAAAAGATTATTTAGGGAGTGAACAAAATGCAGTAGAAGCGTTGAGGATCTTCAATAGAATTTATGAAAATGAAAATACTCTTGATAAATATTTGGTATTAAATCTTTTAGGTAGTGTGTCAAATCAATTAGAGAATTTTGACAAATCAATTGAATATCATAAAGAAGCATTAAAAATATCAAAGGAATTAAAAGATGATTATAGTCGCTATTTAGGGTCTATGAATAATTTAGCCTTACCTTATAGAGGAAAAGGAGATTATTCTACAGCCCTAAAAATATATGACGAATTACTAAATGAGCCAAGGTTAAAAAAGAACGATATAGTCTTATATTCTTTAATTGTTGATAACAATGCATTTACAAAGTTTCTTCAAGGTAATTATGATTTTGAAAGTTTAGAAAAAGATTTTAAGAAAGCTTTAAATATATCAGATAGTATTCAGGACCCTTATATTAAGTTAGCCTCAAGCATAGACCTTGCAAAATTTTATAAGGAAAATAATAAAATTGATTCTTCATTAAAATATGCAAAGACAAGTTATAAAATATCAAAGGAAATACCTATTAATGATTTGTATCTAGAGTCTATGCTTCTTCTAGCCGATTTGACATCAGGTGAAGAAAGTAATACGTATTTAGAAGAGCATATAAAACTTAGTGATAGTCTTCTCAAAAAAGAACGCAATGTTAGAAATAAATTTGCGAGAATAGAATTTGAAACCGATCAGCTTGAAGCTGAGAACGAGCAAATATCTAAAGAGAATCTTTATCTGCTGATTTTATCCATAGGATTGCTTTTAACGGCTATTCTCGTTTATATTGTTATATCTCAAAGAGCTAAAAATAGAAAGCTTAAACTAATACAGGTTCAGCAAAAAGCCAATGAAGATATTTATAATCTTATGCTAGGTCAGCAAGATAAAGTAGATGAGGCAAGAGCAAAAGAAAAGATAAGAGTTTCTAAAGAACTGCATGATGGTGTACTAGGTCGTCTTTTTGGTACTAGACTTAGTTTAGATAGTATCAATTTTAAGGACGGTAAAGAAGCTATGATGACAAGAGCTAACTATATAAGCCAATTAAAAACTATTGAAGACGATATTCGTAAAATATCACATGAGCTTAATACAGATTTTGTTTCGGGTTCTGGGTTTATGGATATTGTTACAGAACTTGTAGAAAATCAAGCCCAAGCTTATAGTTTAGAACAAGAATTCAATTATTGCGACGATATAAATTGGGATGTTGTACCAAATAAAACTAAAATCAACATTTATAGGATTATACAAGAATCCATGCAAAATATCTATAAACATGCCAATGCTAAATCTATTAAAATTAGTATATCATTAGAAAATGATGTAATTTGCTTGGATATCATTGATGACGGAGAAGGATTTGATGCCTCAAAAAATAAAAAAGGTATAGGTCTCAAAAATATGACCTCTCGAGCAGAGGATATTAACGGAAATATCACCTTTAATTCTCAATCAGGAAATGGTACAATTGTTAATGTTAAGATTCCCTACACAAACCAATCAACATGAAACATATTAACATTTTAATGGTAGACGACCACCCAATAATCATAGAAGGCTACCAAAATGTTTTAATGGCAACAAAAGAAGACGACCAAACCCTACTTATAGATACGGCAAATAACTGCGACACAGCTGCAATAATGATAAACAGAGCTTCAAAAAATACGCACTATGATGTATGTTTTTTTGATATAAGCTTGCCTGCATCTGAAGACGGAAGGTATACTTCTGGTGAGGATTTGGCTTTATTGGCCAAAAAAACAATGCCAAACGCAAAGATTATTATTTTAACGATGTTTAATGAGTCTTTCAGAATTCATAACATTATTAAAGAAATAGATCCAGATGGCTTTTTGATTAAAAGCGATTTGACGTCTATGGAATTAGCAGATGCTTTTCAGCATATACTGAAATCACCTCCATATTATAGTAGTACGGTGAATAATTATGTAAAGAAGACATTTACAAGTGAAATCTACGTCGATGACATCAATAGAAAAATACTCCATTTATTATCTCAAGGGATAAAAACTAAAAGTCTTAATGAGTATATTCCGTTGTCTACAAGCGCGTTAGAAAAAAGAAAAAAACAGCTTAAATTATTGTTTTCTGTTTCGGACGGAAAGGACGAAACTTTACTTCAAGAAGCTAGAGAAAAGGGGTATTTATAAAATATTATGTTAAATCTTACATTTTTGTAGTGGTAAAAATGAGCTTGAAACCTTTGCTATTGCTAAGAATTACGGTTTTTCCACATCAATTTTGCGGTTTTACCGCAACAGATTCTTAATTCAGAAATATATATTTACCACAGTCAACAAGAATTAATTAATCCCTTTTTTAAGTAATTGTTGAGTTAATAGCAAGAAAACGAAACCTAGTTATGGAGATAACTAGGTTTTGTATTTTATAGGTTTTTGTTAATACCAATGACCATTATAGTTTGATAATTTTACAACAAAAAAGCCAAAGTAAATTACAGCTACAATAAATTTTAAAAATGTTGAAGCTATAAATCCTAAAAACGAACCAAAGGCTGCTTTTAATGCCTTATTCATATCATTTCGGTGGATCATCTCTCCAATCAAAGCACCAAAAAAAGGCCCAACAATAATCCCAAAAGGTATTGGTGTTAATAATCCTACAATAAGTCCGAGGGTAGTTCCAATCATTCCTGCTCTACTACCTCCAAATCGTTTAGTGCCAATTGCTGGAATTATGTAATCTAGTATGTAAATAAAAATAGCGAATAGAAGTGTACCAATTAAAAATGTTTGACTAAGTTCTATACCATCTGCAAAATGTAAAATCAATAATCCAACCCAACTCGTCAGAGGTCCTGGTAAAATTGGTAAAAAACTACCAACAATACCTAATATCATAAAGGCTAAGGAGAGTATAACTAAAAAAATATCCATTCGTAAAATTTAATTCACCTATAAGACGTCATACTAGATTTAAAGTTACATTTTCAACTAAAAAATTAGTTTAAACTAATTTTTTAGTTATATTTACAGTGTTCGTAATTTTAATTTTTTTGAAACATGAAACAGTTAACCAAGGCAGAGGAAGAGATAATGCAAGCTTTATGGGAATTAAAAAGAGCCAATGTTAAAGCGATAATTAATATGCTTCCTGAGCCGAAACCCGCTTATAATACTGTGTCTACAATTGTTAGGATTTTAGAAAGTAAAGGGTTTGTAGATTATGAGAAGAAAGGTAAAGGACATGTTTATTTTCCTGTAGTTGCAAAGGAATCCTACAGTAATCAATCTATTAATAAGTTGGTTGATAATTATTTTCAAGGTTCTTTTAAGAGTATGGTCTCTTTCTTCGTTCAGAAAAATGATGTTGATGTTAAAGACATTGAAAACCTACTAGAGGAAATCAATAAAAACAAATAGTTATGCTTTACACAATTTTACAAATAATAGCATTTCAAGCTCTGTTTTTATTGGTTTATGATTTGTTTTTAAAACGAGAAACTTTTTTTAACTGCAACAGGATTTATTTGTTAATTACAGCGTTATTGTCTTTTACTTTACCGTTTCTAAAGTTTCCTGAATTAAAGAAAATAACCAGTGAAGATGTTGTGATTCATTTACCAGAAGTCTTCATCGGTACAAAAACTCCATCAGTTAACGACGTTAAAATCGCCGAGTATACAGGAATAGCTTTAGAACAGCCACAAACACCAATTTGGTCATACGTATTTTGGATTGGTGTAGGCTTAGCAACTTTGTTGTTTGTTTTTAAAATCTCAAAATTATATTGGTTAAAACATAAAAACCCAAAACGATGGAATGGCAATGTGCTTATCGTTAGGCTAATAAAAAGCTCTGCTGCTTTTTCATTTTTTAATACTGTCTTTCTTGGTGAAAAAATCCCAGAAAATGAAAGGCAAACTATTTATGAGCACGAGTTAGTGCATATAAAACAACTACATACTTTGGATTTAATGGTTTTTGAACTTATGCGAATTGTATTTTGGTTCAATCCATTAATTTATATCTATCAAAGTAGAGTAAAGGAATTGCATGAATACATTGCAGATGCTAAAGCTGTAAAACAACATGGTAAAGCTAATTATTACCAAAGTTTGCTTAATCAAATATTCGATGTCAATAATGTGTCGTTTACTAATACATTTTTTAAAAAATCATTAATCAAAAAACGAATAGCGATGTTACAGAAATCAAAATCAAAACAGGTGAATCTCTTTAAGTATGCCTTTTTAATTCCATTGGTATTTGGGATGTTAATTTATTCTTCAATAGAAGTGAGTGCACAGCAAAAGATTGTGTTAACTAGTGATGTGGAAGAACAAGAATTGACGGATGAAGAATTAATAGCATATTATTATGAGCAAATATCAAAGCTTTTAAGTGATGATAAACTGTCAATATTTGATAAGGAAATCTCAAGCAAATATGATTACACGCAAGAGAAGTACATTCCAACTAAAGACGAATATCTAAAATATGTTGCTTTTAGAAGACAAATGGGTGAGCATTTCAAAAGGATGTCTGAAAATCATGGTAATACCACTGAAAGACAAAAAAAAATGTTTAATGAAATGATTTCGTTCAATCAATCTTATGATGAATATTTAGCTTACTTAAAAAGTGATGAAGCAAAAAAATACAGAGATAATGCAGATTATAACAGAACATTACGTGTGATTTCAAAAGATATAGATAATCTAACTGAAGCAGAGCACACAGATGCCTACGAAAAAACTAAAGATGTTTTAAAGGGAAGTTTGTACCGAAAACTGATAATTAGTGATGACAATGAATCTGAAGAAATAACAAAAAATAATTACAATGCATTAGTGCGGTTTTTTTCAGTGGAAGAAATAAAGATTTTATTGTCTAAAGTTGAGGTCGTTGAAATTGAGGAAGTCGATAAAAATATAGAAGTTCCTTTTTCAGTCATTGAAGAAGTTCCAACAACAAAAAAATGTAAAGATCTATTAAGTAGTGCTGAAAGAAAAGAGTGTATGACAAGTTTTGTAAACAAGCATGTTAATACTAATTTCAACCTTAATGTTACAGAAGGTATGGCACCTGGTAAGAAAAGAATCTTTGTACAGTTTAAAATTGATACAATAGGTTATGTTAAAGATGTTAAAGCTAGAGGACCAAGTAAAATTTTAGAAGAAGAAGCTATAAGAGTTGTAAATACTTTGCCTCAATTTGTTCCAGGAAAACAAAAGGGTAAGGTGGTCACAGTGCCTTATTCGTTACCTATTGTTTTTCAGGTGGCTGATAAAAGTTCAATTTCTTTAGAAGAGCGATTGAAAGAGTTAATTACACAAAGAGATAGGGTTTTGCAAAATTCTAGCGAAAAAAATCCAGTAGTTATACAGTTAAATGAACAGATAAACTCTTTAAAGAAAGAAATGCAGAAGAATGAAAACCCTAACGAGAATTAGTATAGTCTATGAAGTTTAGTACCTGTGTTTTTTCAGTATTATTTTGTTTTTTAAGTTTTCATGCCCAAAATAGTCATATAGATCAGGCAGACGATTTATATTCTAGTGGAAATTATACCAAAGCTATTGAGGCTTATAAAAATTTAGAAAATAAAGACCAGATTTATGATAAAATAGCAAAAGCTTATATGGCTTTAGGTAATTATGGTGAAGCTTTAAAATTTTATAAAAAAAGTACTGAAGCAAATCCAGAGAGTAAGCTTATACAGTATGAGTTAGCTAAACTACTTTCTAAAGTAAAAAAATACAATGAAGCTAAAGATTTATTTAATGCATTGATTTTAAAGGATAGTCTCAACCCAAATTATCATTATGAATTAGGCATAGTTTTAGAAAAGGAGAAAAATCCCGTTGCTCTAGAAAAATTTAAAACAACATTTAATTTAGATCCAACACATCAAAAAGCCATATTTAAAATAGCTAAACACTATATTTTTAAGCGCAAATTTGAGTTGGCTCATCAAATAATAGATATTGGTTTAGATAGTTATTCTGAAAATATAGAATTAATAAGTCTCAAAGCGCAAGCTTACTATTATCAAGAATATTATACGCATTCTGTAGTCTGGTTTAAAAAACTAATAGACTTAGGGGAGGAGTCAGAATTCATTCATGAAAAATTGAGTATTAGTTATGCTGAAAATTATGAGTATGAAAACGCTATTTATCATAGAAAGCAGGTTTTAAGATTTAACCCTAATGATGCCAATACACTTTTTGTTATAGGTTCTTATTATGAAAAGTTAAGTGATTTTGATAAAGCTGCAGAATACATGGAGAAATCACTCTCGTTACAAGACCAGCCTCTGGATAATGAGTATGCTATGTTAGCCAGAGTTTATAATAGTCAAAAAAAATATAAATTGGCTATCGAAGCGTTTCAGAAAGCACTGAAAGAAAATCCATCAAATTTAGCAACTGAATTCTTTCTTATTAGAACAAAAGAAGAGTATTATGCAGACCTTGATACTAAAATAAATCTGTACGAAAACTATATAAAAAAATATAAAGACGTTGGTACCCCTTATGCGGATTTTGCTAAAGTGAGGCTCAAAGATCTCAAAGAAGAAAAATTCCTAAAAACAGAAGAGTAAAAGGTCGCTCATGTTTTAAATAAAATATTGTACTTTTCGGTATCATAACACAATAAATGAATCGAATCGTTTTCCTTTTTGTTTTTCTATTGGTCATTTCCTGTGACTATTTTGAAAAGAAAAAAGTCTATCCTGAAGATTTGCTTGAGGAAGAACTTCGAACATTTAATTGGAACGAAGTAGATACTTATCCAACCTTTTCAAGTTGTGATTCTGTAACAGGAAAAGAACAAAGCAAGCAATGCTTTCAAAATACTATAACAAACAGTGTTAATTCTTTTTTAGAAGGACAGAATATTATAGTTTCAGAAGATGTAAATGATACTATTAGGCTGAAAATTATTATAAATAATAAAGGGGGTTTACAGTTAGAATCTATAGAAAGAAATCCTGAAACAGTGGAGCAAATTCCTGAAATAGATAGTTTGCTTAGACAAAGTTTAAAAAGTGTTCCTGAAATTTATCCAGCGATAAAACGTGGGCAACAAGTTACTACAGCTTTTGAATTACCCGTAATTGTTAAGATAAACTAGTTGGCTATAAATTGAACTTGTAACCAAGCATTATGTCTGATGAGAAATCACCTTGATTATTCAAAAATACAGCAAATAATTCCCCGTAAATAATAGAGATATAACTGTTGTTTCCAACTTTAATATCTGAGCCAATCCCAAAAATTAATGGAGCTTCAAAAGAAGTGTTTTTATTATTAACTTCTCTGTCGTTTTCGTTCGTGTAAGTTAAACTTGAAAAATTAAGCGTAGCCAATTTAACTTGTCCAAAAATAGAAAACGCAGACTTATTGATTATGCGGTAGCGATAACCAAGAGCAAGTTCATTGGTGCTGTAATTAAAATCATCAGCATCAAAAGTATGTCTAGCTTGCAGAAAACCAGAATGTCTAGGTAATGCACTACCTTCAAAAATTTCGAGCTCTCCAGCTATCAAGGGAACGATAGTATTATCAGGATTTTTAATAAAAGGATGATTGGTAAAACCACCAAAAATGCCTAATCTAAAACCTAATTTAGGATCAGCAACAGTTGAAACATACGACTGGTTTTGAGAGCTATTATAGTCACTGATATAACGTTTCAAACCGTATAATGTAAACCTTAAATTTTCTGTAGATTTTCCATCGGTAAGATTGCTCAGTGTGGTTTTGTATTCAGCTAGGTAATTACCTTTAGAAGCCTCTGTGTTTTTTAATTCTGTTATAGTACCATCTTCGGTTCTAACAAAATAGCGATAAGTTTTATTGTCTACAGTCCAAAGTAAATCTAAAGTTCCTTCTATTTCTGTGGTTAAAGTGAGCTCTTCGTTTTCTATTGAATACTGTTCTTGACTATAATTTGCTTGAAAGACTAAGCAAAGAAGAATGAATACTAAAGTTTTTTTCATTTTACAGGGCTTTTTAAGTAAAACTATGAAAAATAGCTGATTTTACATTATTTCTTCGATATTCTACCTTTCCAACGGTATGATTTAAAGAATGATAATATGGCTATAGCTACATTAAAAAAAGGATAAACTATACTAGAAAATAGGTATGAAAACAAAAGGTGTTCTTGTTTAAAAAATCGTATAGTTTTAAAAAGCAACAGAAAATCAATACTGAATTTTATAACAAATAAAGCCATAGCAGTTTTTAAAGCCATATAGTCCATAAAGTCAGCAGGAATAAAGATTAAGCAAGTGTAGTTGCTCAACAATACAATTAGCCCAACTGCTTTAGCAAAAGTGTTATTGTATTTACTGGTTTTTGAAGCCCATCTTAAACGTTGATGAATTAAATCAGCAATCGTCTTAACAGGAAGTGTTTTTACTATGGCATTTTCACATTTAAGATAGTTTACTTTTTTAGCATCATATGTTACCATTTTTTCCAAAATGAAAATATCATCACCACTTGAAATATTAGTGTTACCCTTAAAACCTTCAACAGTATTAAAAACAGATTTCTTATAGGCCAAGTTGGCTCCGTTACCCATAAAAGGTTTGTTGATACCAAAACCGCCTATAGTTGCCCCTTGTAAGCTCAGAAAGTCTAAAGTTTGAAATCGGTTGAAGTATGAATTTCTATTTAAATATGTTACTGGTGCAACAATACAATTAGGGTTATTGGTTTGAATAAATTCATCAAAACTATCTAACCAATATTTGGGCAAAACACAATCGGTATCTGTAGTAAGAATCCACTCATATTGTGCGGTTTTTATAGCAGCCGTTATAGCGTCTTTTTTTGGTGAGTTCGATGTTCTCTTATTCTGAATAACTTTTATATTAACATGATTGTTGGGGAAAGTTTTCTTTTTAATGAAATTTTTTATGACCTCAACCGAATTATCTTCAGAATCATCATCTACTAAAATCACTTCAAATAAAGATCTCGGATAATTCAATTCTAAAATAGAATGTAATAATTGTGATAAATTTTCGGCTTCATTTCTAAAAGGTATAACTATCGAAAACTTTGTTTTTGAGGGTAAGTCTTTTAGTTTGAAATCTTCAACTTTATCAAAACCATAAGTTAACGTTCCTATCAATATTAGGTAGCTAATTATAATTGTTATAGCGATTATTGTAATCATGAAGTTTCTGGTTGAGGTAGTTTAAAATTAAGCACAAAATAGCTACCAAATAGACTTGGTAGAACAAAATTTAGGAGCCACATTATGGTTGATACAGATAATACAATAAGCTCATTGACTTCGGCATAACTGAATAAAAATACAGCAACACTTCCTTTTATAACAACATCAAAAATTGAGATTGAAGGGACAACTGATGCTAGTAAATACATGCTTGTAATTATAATCATTGCTTCAATGTAGCTCATGCTGGCTCCAAATAAGGTAAGCAAATAGCAAAACTGAAAAGAGAAAATGAGATATCGAAGTACAGAAAAACTAAGGTTTAAAAGATGAATCTTTGAAGGTGTGTTTTTAATAAACTTCGTGATTTTGTATAGCGAATAACCTTTTATATTAAAGCGTTTATGCTTCATTATGAATATGGTTAAAATAACCAATATCAAAAGAATAATACCGAGTTTCAACGCTATGTCATAACCAACTTCAATTTTATAAATTTTCACAAAATAAATAAGTCCAACAATTCCAAAAACAGATGTGGTAGCCATTTGAGCCATGTTGCCAAGAAGATTCATCAGTACTATACGTTTTCTAAAAGGTTTGGTATAATACATTGCTTTTGCTCCATAATCGCCTAATCGGTTTGGGGTAATAAATGACGCAGTTAAGCCACCAAGAGATTGTTCTAATGCCGATTTAAAAGAGATTTTCTTAATAGGAATCACTAAGTATTGCCATTTCAAAATTTCAAAAAACCAATTAAAACTGGTTAAAATGAGTAAAAAAATGATGTTTTTGACTGAAAAAGAGTCGTTTTCTTTTAAAAATGTTATAAAATCATTGAAATGAAGATTTTCATTTTTAATTAATTTGTAATAAATAAAATAAAATGCGCCAACAACTATACTTAACTTAATAAGTACAAAGAAGAATTGTTTAGTTTTGTAAGACATAGCGTAACGCATAGTACAAATAAAACCAAAAACTCAGAGATGCAGCAAAATTTAAAACAATACCTTTTTCTTTTAATGGTTGTGGTTATGGTTAACCTTGGTAATGCCCAATTTAAAGCTACAAGTAAATGGAAAGCACTTTTTGCTGTTGGTCTCAATAGCCCTTCTTCAAGTGGTTTTGTAGAAAATGCAGCAGCGCAAACTGTAAATTTTCCTACTGTGAATTTAGGTATTCAGCACATGTTTAAGAGTCTTTATGGAGTAAAGTTAGATTATGGTTTTAACCGATTTAAAAATGAAAGTGATTCTCCTGAATTTAAAGTAAACTATTCGCGTATTAATGCTCAGTTTGTTTTTGATCCTACTGCGTATATAAATTTCTTGCCGACTAGAATGAGTACTGTTTTACATGCTGGTCCTGGAATTAGTTTTGTAAAACCATTGGGTAATTTAGGAGATAACAAACAAACCTATATGAATCTTTTGGGTGGTTTAGAGTTGCATTATGCCATTAATGATAAAGTGGCAATTTATACTGATTTGGCTTATATCTATGGTTTAACTTCCTTGGATGATTACAATCCTGAGATAAGCGGACTTGGAGCTTTTAATGGTAGTGTGATTAACCTAACGTTTGGTATTGCTGTGTCACTTAGTGGTTGCCAATTTTGTGATTGATAGAATGAGTAAAGAAAAAATTATATTAGGTATTGATCCTGGAACAACAATTATGGGTTTTGGGTTAATAAAAGTCGTGGGCAAACAGATGCAGTTTATGCAATTAAATGAGTTGCATCTCAAAAAATACGACGATCACTACCTAAAACTGAAACTCATTTTTGAGCGTACAATAGAACTTATTGATACCTATCACCCTGATGAAATTGCCATTGAGGCACCATTCTTTGGAAAGAACGTTCAAAGTATGCTTAAGTTAGGAAGAGCTCAGGGAGTTGCAATGGCAGCAGGTTTATCTCGTGAAGTTCCTATAACCGAATATTCCCCAAAAAAAATAAAAATGGCCATTACAGGCAATGGTAATGCTAGTAAGGAGCAAGTCGCTAAGATGTTACAAAGTACATTGAAATTAAAAGAATTGCCAAAAAATCTCGATTCTACAGATGGTTTAGCGGCAGCGGTTTGTCATTTTTATAACCAAGGTCGAGTAGAAGTTGGTAAAAGTTATACAGGCTGGGCTGCTTTTGTGAAACAAAATGAGGATAGGGTAAAAAAATAGTTTAATAGTTATTTTCATTCCGTACTTAATGCGGAATCTATTTTATCATGCGGAATCTATTTTATGTGTTTATTTTTTTAGTTATGATTGGGTGTAAAGACAATCATAAAAACACTATACATCCTATTGAAGAAAATAAAGTTTTAAATGAAAAAATTAATACAGACGAATGTGAAGGTGTTGATTTAAAACTAGAAGCCACTTATCATAGGTCTGAATTAATGGAATTGTTTGCTAGAGAAGATTTTTTAAACCCAATTAACAAATTGCCTTTAGAAGAAAAAATAGATTCTTTGTTGAAGAATAAGGATGAAGTTTTTCATTTAAAATTAAATAATGAAGGTCTAAAAGAATTACCAAAAGAGATATTTCAGTTTAAAAACTTAGTTCTTCTTGATATTTCAGGTAATGACTTTACTGACAAAGAGAAATTAATAGAAGATTTAAGTAAATTACCTAATCTAAAAGTTTTGAAATTTATATGGTCTAAGCTTACCAAGCTTCCAGAAAATATAGAACTATTATCAAATTTAGAGGTGTTGTCATTAGCGAGTAATAATATTAAGCTTATAGATGAAGATTTAGGGAAATTGACTAAGTTGAAATTATTAAGTTTAAGTAATAATAGAACTCTAAAGGAATTACCAGAATCAATTAAAAATTTAAAATGTCTTCAGCTCTTAGACGTTTCAGGAACCGGTTTAAAAAGGTTAAGAGAAGAAATATCTGAAAATACTGAATTGGTAATTATCAACGCTAATGCTTCTAAATTGGAAACCTTACCTAAAAACATAGGAAACTTAAAAAAATTGGTTACTCTTAATGTAGCGTCCAATAGACTAAGAGAATTGCCAGAATCGATAGGTGAATTACAAAACTTACAAGACTTAAGCTTAGCTTCTAATGATTTAGAGAGTCTACCTGATGGGATTTCAAGACTAAAAAAAGTACAATTTATCTCCTTAGAGTTTAATAGGTTTAAGATATTCCCAAAGGAAGTTCTCGGTTTAGATAGTTGCTATAATTTATGGATGCACAATAACTCTTTTCCATCCATACCAGAAGAGGTTGGAAAGATGAAATCATTAACTCATCTGTTGGTAGATCACGAAATTATAACTGATGACAATATAGAAGCCATTAAAGCTATAAATCCAGAATTAAGAGTAATCAGAGAAGATACACGTAAGTACGTTAAAGGTTCAAAACGTAAAAACTAAATGGCAGGCATCTACATCCATATTCCATTTTGCAAGCAAGCTTGTCATTATTGCGATTTTCATTTTTCTACATCTTTAAAAAAGAAAGATGATTTGGTTAAAGCTTTGGTTAAGGAAATTGAATTGCGCAAAGCCGAATTCAATAACACCAAAGTTCAAACTATTTATTTTGGTGGTGGCACTCCGTCATTATTGACGAATGAAGAGTTACAGCTATTGATAGACTCAGTTTATAAAAATTATGAGGTTATTGAACATCCTGAAATTACGCTAGAAGCCAATCCAGATGATTTGTCAAAAGACCGAATAGTTGAGTTATCCCAAAGTCCTATAAATCGGTTGTCTATTGGTGTGCAATCTTTTTTTGAAGCCGATTTAAAGCTTATGAATCGCGCTCATAATGCCGAAGAAGCAAAAGCTTGTATTGAAGAAGCAATAAAGTATTTTGATAACATTACGTTAGATTTAATTTATGGTATTCCAGGAGCATCAAATCAGCAATGGATTGAAAATATAGAATTAGCTCTGGGTTATGGTGTACCTCATGTTTCTAGTTATGCACTAACGGTTGAACCAAAAACAGCTTTAGCATCGTTCATTAAAAAAGGTGTTATTGACGATGTTGATGATGAGCAAGCCCATGAGCAGTTTCATATTTTAAAAGACAAATTAGAAGCTTCAGGTTTTGTTCATTATGAGCTGTCTAACTTTGGTAAAGAAGGTTTCTTTAGTAAAAATAATTCCGCCTATTGGCAAGGAAAATCATATATAGGTATAGGACCTTCAGCGCATTCTTTTAACGGTAAACAACGTGGTTGGAATGTCAGTAATAATTCAAAATATATTAAGTCTATTCAACAAGACCAATTACCAATAGAAAAAGAAACATTGTCATTGACAGATCGTTACAATGAGTACGTTATGACAGGTTTAAGAACCATTTGGGGAGTGTCTCTAGATAAGGTGGAAAGCGATTTTGGTTTGAGCTACAAAGAATACCTAAAAGAGCAGTCTAAAACTTTTATAAATCAACATTTATTGTATATTGATGATGAGCATATACGTGTCACTAAAAAAGGTCAGTTTTTAAGTGATGGTATAGCATCAGAACTTTTTAAAATAAACTTACATTGATAGCAACCATACAATACAATTCAAGAAAATTAAAAATAGATTTAACAAAGCCGTTAGATATTTCAGTGCCTTTAAGAGGTGATGAAACTAATGTTAATGCTTGGTATATAGAGCCACCAAAAATTGAACCTCAAGTTATGGATGGCGAGCCAATTAGTGTAGCTGATGGTGCTGTAGTCAATTTTAATACTATTACCTTCAACCCTCATGCACATGGCACACATACGGAAACTGTAGGTCATATTACGGAAAAAGTATATTCTATAAATAAGTACTTAAAACAGTTTTTCTTCCTAGCTGAGGTAGTCACAGTAGCACCTGAGAAATTGGATGAAGATTATGTCATTTCAAAAAAGCAATTAAAATTTGCACTTGG
Source organism: Winogradskyella sp. SYSU M77433 (assembly GCF_029911945.1). Lineage (NCBI taxonomy): Bacteria > Pseudomonadati > Bacteroidota > Flavobacteriia > Flavobacteriales > Flavobacteriaceae > Winogradskyella > Winogradskyella sp. SYSU M77433. Next base: position 323,758 of record NZ_JARYTG010000002.1, on the reverse strand, counting down.
GAATAAAAAGCGTGAGGCTATAGTTATTAGAACATTGCCTAATATGAGTGAGAAAAAATCTAAGCAATACTCTAATACTAATCCGACTTATCTTTTAGAGGATGCAGCCAATTATTTGAAAGCTAAAGGTGTAAAGCACTTATTAATAGATTTGCCGAGTGTAGATAAAGAGAAAGATGGTGGAGAGCTTTTGTCTCATAATGCCTTTTGGAATACCAAAGGAAAATTACGTTTAGATGCTACGATTACCGAGTTCATTTATGTACCAAATAAGGTGAAAGATGGAAAGTATATGCTGAATCTTCAGATTGCATCTTTTGAAAACGATGCTTCGCCTAGTAAGCCTATATTGTATAAAATTATAGAATAACATGAAAACAACATTAAAGCTCGAGGAACTAGGAATGTTTATTTTGGGTATTTTCCTATTTAATCAGTTAAGCTATGCTTGGTGGTGGTTTTTGGCATTAATACTTCTTCCTGACATTGGGATGTTAGGTTATTTAGTAAGTACAAAAATAGGAGCTTTAACCTATAATATTTTTCATCATAAAGGTTTGGCAATAGCAACTTATTTCGTTGGCATATATTTTGAAATAGAACTTTTGCAGCTTGTGGGTGTTGTATTATTCTCACATGCATCATTAGATAGAATTTTTGGCTACGGATTAAAGTATAAAGACAATTTTAAAAGTACACATCTCGGCCAGATAGGAAATAACTAATTATGGAAACATTTTTTATAATTATTATCAGCATATTGGTAACCTTAGGTTTGGTTACCGTTTTTAGACAATGGAAAATAAAAAAGAAGACTAATGAGCAATCCATTATTCTTTTAGATAAAATTAAACGCGTTTGTAAGTTTATAACCGTTGAAGGTGATTTTGCTGAGATTTACCATTATGAAGACGTTAAGGAGAAATTTCTGAAGTTAATTTCAAGCAGAAAAAAAGCATTGGTGGTAATTAATGCTAAGGCTCATGTGGGTTTCGATTTAAGTAAAATTCAGTTACATTCAAATTCAAAAACTAAAACCGTAACCTTATCTCATTTTCCTCAACCAGAAGTCTTATCCATAGAAAGCAATATTAATTACTATGATAAGAGAGATGGTATGTTTAATAGGTTTGAAGCTTCTGATTTAACCGATTTGCATACTAAGGCTAAAGAACATATTATGGATAAGATTCCTGAAAGTGGCTTGTACAATATAGCAAAACAAGAAGCCTTAGAAGCTATTCACCTCATTGAAAATCTTGTTGAAACTATAGGTTGGACATTAGATTATTCTGCTTTAAAAATTGAAGAAAGTGATAAGAAACTTTTAAAATGAATATAGAAGACTACAGAAATTATTGCATGTCTAAAAAACAAGTAACAGAGCATTTTCCTTTTGATAATGATACGTTGGTTTTTAAAGTTTGTAATAAAATGTTTGCTCTAGCATCTTTAAAACGTTGGGAGGAAGGTGAGGCTTTTATAAATTTAAAGTGTGATCCTGACTATGCGCAAGAATTGCGTGCAGCGTATGAAAGTATAAAACCAGGTTATCACATGCACAAACAACAATGGAATAGTGTTTATGTTCTTACAGGCGAATTATCTCAAAAACTTATAAAAGAGTTAATAGATCATTCCTATGAGATGGTCGTCAAAGGTTTACCAAAAAAGTTGAGGGAAACACTTAATTAATATTATTTTTGCGCCATAATTTTTCAATATGTTATCAGAAAAAGAATTACAACAGCGAAGTAACTCCAAGTGTGAGTTATGTGGCAACGAAGAAAATTTAGCCGTTTATAATGTTCCAGAAACAAATGATTTGGCAATCTATGCCTGTTCAACTTGTGTTGAACAAATGGACGATTCAGATAAAATAGATTCTAATCATTGGAGATGTTTAAATGATAGTATGTGGAGTGAGCACAATGCTGTTAAAATAATGGCGTGGAGAATGCTCAATAGAATTGAAGCCGATTGGACCCAAGATCTTTTAGGTATGATGTACATTGAAGATGATGTCTTAGAATTAGCTAAAGCAGCAGGTGATGGTGTTTCAGATGAAAACAAAATTGTTCATAGAGATGTTAATGGTGTTGTTCTAGAACATGGAGATTCCGTGGTTTTAATCAAAGATCTTAAAGTAAAAGGCTCTAGTATGGTAGCAAAACAAGGAACAGCCGTAAGAAATATTAGATTAGATCATGAAAATGCTGAGTACATAGAAGGAAAAGTAGATGGTCAGCAAATTGTAATCATAACTCAATACGTTAAGAAGATCTAATCCTTATCTTTTTTATTAAAGAAATCAAAGCTTAGCGGAATCATAAATACCATGAATAAATATTGTCCAGATATTAATCCATAAAGGGTTATTCCTGCCAAAATTACCATGAGTATTATTTTGTATTTATACTTCATATTGTAAAAGTAAAATTCTTATTTCTAATCCGTAAATTTTCTTACAAAACCTTTTGTAAATAGGGTGTTGTTTGTCGAAAAAATCGACCCTAAAAGCCTAATAATCTAGTCATTTTGCCATTTATCGATTTTTGTGTTAATGCTCTAGAAATAAGTCAGATATTGAGCTTGTCCCTGTTACTAAGAACACCAATTTATACTGATTAATAGCCCAAATTAGTATTAATGAATTAACGATATTTATTATGGATTTAGAAATTACAAGCTACAACAATCGGTACCAAATTAAAGGTAACTTAAACAAGTTGAATTTAAAAACCTTTAATGCGCACTTTGCTAATATTTTCGAAAAGCTAGACAATGTACTTTTAGATATAGAGCGTGTAGAAAGTATAGACAGAGAAGGTGTAATGGCATTAGCAAGATTACATAATGAATCTATTATTAAGTCAAAGAAGCTTTCAATAATTGGATTAGGCTGTAAAGAACTTTACCAGCATTTTAAATCTGAAGAACCTGTACAAGAAGTAGAAGAGAGAATGCTTCCTACAGGTCCTATAGTAGCCGCATAAAATTTTCCTTTATACATATTTAAGTGTACTTTAAATGTCTATGGTGACAGATAGATATTATTGTACACTTTCTTTTTTGCAATATTAACAAGACATATCAGCTACAATTTTCCAGACTCCGTTTATCTTTTTAAAGATGATGATAAAGACACCATCAGCATTACCAACCTCTCTTTTAAGATGGTATTCTCCCATTACCCAATAATTATCTCCTTCAATTTTAGAAACGTCATTAATTACAAAATTTAAAGAGCCACTCTCAGCTTTTGTAGGATAGCCTTTTTTGTAGTTGGCTAAGGTGTTTTTCCATCCGTAGGTCAAGCCACGACTACCGTAAAATTTCAAAGAATCGTTTTTCCAATAGCCATCCATAAAACCTTCTAAGTCATAATTGTTCCATGCTACTTCTTGATTATGCATTACCTCTAAAATCGCAGCTTTGTCAGTTTTAAAAGTGTTTTCTGACTTTTGTTGATTTTCACAGTTGATTAAAAGAATAAAACATAGAAAATAGAAGAAAGGCTTCATGATAATTAGCTTTAGAATTTTTCTAAAGTTAATAACATATTTTAAAGAATACCTTTTTGCTTCTTCAAAAACGCATCGGCTTGGTGCTGCATCAGCTCTCTCGCTTTTTTACGTTTGTAGTTCATTACGTCTTCCTCGTCAGCTATTTCGGTGTAGACTTTATTATTTATGTCATTATCAGTTTGCACTAACAATTTACGTTCGGCAACTTGTTGATCTACCCACGATTTTATAACAGTTTCCTGATCTTCCAATTTAAAATCGTATTCACCTTTTGGTGATAATAATTTTGCAATGATTGGCGACGTTTCAATAGCTAAAAACAAAAGAAAAATAAAAAACGAAGGTAACCATGGTAAAGTCCCTAGAGCGGTAACACGAGCCATTAAACCATCAAAATTATCAATGATTGGTTGAGATTCTGTAACGTTGGCATTGTAGTCGGATTGTAAAGCTATAATTTCATTCTCAATAGCTTCAATTTTAGCGTTGTTATCTGTTTTTAGTTGTTGTAATTCGGCTAAAGCAGCATCATGTTTTTCACGTTTTTCTTTGTAGACAGGACCTTTGCCAAGTTTCATACTTCCCGAAGTACCTTCGGCTTCAGTGATATAAGTGTCATATAAGGCATTTACTTCTTGTTCTTTTAAATCCACTTGAGATTTTAAACCTAAAATTTCACTTTCTAATTCTGAAATTTTAGGTTTATACTGTTGCGCAATTTGATTTTGATTAGCTAAGGTTAGATTATTTTTTTGTTCTAATAACACCTGATTAATTTCCTTTTCAAAAATTTTTAATTCTAAAGGTTTCGAGATAACGACAGCAATAATTACTGCTAATAAAATTCGTGGAGTGGCTTGTAAAAGTTCGTCTATAAAATTGTTTCGTTTTTTTATGGTGGAAACAATATAGCGATCCAAATTAAAAATCAATAAGCCCCAAACGAACCCGAAAAATATTGATGTGTATAGGTTGTCAAAAACGGTGTAAAGTGCATAGCTAGCAGCAATAGTTGCCATAAGAGCTGTAAAGAAAACTGTGGCACCAATGCCTGCGTATTTGTTTTGTTCTCCGTTAGAGCAACCGTCTAAAATATCGGTATCAGCTCCAGAACATAGGATAAAGAATTGTTTTAACATAACTATTCGTTTTTTGATTGATTGACTATTAGAACGTAAAATAGTAACAAATGTTACATAACTAGCCTATAAATGTGGTGTTTGAGACCAATATGATTTTTGTCATATCAAAAATTGACTGTTAGGGGTAACTTTGAATGTAACCAAAATTTATTAGGTCATGAGAACAACAGTAGTAATTGGCGGAAACTTTGCAGGTATGACAGCTGCATTGGAGTTGAAAAGAAAAGATCCTAAAAATCAAAGAGTTATTCTTATAGATAAATCTCCTTTATTTTTATTTATACCATCATTAATTTGGGTGCCTTTTGGAAGACGTGATATCAAAGATATTTCTTTCAGAAAAAATAATATCCTCAAAAAGAAAGGTGTTGAATTTGTGCATGCTGAAGCTTTGAAAGTTCTACCAGAGGAAAATAAGATTGAAACTACTAAAGGTGATTACGAATATGATGATTTGGTCATAGCCACAGGACCAAAAGTAAAATATGATGTAGCTAAAGGCGTGAAAGATTATGCGTACTATATTGGAACGCCAGATGGTGCTATGAAAACTAGAAAAGCGTTGAAAGCGTTTAAGGAAAACCCTGGACCAATTGTAATAGGAGCTACACAGAATGCAGGTTGTATGGGAGCAGCTTATGAATTTTTATTTAATGTAGAAAAATGGTTGAGAGAACAAAAAATTCGTAAAAAAGTAGATTTATACTGGATTACTCCTGAAGTCTATTTAGGCCACTTCGGAATAGATGGTATGCCATTAGGCGAAACTATGCTTAAGTCTTTCATGAAAATGTTTAATATTAAGTACAGAACAGAAGTAGGTGTAGAAGAAGTAACCGCTAATAGTGTGAAGTTAACGACAGGTGAGGTCATTGAAAGTAGTTTTACAATGTTAATGCCTCCTTTTGTAGGTGTAGATTTTGTTGTGAAGTCAGAAGGTCTACAGGCGAATGCTTCAGGATATATACCAGTTGATGATACTTACCAACATGTAACACATAAAAATATTTGGGCTGCAGGTATTGCGGTAGATGTAAAACTACCTTTTAAACCAGGTAAAGTACCTTTCTCTGGACCAAAAACAGGATATCCATCAGATGAAACTGGTAAAGTGGTTGCTGAGAATATTTTAAGAGTTCAAAAAGGTAAAAAACTTAAAGAAAAGCCTTGGGGAAAAATACCTGGTTTATGTGTCATGGATGCAGGAAAAAAAGAAGTGATTATTGTGAGTAATCACTTGTTTAAGCCTCGAACATTCGCGATAATGATTCCTAATGTTTTATATGATTTTAATAAAGTACTATTTGAAAAGTATTTTCTTTGGAAAACAAGAAATGGATTGTCATTTCTGCCTTAAAGCAATAAAGCCTGTCTGAGAAATAGAAAATCTGTCATTCTGAATTTATTTCAGAATCTTTTAAAATAGATTTTCTGTCTGTTTTAGAATCTGAAACGAGTTCAGATTGACAAAACAGCAATTTCTTAGACAGGCTTTGTTATTTCCCTATTCAGTTATTGTTATTTGTAAAGGAGATAGCTTATTGTCTTTGTCATCCTTAATATCAAATATTACAACGACGTCATCAACTTTAATACTTTTAAGATTGGCTATTGTTGTTTTTGATAAAGTGTTCCCTTTCGTGTAATCGGTTTTAATACCTGGTATCTTTACTTTGAATTCTGATATTTTACCAGATTTTAGAGTCAACTCTAATTTTTTAAATTCTGCAATAGTCATTTCTAGCTTTGGAGACTTTGGTGTTTTTCCGTTTACAATTGGTAGTTGGTCTTTATAAGTCTCTTTTTCAATCCAAAACTTAGCAGTGCCTTTGTTGTTTTTAATGTTGGTACTAACACTAATTTTTGGGTTAGCTTTAGTGATTTTTAAAATATCATCATAAGACACTTCTTTGTCATTAAAGTAATAAGTGATATCATCATTTTTTAAGCTTTTTACAAAGTTGTATGCAGATTCAGATTTAGGAGGTGGAGGAGGAAGATTATCCATTTCAACTTTATTTCCAAAGCGATCATAATATGTTGTTTCTCCATTTTTAGAGCTATAATAAATCTTTTCACCGTTTACGACTGTATAACCTGAAGTGCCCTCTTTTGTTGTTTCAAAATCAGCAAGTTTTTTAGGGGCTGATGGAGTAGTAGGAGGTGGAGGTGGAACTTTATCAATGTCTACTTTATTACCATAACTATCGTAATAGGTGGTTTTTCCATTTTCTTGGTAATAGTAATAAGTATTACCATTCACTTCCATTGGTCCACCTTTTGTTTTATTAGGTTTTGGTGGCGGAGGTGGAGGAGGGATTTCACCATCACCTTTTTTAACTTTTGGAGCAGGTGGTGGAGGTGGTGGAGGTGGGGAATTAGGCCAAGGCTCAGCATTGTTTCGCTGTTTTTCAGACATTATATTCCTGTATAAGTTGTCGTATTTATCATATTCCTTTTTCTTGATTATAGGATATGGGCTTTTGTTATTTGTAGATTCAGCCTTTTTCATAGCCATATTAATCTTTTTAGCCCAAGCATTGTATTCTGCTACTTGTTTTTTTGTTGCTTCTTGTTGACTTAAAATATCTTCAACTTTTTGCCATTCACTATCTTCAGCAGGAACAGGAGGCGCAGGTAAAATATTGTGTTTCTTTAATTCTTCTTTTGTAAATGAATTATAGATTTTATCTGCTTTAGCTTTCAAAATTTTTAATTCGGAATTGTCAGAACGAGATCCTTTTAAATATTTAGAAATAGCATTAGAATAATTCTTAGTGATTTGTTTGTATTTGTTTACCTGAGAATCTTGATAAGTTTCCTTAAATCCTTTTTTAGTGTATAATTGATATTGGTTAGGTTGCGGAAACTTTTTACTACGTGCATTTTTATGAACTATAGATCCAGTAAAATGAACAAAGTCGTCAACGCTATAATTATTTAAAGCTGAATTGGGCACATGTTTACCATCTATCCATATAGCATATTCTTCAGCGTTCTTAAAAGCTTCAAATTGCGAACTACTCGGTTTTCTTGCTTTCACTTTAGACAAGTTCATTTCAGGAACCATGCGATTTGGGTATTTCTCTACCGAAGCACGCTGAGTATCATTCATTATATCTTCATAAATGATAACAGCACGATTATATGTGTCTCCTATAATAACATTGGTTGCTTTGTACTTTACAATAAAGTCACGATACTCCTGCATTAAAGCTTCCGAAGCACTATCAATATAAACCATGTTCAGTTTATCGGCTTTCTCTAATTCTTGTTTAATTGAATCTAAAAGATCTTGGTCTTTTTCAACATACTCACGTTCAGCAAAGCTGTAAAATAGCAAAGCTGTAATTGGCAGAAGCAGTAAAGTGCTTAACCAGATTCGGGTTTTTGAGGTTTGTGTTTTCATAACTGTAAATCGTTTTTTGAATGATGAATAATTGATGGCACTAGAGAGTTGATGACTACCAGTGCTTGATGAAAATTGTAATAATATATTTTGATAAACCTTAGTGTTTGCACCTTGTTGCAGTACAGCGTCGTCGGCTAAAAACTCATGATTAAGCTTAATATGATGTTTTAAAACATACACCAAAGGATTAAACCAAAAGATAATTTGAAGAAACTCAACCAAAAGAATATCTACACTGTGCAATTGCTTAGCATGGGCTTCTTCATGAAGGATGACTTCATTGGGAATTTGATCTTCTTCAAAGCGTTTTTGGTTTACAAAAATGTATTTAAAGAAGGAATGTGGAATGCGATATTCGGATAATAACACATATATTAAACTCTGTTTTTTGTGTTTTGGATGATCTGAAATTCGCTTATAAAGACGAATTAAATTCACTAAAAAGCGAATAGAAAGCAATATAACACCTAAAGTATAAACAGCCCATAAGATAGTTTCTAAGGTGAATTCTGGAATCTTTTCTGCAGGTAGCTCTACAAATTCTGCTTCAAAAGGTATATACATGTCTGAAACATCATAATCCATAGCCACAGGTTCAACATACTCTGTAATGGTAAGTGCAGGAATGGCTAATGATAATGCAAATGCTCCAAGCAGATAAAACCGTTTGAAATGATGCATGGTTTGGCGTTCTAAAAGCAGCGCGTAAAGGAGCCAAAAAACCACTAAACATGCAGAGAATTTAAAGATATAGGTTTCCATAGCTTATTTCTTTTCAATTTCTTTATCTATGATGGCTTTCAGAGCTTCTAATTCTGATTTAGTTAAGTCCGTTTTTCTAGTGAAGAACGACGCAAATTGAGATGCACTATCATTAAAAAATGTTTTAATAATGCCATTCACATGTTTAGAAAAATAATCTTCCTTCTTTACCAAAGGATAGTATTCTCTAGACTTTCCAAATGTTTTATAATTCACAAAGCCTTTTCCTATCATGCGTTTTAGTAAGGTTGCAATTGTTGTAGTTGCTGGTTTAGGTTCTGGATAAGCATCTAATAAATCTTTCATAAATGCTTTTTCAAGTTTCCAGAGGTGTTGCATTAACTGTTCTTCGGTTTTGGAAAGTTCCATTGTTCTACAAAATTAGAATTAACTCTACAAATGTAGAATAAAAAATTGAATTCCAAAATTATTGATAATCAAAATTTTACAAATCACTATCTTTGCAGTGTTTTTTAGAGGTGATATTTTAAATGAAAAAAGTATTTTTGTTTTTACTCTTTTGTGCTGCAATGGTTTGTAAAATACAGTCGCAAACTATTGAAGATTTAATGAACGAGGTTAGTACTGCAAATCTTCAAACCAATGTTTCTATTTTGTCTGGTGAGCAGTCAGCAACCATCAATGGAAGTACACAGACTATCGTTTCTCGAGTGCAGAGTAATAATGATTTGGCGGCAGAATTTATTAAGGAACAGCTTGAAGAGTTACCAAATTTATCCGTAGAATTTCAAGATTTTAATACACAAGGAAAAAATATTATTGCCACACAATTAGGACAAACCAATCCGGATGATATTTATTTGGTTTGTGCGCATTACGATTCAGTAACTACATATTGTGCAGATGATAATGCCACAGGTGTATCGGCTGTAATTGAAATTGCCAGAATTTTATCGTCTCAATGTTTAGACAAAACCATTGTTTATGCCCTTTGGGATGAAGAAGAAATAGGGTTGCTAGGTGCAAATTATTATGCTCAGCAAGCAGCAGATGAAACTAATGGAAATACAAGAGATAATATTCTTGGAGTTCTTAACATGGATATGATTGGTTACGATGGTGATGCTCCAGGAACAGCAGGAGATAATGATTTTGATATTGACGTTAGAAATATTGCCAATTCCATAGCTATTAAAGATGATTTATTGAACATTTTAAATACATACACGTTTGATTTAAATCCGATCGTTGTAAATCCAGGGACCACAGCAAGCGACCATTCTCGTTTTTGGAATCAGAATTACTCAGCCGTTTTGGTTGGTGAATCTTGGGAAACTAATGATGAAACACCAAATTACCATACGTCTAATGATAGGGTAGTAGATATTGATTTTCAGTATATGGCCGAGTTGACCAAATTGGTTTTGGTGTATATGACGACTAAGGCGCAATTGGTGACCATAGATAATACGATTTCAGTAACAGAGAACTCGCTAATGTCTAATGATACATCAGCATCTTACCAGTGGTATAATTGTGATACTAACACACCGATATCAGGTGAAACAAATCAAACCTTTGTGCCAACATCTAGTGGCAATTATGCTGTTGAAGTTACAAACGGATCTTGTACAGAGCTTAGTCCTTGTGTAGCATTTTCTTTATTGTCTTTCGAAGAGTTTTCAGATGAAGATATACAAATTCATCCTAATCCTATACGTTCTATTTTAAACATTGAGAATAATAGTCATTCTGAATTAGAAATTTCAATTTTTGATATCAATGGGAAAACAATTTTTAAATCCCATTCTGGAAATTCTACAATTCAAATTGATATAAAAAATAATGCTTCAGGTATTTACTTTTTAAAGCTCACATCTGAAGCAAAATCTTCTATTTATAAATTTGTAAAAGAATAACAATTCTTACCAATTTGAATTGTCATACTGAACTTGTTTCAGTATCTAATAATTAATATTTCGACAGGCTCCGTAAAACATTGGTAATTAAAACTTATCCTTTCAATTCTGTAAAATACTTATAAAACCAAGGAATAGTTTCAATACCTTTTAAGTAATTCCAAACACCAAAATGTTCGTTTGGTGAATGTATAGCATCACTATCTAAGCCAAAGCCCATAAGGATGGTTTTGCTTTGTAACTCTTGCTCAAAAAGCGAAACGATAGGAATACTTCCACCACTGCGTTGCGGTATTGGCGTCTTTTCAAAAGTCTGCTCATATGCTTTAGAAGCTGCTTGGTAACCGACACTATCAATAGGAGTTACATAACCTTGGCCACCATGATGAGGTTTCACTTTCACTTTTACTGCTTCTGGAGCGATTCTTTCAAAATGCGTTTTAAATAGTTGTGTAATCTCTTCCCAATCTTGGTTTGGCACTAAACGCATCGAGATTTTAGCATAGGCTTTACTCGCAATAACGGTTTTGGCTCCTTCACCAGTGTAACCTCCCCAAATACCATTAACATCTAGAGTTGGTCTAATGGAATTACGTTCGTTAGTAGTGTAGCCTTCTTCACCGTAAACGGCATCAATATCTAAGGCTTTTTTATAATTGTCTAATGAAAAAGGAGCTTTAGCCATTTCAGCACGTTCTTCGTCTGAAAGATTTTCAACTTTGTCATAAAAACCTGGAATTGTGATATGGTTGTTTTCATCATGTAATGAAGCAATCATTTTAGTCAACACATTTATTGGATTTGCCACAGCTCCACCATAAAGTCCAGAATGTAAATCTCTATTTGGTCCTGTAACTTCAACTTCAACATAGCTAAGACCACGAAGTCCGGTTGTAATGGAAGGCACATCTTTAGCAATCATGCCAGTATCGGAAATTAAAATAACATCATTTGCTAATTTTTCACGATTAGCAGCAACGAATTTTCCAAGGTTAGCACTACCAACTTCTTCTTCACCTTCTATCATAAACTTTACATTACAAGGTAGCTCATTATTGGAAGTCATGTATTCTAAAGCCTTAACGTGCATATACATTTGGCCTTTGTCATCACATGCACCTCTTGCAAAAATAGCACCATCAGGATGGAGTTCTGTTTTTTGAATCACAGGATCAAAAGGAGGTGAGTGCCATAAATCTAAAGGATCTGGTGGTTGTACATCATAATGACCGTAAACTAAAACAGTTGGTAGATTGTTATCAATTATCTTTTCTCCATAAACGATAGGGTAACCATCGGTTTGGCAGATTTCAACCTTATCGCATCCCGCTTTTTCTAAACTAACTTTAATAGCATCAGCAGTGTTTAAAACATCTTTTTTATAAGCCGAATCTGCACTTATAGAAGGGATTTTTAGTAATTCTATTAGTTCGTCGATAAAGCGTTGCTTGTGCTCTTCAACGTAGGATTGTATGTTTTGCATATTGTTTTTTGGTTTTAAACAAAAATAAGAAAAACAAAATCGAATATTTTCTTATTCAAAACCTATTTGTATATTCAAACTATTGTTTATATTTGCAGTCCAAAATTGCAGGCGTGGTGGAATTGGTAGACACGCTAGACTTAGGATTAAACCAAATAAAAAGTGTTAAATTGCACTTTATGCGGGTGTGGTGGAATTGGTAGACACGTCAGACTTAGGATCTGATGCCGCAAGGTGTGGGGGTTCGAGTCCCTTCACCCGCACAAAAGCCGAAGAGAAATCTTCGGCTTTTCTTATTTAAAAATTGGCACTAAAAATTATACAGGTACAACATAGGTACAACATTTTGTCTTTTTTAGGGTGTAAATTTCAAATAGTATCATTTGTGATTTTTCGATATTGATTGCTATGAAATAGTCCTTTGTTAAAAAAAGTCTAGCGATTTTTATCATTTTACTTAAGGAATTATAGTTTCCAAGTCGCTTAATTTTTGCCACAGAAAAGTATAAATATAGTACAAGTTCTTGCTCTCAAGCTTCTATTTTCATCAGAGAAAAAGTATTGCAATTAAGCGCGTTGGATAGAAGTTTTTTTATCATACAATATAACCGCAAGTTAAACTCGTAAAATACTTCCATCAAAAGACTACGGCATAAAGCCGACGCTTCTTCCTTTACTCATTTATTCCGTTTCCTTTTGAGCCAAGATTTTAGCTTCCGTTTGTGTTTCTGCTCAAATATTGTTTAATCTAAAATTTGAGTATTATGACAACAAAAGCGAGTACCAAGAGAAAGCGCAGTCGAACAAGAGTTGCTGCCAAAGTCGAAGTGAACGGAAAACCAACTACAGCACTTCAAATTGAGAACTTACCCATTGGTAAAATCAAGCCTGACCCTAAACAACCAAGAAAAACCTTTGATGAGAAACAGTTACAACAACTTTCTGATAGTATCAAAGAGTTCGGTGTCTTACAACCGATAACCGTTAGAAAATCTGGAAAGAATTTTACTATTGTAATGGGTGAACGTAGGTATCGTGCTAGTAAATTAGCCGGAAAGAAAACAATTCCCTGTATCGTAAGGACTTATGAGAACAATGACGTCCTTGAAGTACAAATTATCGAGAACTTACAACGACAGGATGTTGAACCCACCGAAGAAGCCGAGGCGATTTCTTATCTGAGCGATAAGTATTCACCTTTAGAAATTGCGAAGCGCTTAGGAAGAACGGATAACTTTATTAGACAACGATTGAAGTTGGCTGGACTGATTGACGGCTTCAAACATTTTGTGCGCAATGGCGAAATGACGATTTCATTGGGTGTTGGTGTGGCTCTCTTTACACCAGAAGAACAACAGATGATGCTGGAAACGATGGGTGATAATTTTAAGGCACATCAAATCAACAGAATGATTAACGACCAGACCTACGATTTGGAAAAAGCACCTTTTGATGTTGCGGATAAAAAGTTAGTCTCAAAAGCTGGTTCCTGTGTAGAATGTCCATTCAATGCAGCCAATCAAGGAAATCTTTTCGGCGAAGGTAAAATGGTTTGTACCAAATCGGCTTGTTTTGAGACGAAAAAAACCAAGTCGTTCCTGAACCTGATTGAAAAATCCAAGAAAGAAAACATACTGTTAATTCCAGAAATACGACAGTATTGGGCAAATGAAGAAAAGAATCAGCTTATTATTTCCCAGTTTGAAAATAATGGGTTGAATGTCTATTTGCTGGATGATGTTGAAATCATTGAAAGCCCAATCAAGCCAACAATGGATGCCATTAAGGCTGAATATCAGCATTATGATTATTCTGAAGCTGAACTGAAAGCAGAGCTAGAAGAAGCAATACAGAGTTACAAGGAAGACCTAAAAAAGTTTAATTCAGCCAAGGACAATGGCTTCGTGAATGGCGCCGTATTCCATCCCGAGACCTACCAGCATAAAGAGATTTTCGTAAAAGTGGTTGAGAAATCAGAGAATGATTCTACTGAATATTCTGAACCATTGACCAGTAGAAAGATGGTAGATTGTACGCCCAAGGAACAAATCATCAAAATCAACGAAAGGGAAATCCGGAAGAAGCAGATAGAAAACAATAAGCAATTTGAAGAAATTGTCGAAATGATAAGAGAGACCAAATATGTCGATAAAAAGAATGCGCTTTCGACTGATGAGATGGTCGCATTTTCAATATCACTTTTTGAGAATAATGTAGATTATACTGGTCAGCAGAAATACTTTTCAGGACTTCTGAATTATACATCAAAAATGACACGGGTCGAAATGGTAGAACATTTCAGAAAGAATTTCAAAAAAGAAATTTTTTATAGGCTGATACGCTATATCTTGACCAAACAGGTTCATTTTGGCGAAAGTAACCACGTCAATAATTTAACGAATATTTCATTCTACAATGCGATGCAAGGATATTACAAATCCAAGATTTCTAGTATCGAGAAAGAATATGAGGAAAAGAGAAACAAGCGTGAAGCACGTTTGAAAGAGCGGATTGCAGTTCTCGAAAAGAAAATTCAGGAACTCAACGATTAGCTTTTGTTGTTTGAAGAAGGGTCGGCATTCGTGTCGGCCCTTTTTCTTTTAATTCAAAATACGGTCGGTGCAGGGAAAAATAATCAATCAATATCGGTGCAAAGGTAAACTCGTAAAATACACCTATCAAAAGACTACGGCATAAAGCCTACTCACCATCCATCGCTTATTTATTCCGTTTCCTTTTGAGCTGAGATTTTAGCTTCCGTTTGGGCAATGCTCAAATATTGTTTAATCAAAACCTTTAGTATTATGGAACAAGTATTTAGTGAATCAAAGATTTCGGTGAAAGAAGCCGAAGAACATTATCAATCAAGTAAAGAAAATTACACGATTGAAAGTGCCGAAAGCCATTTGGCTTACTACAGAGAAAAATACCCAAAGTACTTCGCGGTATTATCACAAAATGTCTAATTAAAATTTAATAGTTATGTATTTACAAAATTTACAACAGGATGAAATCTTCGTATCATCAGAAATGAAATCCTTGAAAAGTCTTACCCAAATGGAATCCCGTCGTGGATTGGAAAATGCCATTATATCAAATGGTAAGATTGTCAATGTGGTATCCAACAGCTACGGACACATTCCGAACCAATTGTTCTTCAAAAAAGCTGAAGAAATGCTTATCGATGCGCAGTTGAATTATCACAAACGCACCATCAACAAAAATGACAGGTCATTTATTACCGACTTCATCATAGACGATAAAAGCCAGTTTACGGTCAAGAACCATCAGGATTTGATTCTGCCAATGCTTCGGTTTAAGAACTCGTATGACGGTAGTGAAAAGACCTCTGGTCATTTTGGGTTTTATCGCAAAATCTGTTCCAATGGCTTACACGTTTCTCAGGCTGAAATCGATTTTTCCATTAAGCATAGTAAGAATAATACGAACCTCATAATGCCTAGGCTGAACAACCTGTTCGACAAATTTTTAGACAATGAGTTCTATACCATCACTAAGAAATTTGATAAGATGAAGGAATTTAAAATCATCGATACACGAGAATTCGTAAAAGCAGTGCTGGACAGAACAAAACTGTTTCGGTATGAATGTAGCGATAAGAACAGTGACCCCTCAAAAAAATCCCGTGAGGTCATTGAGATTTTGAATTATGAGGCTTTGTTGCTCAATGAAGAACCGAATTTGTGGTTGGGCTACAATGCCTTTAATGCAGTTTTACACAATACATTGAAGAAGAGCTTTGGCCAACAGGAACGGTTGGATAAAAAGCTATTTGATGAAGTCTATGCTATGGCATAAAGTTAATATAGGTTTGTCCAGTACCTCAAACTGGATTTTTTCTGCCTTACCATTTTGCAACACAGTTGCACCAAAATATTTTTATCTTTGCATTGTGAAAGTTGTAGCAATCATATTATCGTTTTATTTCTTGGCACTCAATGTAGTGCCTTGTAGCGATGCGGCAAATAGTGCCGATGACACCCAAGTTGTTACGGTAATAGATATTGATGGCGACCACGACCAAAACTGTGAGTTATGCTCGCCTTTTTGCCAATGCCATTGTTGTCACGTTCACACGATAAATTTTGGGCTTGTTGCATTTCAACCGCTACAGCCTGCTATTCCTCAAGAATTCTTTGTCCATTTTGATGACCTTGGCAAAGATATTCCCCATTCCCTTTTTCAGCCCCCTCGGGCATAATTCAGTTTTGATAGGATAACTATATCCTGTTTTGACGTGTCCATCTATTGGATTCGTCAATATTGTGCATTGCATTTTATTCAAAGTACAAAACAAGAATTTCAACTGAATTAACATCCTTATCTATGATTAACAAAATCATTGATTTTTCAATCAATAACAAATTCATTATTGGCCTATTAACCTTGACTCTTATAGGAGTTGGTATTTGGTCAATGGCAACCGTAAACCTTGGTTCGGTACCAGATATTACCAATAATCAGGTTCAAGTAATTACCCAATCGCCCAATCTGGGAACGGAAGATATTGAACAGTTCGTAACCTATCCCGTAGAACTATCTATGGGTAATTTACCAGGCGTTACAGAAATAAGATCTATCTCACGCTTTGGCCTTTCCGTAGTTACTATCGTTTTTGAAGACGATATGGGAACCTATCTTCCTCGACAGCTGGTACAGGAAAAACTAAACGAACTGGGCGAATCTATCCCTGAAAAATTTGGAAGTCCATCTATGGGTCCCATCTCTACTGGTTTAGGTCAAATCTATGAATACACTATAAAGCCAGAGGAGGGTTTTGAAAACAAGTATTCGCCTATGGAACTGCGCACCGTGCAAGATTGGGTTATCAAACGACAACTCACATTACTGGAAGGCGTGGTAGAGGTCAACTCTTATGGAGGCAGTATTAAACAGTACGAGGTCACTGTCAACCCAGATAAGTTGAATAGTTTGGGTATTAGTATTTCACAAGTGTATGAGGCTCTCGCTCGGAACAATGTGAATACAGGCGGTGCTTACATAGAAAAAAATAAAATGTCAAATTTCATAAGAGGTGAAGGTCTTATTCGCTCTTTGGAAGACATTAAAGATATTTCGATTATTAACGAGGGCAACATTCCCGTAACTATTGGAGATGTTGCAACACGCGTCCATTTTGGGAATCAGGTACGTTATGGTGCTTTTACGCAAGACGGTAAGGAAGCCGTGGGAGGAATAATAATGATGCTAAAAGGTTCAAACCCTAATGCGGTTATTCAAAATGTTAAGAATCGTATGGCAGAAATTGAAAAATCCCTGCCAGAAGGTCTCACTATCGCCCCTATCATTGATCGTAGTGAGCTAATTGCCAGAACGACCGATACCGTTAAAACCAATTTACTGGAAGGCGCCCTAATCGTGATATTTGCCCTTGTTTTATTGTTGGGTAGTTTAAGAGGTGGCATCATAACGGCCACGACCATACCGTTGTCCTTGCTTTTTGCCTTTATATTAATGAAGCAATTTAATGTATGGGCAAACTTAATGAGCTTGGGAGCTATAGACTTTGGGATTATTATAGATGGTGCCGTGATTATTATAGAAGGAACGGTGTATGAGATCCAAAAACGGATTAGGTCTGGAAAGCTAAAATTCAATCAAGGCGTAATGGATAAAGTAGCCTATGATGCCGGAACCACGATGATGGGTTCCGCATTTTTTGGACAGATTATAATTCTTATTGTATTCACGCCTATACTTTTTCTTACGGGGGTAGAAGGTAAAATGTTTAAGCCGATGGCGTACACTTTCGGTTTTGCCATGATAGGTGCTATTTTCTTATGCCTTACCTATGTCCCTATGATGTCTGCCCTATTTATGAAACCCATTCAGAATAAAAAGAACTGGTTTGGAAGGTTTGAACGCTGGCTGGAAAGGATAAGTGATAAGATAATTGGTGGAATACAAAGGGTATATATGCCTTTACTGAAAGGGGCATTAAAACTGAAGCTCATTGTTGTAGGTGCTGCTGCTGTTCTACTTGTATTAGCCGGTTTCCTTTTTTCCAGAATGGGAGGAGAATTTGTGCCTCAACTGGATGAAGGGGATATTGCAATGCAGGCTTTAATCAGACCAGGAAGTTCATTAACAGAGTCTATTGAAGTTTCCAAAAAAATAGAAAATATCCTTCTAGAAAATTTTCCTGAAATTAAAACAGCAACAGCAAGAATTGGAGTAGCGGACATCCCAACAGATCCAATGCCGATGGATATAGCAGATATGTACCTGATTCTTGAAAAAGATAAGGATAATTGGACAACCGCTGAAACTAAAGAAGGACTTATAGCGCAAATCAAGGAAAAACTCAATAAAGAACTTACTGGGGTAAACCTTGTGTTTACGCAACCTGTAGAATTAAGGTTCAACGAATTATTAGAGGGGGTTAGAGAAGATATTGCGGTTAAACTATATGGAGAGGACCTGGGGGTGTTGTCGGAAAAGGTACAGGAAATGGCCAGTATTATCCAAACCGTGCCTGGTGCAGGAGACGTAAACGCGGAGCGAACATCAGGCCTCCCACAAATGACCGTTAAATTTAACCGTGATAAAATTGCGCAATATGGACTGGATATCCAAAAAGCCAATGATTACATAAGTACAGCTTTTGCAGGAGGAACAGCCGGAGTCATTTTTGAAGGAGAAAAACGATTTGATCTGGTAGTAAGATTTGATGAAGATCATAGAAAGAATATTGATGATTTGCGTGGTATGTATATCGATCTTCCAGACGGAACTCAGGTGCCTATAAAAGAAATAGCAGATATTGAGTATGTTCCGGGGCCTATGCAAATTTCAAGAGATGATACCTACAGAAGAACCTATGTGGGTGTAAACGCCCGGGGAAGAGATGTAGAGTCTGTGGTGAACGACATTCAGCAAAAATTAGATGAGGAATTAGAATTGCCACCAGGTTATTATATTACTTATGGAGGGGAGTTCGAAAACCTTCAGAGTGCCAAAGACCGATTAGTGATTGTGGTACCGATAGCCTTATTCCTGATTTTCGTGCTTCTATATTTTGCCTTAAAATCTTTTTCCCAATCTATCATGATCTATATGGCGATACCATTGGCTGCTATCGGAGGTGTTTTTGCCCTTTGGTTAAGAGGTATGCCATTTAGCATTTCCGCAGGTGTAGGCTTCATTGTTCTGTTTGGTGTTGCAGTTTTAAACGGACTGGTACTAATAAATAGATTCAATTCTTTAAAAGAAGAAGGAGTAACCAGTATAAGAGATAGAATTTTTACAGGAACCAAAGAACGAATACGACCTATTATGTTAACAGCAACAACAGATATTTTCGGTTTTTTACCAATGGCATTTTCCACATCTGCCGGTGCAGAAGTTCAACAACCACTTGCTACAGTTGTTATAGGTGGTATGCTTACGGCTACCTTGCTTACGCTGGTGGTTCTTCCTGTCCTTTATACATTTGTAGAGAAGAGACGGGAGAAAAAGGAACAGAACAAGCTTGGTTCTTCCAATTCACGATCTTTAGCTACGATTTTGATAATTGGCTTTGTTTTAGGCGGAACCTTTTCTGTAAATGCACAATCTGATGCAATGTCATCTGAATATTCACAACAGGATTCTTTACAAACTATTAGTTTGCAAGAGGCTAAAGAAATGGCAATCCAAAACTTTCCGCAATTAAAAGCTGCTCAACTTGAAATTGAAAGTGAGGAAGTATTGCGTAAAACCGCCTATGATTTTGGAAATACCCAAATCTTTACAGGAAAAGAAGAAGTAGGAAATGGCTCTGATGGGGTCTATACTCAAATTGGCGTCCAACAGCAAGGCATTGATATTTTTGGAATTGCCCCCCGGTTAAAATTGCAGAAAGAAAGGGTTGCCCTTGCTGAAAGTGCCTTAGAGTTATCTACTATTGAAATTGAACGTGAAGTAAGCAGGGCCTGGGCCTCGGTTTATACAACTAAAAGGACATTCCAGGTTTATAGAAAAATGGATTCAATTTTTGAAGATATTGAAAGGGCTGCAAGAATCAGGTATGAAACAGAGGCCACCTCCAAATTGGAATATCTTGCTACCTCCAACCAGGCGAACGAGGTTAAAATACAGCTGGAACAATCGTACCGAGATTACCTGAAATCAATACAGCGTTTAAACCTATGGTTCGTTAGTGACACAATCTATGATGTACCAGATTTGCCTGTTGAAACTTTAGACGAACCTTTAAACTTTCTGGTAGAGTCGCTTGAAAATCATCCGTTGCTACAGGTTTCGGAACAAAGGATAGATGTTGCCAAAGCGGTTACCAGAGAACGAAAATCTGAATTTTTGCCCAAATTTCAGGGTCAGTACGGTAGGCAGGAAATAGCCGGGCAATCGGGTTTCTTCCAATATCAAATAGGAATTCAAATTCCGCTGTTTTTTGGGCCGGAATTAGGCCGTACACAGGAAGCACAAGTAAATAGACAGATTGCAGAGCAAAACTTTTATCAGGATAAAATCGAACTGGAAACCGCCTATAAAAATATGCGTGAAGACTATATCAAATGGAGAAACTCATGGAATTATTATAGGGATGAAGCACTTCCTTTAGCACAGGAACAACAGGAAGGGTCAGTATTAGCATTTAAAGAGGGAGCTATAGATTATATAACTTTCCTTCAAAATATAAGAGATGCCATTAGAATCGAGGTAAATGCCTGGAGTGCTTTTAACGATTATCTCGACAGCCGTTACCAACTGGAATATTACCTTAAGAATTCAAATTAAAAATTAAAATAAGAAAATCGATATGAATACAAGATCAATAAATATTCTAATGCTTGCCTTAACGCTCAGCATATTCTTTGGATGTAAAGAAAATCCTGCGGCAGGGGAAGATGCTTCCAGTGAAACTGCAACTACTAATACCGAAGAAGGTGAAAATCACGGTGAGGAAGGAGATGAAGAAGAAGGAGGGATGCGTTCGGTACATCTTTCAGAAATGAAATTCAATAGTCTGGGGATTAAAGTAGATACCTTGCCTAAAAAAGCTTTGTCCGGTATTGTGGAAGCCAATGGCCAGTTAGAAGTGCCGCCACAATATGAAGCTACCGTTACGGCAATTTTAGGCGGTAATATAACTTCTATAAAGGTTATTGAGGGGGATAAGGTAAATAAAGGTCAGGTGTTGGCTTATCTTTCTCACCCAAATTTAACCAGAATGCAGTCTGATTATATTAATGCATATAGTAGGATGCAATTTTTGGAAAAGGAATTTGAAAGACAGAAACGTTTATATGAAGCAGAGGTAGGATCTGGAAAATCTTTTCAACAAACCCAATCAGATTACCAGTCTGTACAAGGTGAAGTGCGGGGGTATGAATCACAGTTACGGCAGTTAAACCTAAATGCTTCCCAGGTTAGAGACGGTGAATTATATGAATATATTCCGGTAGTAAGCCCAATTGGAGGTTATATAGAAAAAGTAAAGGTGCAAATTGGCCAATATGTAGAACCACAAACCAGTATGTTTATGGTAGTTGATAATGAACATGTGCATGCCGATCTAATGGTTTTTGAAAAAGATATTTATAAGGTGAAAGAAGGCCAAAAGATTGCGTTTACACTGGAATCGGTTCCAGGCAGTAATTTAACCGGGGAAATTTATTCAGTGGGGAAACAATTTGAACAAAACCCCAAAGCGGTACATGTGCATGCAGAAATCGATAATAAAGAAGATTTTCTAATTCCGGGGATGTATATAAACGGAAAAATCAGGACCGGTGAAGAAGCTGTTCCTGCCTTACCGGAAGAAGCAATAATTGAAGAAGAAGGAAATCCCTACATCTTTACGGCCCAAAAACACCAGGAAGATGGTGAAACCGAATGGGAATTGAAACCAGTGCAGGTTAGAACGGGAATAAATGAAGATGGTTGGGTTGAAATTAAACTGCTGGAGCCTCTGCCTGAAGGTACGTTGGTTGCCTATAATAATGCCTATTATCTGGTTTCTGAAATGCAGAAAAGCCAGACTTCCCATGGTCATTAAATTAAAAAAATTAGATGGATGGACTCTCTGTTAAATGTTTGTCTTAATTAAAATTCCAGAGGGTTCATCCTTAATACTAAAATTAATATTACAGCAATGAAAGAAATAAAAGCATTTATAAAACCGAAACGAGTTCAAAAAGTGATAGAATCCCTTAGTGAAAGTGGATTCAAAAGTATGACGCTTTCCCAGGGGGAAGGTACCGGGGCTTTTAAAGCAAAAGGCGCATCACCTTCTTTAGATTTCCGTGTAACAGACAGTCCGGTTGTAAAGTTAGAACTGGTATGTCAAAACGAAGAAGCACAATCAGCAATAGATATTATCCTTGAGAATGCAAAAACAACTGAACCCGGTGACGGAATAATTTATCTTTCCGATATTGAAGATGCCTTCCAGATAAAAACCGGGGAATCCATAAAGCGTTACGACCCCTAAATACTTTTATAGCAAATGGAAAAAATAGTAAAAAAGTTGGAAAGCAAAGGCATCCGCCCTACGGCAATGCGCTTGATGACCTATAGACGGCTGGCACAACTGAATGTGGCCGTTAGCTTAGGCGACCTTGGAAAGGATTTCGAAAGCTCGGAAAGGAGTACGCTTTTCCGTACTATGAAGACATTTGAAGAAAAAGGAATCGTGCATCAAATTGAGGATGGCACCGGCATCATTAAATATGCCCTGTGCGAAGACAATTGTGAATGTGAGGTGGGAAACGACCTTCACTTACATTTTCATTGCAATAGTTGCGGGGAAACCGTGTGCCTTACAGAGCACAAAATCCCTCAGATAAACCTGCCCGAAGGCTATGTGGCAGAGGATATCAATCTGGTAGTAAAGGGAATATGTGAGAAATGTAGTGGCGTTTAATTTTATGAGATGACCAAAGCCGAAGAAACACTTAGAAACAACGGGATTAGACCTACCAAAATGAGATTATTTATTTATAAATATCTCAAAAGAAAGTTTTATGCTGTAACATTAAGGGAAATAGAAACGGCTTTCGTTAAAAAAAGTAAACATACACGAGATAGAACAACAATTTATCGGAGTATAAAATTATTTCAAAAGAAAGGGATTATACATCAAATTGATGACGGTACGGCTACCGCAAAATATGCATATTCTGATAAGAATTCGCTGGATCTACACTTACACCTTCACTGTATGAATTGCAGCAAAACCTTCTGTTTGCCCAATAAAGTTCCACAGGAAAATTTACCTGACAAATACGAAATAACCGAAGTAAATTTAGTTTTGAAGGGGGCATGTGTAAAATGCCAAAAAGCAAAGAAGCTAAAATATAACATAGACCAATCTGCTCATAAAAACTTAAAACAATGATACGAATCAAAAATGTCGAAAAAAGCAATTTGATATCCGCTTCAATAAGCGGTAAGATTACTAAAGAGGATATAGAGAAAATCCATCCTTTGATACATAATATTGTCAAAAATGGAAATAAGGTGAATTTCTTTTTTGAACTAGTTAACTTTAAGGGCTACGATCTCAAAGGCTTATGGGAAGATTTAAAAGTTGATACCGCCCATATTTCAGATTATGGAAAGATGGCCTTTGTGGGTGAAAAAGAATGGCAGGAATGGGCTGCTAAAGCCACTGATTTTTTTACAAGCTCGGAAGTTAAATATTTCGACTTTACCGAAAAGGAAGAAGCTAAAAGATGGATATTAAACCAATAGGGATATGAAAAAGCTACAACTAAAAATTCCGGTATTGCTACCTCAGGTGCCAAATGAAAAAGACACTTGTGTGCAAAGGCTCATTGCTGAATTAGAGGCCAAAGAGGGTCTTGAAAAAGTACATATAGTAGATGATCAGGAAGATACGGTGCCGCAACTGTGCTTTCATTATGATCCGGACATTATCTCTATTGACCGAATTCAATCTTTGGCGGAAAATGCCGGGGCAGAAATTACAGAAAAATATGGTCATCTTCTTTTAGAGGTTGAGGGGATTAGACATACAAGGCACGCTCGTTCCATCGAGAAAAGCCTTTTGGCAATCAATGGAGTTTTGGAAGTTTCCGTTTCAGGCTCTGGAATGGTACGACTTGAATTTGATAAAAAGCAAACGAATTTTGATGAAATAAGTAAACAAATTGAAAAAGAATACCTTCAGATTCAGCGGAGTTCTTCAAACGAAAATGATTACACCAAAGCATCCAAAAAACAGGAGCGTTCAAAGAAGGAAGATACTAAAGAACAAACTTCCACAGAGGGGCACGAGCACAAAGAGGGCGAGACCCACGAGGAAGGAGAAGGGCACGCCCACGGTGGGATTTTCGGTAAAAATACGGAGCTTATTTTTTCTATTATCTGCGGCGCCCTTCTCGGGATAGGTTTCGGACTTTCCTATGTTGCATCCATCCCAGATTGGGTCAGTCTTACTTTATACATAGGTGCTTACTTTTTTGGGGGTTACTTTACGGCAAAAGAGGCCATACAGACCGTTGCCAAAGGTGGTTTTGAAATCGATTTTTTAATGTTGGTGGCCGCCATAGGTGCCGCTGTTCTGGGAGAATGGGCCGAAGGTGCACTCTTGCTGTTCCTGTTCAGCCTTGGCCACGCCCTGGAACACTATGCAATGAACAAGGCCCGAAAGTCCATAGCGGCCCTTGCCGATCTCGCACCAAAAACAGCTTTGCTCAAAAAAGATGGCAAAACCGAAGAGGTGGGTATCGAAAAATTGGGTATAGGCGATATTATCGTGGTCAAGCCGAACAGTAAAATATCTGCCGATGGCGTTGTGGTCAACGGAAAAAGCAGTGTCAACCAAGCTCCGATTACCGGGGAAAGTGTACCGGTAGATAAAGTTCCCGTAGAAGATGTTGACAAGGATTATTCGGCGCAAGATGATATCAAGGATGAAAACCGCGTTTTTGCCGGAACGATCAATGGGAACAATACTTTGGAAATTAAAGTGATCAAAGCAGCCAAAGATTCAACGCTTTCCCGATTGGTGAAACTGGTTAACGAGGCCCAGACCCAAAAATCACCTACCCAGTTGCTCACCGATAAATTTGAAAAATATTTTGTGCCGTCCGTCCTTATTTTGGTCGGGATTCTTTTGTTCGCTTTTTTAGTTATTGACGAACCCTTTAGCGCGAGCTTTTACCGGGCAATGGCGGTACTGGTAGCTGCAAGTCCCTGTGCGTTGGCAATCTCGACCCCAAGTGCTGTATTGAGTGGAGTGGCCAGAGCTGCCCGTGGCGGGGTATTAATTAAAGGAGGGCGCCCTCTGGAGGACCTGGGGGTTATTACCGCCCTCGCCTTTGATAAAACCGGAACTCTAACGGAAGGAAAGCCAAAACTTACCCAAGTGGTGCCACTTGGAAATATATCTGAAAACGAACTTCTCAAAATAGCAGTAGCTGTGGAAAGTTTGAGTGATCACCCCCTGGCCAAAGCTGTAGTTCGTGATGGAAAAGAGCGTCTGGAAGGCGAGGAAATCCCAAATGCCTCTAATTTGGAGGCAGTTCTGGGTAAAGGGATTAAAGCATCGTTTGGCAATGATAAAATCTATATAGGTAACCTCGACCTGTACGAAGGGCTTGATGAGAGTACACCTTCCGAAAAAATAGCTACGAAAGTGCGTGGTCTTGAAGGTGGTGGAAATACAACAATGCTTATACGAAAAAATGAAGAATATATAGGCATCATTGCATTAATGGATACCCCTCGTGAAGCCGCCAAGGGAACCCTCAAAAAATTAAAAGAAATCGGCATTAAACGAATGATCATGCTTACCGGAGATAACCAGAAGGTAGCAGACGCTGTAGCAGAAGAAATAGGATTGACCGATGCCTGGGGGAGCCTATTGCCGGAAGAAAAAGTGGATGCTATAAAAGAATTAAAAGAAAAGGAATCCAAGGTGGCAATGGTGGGCGATGGCGTTAATGATGCCCCTGCCATGGCAAACAGCACTGTAGGCATAGCTATGGGTGCTGCGGGAAGTGATGTAGCCTTGGAAACGGCGGATATTGCGCTAATGGCCGATAAGTTGGAAACCCTGCCCTTTGCCATAGGCTTAAGCAGGAAGGCAAAGGCGATTATCAGGCAAAACCTTTGGGTTAGCCTTGGTATTGTGGCCCTGCTTATACCTTCAACCATATTCGGCTTGGCAAATATTGGAGTGGCTGTAGTAATCCATGAAGGTTCGACGCTTCTGGTGGTTTTTAATGCGTTAAGGCTTTTGGCTTATAAAAAAGATTAGATCCGGACTTAGACTGTTTTTCGAAAGAATATAAAATGACAAAAACGGAAAAAAAATTATCGTCAAAAGGGATACGTCCCACTGAAATGAGGTTGAAAATTCACAAATACCTCAATAGGAAGACCTATGCAGTAAGTTTAAACGAAATGCAAAAAGTCTTTATCGCTAAAAGCGAAAAAAACAAAACGGCAAACAGAACTACCTTTTATCGAAACCTAAAAACTTTTGAAGATAAAGGGCTAATTCATCAGATTAATGATGGGACAGGAGTGGCAAAATTTGCAATTTCCGATAAAAAGGCCAAAGGTAAATACGGTACAGATTTACATATGCATTTTCATTGTACCGTTTGCGGAAAAACTATTTGCTTGCCGGATAGAATATCGAAACAAAACTTGCCGGACGATTATGAAATAAACGATTTGAACCTGGTATTAAAAGGGGTATGTAA
Organism: Winogradskyella sp. SYSU M77433; assembly: GCF_029911945.1. NCBI lineage: Bacteria > Pseudomonadati > Bacteroidota > Flavobacteriia > Flavobacteriales > Flavobacteriaceae > Winogradskyella > Winogradskyella sp. SYSU M77433. The sequence goes on along the minus strand of NZ_JARYTG010000002.1, from coordinate 296,829 downwards.
AAATTGTAGTAAAAAATAATAGGTGGGAGTACCTTAAAACTGAACCCTTGCGCCCCTGGTCAGCTTAAGGTTTCCCCCACCTTATTTAATTAAAAAATTTACGAATATGGAAAAATATGATGTAACAATTATAGGCTCTGGCCCTGGCGGGTATGTAAGCGCTATACGTTGCGCCCAATTAGGATTAAAAGTAGCCATTATTGAAAGGTACAGCACGCTTGGCGGCACCTGCCTTAACGTGGGCTGTATCCCGTCAAAAGCCTGGCTTGAAGCCTCTGAGCATTATTACAAACTCAAACATCAATTCGAAAATTTTGGGATTGATGTAAAAGAAGCCAATGTCGATATCAAAAAAATGAACCAAAGGGTTCAGGATGTGGTACAGGAAATCATCAATGGCGTTGGGTATCTGATGAAAAAGAACAAAGTTACCGTCTATGAAGGCCACGGCACCATCAAGGACAAAAACACGATTGAGATTAAGGCCGAAGCTAAAACGGAAACTATAGAAACCGATAAAATTATCATTGCCACAGGGTCCAAACCCGCTTCCTTGCCCAATATTAAAATCGATAAAAAAAGGATAATCTCTTCTACCGAGGCCCTTGCGCTACAGGAAATTCCCGACCATTTATTGGTCGTTGGTGGAGGCGTTATCGGGGTTGAGATAGGTTCTGTTTTCGCCCGCCTGGGCTCTAAGGTGTCTATTGTGGAATATTTTGATAGCCTCATCGCCACTATGGATGGCGCACTGGGACATCAATTGCATCGTTCCCTAAGAAAACAGGGAATTGAGTTTTATTTGGAACATAAAGTGACCAATGCAACAGCAACGGACAACAAAGTTGAATTGAAAGCGGAAAACCTGTCCGATAAAAAAGAAATGAATTTAGAAGGCGACTATTGCCTTATGGCCATTGGCCGGAAACCGTACACCGCCAATTTAGGCCTTGAAAACATTGGCGTGGAAACCAATGAGAAAGGACAGGTAACGGTAAATGAGAACCTTGAAACCAATGTCAAGGGTGTATATGCCATTGGGGATGTAATCCGAGGGGCAATGCTTGCCCATAAAGCCAGTGAAGAGGGCGTTTTTGTAGCCGAAAGGATAGCAGATCAAAAGCCACATATCAATTATTCGCTTATTCCTAATATTGTTTATACCCAGCCCGAAGTGGCCGGGGTAGGCTTAACCGAAGAAGAATTGAAAGAAGCAGGAAGAAGTATTAAAACAGGCTCTTTTCCTTTTAAGGCCAACGCAAGGGCGAAAATAAGTATGGACACCGACGGCTTCATAAAAGTAATCGCAGATAAAGAAACTGATGAGATATTGGGAGTGCATATGATAGGGCCACGCATTGCAGACAGCTATACCGAAGCGGTGGTAGCGATGGAATTCAGGGCATCTGCCGAAGATGTTGCAAGGATGTCCCACGGGCACCCAACTTTTTCAGAAACCTTTAAAGAGGCCTGTCTGGCAGCCACCGAAGACAGAGCGTTGCATATTTAACGGCCTTAATTTAATTGTAAAATCGGATTAGGCAGTTTTTAATCATTTCATAAGACTTAAATCAGTTTGTATTAAGTTTAAGTTTATGGTCTAAAAAATAAAATAAATATTTTAAAAATGTAAAGAGCATGAGAACTATTCCGAAAGACAAAAACATCGATAGTAGTTTGACGCTACTTCGTGACGGCTATGAATTTATTCAGAAAAAGCGTCAAAAGCTTTGGTCCGATATTTTTAGAACCCGTTTGATGTTAAAGGAAACGATCTGCATGAGTGGAAAAGAAGCCGCGGAGGTTTTCTATGACACTGAAAAGTTTCAGCGAAAAGACGCTGCTCCTAAAAGAGTGCAAAAAACATTATTCCTCCAGAAGGGTGTCCAGACACTGAATAATTCAGCATACAGGCAAAGAAATGAAATGTCTATGTCTTTGATGAAACCGGATAGCCTGCGGGGGTTCCTAAAAATTCAAAAGAGCTACTGGGAAACATACATTGGTAAATGGGAGAAAGATGAAGAGCAAAAGTGCCTTTGCCGGAGTGGTTTCAGGCAGAAGAAGTAAACCTGCTGCTAAAAGGATTTTGTAACAATTGTATCCGGATAAAGGACAACTATTATAACGAATATTAAAAATAAAAAAAGAGATAATGGAGAAAACAACATTTAAGATAACCAAAATGGATTGCCCTTCGGAAGAGCAGATGATCCGGATGAAGTTGGAATCTTATGCTCAAGTGAAATATTTGGATTTTGATATTCCCAACAGGAAATTGGAAGTATATCATGTGGATGGCATTGAAGATATACAAACATCAATAGCCGGTTTAAACCTTGGGGATTCTTTAGAGGGAACCACAGAAGCCGAACCACCCGTAATGGAAGACCAATCCAAACAAAAAAGAATCCTTTGGTGGGTCTTGGGCATCAACTTTGGTTTTTTCGTTATCGAAATGACCACAGGTTGGATTTCCTCTTCTATGGGACTTGTGGCAGACTCATTAGATATGCTGGCAGATTCCATCGTATATGCATTAAGCCTATTTGCGGTAGGCGGTGCCATTTCAAGAAAAAAGAAGGTTGCGAAATACAGCGGATACTTTCAGATGGCATTGGCAACACTTGGGTTTGCAGAGGTCTTGAGAAGGTTTTTTAGCAATACCGAAACACCCTTGTTTCAATGGATGATTATCGTTTCAATTTTCGCATTGGCAGGTAATTTGATATCGCTCTGGCTCATCAACAAGGCAAAGAGTCAAGAGGCTCATATGCAGGCAAGTGCCATTTTTACATCCAATGATATTATTGTTAATGGTGGTGTTATAGTAGCTGGGGTGCTGGTTTATTTTCTGAATAGTAAATGGCCCGATTTAGTGATTGGCGGCATCGTTTTCACTTTTGTAATGCGCGGTGCATTAAGAATATTGAAATTATCGAAGTAGTTTTTAAAATGATATCAAACTTGATTAGAACATATGAAAAAGAAAAAAATAAACTTACGTGACTTAGAACCAAAAAAACAACAAGGCGAGCACAGTCACGACGATGGCCATAACCATAGCAGCCCTGAAGAAATTTCAAATTTTAGAACCTATCTACCGGCTATTTTCAGCTTTGTGATGTTGATAGCCGGAATCGCTATTGATTACTTTGATGCGTTTCCTTTCTTCAAAGGATGGATTCGCGTAGTATGGTACACGGTAGCCTATATCCCTGTAGGTTTTCCGGTGATAAGAGAAGGCTGGAAAAGTATTAAAAATGGTGATTTTTTTACGGAATTCTTCTTAATGTCCATAGCCACTTTAGGTGCATTTGCCATTGGCGAATATCCCGAAGGTGTTGCCGTAATGCTGTTTTATGCTGTGGGCGAACTCTTCCAAAATGCGGCCGTTAACCGTGCGAAAGGAAATATAAAAGCCTTACTCGATGTAAGACCCAATGAAGCTTTGGTTTATCGTGATGGCGACTTTGTTTCAGTAAATCCCGAGACTGTTGAAATTGGCGAAAAGATACAGGTACGTGTAGGCGAAAAAGTTCCGCTTGATGGTATTCTGCTTTCTGAAAAGGGTTCTTTTAATACTGCTGCCTTGACAGGCGAAAGCAAACCTGATACGATTGCTAAAGGCAATACTGTTTTTGCCGGAAGCATTAATCTTGATGGCGTAATCGAAATCGAGACGACCAAGGAATTCAAGGATAGTTCCATTGCACGAATTCTGGATATGGTGCAGAATGCAACCGCCAAAAAATCAAAGACCGAACTGTTCATTAGAAAATTTGCAAGGATTTATACGCCTATCGTTGTATTCCTTGCCATCGGACTGACGTTTCTACCTTACTTTTTTGTAGATGATTATGTGTTTAGGGATTGGCTCTATCGAGCATTGATATTCCTCGTGATTTCGTGTCCTTGTGCGTTGGTCATCTCTATTCCTCTCGGCTATTTTGGCGGTTTGGGTGCGGCATCGCGCAATGGTATTCTTTTTAAAGGTGCATCCTTTTTAGATGCAATGACCCAAGTAAACACGGTCGTAATGGACAAAACAGGAACCGTTACCAAAGGGGTTTTTAAAATCAAAGAAATCAATTCCATCACATTTGAGGAAGCCGAATTTATGAAATACCTGATGGCAATGGAAGAGCAATCTACCCATCCTATTGCAAAAGCGATTCTCGAATACAAAGCAGACGGTTCGGATTACGAGGCGACCGATGTTTCAGAAGTTGCAGGAAAAGGTTTAAAAGGAACGGTCAATGGTAAAACGGTATTGGTAGGTAATAAAGCTTTGATGACCTCAAATGGCATAGAAGTCCCCTCGGAAACAGATGGTATTGTAGAATCCATCGTAATGGTATCCATTGATGGAAATTTTGCAGGTTATGTAACCATTGCAGATGAACTAAAGGATGATGCGCACCAGGCCATTAAACAAATTCGAGATTCCGGAATTTCAAAAATTATAATGCTATCAGGCGACAAGGACTCTATTACACAGCAAGTTGCAAAAGAGTTAAATATTGATTGGGCGAAAGGTGGATTGTTGCCTGAAGATAAACTCAATGAAGTTGAAGAGCTCAAAAAACAACCCGAAACCAAAGTAGCATTTATTGGCGATGGTATTAACGATGCACCCGTTTTGGCAGCAAGTGGTGTAGGTATTGCGATGGGTGGTTTAGGAAGCGATGTCGCCATCGAAACAGCCGATGTTATCATCCAGACAGACCAACCGAGCAAGATTGCACGAGCGATTAAAATTGGTCGTTCAACGCGACGAATTGTCTGGCAAAATATTGGACTTGCCTTTGGTGTAAAGGTTATTGTACTCATTCTCGGGGCAGGTGGATTAGCGACAATGTGGGAAGCTGTTTTTGCTGATGTGGGCGTTGCTTTCCTTGCTATTCTCAATGCTGTTCGATTGCAGAAGATGAAATGGGATTAAAAATGATATAATTATTTACGGGACAGCAATTAAACAAAAACATTTAGTGTACGTAAACCACTCAGCATATTGCCGCTTCATTCTTAGAAAAGCCCCTACAAAATTCTATAGAGGCTGCTGGACATTCCAATTTTGTTAGTTGCCCTCGCTCAACGAGAAGCTTCCGTCACCATTAAAAGAGCTGAGGCTGATTGTAACCGACCATATGCCAGACGCACCTGCATCAGTCACCCCAGAAAAGGAATCCGGTTCTGAAGCACCATCAAGAGACCTGTTCAATACAGTATTTCCGTCAGCATCCAAAACCAGCATATTAAAAGTGCCTTCGGCTGAGGCGGTTATATCCGAATTATAGTCCGCTGTGGTCAAATTGTTCATCCAGAGGAACGTCCTTGTGGCGCTTCCACCGTTACCTGTGAAGTCACCGTCCACATCACCATTAAAATCGTCACCATCATCAAACAATACAGTTCCGTCGACACTCACCTGAGCCATCGTGTCACTATCATCATCGTCACTACAGCCTACAAAGACCGTGGTAGCGACAATGGTTAAAAGCATAAAATAGAATTTCGTAATTCTCATAATTCATTAAGATTTGGTTATCATATATAAAACAAACATAACGGGAAAAACCCTATCCTTAGTATTTAATTTTTAATCTATAATTTGAATATCCATTCTTGTAAACTGTTTAAAACCCACTCAGCACATTCCCCTACATTCCACGCTCGCCTGCTGAAAAAAGTAGACGACCACTTCATTTCGTGAAATGAGCTTCACCACACAAATCTTGAACACAATTCCCAATTTCAGCTTCTCATTCCGTTAACCCTTCCCGATGGCTCTGGGAAGGAACATTTATCTTGAGTGTAATCGAAGGGCTATATTCCCGTGCCAAAATCGTGAATTAAGTTCGCTTGAAACCCGTCTTATTTTTCACAAAGTCTATTTGTTTTTTAATTCAGTTATATTGTGAGAAATTTTAGCTTAAATGGAAAAACTAACGGAAAATAAAACCATTGAATTACTGATGCCTCATTTGGTTCAACAAGGCTATGAGATAGAGAGTTATTGCTTGGGCCAAACGAGAGGATATGATATTGTAGCTGTTAAGAATGACAAAAAATTATTAATTGAGGTAAAAGGTGCAAAAGCACATAAGGATTCGCCAACAAAGCGACGAGATTATTTCAACTCTGGACAGATTAAAACTCATTTTGGTAAAGCAATTATTAAATGCTTGGAAACCAAAGTTGCGTTCCCAAATGCAAAAATTGCCATTGCGCATCCCGAAGACGAACAAATAAGAAAAGCAATAGCCAGTATTATTCCAGAGCTCAATAAGATAGGTATACAACATTATTGGGTTAATGCTAAGGGAACGGTAACCCTTGAAAAATAGTTGATTTTGAATACAACAATGAATTCCAAATTATCTTCTTTATTGCATTTCTTGAATGAGAACAGATATTATAATAAAAGGGTTCAGTCAAATTCTTATAACCGGTTTTTAGCGCCGTTCGATTCACTCGAAGATAAATTGTATTCAATTCTTCATCACGTAGCGAATACACAAAGCCAACCTAAAATTGACTTACTTGCACCTTTTTTTCAGAAAGTATATTCGAATAAATTACAGCTTCATAGTTTTAAGACATTCATCGATTTTCTAACAGATAAAGAAAATGGTGCCTATAATTATGAATCTATTTACTATGGTATGTTGAGACAAAAAGGATGGGGCAACAAAACATCTGCCTTATTTACCAAAACCATTTATCATTTACATAATGGTAAGTATGGATTTCAAAATTCAATATGGGACGATGCGCCGAAAATCATTGACAAAGAAGAAAAAATCTTCTTACCTGTCGATGCTGTAATTGAAGCAATTTTCCATCGTATTGACCCAACAATTAAATGGAATTTCCATAAAATTAATAAACTGCTACAGCATAATTATTCTTCTGAAGAAATGGAAGTTTGGGACGACCTTTGGTTCTGGGGATTTATAAATCAACGCGGTTCTGGTCTAACAAGAGAATTTGTTTGGAACGAATCCAAATATTGGGCATTACTTGAGACTGAAAAGAATAGTGTTGTGATTGAAGAGATAAAATTGAAATCGTTGCAATTCCTTTCCATATTGAACCCAAAACAGTAATATATGTATTTGCTATTATCATATTCTAAGTTTGTCTGAATTTAGATAGGTTTAATTTCCAATTATTACCACTTAATCTATATAGTGGCAAAAATTTGTTTTCAAATATTCGCCACTTTTTTGTATTTTTGGCAAAGTTTTGATTTTTAACTATGCCAAAGATTATTGAAAATAAACTGATACAAGCTTTCAAAGACCGTAGTTCTTTTGATAGGGATGCGCTATATAACTTCTATCTGGATTTTGAACCGGACCTAAAGGAAAGCACCTTTAGTTGGCGAATCTATGACCTAAAGAAAAAAGATATCATCAAAACCATTGGTCGTGGACTTTATGTTATTTCCTATAAACCTAAATATAAACCTCTTCTATCAGATAGTGTGTTCAAGATAGCCCGTAAAACCAATGAGCGTTTTGAAGACATAAAATATGCCATTTGGGAAACCCAATGGCTCAATGAGTTTTCTCAGCACCAGACGTCAAATCAAATGATTGTTGTTGAAGTAGAAAAAGAATTTGTAGACTCACTCTATTACTACCTAAATGATAATCTAAGAATGGATTTTTTCCTAAATCCAGATGAAAAGGAAATTCAATTCTATATTTCAGAAAGTAACGTGCCAGTTATCATTAAACGTTTGGTGACAAGGGCACCCATTCAAAAAATAAAAAATAAAAAAACGGTAGTGCCCATTGCAACTCTTGAAAAGATTATGGTGGACCTGTTTGCAGATGAAAATCTGCTACATTTTTACCAAGGTTCTGAAATGGTAAACATCTACGAGAAAATAATTGATAGATATAGCATCAATTTTACAAAGTTGTTCAGCTATGCCAAGCGACGCAAAAAAGAACAGGAAATAAAGCAGTTTATAGGCAACAACATTCCAAATTTTTTAGAAGATATTCATTATGATTAACAACAAAAGTTTTGAAAAGGAATGGCTGAATGGCTTCCGTGCAAAAAAGGAACATAAGGGAATCGATGTAACCATTCTGGAAAAAATGGTTCACGCACTATCATTACTCGAACATTTAAAAGTTTCAGGACTCGATTTTGTTTTCAAAGGGGGAACATCACTTGTGCTTTTGCTAAAAGAAGGGAACCGATTTTCTATTGATATCGATATTATTTCGAGCGTTGAGCGTGATAAATTAGAAGAAATTTTGGATGCAGTTGTAGCCAATTCACATTTCAAAAAGCACGTGCTTAATGAGCATAGAAGCTATAAGGAAGGTGTTCCAAAGGCACATTACACCTTTGAGTTCGAGTCGGTATATAATCCAAACGTTCCTGGAACCATTCTATTGGATATCCTTTTTGACAGTCCGCACTATCCAGAACTTATAGAATCGCCCATTGAAACACCTTGGCTTTCCATTGATGGAACTGCTACAACAATTACTACGCCTTCGGTAAACGCTATTTGTGGCGATAAGCTAACAGCTTTTGCACCAGATACCATAGGCATACCATTCTACAAAGGCGACCAGTTATTTGCAATGGAAATCTGCAAGCAATTGTTCGACTTGGGAAAACTTTTTGAAAATATTACTGATGTAGCAATGGTAAAGAAAAGTTTTTCAGCTTTCGCGAAAGCAGAACTATCCTATCGAAGTACGGACAAGGATTTTAGTAAAAGGAAACTCAATGAAAAGGATGTGCTATGGGATTCCATAAATACCTGTGCTATTATGGCAAGACGAGAACGTAACCCAACCGCTGAAAAGAAAAAGAAATTTGCAGATTTAAGCTCTGGCATACGAAGCTTTGGTAGCGCATTTTTAATGACAGGACATTTTAGGATTGAAGAAGCATTGGCAGCTTCGGCCAAAGTAGCCTATTTGAATGCTATTATTCTACAAAAAGAGGATGTTGAAATAGAATATTATGAGAATCAGGATACAAAGGAATTGGTTATTAAAAATCTGGATTGGGCCTTTTTGAACAGATTAAAACGCCAACCCGATAAATCTATATTTTATTATTGGTACAAGGTGGTAGAACTATTGTAAATTAATGTGAATGGAATTAAAGTATATTATAGAAATCTGTGTCGCTATCGACATCGCAATTTTGGGTATAGCATATCCTATTATCGTGGATAAAATATCCAATATAGGCCACAAGTTTTCATCAAACTATCTGGCTAATGCTTTTGAAAATGAATTTCCGCAGACAAAACTTTTTGGGATATTTCCCGGAAGGTCAAGAAGAATAACAGTATTTGAATGGGTTTTGTTCTTTACAATCGGCTCTTTTATATTCTTAATATTAGACCGTGAACCTTTTTTTTGGAAGGATAGTTGGATGATGCAAAACTCAGCAAAACTTCTAACGCTATTCTTAACAGTATTATTGGTTGTTATTTTTATTATTTGGTTAGATAAGGTTTCGCTGTACAATGGCAAGTCCACACGTTTGCTTACCTATATAATTTCCGAATACCGAAAGCTAAAAAAAGATCAAGATGATAAATACCATTTTAAGATTATCAATGAACTTGCAATATTTGCCATTAGGACACAAGATAAAGGTTTAGAAGAAACATTAGTTAATTTCTACACGGAAGAATTCAATAATTACCGTGCTAACTTCATTAGACCAAGAGAGGAAGAAAAACCAGATGGATTTGAAAACTTTAAAGTTGAGTTTAATCACGAGTTTCATTATGGTATTAGGGAAATTATAAGAGAAGTTGCCAAGGGTAGAAATGAAGACTTGCAAAGTCTCGAATATTTTGTTGTAAGTGGCGTATGGTTAATGGGACAAGGTATTTTTGAAACACCCATCTCAAATGACACCTATAAAGAACTTTGGCGCAATGTTGTACTCATATCAAACAATCCCAAATTTGTAGGTAACTATTGGGGTACGGCACATCAATATTTTAATTTTGGATTGCAACGAGTCTATGGCACAGATTACAATTTTGAGACTAAAAAATATGATAACCAGTCGTTAATAGATAAAAGAGACAACGAAAGAAAACGTTTTTTTGAGTTTCACTTGGCATTAGGAGGCTTATTGATATATCAGAAAAACTATGAAGCCCTTAAAACGCTGTTTACATATACACAACACCAGCCACCAAAATATGTTCTGCTGCCTAATAATATGACCGAGATTTTTACGTGGTTCAGTAGCTTTAAAGACGAGTTTGGGAGAGGTTATTATCCTATTGATTTATCATACCCTTTCCCAGGATTGGATAATTTAGGGAACAGAAGGCGTGTTACATTCTACATCTGTCAGTATTTGACATTGCTTTTTTTAAGACAGTTTAAACTGCCAGAACACAATACCTACGATAACTTCACAAGACAACCTACATTACCTCAAGCCGAAGTGTTAGAGTTATTACGCTGGCAAGAATCCATAAATTATTTCAGGTTCTGTTTGAAAAAAGTAATGAAAGATAAAAATCTCTTAAATACAATTTAATATGAAGAAGAAAGAGATGAAAAAGCTAAAGGCGAAATCATCAGAATTTATTGATGTTCTCGAAACATCCATTGAAAAAGCTATTGAAGAAGCCAGATTAAATGCAGATATTGACTATGATAAAGAATGGGGTTTTCTTGTAAATTCTAAAGATGCTATTGTCAAAGCACTGGCAAGATTTGATTGTATCCAAAATTCTGCTGAGAATTTTGATGGGCAACCTACTATTTCCTTCGGTGTAAATGGTATAATGAACTTATTTCAAAAATCTGCATTTACCACTGGAGACATTCCACATCTTAATGCAGACACTATTCTATCGCAGCAGATAGTGTATCAAAACATTAATTATTACATTCCCAACGCATTTTTATCTACTAAGAAAAAACGCTATCTTCTACGTAAAGAGGATTTAATAAAGGGGGTAGAAAAATTGGGTTTTGATGCGGATAGAGATGTTATGGTGGCAATGAATCTAAATATCTACGGGATAGATAACTTTAATAAAATTGAAAATAATATTATTAGGATTCCATCTACTGGACTCAAAAATGTACTGTTCGTTTTACCAAAAGCTGATTTGCCTATTCTAAAACATAATGACCTTGATGTTGATGAACAAAAAGAACACCAACTTGGGATATTAGATGAAGATAGAAAAATCTACGGCTCTTTAATCGATTTAACACAAGATGCTAATTCTAAACACAGAGACAAATGGAAAAATTCGAATATTGATTTTGCTACCGATTTAAAAGTGCAGCTTTCCATCGCTTTTATTACCGAGGTTGTTTGGAAAGCCAACGCCAATGTGGTTCAAATTAATATTGAAAACTCATTAAGGGAACAGGGAATCGTAAACGAACTATCAGATATAGAAGAACTGATACCAAAAAAAGAAGATAAAAATTAAGATTAGAAATCCATACCAATGAATGCAACTGGAAATGCAGGATTTAGTGTTGTTACCCACTCAGCACATTCCCCTACATTCCGTTGCTCTTCATTCCGGAAAAAGAGCTTCGCTACAAATATCTTGGACACAATCCCCAATTTCAGCTATCCATTTCGTTAACCCTTCCCGATGTTCTGGGAAGGAACACTACATTCCTGAGCCAAAATTGTGAATAGAGTCCGCTTCTCATCGGAAAGCCATCATTTCGGTTTTCTTAACAGAATTTACGGTAAGCCCTTCTTGGGTGCTTCCTCGAAAATTCTTAAAAACCGAACGGATGCCTTACACATTTTAAGGGGTTTATAATGGATAAAGCCTGTGTTGTTTTTCGGGTCGTCGAAAAACAGGCACGGCATAACCAATTCTAACTTAACCACAGCTACTTATTTCGCTTAACTGCCGGTACGCTCAAACGCAACTGCGTTTAAAAGAATTGCTAATGCCCTTATGGAACTTGTCAAGACTACACAAGTTTTAGTGAAAAATAAGGTATCTACTTCCTTGAAAATCCAAGGATTTTGCTACGTCGCAAACACACCTGATTTATTCCCTAAAAGTCTTGACAAAACCCACTCTATCCATTGTGCGGTGCACGAAAGAAAAGAACAAACACCCCTTAAAATTTAATCTGTTTTAAATCAATAGGGGAAATATAAATCACTTAAATTTTTTATTATGAGTACTATTAAAAATCACGTACAGTTAATTGGAAACGTTGGACAGGAACCAACCATTACAAACCTTGAAAGCGGTAAGAAAGTAGCCCGTTTTTCACTAGCCACAAATGAGTATTACAAAGACAGCAAAGGCGAGAAGCAAACTGATACCAATTGGCATACAATCGTTGCCTGGGGCAAAACTGCTGAAATAGTAGAAAAATATGTTTCTAAAGGAAAAGAAGTTGGAATATCGGGAAAACTAAAAACCCGAAGTTACACAACTGATGATAATGAACAACGCTATGTTACGGAAGTCATAGCCGATGAAATCCTTTTACTTGGTAGTAAAGGCGATAAGTAAACCTAGAATTAAAGAGGGCGTAACCGTCTAAAGATGCGCCCTCTTTTCATTATTAAAAATTAATACTTAAAACAATGAAAGCACAAGTTAACGAAATAAAGATTAGTTACAAAGGAGGTTTAAAATCTTCTAATTGGCAGAAAATAGGTAATTCACAAGATGCCGCTGAACTGCTTTTTGAAGATTGGGATAAAGATACTATTGGCATACAGGAAACTTTTAAGGTTGTTTTGTTGAATAACAGTAATAAGGTAAAAGGCGTATATCAATTGTCGCAAGGTGGAATTACAGGTACCTTAATAGACCTACGGATTTTGTTTGCGGTCATTTTAAAATCTTTATCTGTAGCCATTATTTTAACACACAATCATCCTAGTGGCAAATTAATGCCGAGTGAAGCGGATAAAACGCTTACAAACAAGATTAAAAATGCATCAAGATTGTTTGATATTACCATTCTTGACCATTTAATAATTGCACCAGATGGCAATTACTATAGTTTTTCTGATAACGGTATTTTATAAAAAAGAGCTATGGTACATCTCAATTTTACAGACTTGAGCGAAGAGGCTCAGAACCGACTTTTAGAAATTTCTAAAAAAGATGTGGAACGACAATTTGGGGATAGTATTCGCAAATACGTAAAGGAAAATTATGGATGTTTTGAAACTATGATTGAGCAAGAAGCAATGCGTAATCTATATACCTATAAATTTGTATTCAATATATAATTGAGTCGATTTTAAAACCCAACACCTCTGCATTTTTAGAGGTGTTTTTTTATACAATTCAAATCAGGTTCAATAAAAAAAATGTATCTTTACCTTGCTGAAATTCAGCATACAAATTAAAGTAAGGTTATCCAATTTTTGACTTTCGCCGATACCCTTACACATCGAAATTAAACATACTGGAAAATCATTTTCCTGAAAAATGGCAATCGGCTTTTTAGCCGGATTGTATGGATTTTTGTCCCGCTCGCGGGACGAAAGGGAATAGCAAGAGGGTAACACGCTTCGCGATGTTTCGGATTCCTTTTCGTTTTTAATTAACTGATAATCAGCTAATTAAATTTATTACAATTTCTTGACAATCAACGATTTGCGACAAACGGGCTGAGAACGCCCATTTTTAGGGAAGATTTTGCGACAAATCGGCGAAATATGGACTCATTTACTGGAATTAGATTTAAAAAGGAAACCGCAAAACGATTCCAAACTTTCTCACGTACTTACTTCAAATCGCACACCGAGGCAATGTCCACGATGCTCGATTTTTTCTTCTACAATGAAATTTCCCCAAAGGAAAAATTAGGACCAACTGGTCGTACTATTGAAGCTAAATTACTCAAAAGAATCAATGCGGTCATTGCCATAATGCGAGACGTAGAAAAGACACAAACCAAACCTACGGTGGCTATGATTCAATCGCTGTTTGAAACGGAAGAACCAACAAAAAAACCGCTGATTGTCGAAAAGAAATATGCTGAAGAAAAGAAGGAAGTGCGCTTTCGTGAAAAACAAAATCCAAGTAATCAACTCTAATTTTGTAAGCTATGTATATTACAATAACCCCTCAAAAACTGGGTAACAATTATTCACAAAGTTCGGCCGATTTTGTCGGGTATTTAGAGAAGGAAAATGAAGGTTTGGAACAACAGGATATAGAACATTTTTTCAATCAATATGGCGATGAGATTTCCGCTGAAGAAGTCGTAAAAGAAATTGATGGAAACACCGCAAAGTTGAAAAAGAAAGAACCCAAGTTTTATTCGATTACTGTCAGTCCTTCAAAATATGAATTGCGAAAACTTCAGAACAACAGCCAAGATTTAAAAACCTACACTCGTGAGCTTATGAAAGATTATGTTGCTAGCTTCTATCGGGAAATTAATGGACGAGCTATCACCATTGATGATATAAAATACTTCGCCAAAATTGAACACCAGCGCATCTTTAAGGGAACGGACAAACAGATAAGAGAAAACCAACCTTTTGCTACAAAAATATTGCAACTCAAAACGGAAATTCGAAATATTCAGGAAGGACGAGCTGAAGGGAATATCAAAAAAATAAAGAAGGAAATTGCCAGATTGGAACGCCAGGTACCACATCAGCAAAATGGAAAACGGATAGTCCAGGGAATGCAAAAAGACGGAAACCAAAGTCATATCCATATTATCGTGAGCAGAAAAGACGCTTCTAACTCGGTTAGCCTTTCCCCAGGCAGTAAGCACAAAGCTTCAGAAGTTGAAATGCACGGTAAGAATGTAAAGCGTGGTTTTGACAGGGATAAATTCTTCGAAAAAGCAGAAAAAACATTTGACAAAACATTTGGCTATAAACGCAACTTTGCCGAGACCTACAAAGCACGAAAGGATTTTGTGAAAAATCCCCAGCTCTACTTTGCTGCCTTGATGAAATTACCCGCCAACGAAAAAGCATTGGCTTTCAAAATGATGACGAAAACGGGTCTGCCAATTGTTCCTAGTATTCCAGTTAGTCAAGCACAAATTGCGCTTCGAGTTTTCAAACGGTTAAGACGTGGCGCTGAAGTGGCCATAAAATCAAGTTCAATAGGAATATAGTGGATATGCAAATAGACAATCTTATAACAATACTTTCAATTATTGGTTTGGCCAGTACTGTTTTATATGTGCTATTTCGAGTAAACAAGTATGCGTTTATTTTGAATATCGTACTGCTTTCATTTCTCGTATTCTATCTTTCTGAAGCAAATGGATTGGTTTCGATAGTATTGTATTTGTTGTGTCCTCTAATGCTAATTAACATAGGATTGTATGTTTTTCTGCATAAAACTGAAGACACACATAATGGAAATACAAAACACCAAGTCAGTTTTTCTACGAATAAAGGAAACTTCAAACTAGATAATATTAAACGTGGCGCATCCGTCATCGGATCCGCCGGAAGCGGAAAAACTGAAAGTGTGGTTTATGGATTTCTAAAACATTTCCAGAAAGAGGGTTTTTGCGGAATTATTCACGACTACAAAGACTTTGAGCTGACCGAAATGGCATATCCATTGTTTAAGGATAGTGATATTCCGTTTAAGGTCTTTTCCTTCGATAAAATTATCCATAGGGTAAATCCTATTGCACCTCATTATTTAGAGAACGAGGAAAGCGTAAATGAGGTGTCGAGGGTGTTGATTGAAAATCTTTTGGAACAGCGAGAATCTGGAACAACTGGTACAACAAAATTTTTTAACGATGCCGCTGAAGGTTTGATAGGTGGTTTAATTTGGAAACTTAAGACGGATTACCCCAAATACTGCACACTACCACATTTAATAGCTATTTATCAGTTATTGGATACGGATAGCCTTATTCAGTTTTTGGAAACCAACACGACATCGCGAGCAATGGCTGATGCCTTTATTAGTGGAAAAGATTCGGATAGACAGACTGCTGGTGTCAAAAGCACCCTGGCCAATGCGCTGAAACGAATTAGCACACAACGCATTTTTATGACATTATCCGCTGATGAAGTGCCATTGGATATTAATAATGAGAAAAACCCTGCCATCATTTCGGTAGTCAATAACCCTAAATATGAGACGTCTTATTCACCTGTAATTGCGACCATAATTCACACTATTACCAAACAAATGAGCATACGCAATTCGCGACCTTCATTTTTATTGATGGAAGAAGCACCAACCATAAGGTTGCTAAATATGCACCGTATTCCTGCAACGTTAAGAAGCTATGACATTGCTACCATCTATGTGATGCAAGACAAAATTCAAAATGATATGATGTATGGAGACAAGGCAAGCAAAGCAATTTTAAGCAATTTGTCCTATCAGTTTTTCGGTAAGGTCAACGACCCAGATACTGCAAAATATTATGAACGCTTTTTTGAAATTATTAAAAATCCAACGAAAAGTATTAGTCGTGGGTATAATCTCGATTTTGACACGCGCGTAACGACAGGCGAAAAGGAAATCCCAAAAATAAGGGCGGATGTATTCTTCAGATTGAAACAGGGTGAGTTTATTACCTATGCCGATGGTAAGGACAAGAAAATTCAATTTAAATTAGCTCAAATTCAACGAGAACTACCAAACGTATCGAAGCAGTTTTCCAAATCAGATTTAGAAGCTAATTTTGAGAAAATATATAGCGATGTGAAATCGATATTTAAGTAGCTAAAAATCGTTGTCTTAAATCACAATTATTACTCTGATAGGATAATGTTATATTTATGTACAGTAAAATATTTTTAACTAATACATATACATCAATGCTATAAATGAAAATAGAAGACACTGAAGAAATACATAAACTAAAAGAAATTGTTGAAGAATTATGTGAAAAATATCGCTTAACAATTGAAATCGCTGAAGATAATTATTTCAAGATATTTACTGACCAATCCTCTGGAATAACACTTTTTCTTCAATTAGATGAAAACCAGAATTTATCATTTTACTTCCTTCAAAGAACGTACGATGTCTTTTACACAGGTGACAGATCCGATGCGCACGTTATTTTAAGTCTAATGTTTACATCCTTTTTAAGGTTTTATAAAACAGGGATTTCTTGCGAGCAATTTGACATTGCGCACCCTGTTGTGCCTGATGAGATTTGGGGAAGGTATTTGGTGCCAGTTCAAGTCCCAATTTTACACGGAATATCGACTGCTAAACAACTTATTGAAGTTATCACGGAAATTATAGAAATGGTTGCATTTTGGCGAGAAAGCTTATGGTATTTTTCAGGTTGTCCTTGTGATAAATGTTTAAAAGCTGAAAATATTGATAATTCAAATTACAAGTATTCCCTTGAAGACGTAGAAGCTTTATTCTCAGATTTACATAGTATATCCAGCCGTAACAATTATGGAGACCGAGAACGACCTGAATGGGTGTATTTCTATGACATAGAAGTTGAAGTGACGATGATAAAATCAAGTAGTCTCGCAAAATTTCTCAGTGCAACATTAGACTTGTGTGCAGATAAAACTGAACAGTTGAAAGGACAGAATGGTACATTTGTGCTAAGCGATAACATAAAAAACTTTGTTCACGATGACACAAGATTTGAGCTGGACGAATATTTCAATATTATCAATAAAGATGGAAAACTAAAAGGATACCCGGTTATTCCTATGGAAAATATGGTTGTTACTGTAATGGAAGATTATATTATTGCATTAGGTAGAATATGTGGATTTGAAGAATATAAAAAAGAAAAAGAGCTTATTAGACAGCGTCATAATAGAGAATCAGAACTATTATTTCCAATATCACAGTTTAAATGGAAAGAAAAGGTCTGTCCGGAGCAATTCGAATTATTAGTTAAAGCACTATTGGAGCGTGAGCCAAGCGTGAAAAGTGTAAGAAGACCTGCACCTGTTAATCAAGGGGATAAGGGTAGAGATTTAATTATTGAGTGGAATGTAATAAATGAATATATGTCAGATATCACACCGCCAAAAAAGTTGATTAAAGTTGTAGGTCAATGCAAATCGGGAAAATCTACAATTGGAAAAGGAAAAGTTATGGATATTAGAGATACCGTAGAGACTCACGATTCACAAGGGTTTTTCTTAGCGGTTAATACACAAATATCTGCACCATTAACCGAAAAACTTGAATCGTTGCAGTCTAAAGGAATTTGGACTTTTTGGTGGAATAGGGATGATATTGAAATGAGACTGTCTAAAAATCAAGATTTAATCCCAATGTTTCCAAACGTACTAACATCTAAAGACCACATCAAATTTGTAGATAGAGAAGATTAGTGATATAGTAATTCTATACGATTTCTTAAAATCAGAACACTAGATTGTTTTCGTCCAGAGTTTATATTCAATTAATCGTCAAAAAGGTAGTGTAATAGGTGGTGTAATAGGTGGTGTAAGTATAGTTGTAAAATAGATTAATTGCTGACTTTTCTATCTATACTTAATATTTTTTACTTTTTAGTCCGATTGATTTCTTTACAATTAAGGCATAAATGTGGCTATTCAGTATCTTTTGTACACTGAAAGTTAGTTCGGTAAATTTTAAGAAATTAAACTTTTAAAAAGGCCCTTTATCCCTCGGTCCATTGTGTGTTACTTTCCATTGCCCATCTTTTTTAACCAATTTAAAAACGCCAGGCTTAGGGTCATAGACTGTGGAATATTTTATCCAAGCAACTTCACCTTCCATAGCTTCATCAACAATCTTAAAGTTAGATTCTGAATTTTTATCCTGAACAAATAGTTCTTGAATACTGGAAAGATTGGTAAAGCCTTCTGCAGTAGTGTGTTTTTTAAGCGTTACTTTATCACCGTGATAAAAGCTTTCGGCGACAACTTTAGCAGTTTCAGAAGGTGACATATTACTACTTCCAGTACAGGATATAAAGAGAAGCACAAGTGAGCAAATGACTAAATTTTTCATAATACTATTAATTTGGGTTATTGATAAATCTATGTGATACTTTCAGTTCAATATTTCGTTCGCCGTCTTTCTCGTTCAATTCTAAAATTACCCTACGTTCACTGGATAATGAAAATTTTGATATTACATAAACCAATCGCACCTTTTTACCTTCTACAACTTTTGATGGCAATTGGTACTTGTAAATAGGTTTTTGATACAAACGTTGCAAAGATTTCTTTTTACCTTTCTGTCGAGTCTCGACAAAAAGATTTAGAAAATTTAAATCGTAATCCAACGTAGAATTGTTTTCAACCTGGATAACGAAGTAGAGCTCTTCTTTATCAAAAACAATATTCTCAACACTTAATGTAATGCCTTCATTTCGCTTCTTGATTCGACCAATACGCTGGTTTCTGTTAAGAAGATATGAGCAGAATTTTTGATAATAATAAGTGCTGTTATCTATACGTTTTTCAGAAGTTACAACCTTAGTCGAATCTGTTACAGTAGGCTTTTCATTCCCGATACTGTTAGATAGCGGAATGAAATAATTGAGCTTTGACAGCTGTTTTTTATACCTTACAATATACGAAAAAATTGAACCATTTCTATTGATTACCAATAGATTACTTTCCTTACCAGGCTTTGCCTGAAGTAGTCCAAAATATTGTTCTTTCTCACGATTGTAAGTAAAAACAAAATTATCTGAACCAGTTATGCCTTGTCTGATAGGTTCTGGAAAAAACAAGGCTACATTTTTGGTGTCGTTAGCGTAAATGGTGTCAAGTGGCTGTTGAGCTATCATATGGTTTATACAAAAAACCATTATGGCGATAAGGTAAGTTTTCATAATAGTATCTTTTAATTATTGCCGATTGTCGGCCTTTAGTATTAATCTGTAATTATTAAGCACGGTTACTTTAACTCTTCGATTAGAGCGTCGGAACACTTGGGTAATTCCGCCCACTTGCGGAACACTTGGGATATTGATATCACCGATGACATCATCGAGTACCTCTCTCGTTGCTTCAGCCCTAAAGTTATTCTCGACATAAATGCCTTCACTTCCGTCTTGCAAATCAAATGCTTTGAGTCTTGTGGGATGGTGATTTATATTTTCAATCTCAATCAAGGCACGATTAGGTTGAAAACTGATAAACCCAAAGACAGGGGTATTCTTTGGTATCAATTTACCATTGATAGTAGCTGCTTTTGTTAGGCGCATTCGTAATCTACTGTTTGCCTGTACGAGCTGTTCGCCATCCACAACTACATAGATGGTTTCATCGGTATTGCCTATAATCAAAGCATCATTGGGTTTAGGCGAAGCGGCAAAAAATAACTGATGTTCAAGCCCTAATACTTTAGCTTGAATTTTTTGTTCTCTTATTATTTCGGCTGAATCGATTTGTTGTACGTTCTTTTGAGCAACTTTCTTTCGCCCTAAGTTTCGATACTTCTTTTCTGAATATTGAATCTTACCTGCTTCATAAATACTATCCACAATACGTTTTTTTTCGCGTTCTGGTAAATCTGGGTCATAAAAGCCCAAGGAATCAATCAATTTTTCATCGTAGATGCTTGGTGCATTGGTTTCGCGGACTTCTTTTAAATCGTTAATGGCATCGAGCTTGGAATCATATTCTTTTTGATTTTCTTCCAAGTCCGGAACCAAGGTCTGTTCAAGATTTTCAGTTTCATTTTCATCATCACCCATAATCATTACAGAATAGGAAATAAGAAATAAGAAAATCACGGCCAATACAGCTGCAAAGACAATTTTGTTTTTTTCTACTTTCATAATCTTGGTTTTTTAAGTGGCAATTATCGGCTTAATTTTCATCGCTCAGTTTTTTTAAGGTGTTCTCAAAATAGTTGGTAATCAACAAGCCGTGAGGGTTGTTTGGAAAGTTTCTATCAACTGGAATTAAGTTTCCACTAGAAACCAATTCGTAGGTATCTATTATAGAACCTCTATTGATTTTGAATATGGTTACCGTTCTAAAGCGGTATGTACCATTTTGTTCTTCGACTTGGGAATCAATACTCAACACTTTTTGAACAAGCGAGTATTGCAGCAATCGGTTATAGACACCATCCGCTTTTTTCTGTCGATAGAGATTGTCCACAGAGCTATTGCCTAACCAAAGTGCCTTTTCCAGATTACGCTCGTAATTACTGGCATCGATATTATAGAAATAGTTGTGGAACAGGTCTAAATGGGCTAAAGCCTCTACCCTGAAATTTTCTTTTTGGGTAACAAGCTTGAGAGGAATGATACTTCCGTCTGTATTGATGGCAAAAGCACTATTGAGTGCGTCCTTTTTAGTTTTAAACGCCATCCATAAGGAAAAGGTGCTCGATAGCATCGCAAAAATGACAACTGCCAAGATGATAAACCTATTCAATTTTAAGACCTTGTATATGTTCTTGTATGGTGTTTTCATATTTTTATTTTTTTATCTGCCTTAGGCAGTAAATAATCTGAGGGTAAAAGTTGTGGCACGTCTGTATAGTTTGAATTTTAGAAAAACAATAAAAATTACCGACCCGAGTTGTACCACAGGTGCAAAAAAGCCTTGGCCAACATCTGTCCCAAATAGATTTGTCCAGAAGTTCGTATTGATTTCAGTATAGAGTGCATTTACAAAAACGTTGACTAAAAAGAACGCAGGCACCAACATATAAACGGCTGCGTACAATTTGAAAAATGTATAGGCAAGCGAGCGGAATTTCTCAAAAACCGCCAAACTAATGACGAGTGGAAAAAACGCTTGCATTATACCCAATAGAAAGTAGCGCTCTGCTAGGAATAAGGGATAGATGAACAAGTCCAATATCCATAGAATAAGACTGATGATAAATGCAAATATTTTGAATCCATATAGGGGTGTGACTAAAGCCTCATACAACAGTGTCATAGCATTTTTTGCTGCATCCATAAGATTTATATCTTCTTCTATGGGGATGTCTTGCATCTGTAAAGGCAATAAAGCAGGTGCAGTTCCACGATATTGAGACTCTATCGAAACTAGAATACCATCAAAGAACCCAAGCACTTGGGTTGAAAATATAACTAGAAGAACCACGGCGAAGTTCTTTGCTAGTTCCCCCGGGCTTAATCCCCAAGTATAACCATCCTTATCGGCAACACCTTCGTTATACTTTTTGAGAATATTGACCAGAAAAAACAGGACGGCAAGTGTCTTCATCCCGGCAATGGTATATTGCGAGAAGCTACTATTTTGTATCGTTTGAAAAACGGTATCGATATATTCTAGTCCAATTGACATTGCTTTTTCTAATAAGTAGTATCACGGTTATTCACTTTATCCTGCATTTTTCTGAATGAAATAATGTCCTTATAGCGTTTCGTTTTGGTAGTAATGTTGGACACCATTTCTTTGGATTCTCGTTCTTTCTGTTTCAAGACTTCGGCGCGTTCGGCATCAGACATTTTTAGATTATCGCTGGATAAAACTTCATCAATAAAATCCACTGTATCCAATGAATTTTGTACGATGGCATCAAATGATTCCGCAACCCGAGTGACTTCTTCTGGTTTGATGTAAGGCGAGTTCAGAATATCCTGTAAATCGTTTTGCATTACATTGATAAGGCGTTGGTTGTTCTGTGCAATTTCCTCGACTGCTCTTAACTGTTGGACGACGCTGGATACTTTCTCAATAGCCTCTTTAGCATCTTTCAGGAATTTTACAGACTTAATCATTTCAGCCGTCTGCTTACCTGATTCTATAAGCTGTTTTACTAGGCTGACAAAGTTGGTGTTGTCATAAACTGGCATTCCTTGAGCGGAAGCACTGCTAGGCAATAAAAGGCTAACCGTTAAGAATAGCCCGAATAGGATTGTTTTGATTTTTGTGTTCATAATATTATGTTTTAGATGTGAATTCTTTAATTGCCAATTCCATATCATTGGTCTTTTCATAAATGGCCATTATGGCCTCATTTTCCTGTCCATCGGTTAGGTAAGCTGCATACACTTCTTTAGGAACTTCAAGCCTAAAAATGTTGCTTTCCTTTCCTATTTTGATGAACATTTCGGTATACTTTCGTGGTCCGGAAAGATTATTTTTAATAGACTTTAATTGGTTTAAATCGTGACTCGAAAGGTTGAGCCGTTTCACCAATTCGTCATAACCTTTTTCATTATTCAAGCTATAAATGACTTGTGTGTTCTCTAGAATACTAGCTGATGTTGAATTGTTGGGTAGCTGATTGATGGATTGTAGAATAATCCCGATGGCACCATTCTGTTTACGAATGGCTTGATAGTAGAATTCTACACTTTCCAGCACGTTATCAAACTTCAATTGTTTGGCAAACTCATCGAAAAGGATGATGCCTTTTTCAGCTCTATTTTTCCAAATGGTTCTTTGAATGGCAGACTTTATCAGCTTCAACATTACGGACAAGATTTCTTTATTGTCCTTCACTTCATCCAGTTCAAAAACTATTAATCGTTTGTCTTCAATTTTATAGGTCTGATCTTCGCTAACTTCGAAAAGAAAGCTATATAGACCATCGCCGACATATTCTGACATTACGTGCAAGAAGCTTGTAATATTGAAGTAGTCGGGATGGATTTTTAAGGTATTCAGAAGGCCTTTCTGATTCCTTTCTATAAAGTTGTAGAAACCATCTAAAGAATGATTTTCTGAAGTGTTGTTATAATAATGGCGTAATATCTTTTTAACGGAAACCGATTGTGCTTTGGTAACTTTTAAGTCTGAAGCAAATAGTTCAAACAAGAAAACAGACAAGTCTTCCAAACGTTCTGGTGTCAGGTCATTTGCATCACTTATATAAAAAGGATTGATGCCTAAGTTTTTTCCACTTTCGTAGCGAAGCACTGTATATTTCTCAGGATATAGTTTGGCAAATTTGGTGTAGGATCCACCGAGGTCAATTATGACTAGGCGGACACCACTTTCAAAATATTGGCGTAGAATGTTATTTGCCAAAAAAGATTTGCCTTCACCAGTAGGGGCAAAAATGGCAAAGTTTCTTGCCTTAATACGCTTCTTACGCTCGTCCCAAACATCTTTTAGAACAGGAACATTGTGTTCCCTATCATTAAAGATGATTCCGGTTTCATCAGTCTTGTAATTGGTGTTGTTGATGAATAGGCATAAAGCGTGTTTTAAATCGGTAACATATAAATCGTTATTAGAGAAATTAGAAGAAAAACAGCAGTAACTGTTTAGTATATAATTTTTGCGTTCTTCACCTCTAGGATAATATGGAATGATATCCAATTCCTTAAACTCAGTTTTTATTTTAGAACCAATTCTGTCTAGCTCTCGGTCTTCCCGAGCCCAATAGATGATGTTTAAATGACCACGAATAATACGAGCATTGTCATCGGCATTGATTTGGTCCAGAATGTGTTGAATTTTGCCTAGAACTACTTTGTTCTGTGAACCGAAGTTGGAACTTTTGTTTAGTTCCTCAATTTTCTTATCTAGCAGCTTGCGCCACTTCTGTTTGTCATCCAAATATAGGATTTGATTGACGATATGATTTTCATTAAGCGTAAGCCCTAAGCCATCAATAAACCCCTGATGAAATACAAAATCGTCAGAAGTGAATCTCTCATTGGTTTTGCTACTCTGCACACTTTCGCCAAAGCACAGTTCGCTATTAATGGCTAGGGCATCAAAATGGTTTTCGCCAATATTGACGCTTTTTTTATCTAATATGATATCGGTGTCAAACCCGTCATTAAAACCATTGAAATAACCATTTGTGAGTCGTTGAATGTCGCCCGCTTTAAGCGGAACAAAAGTCATTTTTCGGCTATTGTTTATGAAGGAAACAGAATCACTAACAGACCCAATGAAACTCTTGACGTTGTCATCTAACTGTTGGACAATTCCTTTGGAAACTTTGCGGAAAGGGTTGACATATTTTGAATTATTTAGAGCCTTGTTCTTAGTGAGTGTAAAGAACAAAAAACAACGATGTTCCATATAATCACGTCCTTTGAAATGGTCGTGTGTTGCTTTTTCTAAAAACGTTGTATTGGGAAGTTTTTCTGAAGAATAAGTTTGCTTTAGGTAGATATCCTGTTTATGGACTACTGTGCCGACAGGTAAGGATTTCAAAGCCTGAAACCAGGCACTGTGAATGTCTTCAAAGTCTTTTTCAGACAGGGAATAAATTTCAGGTAGATTCCCTTCGTAGCATAAGACCACATTACCATTGTTGGCAAATATGATATTGTCTTGAATATCCGTAATAGGTTGATATGCCGAAAGGTTAATCTTGTTCATAGTCTAAGCCTGAGTTTCTTTTGTTACTTATGATTCTTGGGAAGGCTTTAGCCATCTGAAAAAGTTGTGGGTTATGGGCTATTCTTGTCAAAGCAACATATAAAGCAGCGTTAAAAACCATAACACCAATAATCACTAAGAAGCTGAACGAAAAAATAATGATTAACAAAGACGCGAGTATTGAAACCATCATTAAGGCAAATAGGGAAATAGGCAGTCCAAAAATGACCGCCCGTTTCCTGATGTTTTTATAGACTTCGAAGCGTTTCATCTATACTACGATTCCGATTAGGTAAGTGAAGATGCCGACAACTGCACCAGCAATCAATACAAACACAAGTACCCTTGTTATCCCTTTTTTGAGGTCTGCCTTTTCCCCAAAGAAATGCCCTGCGTTAAATAGGAAACCTACTAGGAAAATGACACCAAGTAAAATCGGGAAGATGGCTCTGATGGTATCACCTACATCGTTGACCGAATCTTCAATTCCACCAATTTGAGCAAAAAGCGAAGTGGATAAGAGCGAAAGAACTGATGCTAAAAAGTGTGATTTTTTCATAATAAAATTGTTTAGATTTTCGCGTTGTTTTTGTTGTTAGAAATTTACATATATTTGTTTATAAATAACTGAAAATAAAATATTTGTGAATAAAATATTATTTAAAACCAATTGAATTTATTTGCCATTATTTGGCATCAAATTCTATGGGTTTTTGAAAGAAATTTGTTGATAATCTGAAAATTGAAAATGAAAAAAGTACTCAAAAACGTCAGTTTTGCCTTTTTGCTTTTAAAAATGTGTATCGTTTTTGGACAAGAAAAGAGTTCTCAAAAACGAATTGTAATTGACGTTGGTCACGGTGGAAAAGATGCTGGCGCCATAGGTGTAAATGGCATCAAAGAAAAGGATGTTGTAATGGATATTGCAACCGCCATTTTGAGGCTAAATAATGAATTGGAAAAGCCTTTGGATATTTATCTGACCAGGTACAGTGATACCCTCATTTCGTTATCGGATAGAACGGAGCTGGCCAAAGCTCTAAAAGCAGATTTGTTTGTGTCGCTGCATTGCAATCATTCAGATAATCCAGATGCAAGAGGGATAGAAGTTTATGCTTCACAAAAGGGAACAAATAATTCCAAAGAATCTATTTATACAGGTTATCAAATTGAAAAAGCACTTTGCAAAGCCATAGGATATAAAAGTAGAGGAGTGAAGTTTGCAAATTTTCAGGTACTACGTGAAACTATTGACTATTGTACTTCGGTTCTTTTGGAACTGGGTTTTTTGAGTAATAGGGATGAAAGCAGTTATATTTCTGCTTCTAAGAATATCAAATTAATTGCCTTAGCCATTTTATTATCTATTAAAAACTAATACTATTATGAAAGATATATTTTTAGAGTTGACAAAAAGTTTAAAAGCTATTGTACTACAATTTATTGCAGAAGTAGTTTTGTTATATAAGTCATTTAGAAACTAGACTACTGCCATTTGTTTCTAGCAGTTCTATTAATCAAATAATTGCTATATTAAATATTATATATTTAAGTGTTTGCTTAAATAATAAAATAATGTAACTTTGCTTTATGGACAATAATTCTTGCATAAGACAACAAGCCGATTTAGAACAAATTAATCGTTGCAAAGACACGGTTTCGGAATTAAACGAATCGTTCGACTATTTGGCGAATGGACTTTCATTAGTTGGGAATAGCGTAAGACTTAAAATACTATACCTACTCTTTGAAGAAGATAGGTTTTGCGTTTGTGATTTAAGTGATATTCTTGGAATGAATATTTCGGCCATTTCCCAGCATTTGAGAAAAATGAAAGACCGAAATCTATTAGAAACCGATAGAGAAGCCCAAACGATTTATTACTCATTGACCGCTGAATATGAAAAACTACTCAATCCGTTTTTCGCAATACTTGATAAGAACAAAGTTTTAGAAGCAATATGAAAAGTGAAAATAAATTAATTGGAGCAGGCTTGCTAACTGCAATTACAGCTTCCTTATGCTGTATTACGCCTGTTTTGGCTCTTATCGCAGGAACAAGTGGGATTGCTTCAACATTCTCTTGGATAGAACCTTTTAGACCTTACCTAATCGGGCTTACAATTTTAGTTCTTTGTTTTGCCTGGTATCAAATGCTAAAGCCTAAAAAGGAAATCGATTGTGAATGTGAGACAGACGAAAAACCAAAATTCACACAGTCCAAAACTTTTTTAGGAATTATAACTGTATTTGCAATAGTAATGTTGGCATTTCCATACTATTCAGGAATTTTTTACCCAGACACGGCAAAACACATTATCGTAGTAGATAAATCGGATATTAAAACAACTGAATTTAAAATTAGTGGAATGACCTGTTCGGGTTGTGAGGAACACGTAAACCACGAAGTAAATAAACTCAGCGGAATCGTGAGCTCAAAAGCATCATACGAAAGTGGAAATGCAATCATTGAATTTGATAAAACCAAGACCAATGAAGCGGAAATTGAGAAAGCAATTAATTCTACAGGTTATAACGTGACCGACAAAAAAGAAAAATAATGGAAACTATATTGACATCTGAAATAACTTGCCCAAACTGCGGACATAAAAAAGTAGAAGAAATGCCAACGGAATCCTGTCAATTCTTTTATGAATGTGAGAGTTGCAAAACGGTTCTAAAACCAAATGAAGGAGATTGTTGTGTTTATTGTTCTTACGGAACTGTGCCTTGTCCGCCGATTCAAGAAAACAAAAGTTGTTGCTGAAAAGACAATACTCTAAAAAATGATATATTAGGAAAATGCAAACGGAAGAAGAAATCCTAAAAATAAAAAAAGTAAAAAACACCGCAGTACGAACGGTTGTTCTGCGCCATCTTTTAAGCCTAGAAAAAGCTCAATCATTAAAGGATATTGAAAATGCGCTGCCCTATACGGATAGAAGTTCTATTTTCAGAACACTAAAAACATTTGAGGAAAACAAAGTTATCCACAGCATTGAAGATGGCTCTGGAATGACCAAATATGCAGTTTGTGCGGAAGGCTGTAACTGCGACCCAAAAGACCTGCATTATCACTTTTATTGTACAAATTGCGATAGAACCTTTTGTCTTTTTGATGTCCCTATTCCCAATATTGAACTACCTGCTAATTTCAAATTACAACAAGCCAATATGGTTGTAAAAGGCTTGTGCGACAACTGTAACAGATAATCTTTGCAATCGGGTTGCACTAGTAGTTAATTACATTTGTATTATTTTTTCCACTAATAATAGCAACTGAGGATAGATATGCAAAAGACCCTATTTGAGATTCAAAAAATGGATTGTCCATCGGAAGAGAATCTAATCCGAATGAAACTGGATGGTATTTCAGAGATTAAATATTTAGATTTCGACATCCCCAATAGAATGCTAGCTGTTTTTCATAATGGGAAAAATGACCAAATTGAAAAGTCTATTATTGAATTGAATTTAGGTGGAAAGAAGATTTCGACACAACATACCGACCAAACTGATTTTGATGAAAGCACAAACCAAAAAAAGCTGCTTTGGTCAGTCCTTGCCATTAACTTTCTTTTCTTTTTAATAGAAATGACGACGGGACTGATTTCAAAATCAATGGGATTAGTTGCGGACAGTCTGGATATGCTTGCGGACAGTTTCGTTTATGGAATTAGCTTGTTTGCGGTTGGTGGAACTTTGATAAAAAAGAAACGAATTGCGAAACTTGCAGGATATTTTCAAATAGCACTTGCAATAGTTGGATTTGCAGAAGTCTTAAGACGGTTTTTTGGTACAGAAAAACTTCCTGATTTTTCCACTATGATTATCGTTTCGATTTTCGCACTTGCGGCAAATGGAATTTGTCTTTACATTTTACAAAAATCAAAAAGCAAAGATGAGGCACATATGAAGGCAAGTATGATTTTCACATCTAACGATGTAATTATCAACTTGGGAGTTATAACCGCAGGAGTTTTAGTCAATTGGTTAAATTCCAATAGACCTGATTTGATTATCGGAACAATCGTATTCATCTTGGTAATTCAAGGTGCATTTCGGATTTTAAAACTAGGTAAGTAGCCTTATTCTACTTTCATTTATCCTCAAAATTTCATCGAAAGCAATCAAATTAAACAATTACTTAGAAACTATTTGGCTTTATGTAATTATACTATTTATCGTTATCATTTATTATTCCCGGCTTAAAATAGAGATTGGTTTAATATTTTTAACTTTGCATTTGATTTTTATAAAGAAGTGATAAAAGGACCTATTTATTTTGATTTTGCATCATCCACACCAGTGAATGAACAAGTTTATGAGGCGATGGCACCATACTTTCTCAGTTATTTTGGGAATGCATCCAGTAGCACTCATATGCAAGGTGAACTAGCTTCCAAAGCAGTTGTAAATGCAAAAAGTCAGATATCCAAACTTGTAAATTGTAAAGAGGACGAGGTCTTTTTTACAAGTGGTTCAACTGAGTCCATCAAATTGGCTATAAGTCAAGTATTTTATAATAGTCTGGGTACGGGAAACCATATAGTCACTTCTAAAGCAGAGCATAAAGCAGTTCTGGATACGTGTAAGGATTTAGAAAAAATTGGTGCTCAGGTAACCTATCTTGATGTCGATGAGAATGGAAAAATCGATATGCAGGCATTGGAACAAAGCATTGGTAAGAACACGGTACTTGTAGTTTTAATGCACGTGAATAATGAAACCGGTGTTGTTACAGATATTAGAGATATTGGGACTTTATGTAAAAAGAAGAATATTCTATTTTTTACAGATGCAACACAGTCCTACGGGAAACTTCCGCTAAACTTCCAAGAGGAACATATAGATATATTATGTTTCAACGCTCATAAAATTTATGGGCCAAAAGGTATTGGTGGTTTATTAATCAAATCAACAGCTAAGACTAAATCGGGCATAATGGTTAAGCAACTTATCGAATCCGTAAATCTAGGGACTCAAAATGTTCCAGGAATTGTAGGGTTAGGAAAGTCAAGTGAGCTAGCGATGTCTGAGATGAAGACTAATTATGAAAGAATTCAAAAGTTGAATACTCGTTTTCAGCAAGAATTACATCAGTTAGAATTAGGTAAAGTTAATGCGGTTTCGGCAACTAAAAGCCCTTATATTCTTAATGTTCAACTCTTACATCAGGATGCCGAGTCATTTATCCTTAAGAACAAGAACTTAATTTCGGTGTCAATGGGTTCTGCTTGTAACTCTAGAATAATAGAAGAATCGCACGTGCTAAAAAGTATGGGACTGAGTAAAGAAATAGCCGATAGAAGCATTCGCATTAGTTTTGGTGCTACTACAACTCAAGCTCAGTTGGACACATTGATATATACAATTAAAAACGGGAATAATTAGTCTCAAAGGAATTCACAATAGAAGCTGCTAATTTCTTGATTTTTGAATTTCCTGTTCTTGGACTAAGTCTTACCCACGAAATAACATCAAAAGTGGGATTGAGCTTACCGCGTAACAATATCAGTTCTTTTTGTACAAGATATTCTACAGCCTCTCTATATGATTTTTCTACTGAGGTAAATTCCCTTGGTTTTGGCAGAGGAAAGGATAAGAGTAAAATATCGTCAACATCATTGACTTCATAACCTCGGGTTTCAATAAACCGTTTTCGTAAGGTTCCCTTTCTGTTAAAATGGGCACCTGCCCTTCCAATTGTGCCGGTATAACTATTGGTCATCCCTACATAAACAAATTTATGTTTTTTAGAAAGCCAGATGTAAATATAAGCTTGGTCGGCGCCATTAAAGGCGCCTAGGATACTAGTCTCAAGCATACTTTTCGTCACTGTAATTTGGTGGCAAATCGTTCTCTAGTTTCCTGCACATATTCGCCAAAAATTCAGATACAATCCTTCTTGACTCTCTTAAAATGACTTTAAGGTCGTCGTACTCATATTTTTCAATATTCTTATAGGCATACAGCTCGGAATCGGCAAATTGAAGCATCATTAAATCGAAAAGAATCTGTAAATCTCTATTTTCGGCATTGTCTTCATAGATTAACCTTGCAAAGCGGTGAATTTTATTAATCCTAACACAATTGCCCAAATCGGTATCATAATAAGGTTCCCAAAGTAGGTTGTCTTCAACGGATGATACCCTGAATATTTTTGTAAGGTTAGGGTTCTTTTCACCTTTTACTGCCTCTTCTTTTTCATCATCGGTGTAGTCATCATCCACATCGTCCACTTCTTCACCTTTATCCTCTTTCATCATCTTGATTATCCACTTGATTTTTGAGGTCATATCATCAGTAATAGCTTTTAATCGTTCTAAAGCTACTTCCTCGTCAGGTAGGTCATCACCTGGCAAAATTTCAATCTGTTCAAATTCTTCTAAGAGTTTGTTAGCAATTTCATTAGGTGCTTTATTTATAATGTCGCGGCTTATCTTACCCGCATTTTTCCAAGCTGCCTTGCTTTTACTTTTAGCTTCCTTGGTAAAATCACTGATATTTCTAAATGCTTCTTCAGAGAGGGTTAACGATGATTTTTTCACATCAATATTAAAGAAATCGTCTGCCTCGTCATTAATAAGTATTCGTCCCCTAAAAGCATAAAAATCTTGGTCATAAGGGATAATACCTTGAAGGTTAGAAGCCCAAGATATAAGCCTCTTGTTTCTATAAACATAAAAGCCATAGTTGCCCGCCTCAATTAAATATCTCTCACGTACTTCCTTATCTCTTGATTCGCCAATATTCTTAATTCTATAGATAGGTGGGTAGGGAAGCTGGGTTATCTCAATGGTAACATTAATTTGTAGTTCATCATCAAGTGTAAGCTCTTTTGGTTTCTCTATCCATCGTACTTCTGTCCCGTCCCATTCATTTTCGTTCAAGTTTCCATTTTCGTCGGCTTCTGAGACAAACAATGGGTCAATGGCGTTTATTTCCTTATCACCAATGGTTATGTGTACACCATTTTCTGATAGGAAATAGAAATAGATTACACCAACTTTTGTTTTAAGTTCCTTAATGGTATTTCTAACACTTGGATGGTTGTTGAGTCGGATAGCAGAAATTATAATGATGGTACCTTTGCCTTCTTTTAGGTAGGTTTCAATGAGCTCAGATTCATTCTCTTCAATTTCAGTTTTTTCTGCAAAATATTCTTTGGCTTCCATCACTTTTGGAAGAGAGACTTCGTATTTGTTGAATCCTGTACCATCTGAAGAAATAACCTTTAGTACATCCCCTTGTGAAAATGAGGCCGATTTTAAGCCCAAACCAAATTTGGATAGCGATTTATCATCATAATGGTCATCTGTTGAGCCAAGTTTGAGTGCTTCTTTGATGGCATTTTCATCCATACCATCACCATCGTCTATGATAATGTATTCCTTGACATTGTTTCTCTTATTATCAGAAAAGTCTTCACGTTCTTTCTTGATTAAGAGATTTATATTATTTGCATTTGCTCTTACCGAGTTATCTATAATATCGCAAATAGCGGCAGACGTTGTGTAGCCAATTCTACTTAACCCGAACAAAAGCCTTCCGGCATCTATTGATAAATCGATTTTATCACTCATATATTAATATTTTAAATGAAACAGCTGGCGCAACCTAGGCCTTCCGCTTCTATAATTTCATCTTTCCAACTGTTAGTGGTTCTTTTATTCAGCTGTCTTTTCATTCTTGTGAAATGTTCTTTCTTTATGGCTTTAACACGCTCTGGTTTAGATAATTCTTCTAAAGTTTCGCTGTCCATCCAATTGTACCCGTCTTTTTCATATACCATAGCTTTTTGAAATAAAGATGGATGGTTTTCCAGTAACCAAACCCACTCAATTTTTTGCTGATAGAAACAAAAAAAACAACCCGACCTACTACGTGAGTACGTTCCGGTTTCCATTTTACCATCAATTTCTACTTGGTATTTCTTTTTTAGATAGTAAGCGGGTATTCCAACACCACTCTCATCAAGTATCTTAAAAATATCATCCAATACTAAATTTTCATCGTTTTCTACCAAAGGGAAATCATCTAAAAAAGCAACAGGGTAATCAGTATTTTCTTTTAAATATTGAAATACCACACGATTGAATAATTTAATATCACTGTTTAAGAGAAAATCTAATTTTTGCCCTTGCCTAAAACTTGGCGAAATAGGCAGTTTGACCTTATTGAGAATATCTTCTTTTAAATGACTAGGGCTATGACTTTCGTAAAGACTTGTAATTTTGGGAATATTATTATTGGCTAGAACTTCTTTTATAACGTCTTCACTCCAAATGTTTTTTCTAAACGGAAAAATAGACTGTACATTGGTTTTTTTGGATATATAGCCCTCTCTATTTTCGTCCCCACGTATTCCTACATAAGATATTGTAGGCTCATCACCAATGTATTTCTCAAAGGGTTCTAGCTTCAGCTTCTTGGTACACCACCTTGCTGTTGATGAGGGCAGATAACCACCATACTCGGCCAAAAAATGGTCAAAAGTGGTTTTGTAAGGGGTCTCTTTTTCTGGTTCGACTGCGAAAATTGTTTTAATGTCTTTTCCCAACCTACTGTTTAGTGCTTCTATAAGCTCATAAGTTTCTTTTAACTCTTTACCTGTATCACAAGAATAATACTCTACATCCAAATCGGGGTATAGGTTTTTGAGATAAAGTGCTAATGCAGCACTATCTTTTCCTCCAGAAATTCCCAGTACGTGTTTAACTTTCATCGTGCAAAGTTTTTAAATATCTAATTACAGCAGCTGCACTCAATTTGTCATTTTTGGATAATACTTTGGCCAAATCCTTTTGTAATTCTGAAACTTTCTTTTCTTCAGAAGAGTTTAGAACAATATTTTGTTTTATGGTTTTACCTGAGACATCTGTTAGTTGAAACTGTACTATTTCATTATTTACGTTTTCATTTGCTAAAGAGTGTAACTCCAATAAATTGTCTAAATTTGAGAATATCTTTCTTGTATTATCCATCAAAAGTGCCTCATCCTCATCATTCATTTTCTCAATAGACTTTCCAAGAATCACATCAGCAATGGATTTTAGCCAAGAATCACGTTCGTCTAATTTGGACATTATGCGGTTAAGAAAGACTTTTTCATTTTGAATCAACAAATGTGGTTTCAACGACCTGTAACGCGCTTGAATTTTACTCTTGTAAGCTATAAAATCTTTACTTTTCAGGTTCAGAGCGTCACATATATTTTCTTCATACCTATTGAGCAAACCTTCATAGGCAACCCTTATTTCACTGATAGCACTATTTAGGCGCTCAATGAAATCATTCAGGATTTCACTATCATTTTCTTCGAGGTTAATATTTTTATATCCTAATCCTTTAGGTATTTCTGCTAGTAGCGCATTTTCTGGATCCTTAGCAGATGCTATAGCATCCCTTAAGCCTTTAGCTGGTGGACTTAATCGATTAGTTTTTTTTACGTATTCCGGTAGGGCATTGTAAAAAGCTATGAAACTACTGAAAATAGAAATCAGCGAACTTTCTGGTTTTTTACTAGATGTATCTACACCTGTAATCTCTTTGTATTTATTGAAAAGATTCAGTCTTACACCTTCAATTTTGTATGATTTTAATTGATAATCTGAAGGCTTCTTATGCACGAGGTCAAGCACTTCGCTAGTTAGGTAAGGCACATACCCAGAACCTTTATGAAATAAAGCATAGTCTTGATTTTTTACAATAAGGAATATGGGAACCCAAAAATCGATGAACCCTTTTTTAAGTTTAAATGGTGGTTTGGTTAACGATTCGTATAATTCAGATAAGTTCTTTTTAATATGTTTTGAATCCTCCAAGAAATTGCTGCAATAATTCCAGAGCGGACTAAAAGTAGAATCTGTAGGTTCATTGAGGGAATATGCATTGTTTTGTTCCCGATGTATTCCTGTTGCTTTTAACAATCCTAAATAAATCGATTTTTGAGGTGGGAACTTGCTATCTTCATAATTTAAGTTTTCTTCCTCAGCATACTGCAGTAAATCTTTGAGCAAATTTTTACGAGCAGTTAAGATAGGTGTGCTTAAATACTCTTTGTTGACCATCTCATTTAAAAAACGAGGCGTCTCAGAATATTCATCTTTTACTATCAGAGAGAGATTTCGGTTTAAGGAAACCTTAGAATCAATCTTAAGCTTTTTACCATGGTAGAACCAATCCGCATTAACATTGTCATAGATGCCGTGTTCTAGAAGTTTTTGTAGTTTTTGTACTTCGTGGGCCTTCTCTTCTGTTAGAATTTTTTTTACAACATTGTCCTCGGCATACTTTTGCAATACAAAATCTATCTTTTCGATTTCATAGATGCAGGACTTTACAAATTCAAAATCTTTGAGAAGTACATATAGTTGTGCAGGTTGTCGGGCATCGTTAGTTTTTAAATCCTTAAGTTTTACATCCTTATTGAGAATTATATGTATGTAGCCGTCAATTTCCCCTTGAGGCGTAGTATTCTCAATGTAATCAGATATATTTACCTTAAAGAACCTTGGCGTACCAATTTCAAAATATGCTTCCTTAGCAAAATGGTATTTTTCTTTAAAATAGTGTTTGGTTTTTGAAGCAATATTTATAGCGGTGTCTATATGTGAACCTGCATCAATCAATTCTTGCTCTATGTCAACGTCCGTTCCGTCAATGAAGAAAAACTTATTGCGATAATTATAGAATTTAATTATTTTTTGACTTATGAGTTTTTCAATATATGTTTCGGAATCAGGAATGTTTAAGGCATACTTTGCATAATTTTCTAAGAAAGTTTTATCTAGCCTACCAAAAGATTTTGCGAATAAGTTTACCAGACCGATGGTCTTTATGATTTTTGCTAAATGCTCATATCCTTTATTATTAATCGCTTCTGCCTTATCCAATGCTTTTACAATGGTATTCCATTGAGGCTTGTGTGGGTTTGAATATCTATCTTCTAATTCACTGGTTAAATGAATCGTTAAATAATCAAACACATCGGCTACATTAAAAAATGTATGGTTGTCTTTATCTATTTTGTCAAAGAAAACTTTACTATTAGCTAAAAAAGAGAATAAGGACCTTTCATTCTGACCATACTTTTGCAAAGCTTGAGCCAAGATATTTGCCGATAGAATATCAAAAGGATAAAGTTTATTGGCTAAATCGTAATTCAGAGTTTCCGAATTGCTGACGAGCTTGCTTTCGTTTATTTTATTGAATAAATCATCAAAACCAATATCCTTTGGTTTTTTAATTTTCAAATCCTCTATTCTTTCTGACGCTAAATAAAGTAGTTGCTCAATGGGTTCATCAAACGAAATGTCAATTAACCTCCCTTTTACCTTATCCCATTCATTCTTTTGGTTTTGAGATAGGTCAATGGCGTAAGAACCAAAATTTTGATGTAGCGTTGTAATTAAAATAATATTCCTGTTGGAATCATTTACTAGCTCAGCTAACTGTTGTATAAAGTATAATTCGCTATCCGGATTGTGTTTGGCTGCATATTCAAGAAATTTACCAAACTCATCGATTAAGATGACCAGTATTTCACCCTTATCTTTAAGCGATGCAGCACGCCTGCCTATCGTATCAATAAGACTAGTATTGGCTGTATCTTCCTTAACTTTAAAGGATTTCTTTAGTACTGTTGTTAACGGTGCGGCTTCCCCAATAATTTTTAAGAATGAAAATTTTTGAAATCCTTTAAACTGGCCATTAAGATTAGCAAAATAAGGTTTTCTATCATTAAGGTTTTTTTCAAAAGCCCATAGGAAACTGGACTTTCCTGTGCCATAAGAGCCAATTATATTAAATGAATGATGTCCCTGTTGAAAACCAGAAACTATTCTTTCAAAAACATTTTTTGCGTTGGGTGTAACTACGTAATTGATGTCGTTTACGGCATCGCGCTCAATATTTGTGGATGTTGTAAACTTATGCATTATAGTAGCGTTCTAATGTATCCCATTTGTTAGGGATATTTTTAATTTGTAATTCTTTTCTTCCGGCATCCTTCTTATAAACAACATCTTTAAAAGTTTCCGATATTTCCTGGATTTTGAGTTCCGTACCTTCGGTAGAGCAAGCAAATGCATCACCTATCTTATTTTGTATATCATCAAAACTTATAGACGTAAGCTCCGGGAATTTATCTAAGATTAGGAAATAAAATATTTCTATAGGTATCTCTGGTCTTTCACTTACCTTTAATTGAAAAACTGAACCTTCCTCGGTATCGGTAATTTTAGTAATAAGATTGAGGTCGATGAAGATGGACGACAAATCGTCTTCCATATCCTTGATGTTCTTATCGGCTAGGTAATATGTTTTTATAAATACCTTGATGTCATTTTTCAGCGAGTTTTCAGCTATCGAAGTTTCATTGTTATTAGCTGTCCTTATCAAATACCTTAGCAGTTGCTGGATTGTAAATTGTGAATTAACCCTAACTTTTCGGAATTCTTTAAAAACTAAAGGGTAAATAGATGCTAGGTTGGTGTCTAACAATTTGTAGTGCAACAACCACAGCGTACCTTCGTATTCTAAAAAAGGGTCGTAACCTGTATTGCTATCAAAGATTTTATTGGCGAATACAGTAGTTTGGTCGTTTTGGTCATTTATATTGAAAGCCTTTAGCCAGAAATTAATAGACATCACCATATTCTTTCCCACACCTAAAGCTGTTACCGCATCTGGATTTTTGAAAGACTGTCCCATAGAAAGATAATCGTAGCCTTTCTTCAACCAAAAATGGCGACAGTGAAATGTTTCGTGTCCTGTAAACGTTAGTTTATTCATTTATTTTCGATTCGCCGTTTTTATTTTTTAAATAATTCAATTTGTCTTTACATTCAACTAAAATACTCTCTGGATTTTCTTCCTCTAAAAGGGTGAATACTACCTTATCGGTTAAGTATTTTTTTTCCAAATCAGAAACGGCAACATTGTAGAATGATGCGAAGTCTGACAGAAGTTCTCTTTTGGGAAGCCTCTCATTTCTCTCGTATTTGCCAAGTGTAGACTGGTCTATATCTAGTGCCGCAGCAACTTTTCTTATAGGCAAGTTTTGCAATTCCCTTAGTGTTCTGAGATATTCACCCAATGTTTCCATCGTTGTTGAATTTTATTTTAGAGACAAATTTTGTCCTTACAAAAATAGGATTATTTAAGCCATTAACAACTTTTGGGATGGGATATAATGACTTTATTTTTGAGCTATGGTTATAGGGTAGGAAATCACTTGGTTTTAGTCGCCAATTCCCTGCATCATAGCTTCCATACCGCCAAAGTTTAATATAAAGGTTGAGTAGTAATGGTCAAATAAATCCTTTAGGTATTGGCCTAAATCAACGTGTTCCAATTCATTTTTACCCTCTACTTTTTGCCTTATCTCATACCCTCTGTTTTTACTGATAGTGTAGAGAAACAAGGTGTGAAAATATACCGAGGTGTAATATTTTCGGTTAGCAAGTTCTAATTGTTCTTGGTTGATGTTCTTTTCTTTTGATTTGAAGTTTTTCAGTACAGTGCTGTCCATATTGATAAATATACGGTTGAGTAAATCACCTTCAGCATCTGGAATCATAACGGTGGAATAATCTACATCGAGGCTTGTAGCTTCTTCAACCGCTTCCCAAGTTACGTCCGTATCAGAATCATCATCTGTCTTCTTATACATAAAAACAAGTTTTGGCAGTCCCAACAAATCATTATCGCTTTCCTTTTTCGGTATCTCGCTTTTTGGCTTGTTATTATCGGCTATTTTCACCCAGAACAATTCCTCTATGTCGCCATTTGGTGATGACAGACTTGCTTTTATTTGAATGCCATCACCAACTTTCAATTCATTTTTTGGGTTTAGAGAAATTCGTATTTTTCCTTTGTTCGGACTACTTTTTACAACGTTGAAAACTTCATCTATTTCTTTTGGCTCACCAGGCTTAGTTCCGCCATCAGAGTTATTAGGTTTTATATTAAGTACGCTAATCTTTAAATCCCCGGGCTCTTCTATTCTATCAAAATAATCATTGGCTACATCTGTGGAAAAACGAATCGATTTTTCGCCATTGAGCGGTATTGTAGCAACTTCCTTTTTGTCATTATTGTTAGTGTCGATTCTAAAAAATGAAGGAAATCTTTTGGGCTCAAAAGGTGTTGGCTCTTTTTCATTTGAAGTACGATTCTTTCGTCCCTCAGTTTTCTTTTCTTTTTTAATATCCAGCTTGAATGTTTGGTTCAGCAATTTTGCCAACTCAGAATCAATGGGTAGATTTTTCGTGAAGGTTTTGAGTAATTCGCTAGTATTTGAAGACGTATCAATATCTACAGCTTGTTTTCTGCGCTTTTCTATTTCTGCCAACCTTCCATCTTTTGCACTTAGTTTTTTGGCCAGGTAACTTCTTAGAAATTGAGTTTCATCACCATCCTTGAGCCTATCTCTAGAAGCCATAAATAGTTCTTTCCTAAAGTTATATTTCATTTCGGTACAATCCACGTGAATCAATAAATGGCTTTTTAACAGATTTAGCTTTAAAGAACGCGTGATAAATTCAGAGGTGTAATGCCCGTGGGTTTGTCCATTGAGTGAGAACATCACCGCCATTGAATTTTTAAAGTATCTATCTTGTATGATTTTTTTGGTTTTCTTGAGGTCATAATCCTTTACCTTGGTTTTGAAAACGTAGCAGGATACTTTCATTTTTCCAAAGACATCATCAGAGAAATTCTCGGAAAAGCTTTCGTCTAAATATTCGGATTCTTCAGCTGCCAAACGTCTCTTTAAACCGAACAAATCATTTTCTAAAACCTTATTATTTGGATAACGTTCAGCGGTATCGACCGTTAAAATTGGTAAGGCGGGTTGAAATAAAAACTCATTGATACTTTGGTTCAAATCTTGGGCAAAACCAGAATAGCCTTTGGGAAACTGATACGAATACAGTTTTAAAATGGTTCCTGTTTCAAATTGACGATTGTTAAGACCAAGGTCTAGTTTTGAAGCTGTAAACGAAGGGATTTTCTCTTCAATAAGCAAGTACTCATACCAGGTTTCTTTTGCTTGGTCCGATTCTTTTTTAGGATGCTCACGCACCAAGGTAAAACCAAAATTACCATCATTTGTGTACCGCTTAGAAGCAATGAGTTGATATCTTTTCTTTCCGCAGAAAACAATGGCGCCACTTCCACCCATATTGTATTTACCCTGTACGAAATGAATGTCGTTCTTATTACCACGAAGTAGCGAGAGAAAGGTGTCCTCAAACTTTTCGGGGTGCTGCCCTTCGCCATTATCATAAACTACGACTGATGTTGGATATTGGTTTTTTTTGGTTTCTTGGCCCTT
Organism: Winogradskyella sp. SYSU M77433; assembly: GCF_029911945.1. NCBI lineage: Bacteria > Pseudomonadati > Bacteroidota > Flavobacteriia > Flavobacteriales > Flavobacteriaceae > Winogradskyella > Winogradskyella sp. SYSU M77433. The sequence goes on along the minus strand of NZ_JARYTG010000002.1, from coordinate 256,259 downwards.
TTCCGTTGGCGATAATTTGAATATTCTCGGCTTGCTCTTTCCGAAATGAAGATAAATCCCAATTATTTTCTGGATAAAATTTTTGAATGGCTTCATCCATCGATTTCGGCGCAGTATCTGATTTTGGGTCAATTCCTGAAAGAATGCACTCTTTGGTTAGTAGAGCATCAATGGCATTGGTGACTTTTTCTATTAAAGCTGCTATGGGACTCGATTGTTGATTTTTTACTACACCATAATTACTGAAATTCCCACCCAATGGTTTCCAGTTTGAATCATCAAATATGGTAGGGTTAAGGTCAATTATGTTTAACAAATCCTCTTCGTCTTTAGCGTTATACAGTTTAAAAAAGAGCTCTTGATTGTCAATTATTGATGAAGTTTGATTAAATAGGTTAGCCATAAATGTAATAGAAATAATATAACCCCTAATATAGTAAAATCGAATACCCACAAAAACAGTTTTTAGTTATTTTTAAAGTAGTCTAATTGAGGATTAGGTCCTGTTTTTGATATAAATTCACTTCCGCTTATCCCCAGCCTTTGTGTCAAAAGCAATTAAATTGAACAATTCCCGCATTCGGCTACGAACGCGATTGCCATAACGCTCTTCCAACTCTTCAGCATTTAAGTTTGTAGTAGCGTGTGTTTTAATTTTGTGTTTGGTATCTAAGTACAGTTCATAACGCGAGAGTAGCACTTCACCCATTACATTCAAATCTTTGCCATAAAACCTGCCAACTGGTTCAACACCCAAATCATCAAAGCAATAGAATTTGGTGTTGCCATATTCTTCAACCGTTTTAAAGCCCAAATGGTTAAAGCTAAATGTCACGTTTCTACAGGGAATCATTTCATAAGGCCGTTGCATTGGGACAATATGTCGTAGCAATTTCATCAAACTGGTCTTACCGCACCCAACAGGACCAGAAAGTAAAATCCCTTTGTCGATGTCGATGCCGTATGCTTCACAATTGCTCTTGTCCTTGATGAAGTAGGAACAGAGTTTTAGTAGTATGTCTTTATCCTCGTCATAGATTCTGAATTTTTTGCCAAACAATAGCTTGCCCTTGGCATTCAGATAAATCAAGATTTTTGGGAAGTCGTAGATTACGCTTTTTCCATCGAACTTTCCCAGCGAATATTCCACACCACCTTCGGTAATTTTAGAGGGGTTGTCCATAATCTTTGGCTTTAGTAGTTCGCAAGTTGTCCTTGATTTGGGACGCTTGATTTTTGTTTTGAGTTTCAAACAACTCAGTCCTATCCATCCAATTGATGGCTACTGCTCGCCAATCACGAATTACTTCGTCATCGCCAGTATGCCAATCTCGTTCGGCGTAGTGCTGGTAAAACTTTTTAGCTTCCGCTACATCAAAATTCTTTTCTTCAAAAAAATTAATAACGGCCTGACAGTCTTTTGGCTGTTTTATATAGTTTTCTTGTTTGATATTGTTTGTTTCAGATACCAATGCTTGTCCATTGGTGGGACGGTGTTGATACACAACTTGTCCATTTTTGGGATGGTGGTGTCCCTCTAATGGTACACCTCTGGGATAGTACTGTTCTGCAAGCAGTTCTAATTCGGGATTGTACTGTCCCATAACTGGTTCGCTACTTGTACCAATAATGGACATCCTAATTTTACTGCCTTTATAGGGATTATTGGAAGGATAATAAGAAAGATATTGCCAAGTATCTAAATCCACAATGCATCTATGGTAAGTAGATTTTGAACCGATTTTTGCACAGCGCATTAGTTCCCTACGGTTCACGAAGAATTCATCCATAAAGCGGCAACTGTTCCATTCTTGGAACAATGCCATATACAGACTGATATGGGTAGGGTTTAGGCGGTCATCAAAATAGAACTTTTCAAAAGCCGCATTAAGTAGCTTTATGTAGTTCATTATTTAGAATTTGAACCGTGCTGTACACGATTAGCAGTCATTATATTTTGTATTTCCTCGGCATCGTAGTAGATAATACCACCAACTTTAGTGTAAGGTAAAGTACCATTGATACGAAGGTTTTGTAATGTGCCAGGACTTACCTGTAGTAAATCCATAACCTCGGAAGATTTGAGGTACCTTTTGAGTTTCCCGGTAGCTTGTTTTGTTAGCAATTTTTTAATGTCATCGAGCAATTCCATTTTAAATTCTCGAAGATCTTCAGTGGTTATAATAGACGTCGGCATAATAGAACGGTTTTAATGGAAAGAGGCTATCTCATCGCTGTCAACTAATTTGATAACCTCTGACCTGATTTGACTTTCGTTCTACAAAAATGGACTGTTTTGTTCGATTTTAACCCCAAGGAACACCCAAGTTGGGTGATTTTATTATCTCATTATCAATGACTTAATTTGGCTTAAATTAGTGTTTGTTATTAAAATCATCGGTGCTAAATAATGTTAATAAAAATTAAATTAATTTTTTCCCAAGTTATACCCAACTTGGGTGAAAATTTAACATTTATGGAATCCACAATAACTATCCGTCAGTTTCTTCCATACGTCTTAATAATGTTGTTTTTAATCTATCGATAAACTTGGTTTGGTCAATCTTTCGTTCTCTTATTTCAAGAAAGGTTCTATACACGTTTCCAAGGTTAAGGTCGAAAATCTCTTCACAAGCTGATGCCATTTCTTTAATTCCAGCTGTTCCACTCTTTATAGCACCAGATGCTTGTAACGCATAGATTAATTCTATCAAATCCGTTTTAGAAGCAGTCCATCCAAGACGCTCACCATTGGATAGTGTATTAAGATTATTAGTTCTGTCTAAGCAAATATCCCTTAAATTACTTAACTCTTGCACATAATGATTTATTAGTAGATCGTACGCAACAATTTTAGCTACAGCATTGTCGTGGCTTGTAGAAAACTCTGCGTCAGTATAGAAATGGGAAGTATCTGACACTAAGTTGATTTTATCGTTCCCTCGAAGAAAATAGAACTCGTCTAAAACTGTAGATTCCTCTCTGTAGTATTTTATAAAGTCTAGATTGCGTCTGTTACTTTCTTGAAGTTTTTTTATTTCAGAGTCTATAAACTCTTGTTGAGATTTAATAGTCCCAGCAGGCCTGTGAGTCATAAAACTATGAAGTTTTGCATAAAATTTAAGACGACTATATACATAAGGTTTCTGCTTTTTAAAAAATGTTATTTCTTCTTGAGGGTTCTTGAAGTCATTTTCCCTTACACATATTCGTAATTTTTGAAGATACATCCTAGAAATGGAAATTCCTTTCTCAATATTACTGAAGTCATTAAGGTTGGACTCTTCGATTATTTGGATTTCTTCCTTATAGTCATTTAAAATTTTATTAATTAATTTATGCAAAATATTTGGGGCTTTAAGGTTTGTGGTTTAATTCTCCATCATTAAAGTATGGTTAAGATCTTCTACGTTTTTATTTGGGGGCTTAAGAAAGACTAGAATCCCAATAGCACCCAGAACAATGCTTCCAGCAATAATAAACGGATAAAAAAAGCCGCCAGCGACTAGCCAAGTTCCCAATACTGGACCTAATATTTGGCCAATGCTATTTGTTGAACTTTGTATAGATATATTCCTACCGGTATTCTCCTTTGATATCAAAGAAACAGCAGATAGTAGGTTAGGGGTAATCATAGCTCCACCAGCTGCAAAAATGACAATGAGGCCATATACTACCAATTCATTATTAAAAAATGGGAAAATTATTAAGGCTGTTCCTGATATTAATAGGCCTACTGCAATCTGTTTTTTTGTTGACAAAAATATTTCGCCATAACTGGCGAAAATGGGTTGTAATACTGCCATTACCAGGCCGCACAACATAAACCCTATACCTACTTGACTACTGTTAAAGGCTAATTCATCTTTACCATAAATAGAAAATACCGTTTCAAATAGTGTCACTACAAACTGCATTATAAAAGAGAGTAGTAACAGCACCATAAAATATTTGCTAAGAGTAAAACCAAATGTCAGTTTTTGAGTAGTAAACTTGCTAACCCTAGTTGTGTTTTTAAGTCGTTTTAATACTATAATAAAAACAATAAACCCTAATACGGCTGCAAATAGAAACGGGACTGAAAAACGATCTAAGTGTAACTGCCCAATTTCGTAATCTAAGTGAAGGTTGGTTTGCGAGAGGAATCCACCCAAAACAGGCCCAAAGATAACACCAGAACTTACCGCTACACCAGACCAAGCCATTATCTTGGTTCTGCGTTTTTTCGAGGTAATATCACTCAAATAGGCGTTGCTTACTGGAATTACAGAAGAAGTAAAAATACCACCAAAAATACGTGCTATATAGAGCATTGTAAGCGAAGTGGCCAAACCAGTAAATAATTGCATTATAACAAAACCTATAAGACCAATTATGATAATAGGCTTACGCCCATATCTGTCTGAAAGTTTTCCCCAAACAACTACAAATATGAGCTGAAATAATGGATATATACTTGTTAAGAGGCCAATATGAAAATTAATCAAGTCAGTATCTAGATTGGCTTTGAGAGCCAATCTCTCCGTGTAGTATGGTAGGGTAGGTAATAAAATACCATACCCTAACATTACCACGAATAAACTCAAGAGGACTAAAAAAATCCTATTGAGTTTCTCTTTCTTCTCCATTATTTTTTACCGATTTTTCGTTTTAACAATTGAGCATTTATAGCAACAATGATTGTACTAAGACTCATAAAAACCGCTCCTACAGCTGGTCCCAAAACGAACCCTGAAGAATACAATACTCCGGCAGCTAATGGAATGGCTACTACGTTATATCCCGTTGCCCAAATCAGATTCTGAATCATTTTATTATAGGTAGCTTTTCCAAAGAGAATTAGATTAGCGATATCTTTTGGGTTACTGTTTACCAAAATAATGTCTGCAGTTTCGGCCGCTACATCAGTACCAGAGCCGACCGCTATACCGACATCAGCCCTTGCCAAAGCGGGTGCATCATTTACACCATCTCCAGTCATTGCGACAAATTCATCCTTTGCTTGAAGTTCTTCTACAATTTCCACTTTTTGATGTGGTAATACTTCGGCATAGTATCCATCTAAGCCAAGCTTTTCACTAACGGCTTTAGCTGTTTTTTCATTATCACCAGTGGCCATTAAGACTTTAATATTATTCTTTTTGAATACTTTAATGGCATCTGCAGATTCTGGCCTTATTTCATCGGCAAGCGCAATATAACCTGCTAATTCACCATCAATCAAAACAAAAACAACAGTCTCCGCAGCATCACTATAGGCATCTTTTGGAATGTCTATTTTTTCATCTCTTAAATATCCTGGACTCACCACTTTTACCTGTTTGCCCTCCACATTGGCCTCTACACCTTTACCAGTAATGGCATTGAAATTTTCTGGCTTTGGAATGGTGATGTTGTCTTCTTTGACTTTTTTGATAATACCTACTGCAATAGGATGTTCCGAGCTCTGTTCCAAGGCACTTGAAAGCCTTAAGATTTCTTCTGTTGAATATTCTTGATTAACCGATTCAATTCTTGTGACACCAAAATCACCTTTTGTAAGTGTTCCAGTCTTATCAAATAACAGGGCTGATATTTTTCGGGATTCTTCAAAAGCTGTTCGATTCCTAATCAATAATCCATTTTGCGCAGATACTGCTGTAGATATAGCAACTACTAATGGAATGGCAAGTCCTAATGCGTGTGGGCAAGCAATAACCATAACAGTAACCATCCTTTCTAAGGCATATACAAAAGGAAAACCCAATATGAGCCAAACGGCTAGTGTTCCAAAACCAATGACCAAAGCAATATAGGTTAGCCATTTTGCAGCCCTATCAGAAAGGTTTTGCATTTTAGATTTTGTTTTCTGAGCCTCTTCAACCATAGTAATTACTTTGTTGAGATAGCTGTCTTTACCTGTATGTTCTACCTTGACCTTTAAGGTGCTATTACCATTTACTGAACCCCCAATTACTTTATCATTCACTTCTTTTTTTACTGGTTTGGATTCGCCAGTAAGCATCGACTCATTCAAATAACTGGAACCATCTACTATGATGCCATCTGCAGGAACTTTTTCACCAGGCTTTACTAAAATCACATCGTCTTTTAGCAAATCTTCTAAAGGAATATCTTCTATGGTATCGCCCTTTACTCTATGGGCTTCAGCGGGCATCATACTTACTAAAAGTTGTAAAGCTTTTGATGCTCCTAATACACTTTTCATTTCTATCCAATGGCCTAAAAGCATAATTGCGATTAGTGTTGAAAGTTCCCAGAAAAAATCTTCACCACGTAAACCGAAAACAGTTGCAGTACTGTAAAAATAGGCAACGCTAATAGCCATAGAAATTAGGGTCATCATCCCTGGTGAACCCTTCTTTATTTCTGACCAAAACCCCTTTAAAAATGGCCAGCCACCATAAAAATACACTACGGTTGAAAGTGCAAATAGGATATATGGGTTTCCAGGTAAGAGAAATTCATATCCAAAAAATTCCTGAATCATAGGGGATAAGAATAGAATTGGAATGGTAAGTATTAAAGTTAACCAAAACCGTTTTCGAAAATCGGCAATCATCATTTTGTGATGGTCGTGACCCATTTGTCCGTGACCAGGATTGTGACCAGAATGACCACCGCTTCCGTGGTTCATTTTAGAGTGGTCTTCTTTTTTGTGCTTCATCTTTGAATGATCCATTTTAGAATGGTCCATTTCTTTGTGATTGTGATGTTCGTGGTTTTCCATTATTGTATTGTTTAAGTGTTATCGTAATTTTTTTCTCATTGCATCAGATATGTTTTCGGCATAGACACCATAGGCATCCACCAAGATGCCCTTAATGCCATCTTTAGATGAAATGGCGTACAGTACACTATTATCGTCGGTACTGCTCATCCCTTCAAAGCGATGGGTTTCATCAACGTCAAAATCTTCTGGCTGTATTTCAATTTTTAGTGAAGCACACTCCAGACATTCAGGTTTAAGGTTAAAATCATATGTATAACCATTCGCCTGTAAATCGTTTATTGCTTCTGAAAGTGTATCGTAATTCTTCATTGAGTTTTTTTATAAGTCATTGTAAAATAGCTATCGTCTTCTTCTATAAATTTCTGAAAGGTCAACAAGCCATTAGCGTTTAATTTTTCCTTGACGATATAGTTCAATTGCTTAATGCGAATTCCCAAAGCATAGGCTTTTATATTTATCTTCGAGCTAATACTGTTCTTGTGGTCGTTTAATTTTCGGTCGTAAATCTTTATGAAGCTTTTTGAGCCAAAAAAGTTCAGTAAGCCAGAATCAAAACTCATTTCAAGTTCAATATCCTTTAAATTATCTAAATCATATAGCTCAGTAAAGTTTGTAGTTGAGCTATTGATTTCGGTTTCTTTAGAGTTTGGTTTTGCAAACGGGAATGCCATTACCAAAATATTGGCCTCGTCGGGCTTACAGCGATAGGTGGTAGTGTATTTTTCTGTTGACTTTTTCTCTTTATCAAATAACTCTGTTATGACTTCAATTTGATAATACCCATCATCCTCTATAATTTTACCTGCCTTAAATGTTTGCTTATTAAGGAATACACCATCTTCGTCAAAATTTTCACGAGCTACAGTCCTGTCTGAAATCTGCCCAATGAGCATTTCGGTTTGTCCATACACATAGAGGTTAAATAGGATAAGAAACAGTATGAAGCTTTGTTTTATCATATGTGATGCATTAATTTCTTTACTTCTTTTGCCATTACATCACTCAGGTCAATTGCATTTGAAGGATGTGGAATGGTATTGCAGGTCACTATTTTTTCTGTGCCTGAATCCAATAAGTCTTGATAGGCATTGCCTGAAAAAACAGCGTGTATGCCTATGCAAATTGGTGGTTTCATACCAGCTTTTTTCAAATGTTCTACGGTTTCAATCATTGTACGTGCGGTGGAAATAATATCATCAACTAAGATTGGTGTGGCATCTTTATATTTATCTACATCTGGAACTGAAACTTCCACGTCACGGTCGCCGTGACGTATTTTCTGTAATACCGTAAAAGGTGCGCCTGCATTTTTAGCAACTTCGGAAACCCATTGTTCGCTTTCTGAATCTGGACCTATAAGTACCGGATTCTCGATATTTTCTTTAATCCAATCTGAAATAGCATCGGCTGCGTGGATAACTTTGTTTGGGATGTGGTAGACTTCGCTCAAAGAACTAATCCTGTGCAAGTGAGGGTCAACTGTGGTAAGGCTATCTGCAAAACCGGAAATCAACTTTCCGAAGAACGTAGAAGTAACACCCTCGCCTTGATTGAAAATTTTATCTTGCCGCATATAAGCCAAATACGGTGCTACCAAACAGGTGCACATTGCTCCCATTGATTTGGCCGTGTGGCTTAAAAAATACAAGGGTAACAATTTTTCATCAGGGTTGTGCAAGGTGCATATCAGCACCACACATTTATCTTTAACATCAGAAAGTATACGTGTATAGGATTCTCCATCAGGGAATTTTCGTAGAGTGGCCTCGCCCACTTCGGCACCCATTTTTGTGGCCATCAATTCTGTGAGGTCTTCATTTCCAGGAAGACTAAATAATATTGTTTTCATATATAGTGTCTTATTTAATGGTTATTATATCGTTATGGTTACTTCTATAATCTAATGCATAGTTTAGTTCGCCCTGTGATTCAGCATACAGGGTGTACAGTAATTGGTTTTTTTCAATTTTTTCATTTAAATGAACATTTAATAGAATTCCAGCAGACTTGGATTGAGGTGCGCCTGATAGTTTTGCAAGCTTCGCTATTTTCCGGTTGTCAATATTCTTCAAAATACCTGTAGTTTCTGCTTTGATTTCTATTTTATAAGGCGCTAAAACGGGTTGTGTAAAACGTCCTTGGGCGTTACAAATGGCAAGGAATTTTTCATATGCTTTTCCAGATTTGAGAATTTTATGTGCGGTTTCCAATCCCATTCCTTTTCCTACTTTTCCAGAAAGTTCTAATAGTTCAGCGGCTAAAAGCAATGCTCTCTCTGTTAAGTCTTTGGGTGCGTCTGGCTCATTTTGCAAAACTCTTAGTATATCTATGGCTTCTAGAGTTGGACCGATACCTCTACCAACAGGCTGCGTGCCATCCGTAACTACAACTTTTACATTCAATCCAACGGCAGTTCCTACGGCCTCCATATGGTCTTTTAATTTTTGAGCCATTTCCATACTTCTTACCTTGGCTGTTTTTCCTACTGGGATATCAATAACAACGTGAGTTGAACCTGCAGCAGCTTTTTTTGAAAGTACGGAAGCAATGAGCTGTCCTTCACTATCGATATCTAGTGCTTTTTCTACCTTTATAAGAAGGTCATCCGCTGGACTTAATTGAGCGGTACCACCCCAAACAAAACAACCACCTTCCTGATTCACCACGCCCTCAATCTCGTCTGCAGAAAGTTTTACGTTGGTTAGGACTTCCATTGTGTCGGCTGTACCGGCTGGTGAAGTAATGGCTCGGGAAGACGTTTTTGGCATTGTAAGTCCATATGCGGCTACAATAGCCACTACCAAGGGTGTGGTTCGGTTTCCAGGCAATCCACCAATACAATGCTTATCGACTACAATATCCTTGTTCCAATTTAATTGTTTTCCTGAAGCTATCATCGCTTGGGTAAGGTCTGATATTTCATTTATGTCCATTCTGTCACCTGCACAAGCTGTTATAAATGCAGAAAGGTGGATATTGGAATAGTCGCCTTCTACGATGTCTGTTATGATGTCGTTGTAGGCTTTATAATCCAATTTTTGATTATAGATTTTAGCCCTAACGTAGCTTAGCGATTCAATAGGCTCTAAATGAGAAACATAAAGCGTTTGATTTTCGGAAGCTTTCAGTTTTTTTGCAGCAGCATCAGATAAACCTATTTCATTGTGACTTAGAATATCTGAATTTATAACATTAAGACTTGCAACTATTGTCGTGGTTGTAGTTGATACCCTAATTCTGGTCAAGGCTTCGAACCCTTCTGAAATACATACGTGGCAATCTTCACGCATATAGACCACGTTCTCATTTTGGGTATAGATACCAAGATGTTTGTATTTTAAAATATTTGATGGTTGTTCCATAGCTTATTTTATTTCTTTAATGGTATATAGTTGTGGAATCTCAGCATCCCAAGCGTAAGTGTCTTTGATTCCTTTTTGTAGGGCTTCTGCACTTTCTTTCTCACCGTGAACAATAAAAATTTGTTCTGGTTTGTTTTCTATCTCGTCCATCCAATCCAAAAGTTCTTTATGGTCTGCGTGTGCAGACAGTCCCTCAATTTCTGCAACTTGCATATGAAATGGCACCCATTTTCCATAAACTTTGAGTTCCTTGTCACCTTCCAACAGTTTTCTACCACGGGTTCCTTCAGCTTGATATCCAACAAAAAGCAAGGTGTTATTTGGGTTTTGGGCTTGGGTTTCGAGATAGTTGAGCATTCTGCCACCCGTGAGCATTCCACTACCTGCAATTACGATTTTTGGATTGTTGTCCGTTCTTAGTTCCATTGTTTCGCGATAGCTACTAACGACAGTGAAGTGTGAACACATTTCTTCACATTCATATTCTTCTAATTTGTGCCAATCTCTTGTGCGGTGGAATAATTCTAGTACATTAGCACCCATAGGGCTGTCCATTATCATTTGCACTTTAGGGATTTTGTCTTTCTTGAGTAATCTCCAAAAAATCAGCATCATCAATTGGGCTCGTTCTACCGAAAAGCTAGGTATAAATAAACTGCCACCTCTATTGATGGTATCGTTGACCAATTTTTCTATCTGTGGAATTGCTTCCACTTCGTCTGGATGAAACCTACCTCCGTAGGTTGACTCTATTAATAATACATCTGCCTTTTTTGGCTTTAAAGGTGGATACAATAGTAAGTCGTTAGTTCTTCCTATGTCTCCCGAAAACACAAAACGTTTTCCGTTTATATCCAATTCAATGTAGGTTGCACCAAGAATGTGTCCGTTGTATTGAAATCGAACCTTCACATTTTTGAGAATGGGTAGCCATTGCGATGGCGGCACCCCTTTGAAGTAAGGAACGGTTTTTTCTACATCCTTTAAATCGTACAATGGTTTAGCCGGGTTGTGTTTAGAATAGCCTTCTTTGTTAGCGCGTTCGGCTTCTTGTTCTTGTATTTTGGCACTATCGTTCAATATAATTTTTGCAATATCCAAAGTGGGATTAGTACCATAGATGGGGCCTTTAAAGCCTTGCTTTACCAATCTTGGCAAATAGCCTGTGTGGTCCATATGGCCGTGAGTGAGTAAAACCGCATCAATATCAACAACATTAACTGGCGGGTACTCCCAGTTTTTTGCGCGTAGTTCTTTCAATCCCTGAAAAAGGCCGCAGTCTATCAGTATTTTTCTAACACCAGTATCTACCAGATATTTTGAACCTGTTACGGTACCAGCTGCTCCTAAAAAGTGTATATGCATTATAATATTGTTTATTTATTCTTTAATTTCATTTTGTTCTACATAGTTCTTCAGAGTCTTGTAAAATCTTTTTGTGCCTGGATTTTTCAATTCCTACTTGATTTAATAAATCTGGATTATTGTGTACTTCCTTACAGAGCACGGTTCCAGTTTCGAGTAGCAATGTTTTCTCCCGTTTTGTAATTGTTGTTAACGCTGTGAGTGGATGTAGACCAGATTGGTCAATTCTATCTTTAAGACCATTTCCCTTAGGGTAATCCCAACTAGTCATTATTAATCCAGTACATTTACCATATTGTATAGCATCTGTAGTAAAGCGGGTATTCGTGTAAACGCCACCTTGATGAATTTTTGTTTGGTGACCTTTTTGACGTTCCCATTGCTTTTCTACATCTAAAAATCTCGAATTGATGTATAATGGAATCTTTACATTGCAAAAGCGTCCTTGGTCACTATGGTATTTGCATTCAATCATATAATGCTTATTGTCTTTTTGCGCAATGACATCTACTTCGTGCTTAACACAATTGCCTTGCACTATAACTCCAACTTTCGTTTCAAACCCTTCCTGTTCCATTATCTTACCTATTAATTTTTCAAAAGGGAAACCAGAAGGTCCTAATTCCATAATAGCTTTTTTGAGTTTGTATTTTGAAGCACTTACTCGCGATTTTCGTTTAAGCATCCTAAAGGCCATTTGGTAGATTTTCTTGGTTGATATACCCTCGTATATAGTAGCTTCAATATGTTCAACTATCTCTTGGATAAGTACTTCACTTGCGTGCGCGCGCCGTAATGAGTTGATGAGTTTTTCACTTTTGAAGGGCTCTATCTCTCCAGAATGTTTTATTATGTTTATGGAATCGTTCATTATCTATATATGTATAGTCATTACAGGTAAGGTGGAATGGTTAGTAACACCTTCGGCGATACTCTTAGAAAATAGACTTAAAAATCCTGTTTTGCCGTGTGTCACCATCGCTATTAAATCTATGGGATGTTGTTTTATGAACGTATTAATGCCTGTTTCCACAGAAGGTTCATTATATACAGCCATTGAGTAGTTCTTCAACTCTGGAAAATTTTGCAATGTTTTTTCAATGGGGTCTAAACCAAGATTAATATTATTGAAATCTGTCTCGGTATTAATACGTAATAAGTGGATGCGAGCATCACATTTATTCGCAATGGATATTACCTGCTTAAAAGCATCGGTAATGTCCTCATCGAAATTTGAAACAAATGCAATATTCTTGAATGGAAAGTTGACTTCTTCATCTTTTACAACAATTACGGGTGCATTAGCTTTTCGTACAATTTGCTCAACATTACTTCCTGTTATTTCCCTAATGACACCTTTGGTTCCACTACTTCCAGTAATGATAAAGTCGTGTTGATAATGACCTGAATGGTCTAAAATATCACCTTGACCTGCATCAAATTGTAAAAACGTTCGGCATTTTAGTCCGTTGCGTTCTGCTATTTTTTCTAATTCCCGTAATGCCGCTTTGGTCTTACCTATTTGCTTTAATGTTTCAGGATATCGCTTTTCCTTTTCTTTGTCCAGCTTTACCCAATCCACAGGGGTTTGCATAAGATGTAAAAAGTGAATTTCGGAATTGTATAGCTTTGCCATTTCTATACCTAGTAGTTCAGCTTTGTTGCAGTTCTTTGAAAAATCGGTTGGTACTAATATGTTTCTCATTTTGGATGATTTATAGGTTCGTATAATTTTAGTTCAGTATAATTTCATTTCCAGAAGGTACTTTGTCTTCAAAACAGTCTAAATTGTATATGGTCGTGTCTGCGATATTTTTTAATGCGGTTTCGGTTAAAAATGCTTGATGACTTGTGATAAGAACATTGTTGAAAGTCATCAATCTTGCAATGACTTCATCTTGCAAAATTGTATCAGAGTGGTCTTCAAAAAATAGTCCTTCTTCCTCTTCATACACATCCATCCCGAAATACCCAATTTTGCCAGATTTTAATCCTTCTATAACGGCCTTGGTGTCAACTAAACCACCTCGACTCGTGTTAATGAGCATAACACCTTTTTTCATTAAGCCTATGTGTTCCGTGTCAATTAGGTGTTGCGTTGATGGGGTCAATGGGACGTGCAGGCTGATTATATCTGCTTGTTTACAGATAGTAGTACAGTTGGTGTAAATGACGTCATAAGAGTCTATCAGGTTTTTATCCTCAGCGACATCTTGGGCCAATATCTTACAGCCCAAACCGTGAAGTATTTTTACGAGAACTGCACCTATTTTTCCTGTCCCTATAACACCTACTGTTTTACCGTTTAGGTCAAACCCTGTAAGTCCGTTCAGTGAAAAATTTTGTTCCCGAACTCTGTTGTGTGCTCTGATTATTTTTCGGTTAAGTGCTAAGATGAGTGCTAGAGTATGTTCTGCAATAGCATATGGTGAGTAGGCTGGTACACGAGCTATTTTTAGTCCTAGTTTGTCAGCTTTTTTAAGGTCAACGTGATTGAATCCTGCTGAACGTAATGCGATATACTCAATTCCTTGTTGATACAGCTCATCTAAGACATCAGCAGAGGCATCATCGTTAGAGAATAGTGCAATGGCTTTAGAGCCTCTCGCTAATCTTGCTGTTTCTTTCGTAAGCCTATATTCCAAAAAATATAACTCGTGCTTTCCGTCGTTTGCCTTGATAAGTGAAGGCTTATCGAATTTATGTGTACTAAATATTGTTGTTCTCATAATTTAAGATTTTATGAACCAAAAAGTTCTAAAAGGTCCTGCAGTTCTTCATCTATATGGTGCTGTTTTACGACACTTTGAAATGAGGTTGTGCAAATCATATTGTTGTAGAGCCCAACCATTACGTTTTTAGAGCCTCTTAAAAGCACATCTACAGAAGCAGCACCAAGCCTGATTCCCAACATTCTGTCAAAAGCAGACGGGTTGCCGCCACGTTGCACGTGTCCTAACCTTGTAATTCGCAAATCGGCCTTTGGGTTGACTTCTTTAATTTTAGATGCCACTACGTCTGTACCTACTTCATCACCTTCGGATACTATTATTAAGAATGCATCCTCACTATCATAGTTTTTTACTTTTTCTAATAAAAATGTCAAGTCTTGTGTGCTTTCAGGAATTAGAATTCCATTGGCACCGACAACCAAGCCAGAATGGATACCTATATATCCTGAATCCCTTCCCATAACTTCTACAATGAAGACGCGGTCGTGGGATTCGGCTGTATCACGTATTTTATCAATGTTTTCAATGGCAGTATTTACTGCTGAATCAAAACCAAGGGTATAATCTGTTCCTGAAATATCATTGTCTATAGTGCCAGGAATACCTATAAACGGGATGTCGCATATTTTTGAAAAAACAAGTAAACCTTTAAAAGTACCGTCACCACCAATAGCTATTAGCGCGTCAATATGGTTGGCCTGTAGTGTCCGTAATGCTTTTTTTCGACCTTCTAGAGTCATAAAACGTTCACTTCGTGCTGTTTTTAGAATAGTGCCGCCTCTGTGTGTTATTTTTTGTAATTCGTGTGATTTTAATGTAACTAAATCACCGTCTATTAGTCCTTCATATCCTTTTCGAAACCCACTTAATTTGATATTATTTATTTCAGCAGATTTTGCGATGGCGTACAACGCAGCATTCATCCCGGGACTGTCGCCACCAGAAGTAAATACGCCAATATGTTTAATTTTATCAGTATTCATTAATTTATCATTCTAAATTTGGTTTATTATCTGTTTTGATATTGGCTAATGACAGTCTTTTTCCATACAAGGTGTTGAATACCATACAAGCCGTAAGGTCGCCCGTAACATTTACTGCTGTTCTAAACATTCCTAAGAGACGTTCCACACCGATGATAATGATGATACCCTCAGCAGGTATACCAACACTTCCTAAAACAGAAGCGAGAATCACCACACCACCACCTGGTATGGCTGGGGTGCCAATGGACGCTGCTACAATGGTTACAATGACAACAATGATGTTAAGCAAACTCATTTCTAAGCCATAGGCTTGAGCTATAAAAAGGGTTGTTATGGTTTGATAGAGTGCTGTGCCATCCATATTAACGGTTGCACCAATAGGAATAATAAAATTACTGACGGTCTTATCTACATTTAATTCTTCCTCTGCTGTTTGAAGCGACAACGGCATTACGGCTGCAGAACTAGTGGTAGAAAAGGCCAATAGTTGGACATCTCTAATCTTTTTAAGGAATTGAAGCGGGTTAGACTTTCCAAGAAAGGCTACTAAACAAACGTAGAAAATCACAAGTAGTAACAGACCAAGCAGGACCACTCCCGCATAGTAAGTTAAACCCGATAATGAACTTAAGCCAACACTAGAGGTAAGCTGCGCCATAAGCCCAAATACGGCAATAGGTACTAGAAGCATTGACCATTTTACTACCGTCATACAGACTTCCTGTATGGCGCTTAAAAGAAGCTTTACTGGGCGCAGTAAAGAATCCTCAAGCGATAGCACAGCTACACCAATAATGATTGTGAAAATCACGATACTTAACATCTCACCGCTTACCATTGATGCCAATGGATTTTCAGGAAGCAAATTTGATATGGCATCGGGTATGTTTTCAAGTCCGAAAGACAGTTCAGAACCCTCTGAATTCACCACGGATATATCGTTGTGCTCTGATAGCGATTGTTGATGTAAAAAGCGTCCTGGTTTAAAGAGTTGAGATATAATCGTGCCTATACTTACTGAGACTATAGTGGTACCGAGAAAATAAAGCAGCACGCCACCACCAAGTTTTTTGAGGCTATCTTTATCATTGCTTGCGATACCTGTTATGATGGATGCTACAATTAATGGAATCATTATCATCTGTACTAGTTTAAGAAATAGCACTCCTGGAAGTGCAAGCCAATTACCTACCACATCAGCAGTTTCTTTGGATACCCAGCCATTTTGTGGGCTTAAGAGCAACCCAAAACCAACACCAAGTAACAGGGCGATAATGACTTTGAGCCATAGTCGGTTTTCTACTAGCTTTACTAAATAATCGTTAAGCGATTTAAGCGATTTTATCTCTGTGTCAAACATTCTTTTTTGTTATGCGATGTCAATTTTATCCTCCAGATATACCTGTTGAACCGATTGTAAAATATTTACACCCTCACCAAAAGGTTTTTGAAATGCTTTCCTACCCATTATCAGCCCAGAACCACCAGCTCTTTTATTGATTACGGCTGTGGTAATTGCCTCGACCAAATCAGACTCTCCTTTAGAGCCACCTCCGGAACTAATTAATCCTATTCTGCCCATATAACAATTTGCCACTTGTAGCCTACATAAATCAATGGGGTGTTTAGTGGTGAGCGTTTCATACATTTCATCATTATATTTACCGAAATCAATATTTTTAAATCCATAATTATTTGTAGGTAATTTTTGTTTGATGATATCGGCTTGTATAGTAACACCTATATGGTTAGCCTGACCGGTTACATCGGCAGCTGTGTGATAATCTTCCTTTTCTGTTTTGAATGCTTCGTTTCGGGTGTAGCACCACAAGATGGTTGCCATTCCCAAGTTATGGGCTTCTTCAAAAGCTTCTGATATTTCTTTAATCTGCCTATTGCTTTCTTTAGAACCAAAATAGATGGTTGCACCTATACCAATTGCACCCATATTCCAAGCGTCCTTTACCTTGCCAAATAAAGTTTGGTCATATTTATTAGGGTAGGTTAGCAGTTCATTATGGTTAACCTTTACTATGAAGGGTATTTTGTGGGCGTATTTTCTAGAATATAGACCCAATACACCAAAGGTTGATGCCACACCATTGCAACCTGCCTCTATGGCCAGTTTTATAATGTTTTCAGGGTCAAAATAATCAGGGTTTTTATAGAATGAAAAAGCAGCACTATGCTCTATACCTTGGTCTATAGGCAAAATGCTTAGATAACCTGTATTTGCCAAGTTTCCGTGATTGTATAATTGAGCAAGACTTCTTAGTGCTTGCGGGTGGCGGTTGCTATTGCTAAATATTTCTTCTGTGCTGTTACCATTAGGGGTATATATTTCATCTTTTGTGATTTTTTCACAAACGTGTTCTAGATAAAAAGAAGCTTTATCGCCTAGGTATTCTTTAATATTTTCATAAGTATCCATTTGTTATGATTTTAAGGTTTCATAGAATTTATTTCTTCACGATGAAAAATTTTACAATGTCACTCCATAGCCTAGTTTCTTTGATGTTTTCGAATCCTGCTTTTTTAAGATTTTCATCTGTTCTTCGGTTAATATTATCACCGATTATATAGAGGGGAATAAAATTGAACCAATCCATAAGAGTGCCCAACATCTTGTTGCCGCTCCGGACGTGTTCAAGCATAATCAGCTGTCCGTTAGGTTTGAGGACTCTTTTAATTTCTTCTAAACCTTTTACAGGGTTTGGTACCGAGCAAAACACACAGCTTGTTAGGATTGTATCAAAGGATTCATCTTTGAAGTCCATATTTTCCACATCCATTTCCAAGAAACTTGTTCTTGGTAGGTCATCCTTATATTTTGCTTTCGCTTTATCAAGCATTTTTTTACTAAAATCAATAGCAGTTAAATCCATTTCAGTGCTATAATACCGTAGGTTTTTACCTGTACCCACGCCAACTTCAAGAGTTTTTCCCTTAGCCTGATTAACAAGTTCTTTGCGCCATTTATCAAATCCGCTTGTACCCATAGGTTTTTCCAAAAGGTCAAAATAGCCGGCAATCCTATCATAGCGTTTTCTTATTTTATTGGTATTATCCATTGCTATTTTTTCTTAGTTGATTGATAAGCTTTTGTTTGTTTTTAGAATGGATTTTGAAGCATTTTTTTCTATGCCTGTTAATGCTCTAATGGCATCTATGGTTTCTGGGATTACAATAGCCTGGTTATCGACGATGTAGGCATAAAACAGCTCATCGCCCTGTACTTTGAGCATATCTTCCCAAAGGGCTACTTCGTACATATCGCCCCAAGGTCGCCCCATATCTAAAAACATTTCTTTAATGGTGTTGTTTGAAACCAAACCCTGGTCATAACGAATTAGTTTGATTCGGGTGGAAGTCTTAAACGCTTTTAGCACTTCTTCCTTAGTTGTCTGTTTTTTTAATTTCACGTTCCAATAGTGCATATGACTTAAGGTTTGGGGTACTTTTACCGCAGAGGTAATTACATTTAATTCTGGGTCGACGCTTTTAGCATCTGGCCCTTGATGGCTTGGAATATCCTTTTCAGGCACCATTGTATTCATAATGCCACCTAAATGGCTTTCCCAAGGGTCAGTAGCTCTTCTTAAAAGTGTTCCCCTTGCATAATCCAACAAGTCAGCTCTTTTTAATGCGGTTAACGTTCTCAGTATGGAAGTTGTATTACAAGAGACTACTCTAGTCGCATCCCGATAAAGAGCTGATTCATAATTATTTTCGGCACTAAATGAATGCCCTGTAGTTTCGTGTTTTTCACCACCGTGCAATATAAATTTGATGCGCTGTTCCTTATAGATTGCCACATTTTGGGCCGCAACCTTTTTAGGTGTGCAATCCACAACAAGGTCTGATTTATTTAAAAGTTCCTGCATATTTCCTTTTACGATAATACCTTCAGATTTCATTTTATTAGCGGCTTCTTGAGTTGCGGCGTAGATGTCATACTCTTTCCTTACTGCATTTTGAATGCGCCAATCACTTATTATATCACATACTCCTATGAGTTTCATATCATCTTGTAGGTTGATGGCATCTGCCACTCTCTTTCCGATAACTCCATATCCTATTACTGCTATATTTTTCATTTTTATATTATTTTAGGTGTTTTATTTTTTATTAATATGATGGAACCGATAATGCCCGCAATTAGTGAAGAAAATAAAATGCTGACTTTAGCGGTATATATAAATTTCTCATTGGCAAAAGCCAATTCGTTTATAAAAAGTGACATTGTAAACCCAATACCTGCTAAAAAGGCAATTCCGTATATATGATACCAAGTGATGTTCTTAGGAAGTTTCGCTAATTTTAGAATGACCAAAATTCTTGAAAATAAGACCACACCAATGAACTTTCCGAATATGAGACCAAAACCTATTCCTAAACTTACAGGGTGAGTAAGTACTTCTAAAACTTTGCCGTGAAGATGGATACCTGCATTAGCAAAAGCGAATAAGGGCAATACGATAAAATTCACAAATGGATTTAAGGCATTTTCGAGCTTTTGAAGTGGTGTTTCGGCTTCAGAACTTGTAACTTTAATTTCTTCGAGTATTTCTAATTGAGAATGAGAAATCAGCGACCCTTTTACGGGCTTTTCTTGTTTGAACTTTTTGTGTAATGCAGCAAGGCGTTGCGAAAATGTAGCCTCGTTTATTTTTACACGACCTGGTATGGCTAGGGCTGTTAGTATTCCAGCAATGGTAGGGTGTACTCCTGAGAAGAAGAAAGCTAGCCAAACACCGCCAATACCTATGATGGCGTAGAACCAAGTTTTTCTAACACCTGCATAATTTCCAATAATTAATAATCCAAAGAAAAGAAAAGCGTGAAACAAATCCATTGTAGAGATGCCAGAAGTGTAAAAAAGTGCAATTACCAACACGCCTCCCAAATCGTCCACCACGGCAAGTGTTACTAGGAATACACGTAATGCAATGGGTAAGCGTTTTCCGAAAAGTGCTAGTACGCCCAAAGAGAAAGCAATATCGGTAGCCATAGGTATTCCCCAACCCTGTGATGCTTCGCCACTAGGATTTAAGATAAAATATATAAGAGCTGGAAACACCATTCCTCCTATAGCGGCACCAATGGGCAATATAGCATTTTGAGGTGTTGATAGTTTACCGCCTAATATTTCTCTTTTTAATTCTAAGCCTACTTGAAGAAAGAACAAAGCCATTAATCCGTCGTTAATCCAAAGTAGTAATGGCTCGGTCAATTGCAAATCGCCAATACTAAATGAAATAGTGGTGTTTAGAATGTTTTGATAGATGCTCTGCCAAGGTGAATTTGCCCAAAGCATAGCTATTATTACTGCTATTAATAGTACAATACCTGTGTTACTAAATACTTTATTAGTTATATTCCAGACGCTATTATGTACAGTTCCTTTAATCATTGACAGTTGAGTTTTTAACTGCAGTTAGCACACTGGTCGTGGATTTTGATTCTGATGGTTTGTTGAAATTTCTAATAATCAGGCGGTTGCTCTTTTCATAGGTGAAATAGCTAACCGCCCAATTAAAACCAACCATCAATCTATTTCTAAAGCCACTTATGGACATTAAGTGTACGATAGACCATAATAACCAAGCGAAATAACCTCCAAATTTGAATTTGCCTAAATCGGCTACTGCTTTTCGCTTGCCTACTGTGGCCAATGAACCTTTATCGTGATATTCGAAAGGCTTAATAGGTTTGTCTTTTATGATATTTAGGATTGAAGTACCTAAATATTTCCCTTGTTGGATAGCCGTTTGTGCGACCTGTGGATGTCCTTTTGGTGTATTTTTGGTAATTACAGCAGCTATATCACCTATGGCAAAAATATTCTTATAACCTTCTACCATTAAAAATGAGTCTGTTTTTAAGCGGTTGCCTTTAACAACATATTTTTTGTCGATACCATTTGGAAACTGACCTTTGACACCTGCGGTCCAGATTAAGTTTTTGGCTAAAATGGTCTTACCACTTTTTGTAGAAACTATTGTGCCATCATAATTAGTAACCACTTCATTAAAAAGTACTTTTACATTGAGACTCTTTAGATATTTTAATGTTTTCGAGGACGCTTTGTCTGACATTGTACCAAGTAATTCTCCAGCTGCTTCCACCAAATAAATATTCATTATAGAAGAAGGGTATTCTGGGTAATCTTTAGGAAGAATGTACTTGCAAAACTCTGCCAAAGCACCAGCCATTTCTACTCCTGCAGGACCACCTCCAACAATTACAAAATTGGTCAGCGCATCACGTTCCTTGTCATCACAGGTAATAGCAGCCTGTTCTAAGTTTTGCAACATCATATGGCGAATGTTCAATGAATCTCGAATATCCTTCATTCCTAAACTGTTCTGGGCTACGGAATCCATACCAAAGAAATTGGTAGTCGTGCCCGTAGCAAGTACCAGATAATCATATTGAACCTTTCCTTTGGAAGTTATAAGTATATTTGATGAGGGTTGAATTTCCTCAACTTCGGCCAAGCGGAATATTACATTATTATAGCCTTTAAATTGCTTTCTAAATGGAAAGACGATGCTGTCTGGCTCTAAGGCACTCGTTGCCACTTGGTAGAGCAATGGCTGAAACTGATGAAAGTTGTTTTTGTCAAACAAAACTACTTGTACCTTTTTGTTCTTTAACTTTTCTACCAAGGCCAAACCTGCAAAGCCACCACCAACAATAACCACGCGTGGATAATCGGTGTCCGGAAGACATATATCATCTGCAACGCTACAAACGGATTTTGGCATTTTATTATGAACGTGTTTATTTTCCATATTCATTCTAGATTCTCTAGCTATAACCAAAGAGTTTTACCTTTCACTTTTATCCCTTGCTATCATAACCGAACATTTAGCGTGAGTTGCCAAGTATTGGGAAACTGAACCTAATAACAGGCGTGAAAGCGCACCCTGACCTTGAGAGCCGACTACTATTAAATCGGCATCCCATTCTTCAGCCTTTTCAAGAATCACATTTTTGGGTGCTCCACTAACAACATTAGTAGTTATAGTAAGTGTTTTGTTCATACTCTTAAGAGTATCACTAGCATCCGAAACAATTTTGTCACCCAATTTTTTAGCACCACTTATAAATTCTTCAAAATAATTGTTCAAGCTACCGCCGGTAGCCATCAGTTCTGGACCTATAGCTGTGGGAAATTCATAAACATTTATAATGCAAATCTCGGTACTTGCTGGCAAGGTTATTCTGTTAAGTTCCTTAACGGCTATTTTGCTGAAATCTGAACCGTCTATAGCCAATACTATCTTCATATTTTTATGTTTTATTAATAGAAATATCCTAAGCTTTGTTTTTATTTATAAAGTTTTGGGCATCTTGTTTTGTTGCGAAATAAAAGACACTCCCCTTATTTTTATCCTGAACGATTACAGCGGTTGCCTTGTCTACTTTTGTATCATCGATTGGATTACTTCCAAACCGGACATTATCTATGTTTTTCTGAAGTTTTTCAACACAGCCTTGACAGCACCCATAGTAAGTTGTGCCATCTACATCTATTGGTATTTGCTTTACCCCCATAAATCTGTCATTAACCATACAGACTTTATCGTTGGGTACAACTTCATAAGGTATTTGAAACGTAGTAACAGGATTAGTTTGAACGGGATTTGTTTTTGTGACTGTTAGCGTTGCTGTTTCGGCCTTTTCCTTCTTTTCGTTGGAACACGAGAGCAATACAATTGAGGCCAGAATCAAAAATAGAATACTTAATAATAGCTTGTAAATTCTTATATTTGGATTTACTGCTGTTACTACTACAGGTTCCTTTTTCTGTTGTTTAAAATGTCTTGATTTCATTTTTAAATTTTTATTGATTTTTAGTTTTATTTAAGCTTATTAGTTTATGCCAATACAAATGTTCGTATAGACCAGACCAATACATCCCAAAGGTGAAGGCGAACAATAATTCTTCAATGGGAATTCCCAGAATAAGAATATGGGTTAGGTTGTCGAGATTCCAATACAGCTCCACATATTGAGGATAGAACGGAAGTATACTTCCGAAATAAATGAAGTATAGAATGGTAAACAAGATGCCCCCAACCCAAATCTTTCTTTTTAAATCTGGACGACAGTATAGCGTGGATAAACCCCCAATAAATAAGGCTATAATGCCACAATAAATGTGATTGAGCGTTGTAAATAGTGCTAGGAAAAGGAAGACTACAGCAGGTATAAATAAGATATATTTATGCAAGCGATGTCTTCTTTGATTTCTTTCTGTTTGGTTTACTTTAACAAGGCTTTGCTTGAAAATTAGATTGTAAAGCACCACGCCAATACCACCGATAGCAAAAGAAAAAATGAGACTTTCAATATCAAAACCTGTTTTTTCTGCTAAATCAAAAAGTGACGGTGGCATCCAGTATTCTGGTACAAATAATGGTTCTGTCAAGCCAAAAGGCATAGTAATCAAGCTCATTTTGAGCATTTCTTTTCTTGATTGTTTTTTATAAAGAAAGATGCCCGCCCAAAGAGCAAGAATTATTAATGACCATATAAACCAGACAAATTGCATAAGGTTACACCTCCTATTTTTTAACTTTTAATTGAGCGTTGTAAAAAGCTCCTATGCAAGCGCCAATAAGCCATCCGAGAATGAAGGTTTGTACAATTCCTAAACCAGCTTCCCACAAGGGCACATCCATCCTAATTATACTTGTTGTGTCTAAGCCGTGTAAAAGGCTATTGAAAAAATCTATCGTTGCTTCCCTTCCTGCTGTTGACATCACTATCATACAGCCTAAGTAAATTAACGCTCCGGTAAGTCCGAAGGCAAAACCAAGTTTTTTTATGTTTAATAGGTACATATTTTTATGATTTAAGATTAGTTATCTGATTTTAAAATCTTTTTTGATTCTTCAAATTCTTCCTTTGATATTTCGCCTTTTGCAAAGCGCTTTTTTAAAATATCAAGTGGGTTGTCATTCTTTGTTTTTTGATATGGAATGTCTGTTGGGATAAAGAATACCCAAGCCAAGAAAATAATCCATATTATCCACCATATAAGGTGCATACCTCCAAAGTGTCCGTCGTATAAATGCATAATTGTTAGTTTTAAATTGTTATTGATTTATTTTTGAAATTGTATATCCGTTAAGCTCATCAAGTTGCTTTTGTATGTCTTGAAGCGAGAGCGTTTCGTTCATAGAAATAATTGTGGCACCTTTTGGTGCTAAAAAAATCTCTACTTTTTCAATATTGGGATGGTCTTCCAATGTCTTCTTGACCCTAGCAACACATCCGCCACAACTGATTCCGCTTATTTGAAATTTTTGTTTCATTGCGTTTGATATTAATGGTGTTGATGTTCTTTACTTTTATTTGTTGAACCATCATCAGACTTCTTTTGATTATGCTTGTGAGCGTTATGGTTCTCTTTGTTATGTCTGTGACCTCCGTGGCCGTGAGACCCGTGTGGTATAAATAGGTGAATAGCGAACATAAATAATATGAAGATGAAAAGGGAAGAGCCTCCTCCTATACCAAAAGAAGGTGCTAAAAAGATGAACAGAAGCGGTAAACCACAGCCTATAATCATCCATATCCAGTGATTGTTTTTCATAATCTTTAGTTTTATTACTTTTTTATTTTTTCTTTAAGTGAATACATCTTACTACTTGATTTTTCTTAAGTTCCATTTATTTTCATCGCTTTTTACTGCTATCAGATTATCAGAAATAAATTTAGATGTGATAACAGGTGGTTCTTTGCTTTTAGAGTATTTTGGGGAAATATGTAAAGCCAATTGGGTAAGGTGGTCTAGAGAATTTCCGTTCTCATCGATGACCACTTCAAAATAATGGTAGTTAACAACATCTTTTTTAAAAATATCATTATAGCCTATGGTCTCTTTATGTACTATTAATGCTAAGGCTTTGTCACTTTGAAAGTTTAAGACATTTAGAAACTGTGGTTCGATACTTATGTTTCCTTTTTTGTCAATGAACCCATAATAGAGTATATCATCTTTTTTGCGGGCTATAATACATTTTCCATTACTGAACAGAGGATAGTAGCCCCCGTCGGTTTTGGTCTTTACCAAGTCTTCTCTAAAATCAATGATTATAGAGCCGTTTTGGTCAATAAATGCCCAGCTATTTCCTTTTTTTACAGCTGAAAGACCGTCGTGAAAAGGGGACACAAAGTCAATGTTTTCTATGGTCTGTCCAATTCCCAGTATTGGGATAATTAATAATGTTAGGAAGATTGTTTTCATTTTTTATTCATTTTAGTTTGATGAAAATAGCGAATGACATTAGCCTTTATCTGCATAACTTTCGTTCTTATCTATATAATTTCATCGTAATAATTACGCTTCCAATTTTCTGTATTTTTATAATCTGTCATACTCATTCCAACTACATCCTTAAACTGTCTGGATAAGTGATTTACACTGCTGTAATCCAATAAGTAGCCTATGTCAGAAAAAGAATGTTGTTTAAGCTGAATGAGTTCCTTTACTTTTTCAATTTTTAATCTTATAAAGTACTTTTCAATAGTGGTCTTTTCCTTAGATGAGAACAGTTTGCTCAGCGCTTTGTAATCTTTGTGAAGGGTGGATGACAAATGTTCTGAAGTCTTAACCTTTAAGGTTAAAGGCAGTTCATTAAGTTGTTCAATTAGAATAATTTTTATTCTTTCAACGAGCATATCTTCTTCACTTTGTACAATCTCAAAGCCATTTGCGTGCAGCACTTTGGTTACGTCTTGGTTAATTTGCGCATCGCTTATCCCGGGTGCTTCTACTAAAAGCTTTCCTAGTTCTAAGGAAAGGACGATTATTCCTAGTTCTTGTAGTTCTTGCTTTATTACTTTTAAGCAACGACTACACACCATATTTTTAACCCAAAATTCTTTTGGTTGTGTCATATCTAATAGGGTATTGTTATTGGGCTTTTGCTCAATAGCCAATCCTGTAATTGAATGTTTACAGGGTAATTTGCAAATAAAACTGTAGGGAATAGGGTACAACAGTTTACAGCCAAAGACTAAGCGCTGGCTATAACCAATTGTGCAGTAAAAGGGCTTTTACTGCTATGTAGAAAATCAAATTAAGTAAGTCTCGTAAAGAGTTTGTATGTCCTTGGATATCAAGGGCGGCCTATATTGTTTAAAAGG
Source organism: Winogradskyella sp. SYSU M77433 (assembly GCF_029911945.1). NCBI lineage: Bacteria > Pseudomonadati > Bacteroidota > Flavobacteriia > Flavobacteriales > Flavobacteriaceae > Winogradskyella > Winogradskyella sp. SYSU M77433. Next base: position 229,915 of record NZ_JARYTG010000002.1, on the reverse strand, counting down.
AACTATATTTTTTTCAAGCCCTTCAAATAAATTTACATAAACGTAAAAAAAAGTATTAAGGAAAACTATATCTTCAGCCTGAAGTTCATTGTTGGCTTTTTTGACAATATCATCTCCTGTTTTTAAAAATGACCTACTGCTACAACAATCTTTTTCTTGAAATGTTGTGCATTTCTTGGTCGAGACATCTTTCTTTTGAACTTTGTCTTTACATGCTTCTGCTTTGCTAAGAATGGCCATATCTACCAATTTGTTACAGCAAAAGTGCATATTCACCGCAAATGAAGAGGTGGAAAACAGTATAAAAACTGCTAGAAAGAAGGATAATATTTTAGTAAAAAAAGATTTCACATTATAAAGATAACAATTATTGTTTAACCTCTTAAAACTTATAAAATCAAACAAAATTATTTTAATATGTTTAATATGAAATATTTAGAGGTTTAAATCAATAATCCGATTACACAAATATAAGCTTAAAGATTTCACAGAAATATGATATTTATCATTTAATTGGTTTTTGCTAAAATTCATAGGTAATAGAAAAATTAACCCCAAAAGGGTGTCCTGGACGTAAACCTGCTGGCACTCGAGATACAGCATATTTTGTATTAAATAGGTTAATTACATTTGCTGATAATGTAAAATTTTCATTAAGAAAATAGCGAGTAGATAGGTCAACTATAAAGTTAGAATCCACTTTGAAATTTTCAGGAATCGGTCCAGAACCTGCTCTAGTTCTAAATGCACCTGTATATCGTGAATTTAGGTTTACTTCAAATTTCTTATGCTGTAGCCCTAACGTTGCATTCAATTGATTTTTTGCAATGTATGGTATTTCGTCCCCTTTGGTCACCACCCCATAAATATCTTCGTTGCTATCGAAACTGGTCAGAAATTCGGTGTCCGTGAGGGTATAGGAAACCGAAACAGGAAATTTAAACTTTCCTGAGGTATTATATAATAGGTTGTAATTCAGTAAAAATTCAATTCCGCTTACACGTACTTCACCTGCATTAAACTGGTCAAGGCTTCCTGTACCACCTGTAGCAGCCAAATCACTTCCCAGTAGGTTTTGATAGTCATTGTAAAACCCAACAAGTTCCCCTTGAAGCCCTTTAACGCTAAATCGAGTACCTACTTCATAGTTAATACTTTCTTCGGCATTTTGCCCCGGTGTATTACTTGGTGGGGAAAACCCTTTGTGCACACCACCAAAAACCGAAAAATCGTTGTTAAATCTATAATTTGCGCCTATACCAGGAATCCAAACGTTTACTTTGTTTTCGCGAACGGATAAATCTTGACCAGTCCTTGAAGGGTCATTAGTACCATAGTCCATTCGGGTTAGGGCTATATTCTCATAGCGTAGACCAGGTGTTAGGGTTAGGTTCTCAACTTTTAGGGTGTATAAGAGGTGTGCAGCAAGAGCTTTTGCACTACTTATGCGGTTAGCGTCAGACCCTTTTTCGCCTACTGTCGTACGTATTAATTCATTGTTCAAGAATGCATATCTGTCCACCCATTGAAATCTGTCCTCATCATCCTCGTGGTAGCGTATTCCGGCTTCTAAAGTTTGTAACCAATCAGAACCCCATCTTAGTTTGGCAATGGATTGAACACCATTTGACGTGTATGTTCTATTGTTTGCCTTTACGCCCATAACATCGTCTTGGGTGTTTTCATTACCTAAAATGGTCTGGTATTCTAATGGGAAATTCTGTGGCGATGAAAGGATATTACTAATGCTTACTCTTTCGCCTAAATTTACATCATCCAATTTGTACCAATTACGTTTGAATTTATTCAAGTAACCGGTAGTGCTTATGTCTAATGATGATGATAATCGTATAAAATGGGTAAGTTGGTATTGTTGATGTTCGGCGTTCATTACATCTTTTGACGATGCCCTGTATCTTCTATAAGGGTTTTCTTCAAAATCTTCATCGGTCAATCCCAAGTAAGTTTCGTTCGCTTCTTCTTCAGAATATTGGATTTTAAATGTTAGTGACTGATACGTTTTTGCATCTAAATTTGAGTTGACCCTAAATTTGGCCAAATAATCAGATTTATCAAATCCTGTATTGCCACCGCCATCGAGATTTTTAAAACCATCAGAATTATAATTAAAATAATCCGTTACAAATCCAAAATTTTTAAAACTGTCGCCAATAACTAATTGCGTGTTTCTTGAGCCATAATTTCCTGAAGCAATAGAAGCTCTTCCAGAAAACCTATTTGGAATTTGGGAAGATATCATATTAATGGCACCACCTGTGGTATTTGGTCCATATTGAATTTGGCTACTTCCCTTTAAAACCTCTATGGCCTGCATACGACCAATGGTAGGGAAATAATAGGCAGCCGGTGCACTATACGGTGCGGGTGCAATTAAAATTCCATCTTCCATCAAGTTTATTTTTGCGCTGCGTTCAGGCGATGTACCTCGTAAACTTATATTTGGTCGTAGTCCAAAACCATCCTCTTCATAAATATTAATCCCTGGAACGGTTTGTAAAACCCTATTGATATTTGTGTATGAAAACTTTTTTAAATCTTCTTCAGAGATATAGCTCGCTGAGCCCGTTTTGTTTTTAACCTCAAATTTACTGCCCAGTATCGTATTGGCCGTCACAATTACTTCATTTAAGCGTTCTGTCTTTTGTTGGATGGTGTCCTTTTTTTGAGGGTCTGTCTGAGCCAACATTGTGGCTGATTGCAAAACAAATAATAGAAAAATTAGAGTTCTCATTTGCAGTAAATTATTTAGAATGATTTTAAATAGAGGGCAAATGTAGCACACTGTTTTTAAAACACCAATGTTATTTAGAATTAATCTAAATATTTTTTATTTAACTTAATTCATTACAATCAAAATGTAAGATTGTGAAATTGGAAACACTAAATATTTCGTATTCAAATCTCGTCTTTGTTCTAAAAATTTTGTTAAACAAAATTAAAATGTTAAAATTTTTGTAGCTTTGCAGAACAAATGAAGAAGGTATTTTATAAAATAGTATCCTTTTGTATGGCACTTTTAGTGTTCCTATCCACGTTGTCTTTCACAATTGAAAGCCATTATTGTGGGGATGCTCTAGTGGATACCTCCGTGTTTGGTTCTGTGAAAACCTGTGGTATGGAAGCTAAGCAGAAACCGGCTTCTTCAGAATGTAGTTTGACTAAAAAAGATTGCTGTAGTAATGAGCAATTAGTTGTAGATGGTCAAGATAATTTAAAGCTTTCCTTCGATAAGTTAAATAAAGAGCAACAGATATTAGTTGCTACATTCATTTACTCATATATAAATCTGTTTACAGAACAGGAAACAGATAATACTTCTTTTAGAGATTATTCTCCGCCCCCATTGGTCAGGGATGTTCAAGTTTTAGACCAGACTTTCCTTATTTGATTTTTAAGTAATTAGTACTGTAGTCCAACATTAAATTGTATGGACTAAACTGCTTGTTTTTGTTTTTGATAACAAAATTTTAATTACTTAAAACTCTTTTTTATGCTAAATAAAAGCATCAAATTTTTAATAGAAAATAAGTTAGTAGCGGTTTTGCTACTAGCGCTTTTCATTGGTTGGGGTATTGTTAATGCGCCTTTTGAATGGGAAACCGGCTTCTTGCCAAGAGACCCAGTAGCGGTAGATGCTATTCCAGATATAGGAGAAAACCAACAAATAGTATTTACTAAATGGGATGGTCGCTCTCCTCAAGATATTGAAGATCAAATTACCTACCCGCTTACAACTTCCCTTCTTGGAATTCCAGGAGTAAAAACGATACGTAGCAATTCTATGTTCGGATTTTCAAGTATCTATATCATTTTCGAAGAAGAGATAGAATTCTACTGGAGCCGTAGTCGTATTCTCGAAAAGCTGAATTCGCTTCCTGCAGGTTTACTTCCTGATGGTGTAAATCCTGCTTTAGGTCCTGATGCAACGGGGCTTGGTCAAATCTATTGGTATACCCTTGAAGGACGTGACGAAGATGGTAATGTGACTGGTGGATGGGACCTTCAGGAATTGAGAAGCATTCAGGATTTTTATGTTAAATATGCTTTGTCATCAGCGAGTGGTGTTTCAGAGGTATCTTCTATTGGAGGGTATGTATTGGAGTATCAAGTTGATGTGAACCCAGAACTGATGAAACAATACAATATTGGTCTGAATCAAGTCGTCAAAGCGGTCAAACAGAGTAATAGAGATATTGGTGCCCAAACATTGGAGATAAATCAGGCGGAATATCTGATTCGGGGTTTGGGTTATATCGAATCCTTAGCAGATCTAGAAAATGCAGTAGTCACCTCCGAAGATTATACCTCAATCCGTATTAAGGATATAGCTAGAGTAACCCACGGACCTGCAACCAGAAGAGGGCTTTTGGATAAAGAAGGAGCAGAAGTTGTTGGAGGTGTAGTAGTAGCACGTTATGGCGCCAACCCAATGGAAGTCATCAATAATGTAAAAGAAAAAATAAATGAATTAAGTGCTGGGTTACCTACCAAAACATTAAGTGATGGGCGAACCTCTCAGGTAACTATAGTTCCTTTTTATGATAGAACTGAGTTGATACAAGAAACATTAGGAACACTTAATGAAGCACTAACGCTAGAAATCCTCATTACCGTTTTTGTAATTATCATAATGGTGTTTAACCTAAGGGCTTCGGCCTTAATCTCAGGGTTATTACCAGTTGCTGTTTTGATGGTTTTTATATCGATGAAGATGTTTGGTGTAGATGCCAATATTGTAGCCTTATCTGGTATTGCAATTGCCATAGGAACGATGGTAGATGTGGGAGTTATTCTATCGGAAAATGTAATTAGGCATATAGATGAAAATGATGAAGGCTTGTCTATGAATGAAGTAGTGTATAAAGCCACGGCAGAAGTTTCTGGAGCCATCCTAACTGCTGTGATGACGACTATTATCAGTTTCATTCCTGTATTTACAATGATAGGGGCAGAAGGAAAGTTATTCCGTCCATTGGCGTTTACCAAAACTATGGCCTTGGCGGCATCATTAATTGTTGCACTATTCCTGATTCCTCCCTTTGCCGCATTTATTTTCAAGAAGCGGAACCTAAAAACTACGTTTAGCTATGTGCTTAATAGTGTACTGGCTATTTTAGGCTTGATTGCCATTGTGTATGGCCATCTTCTCGGATTAATTCTTATAGCATTTGCGGTAACAGGAGTACTTCTATTAAAAGGAAAAATTTCTTCTGAAAAAGGAAATATTATCAACATCTTTATTTCTGCCTTTGCCATTGTTTTTCTTCTAGCTGAATATTGGAGACCACTGGGCGTTGATAAAAGTATCTTTTGGAATCTCATATTTGTAGGGCTTATTTGCTTTGGGTTATTAGGAGTATTCACCTTATTCAGAAAGCAGTATGTTCGGATACTAAACTGGGCACTTCGTAATAAACTCTTGTTTCTCTCTATACCAACTGCAATCGTTGTTTTCGGGGTTATGATAATGCGTAATACCGGCAAGGAGTTTATGCCATCACTTAACGAGGGATCCTTTCTTTTAATGCCGACCTCAATGCCTCACGCAGGGGTAGAAGAAAACAAGCGAGTTTTACAACAGTTGGATATGGCTGTTGCTAGTATTCCTGAGATTGAAACCGTAGTAGGTAAATCCGGACGTACAGAATCTGCTTTGGATCCTGCACCACTGTCTATGTATGAAAATGTTATTCTTTATAAGCCAGAATATATTTTAGATGAAGATAGAGAGCGACAAAAATTTAAAGTTAATGATGATGGCCTGTTTATGCTCAAAGATGGTTCTCTGGTCATTAACCCTAACGATGATATTAATGACCATTCTAAACATCAAAGCCAAATAAAAAAGGAATTTTATCAGGTTAATTCTAAATTGTTGATTCCAGATGAAGATGGAGAATATTTTAGAAATTGGAGACCAGATATTGAATCACCAGATGATATCTGGAAGGAAATCGTAAAGGTTACAAAACTTCCAGGAGTTACATCAGCACCAAAACTACAGCCCATTGAAACTCGCCTGGTAATGCTTCAAACCGGAATGAGAGCGCCAATGGGAATCAAAGTAAAAGGTCAAGACCTTAAAGAGATTGAAGCGTTTGGAATACAGCTTGAAGATATACTTAAACAGGCAGATGGTGTTAAAGATGAAGCAGTATTTGCTGATAGAATCGTGGGTAAACCATATTTATTGATTGATATAGACAGGGAAAGACTCGCCCGCTATGGAATATCTATAGAACAGGTACAGCAAGTACTGCAGGTATCTGTTGGAGGTATGGTACTTTCTCAAACGGTTGAAGGAAGAGAGCGATACGGAGTTCGGGTGCGTTACCCAAGAGAACTTAGGGCAAATCCAAATGATTTGAAGAATATCTATGTTCCGGTCGAAAAAGGAAAACCTGTTCCTCTTAGCGAATTAGTTACTATCAGGTATGAAAAAGGGCCACAGGTTATCAAAAGTGAAGATACCTTTTTGGTAGGCTACGTGCTTTTCGACAAGTTAGATGGTTATGCCGAAGTTGATGTTGTTGAAAATGCACAAGCCTTAATTCAAGAAAAAATTGATAGTGGCGAACTCATCGTTCCTAAAGGTATTAACTACCTGTTCACAGGTACTTATGAGAATCAGTTGCGGGCTGAAAAGACGTTGGGCGTTGTAGTGCCTTTAGCCTTGGTCATCATATTCCTGATTTTGTATTTCCAATTCCGCTCTGTAGCAACATCACTGATGGTATTTACTGGAATCGCCGTGGCTTTTGCAGGAGGATTTCTGATGATTTGGTTTTATGGACAGGACTGGTTCTTGAACTTTAGCTTCTTTGGTGAGAATCTACGTGACCTTTTCCAAATGCATACCATTAACCTGAGTGTTGCCGTATGGGTCGGGTTTATAGCCTTGTTTGGTATTGCAACTGACGATGGTGTGGTAATGGCTACCTATTTGACCCAAACTTTTGATAGAAACAAGCCAAAAACACTAGAATCCGTTAGGGCCTCAGTGGTAGAAGCTGGGCAAAAACGTATTCGTCCTTGTTTGATGACTACGGCTACTACAATTCTGGCATTGTTACCAGTACTTACTTCCACTGGTCGTGGTAGTGATATTATGATACCGATGGCTATACCAAGTTTTGGCGGAATGTTAATAGCATTAATTACACTGTTTGTAGTACCTGTACTGTACAGTTGGAAGGAAGAATTTCTAGTAAAAAGAATTAAAGAATAAGTAGATGAAAAAAGTAATCTTTTTAATATTAGGATTGTTAGTTGTAGGTGTTACCAAAGCACAGCAATTAGAGACTTATATTCTAGAAGCCGAAAAGAACAATCCAGAAATTCAGGCTTTTGAGCTCAAGTACAACATTGCTTCTGAAAAGGTGAATGAGGTAAACTTTCTTCCAAACACCGAAGTGAGTGCCGGCTACTTTGTAAGCGAACCTGAAACCAGAACTGGAGCACAAGAGGTACGATTATCGGTAAAACAAATGTTACCCTGGTTTGGTACCATAACAGCAAGAGAAAACTACGCAGGCTCTCTTGCCGATGCACAATATGAAGATTTAGTTATAGCTAAACGAAGGCTGGCATTATCAGTTTCCCAATCCTATTACAAGTTATACGCAATAAGGGCAAAACAACGCGTTTTAGATGAGAATATTGAGCTTTTGGAAACCTATGAACGGTTGGCTTTAACATCTGTAGAAGTAGGTAATGCATCTGCGGTAGATGTGCTTCGTTTGCAAATAAGGCAAAACGAGTTGGAACAACGCAAAGAAGTACTGGAACAGGATTATCTGGCGGAACAATCACTCTTCAATAATCTGTTGAACAGAGATGAGACTATTGCTGTGGAGGTCTTTGATACCCTTTCATTACCAGAGCAAGACCCAATTTTGGAAAGAGGTAAATTGGAATTACATCCGGAGCTCATCAAATATGATAAGCTATATGAATCCGTCGATAAATCCGAGATTTTAAATCAAAAAGAATCAGCACCGAACCTCGGTTTTGGATTGGACTATGTAACCGTTGCCGAAAGGCCCAATATGGATTTCAGTGATAATGGTAAGGATATAGTAATGCCAATGGTATCCTTATCCATACCCATCTTTAATAATAAATATAAATCAAGAACCCGGCAGAATAAATTAAAGCAACAGGAAATCACTGCACAGAAAGATGAGCGCAGAAATAGGTTGGAAACCTTACTTGAACAGGCAGTAAATAACCGTGTTTCATCTAGGATTAGTTTCAATACACAAACAAAGAATATAAAGAAAGCTAATGATGGTGAAGAAATTTTAATCAAAAGTTATGAAACCGGAACTATCGATTTTAACGATGTGCTGGATATACAAGAGTTGCAATTGAAGTTTCAAATCAATCAGATTGAATCTATCAAAAACTATTATATCCAATCCACAATAATCAATTATTTAAGCAATTAATTATGAAGATATTAAAAACATTCACATTATTATTAATTACCACTTCAGTTTTCGCTCAGGTAGGAACAAACGGGCAAGATAGAAAAGAAGAAGGACGAATTATAAAGGAATATAACCTTACCATTGAAGAAAATAAAATGACACTTGGTGGTGTTACTGCCAATGCAATGACCTTAAACGGTGGTATTCCTGGTCCTGTTTTAGAATTTAATGAGGGAGACCTTGCCATTATTAACGTCACCAACAAAATGGACGAAGAAACCTCTGTGCATTGGCACGGATTGATACTTCCCAATTTTTACGATGGCGTACCCTATTTAACCACACCGCCTATTGAACCAGGAACAACTTTCCAATATAGAATCCCAATCAACCAATCGGGTACATATTGGTATCATTCCCATACAATGCTACAAGAGCAGAAAGGTGTTTACGGGTCTATCATCATTCACCCAAAAGAGAAAAACTTGGAATATGATAAAGATTTGGTCGTGGTATTATCAGATTGGACGAATGAAAAGCCAATGAACGTTCTGCGAAACCTTAAAAGAGGTAACGAGTGGTATCAAGTTAAAAAAGGAACTGCGGTACCATTGAGCAGGGTTATTTCAGAAGGTGCTCTTGGTGCCCAGCTTAAATTTTGGAGAGACCGTATGGAGGGCGCTGATATTGCCGATATTTATTACCCCGCATTCTTGTCCAACGGTAAAAAATTGGCGGAGTATCCAGAATTTAAAGCAGGCGAAAAAGTGCGTCTTCGCTTTATTAACGCATCGGCCTCAACTTATTATTGGCTGGATTTTGGGGAAGGAAACCCAATGGTGGTATCTAGTGACGGCATTGATGTACAGCCCGTATCTAAAAGCCGGTTTCTATTTGGTATAGCTGAAACATATGATGTTATTGTAACAATTCCCAAAGGCACATTAGAAATTACCGCAACAGCCCAAGATGGCTCTGGTCATACCTCTGTACAATTAGGTAGTGGCACCCTTTATCCAGCCAAAAGAATAGACAGACCTGATAAAGTAGAGATGATGAAACAAATGGGAAAAATGGATATGAAAATGGGAGCCCCTGCAATGGTAGGTAACAAAAAGAAGAATACACCTGAAGTTTTAATGCAGAAGTATGGAATGAAGATGGATATGAAAGATGGCCAGATGAAAACTGGAATGCACGATAAAATGTCAATGAACGATGGTAAAATGGGTAATCAAAAAGATATGAAAGCAAATGACCATATGGGTCACGATATGCAAATGATGCAGAAGGATACGGCCTCTTTTGATTATAGCGCACGGAAAACCTACTTCAACTACGACTTTTTAAAGGCAAAGAAAAATACCACATTCAAAGCTGATTTGCCTGTAAACGATATTCTGTTGAACCTTACCGGAAATATGCAACGTTACGTATGGAGTATGAACGGTGTACCACTTTCAGAGACCGATAAAATAAAAATCAAAAGTGGAGAAGTAACCCGAATAACACTCAACAACTTAACGATGATGCACCACCCAATGCATTTGCACGGTCATTATTTTAGGGTCATCAATGAAAATGGGGAACGTTCACCATTAAAGCATACCGTCAATGTACCGCCAATGCAGAAAGTGGTTATAGAGTTCTACAATGAAGAGTACGGTGATTGGTTCTTTCATTGTCACGTCCTATATCATATGATGGGTGGTATGGCAAGGGTGTTTAGTTATGATACCCCAAGGGATAAAAGAATGGAAGATTTTCCCGTTCAAAAACTCATCGATGAAACAGACCATTATTATTCTTGGGGATTGGTTCGTGCAGGCTCAAACTTTAACGAACTCTTTTTAACATCCAGCAACATCCGCAATGAATTTGGATTGAGAGCAGAATTCGATTATGACAAAAACCTTGAGGCGGAAGTAAATTACAATAGGTACCTAAATGACTGGGTACGTCTCTATGTAGGTGTAAACACCGAAACGGAAATACCTGATTCCTTTGATGAGTTAAATACTGTTGGTCTTATTGGGGTAAAATACTTTACGCCCTACAGGTTCAATGTAGATGTGAGTATGGACCATCAACTACGCCCAAGGGTACGCCTGGATAGGGAGCTATTGATTTTTCCTAGGATTTTTCTGGAAGGCGAATACGAATACAGAGCAGACTTTGGATGGGTCAATGATTTAGGAGATAGCTCTTATGAGAGCGAAACACAATGGTTGGTAGGTCTTTCGTACATCCTCTCTAGAAATTTTTCAATACAAGGAAACTATAACAATCGATACGGCTGGGGTGGCGGTCTATTAGCACGATTTTAAAAATGGCAGAGTATAAAAAAAATAGTCTCAGTTTAACAGGTGCGGTATCGTTAGGTACAGGTGTGATGATAGGTGCCGGAATATTTGCATTATTGGGTCAGGTAGCCGAATTATCTGGGCAATGGTTCCCATATGCATTTTTGATAGGAGCCATTATTTCAGGATTCAGTGCCTACACGTATGTTAAGATGTCCAATGCCTACCCTTCAGCGGGAGGAATTGCTATGTATTTAAAAAAGATATATGGTAAAAGTGCATTGACTGCCTCAGGAGCTTTATTAATGGCTCTTTCAATGATAATCAATGAAAGTTTGGTAGCCCGAACCTTTGGTTCGTACACATTGCAGTTATTTGATGTAGGGGAAAATAGTGTATGGGTGCCCATTTTAGGGGTAATACTATTGGTAATTGCTTTTCTAATTAATATCTCTGGTAATAATATCATAGGAAAGTCTTCTTTGGTAATGGCAATCCTTAAAATTGGTGGTATAGCCATATTTGCCATTGGTGGACTTTGGGCAGCAGGATTCTCGTTTTCAGAAATTGTTCCTTCAGAAAACCTAACTGAATATCCGTTAACCAACTACTTAGGTGCTCTGGCATTATCAATTTTAGCTTATAAAGGTTTTACCACAATTACCAATAGTGGTGGTGAAATTATCAATCCTAATAAAAATGTAGGTCGAGCTATCATTATTTCATTGCTTATTTGTACGGTCGTATATATGTTGGTGGCCTTTGCAGTCTCATCTAACCTTTCTATTGATGAAATAATAAAAGCTAAAGACTATTCCTTGGCGGAAGCATCTAGACCTGCTTTTGGAAAGTATGGACTCTGGTTTACAGTCGGTATCGCTATCGTGTCAACAATTTCAGGGGTTATTGCCAGTATTTTTGCTGTTTCGAGAATGACGGCAATGTTGACCGAAAAAGAACTGATACCTCATAAGCATTTCGGGATGCCAGGTCGGTTACAAAAGCATATGCTGGTGTATACGGTTGTCTTAGCATTAGCACTTACCATTTTATTTGACCTAACAAGAATTGCCTCATTGGGAGCAATATTTTACTTAATAATGGATATCGGAATTCATTGGGGCGTACTAAGAAACTTAAGGCAAGATGTAGATGCTAAACCGGCAATATTGATAACTGCAATTTTTCTCGATGTAGTCGTTCTCGGAGCTTTTTTATGGATAAAAGCGAGTAGTGACATTTTAGTTGTGGTTGTTGCAGCAATATTGATGGTGTTAATCTATTTCGGCGAGAAATTGTTTTTAAAAACTAATACTACCTAATGATAGCAAAAAAAATGAAGTAATAATTAATTCAAAAATAAATAGAAATATGAGCTACTACTTTAATAAGACAATCAATGGAACCTTTGAAGGGATTATTGATAAAGTTACACAAAAATTAAAAGAAGAAGGTTTTGGAATACTCACAGAAATTGACGTATCAGAAACCCTGAAGAATAAATTAGACGTGAACTTTAAGAAGTATAAGATTTTGGGAGCGTGCAATCCACCCTATGCCCATAAAGCGTTACAAGCTGAGGATAAGATTGGAACGATGCTACCCTGTAATGTTATAGTTCAGGAAATTGAAGCAGGAGTTTTTGAAGTTGCTGCAGTAAATCCTATGGCATCTATGCAGGCTGTAGAGAATGAAGATTTAGAGAAAATTGCGGACGAGATTTCGGCAATGTTGGAAAACGTCATTGAAAAGCTATAGAACACTAAAAATAAATACAAACATAAATCAAAAACAAAATGAGCAAATTAAAATTAGTAATAGGAGTAGTTGCAATAGCATTTGTAACCCTAACAGCAGCGTCTTGTAAAGATGCCAAAACAGAGAAAAATAATTCTACTGACCATCATTCAGAAATGAATGCTAATGGTGACCATTCAAAAATGAATCACGACAATAGTGATGGTCACCACGATGGAGAGAAAAAGGAAATGGCAATGAGTGGAGATGGCAATCCACAAGCAGTCTTAAATGACTACTTCAACTTAAAAGATGCCTTGGTAGGAGATGATAATGCCAAAGCCAAAGAGCTGGGAGCAATCCTTGCAACATCCTTAGGCAAGCTTGATATTTCAAAATATACGGGTGCCCAGCAATCAGATTTAAGGGACATTGTTGAGGATGCGGTAGAACACGCAGAGCATATATCAGAAAGTGATATCGCACACCAGCGAGAGCATTTCAAAATATTGAGTAAGGATATGACCGATATGGTGGCAATCACAGGAACTGAGAACACACTATATCAACAATTCTGTCCAATGTACGATGGGGGTAGCGCTTGGTTGAGTATGAGTGAGGATATCAAAAATCCATACTACGGAAGCAAAATGTTAACCTGCGGAAAAGTTCAAAAAGAAATCAATTAAATGAAGGCTGTAAAAATCATAGCAATAGTATTGTTGGTTGCCTTTGTGGTCATACAGTTTATTCCTGTAGACCGCAATCAAAGCGACAGTGTCCCAAAAACCGACTTTATGTTGGTGAATGATGTCCCAAGTGATATCAAGGACAAGTTGCGGGTCTCTTGTTATGATTGCCATAGTAACAATACACAATACCCTTGGTACAACAAGGTGCAACCTGTGGCTTGGTTTCTTGAAGGACATATAAAAGAAGGAAAATCAGAGCTAAATTTTAACGAGTGGGATGCTCTATCAAACCGTAGAAAAGCCAGTAAGCTAAGGTCCATCATTAAACAAATTGAAAGTGGTGAGATGCCTTTAGCTTCTTACACCTTAATTCACAAGGATGCCATTTTTTCAGAAGAAGAAACTAAGCAGGTTGTTAAGTATATGGAAAATTTAAAAGATAGTTTATAAATAAAAAAAACAGATAAGATGAAAAATTTAAAAATGAATATAGCAGTGATGCTATTGTTAGCAGTTTCTTTTACCAACGCACAGGAAAAAGAAAAAATGGGTCACAAACATCATCACGATAAAATGATGAATATGAAGAGTGATTTAAAGTCCGAAGCGATTTTAAGTGATTATTTCAATCTAAAAGACGCATTGGTAGCGGATGATTCAAAGAAAGCAGCTGCGACAGGTACTAAATTGGCGGCTTCACTAAAAGCATTTGATACGTCAAATTATACCGAAGAGGAGCAAAAAGAATTGACTGATATTATTGACGATGCTATGGAGCACGCAGAGCATATTGCAAAAAGCGATATTGGTCATCAAAGAGAGCATTTTAAAACATTAAGTAAGGATATAACGGATATGGTGGCTATCACAGGTTCAAAGAATATGCTTTACCAGCAGTTTTGCCCAATGTATGATAAAGGCAGTGCTTGGTTGAGTGCAAATGAAGAAGTTAGAAACCCATACTATGGAAGCCGAATGCTAAAATGTGGTAAAGTACAAAAGACTATTCAATAGAAACTCTATAGGGACCATTCTATCATACTGGTTTGTTAGTTAACAGTAGATAGGAAGGTATTATTAGACTTCGGAATAGCAAAAGTCCTGTCGTGGGAAGGAAAATGTTGATGGTTAGTGTTAGTTCCTTCCCGTGTCAGGCACAAGATTTTTGAAAAAGAAAGGTTGATTTGGTTAATAGCAGCCTGCATAAGGGAGAGGGAATAAATCCCCCTAGATTACTAGTATCTCTCTTCCTATGTCAGGCAAAATAAAAAGTGAAAAAGAGAACTCATAGAAAAGTACTGGATTATGGAAGTAATGCCTGTTTTTTTGATTGATGGATAGAGTTTGACTCTCATAATCACGTGTTAACCGTGTGGATTTAAGTACAACATAAGGTTTTAAAACTATGAAAGATTGTTGCAAAGACGGATGCCATCAAAAAGCAGAAAAATCTATTATTAAAAAATGGTTCAACTATTTAATCTATGTAATACTGTTAATAATAATTGGTGGTGCATTAGTACTTCAATTATTTGATTAAAGGATTAATAAAAGTGAATAAGGAAGATATGGCAAAAACACCTGAAAGTACTAGTTTTTATGAGCAGCTCTTTAAAAAAGTATTGTTCACCACAAGCGTAGTTGTTGTTTTGTCATTAAGCTATGTATTATGGGTTAATGAAAACCCCGACAGCTTGTTTCTACCAGTGTTGGTAGTTGGGTTGGCCTTTGTCAAAACGATTTTTATTGTTAGGCTCACTTTTCTACAGTTAAGTAAAATAATAGGAGAAAGCCATCAGCTTACACACGTTCTAACATTATTTGCAGTGTTAATTGTTTTGATAATCCTATCATTTTCAGCAGATTATTTAGCATTGTACGTATTGAATTCAGAAAATTTTAAGTCAGCAACATCAATTAATGGTTCATTCCTTCTAGAATTTTTTGAATTTACATATTTCAGTCTAATCACTTTTTCATCCGTTGGCTTTGGTGATATAGTGCCTTTAACTATTTCTGGTAAACTCTTGGTAATTATGGAAGTTTTCTTGAGCTTTTTTGTTTTGGTTTTTGGTATTGCCAATATTAATAGAATACACGTTGACAAATAACCCGTTTAATAACTATAATTATGAAAGTACTTAAATTAATTACACTAATGACTGTTCTCATTACAACAGTCAATTTTACAAATGCACAGAATAGTGAGGATACAATAGATAAGCAAGATGTTATCGAAGTAATGAAATCATACAAAGATGCATTACAGAATCTTACAACTGAAGGCACATTCGAGTTGTTTGCTAAAGATTCTGAGGTATATGAATCTGGAGGTGTAGAAGGGAGCTATACTCACTATATAGAACATCATTTGGGACCAGAATTAGGGCACTTTAAAAGTTTTGTATTCTCAGATTACGAAATTGATGTGCAAGTAGATGCGCCATATGCCTTTACTACAGAAACCTACATCTATACCATTGTTTTAATCCCAGACGATAAGGGTAATTCCCGTACCATAAAGAAAAAAGGAGTTGCAACATCAATTTTAAAGAAGGTGGAAGGAAAATGGAAAATTATTAAAACACATTCATCATCAAGAAATAAAAAATAGCGGCTAATGATAGGTAGAAAAACGGCACTAAAAATTAGAAAGACTCATAGATACTTAGGTCTTTTCATTGGCATCCAATTCCTAATGTGGACTATCAGTGGTTTATATTTTAGTTGGACCGATATAGATGATATACACGGTGACCAGTTTAAGAATTTACAGTATCAGCCAAAGGCATTTCAAAACCTTTTAAGTCCTGCTCAATTAGACGTGCCAAAAGGCATACGCACAATAGAACTAAGAGATATAAATAAAATACCCTATTACTGGATAAATGAACAACAGCTTTTCAATGCCTTAAATGGAGAACTAAAATCAGAAATAAGCAAAGACGAGGCAGTTTATGTAGCAAAACAGTATATGAAGAAAGAATTAGAAATTATTAATGTGGAGCGTATCACAGAAGTAGGCAAACAGCACGAGTATCGAGAAAGGCTATTGCCGGCTTATGTGATATCCTATGCAGATAATGAAGCTTTAAAAGTCTATGTGTCAGTAAATGATGGGAAATTCCAAACTGTTAGGCATCGCCGTTGGCGTTGGTTCGATTTTCTATGGATGACACATACAATGGATTATGAAGGTCGAGATAATTTTAACACCACCGTTTTAAGGGCATTCTCATTATTGGGATTAATAACAGTATTGAGTGGGTTTTTACTATGGTATACATCATCACCTACAATCAGAAAGATAATAAAAAAGAAAAATAAATAATATTATGAATAAAAACATCATATACATAGGTGTTGCATTAATTGTTGGCCTACTAGGTGGCTATCTAATATTTGGTGGAGGTTCTGCTGATACTGCAACAAACAAGGTTAAAGACGACCACAATCATTCAGAGGAAATTGCATCAGGTCAAATGTGGACCTGCTCAATGCACCCACAGATAATGCAACCCGAACCGGGTGATTGCCCTATATGTGGTATGGATTTAATACCTGCGGAAACAGGTGCCGATGGATTATTGGCAGACCAGTTTAAAATGACTGAAAACGCAATGGCATTAGCTAATATTCAAACAACAGTAGTAGGGTCAGGAGCCATTGAAGCAGGTACACTTAAACTATCGGGAAAAATAAGGGAAAATGAAGAGTCCAATGCTGTTCAAGTAACTTATTTTGCAGGTAGGATTGAAAAGCTTTATGTGAACTCTACAGGAGAAAGAGTTGGTAAAGGGCAGCGTTTGGCCACTATTTATTCGCCAGAATTAGTGTCCGCCCAGCAAGAACTCTTAACAGCTGCTTCCCTAAAGGAATCTCAACCTGAACTATATTCGGCTGTCCGAAACAAACTCAAATTATGGAAACTTTCAGAAAAGCAAATTAATGCTATTGAGCAGGCAGGAAAAGTGCAGGAATACTTTCCTGTATATGCCACTGTTTCAGGAACTGTTACCCATAAAATGGTGGAAGAAGGTGATTATGTAAAACTGGGTCAACCGCTTTACAAAATAGCAAATTTAAATACTGTTTGGGCAGAGTTCGATGCGTATGAAAACCAAATAGCTTCACTAAAAGAAGGTCAAAGTATAAAAATTGTCACTAACGCATATCCAAATCAAGAGTTTGATGCTAAAATTTCATTTATAGACCCAATTCTTAATTCAGCTACAAGAACCATAGTTGTTCGTGCTGTATTAAATAATAGAAAAGACAAATTTAAACCAGGGATGTTTGTAGAAGGAAAGGTTGAAGGAGCTGAAATGCAGATGAACGAAGCCATCAATGTACCAGCAAGTGCAGTAATGTGGACAGGAGAACGTTCTGTGGTTTACGTTAAGACTAACCCTAATGAGCCAGTTTTTGAAATGCGTGAGGTATTACTTGGTAATGCTAGTGGAGACACCTATACCATTATCGAAGGATTGCAAAATGGTGATGAAATCGTAACAAACGGAACGTTTACGGTTGACGCTGCTGCTCAATTGCAAGGAAAGAAATCTATGATGAATACTGAAGGGGGCAAAACAATGACAGGACACGAAGGGCACTTGGGGATGCAAAATGATGGTTCGGGAGATAAAATGAACAACACAAATCATTCAGAGATGAATAAAAGAATAAAAGTTGCCGGCAAATTTCAAAATCAATTAAAAAGCGTTTTAGAAGGCTATATTCTTCTGAAGGATGCCCTTGTTAATGACAATGCCACAGAAGCACAGACTGCAGCAAAAAAAATAGGTCAGAATCTAGCAAAGGTAGATATGAAATTATTGACTAATGAGGAAGCACATAACCATTGGATGACGATTCAAAAAGAACTGAAAAACTCTGCAAATGCCATTGAAAACAATTCAGATATAGCAGTACAGAGAGACCATTTTAAGCATCTTTCTGCTCATATAACAAGTGGTATAAAGCTTTTTGGAGTTAACCAAAAAGTATACCGTGATTTTTGCCCTATGGCAGATAACAATAAAGGTGCCTTTTGGTTAAGTCTCGAAGAAGAAATTCGTAATCCGTATTACGGAGAAGCAATGCTAAAATGTGGTGAAGTAAGGGAGACTTTAGAATAGGTCAGCCTTAAATAAGAGTTCCATAAAGAAATATATGCAATGGTAAGAAGAGCGATGATGAGTGAGAGTAGAAGAAATAGGAGAAAAGCTGAAAGAAATAAGCGCCGAACTAAGAACAATATCACTAAAAAAGATAGAATTATTGGAATATTGGCCCTAATCATCATATTTATTATAGCCGCTATTGCAGCGTATTTCTATTCACTTTCAAAAGCTGGGATAAAGTTGTTTTAAAAAAAATGAGTTATAAAGTTCACATAAAAAATATGGTATGTCCGCGATGTATCTCTGCGGTATCTAATATTTTGCAAGAACTGAAGATACCATATAGCTCAATAAAATTGGGAGAAGTTGAATTAACAAAATCTTTAAGCGTGGAAAATAAAAACAAGTTTTCCAAAGCACTTCAAGATATTGGATTCAGTTTAATCAACGACCGTAGAAGTCAGCTTATAGAACAGATGAAAACCTTGGTGGTAGACAAAATTTATTACTCATCAGAAGATTTGAACATTAAATGGACAGACTTTATTAGTGAAAAATTGCGCCTGGACTATAAATATTTAAGCTCACTTTTTTCATCAGTAGAGAGTATCACTTTTGAACAATATATCATTAACCAAAAAATTGAGCGTGTTAAAGAACTCATCGTTTATGACGAGTTAACCTTAAGCGAAATAGCTTTTAAGTTAAACTATAGTAGCGTTGCTTACTTAAGTAATCAGTTTAAAAAAGTTACGGGAATGACACCTACACAGTTTAAAAATAATAGAGATAAGAACAGAAAATCGCTTGATGAATTTTAGGATATTGAGAGTTCAATGCCACTTTTATGTGGTAAAATCGATTAGTGTTTTAAATGAGTTAAAGTATTACCTATTGTAGCAAATACTTGTTTTGTATAAATCTTAATTTTAATGAATTAAATTAATTAAAATAACCAAAAATATAAACTATGGAAAACAACGAAAAAAAGCCAAATAATTATTTAAAATTTTTCGCAATGATTGGCACCTCAATGGTTGCGATGTTCTTTTTGATGTACACACACTCGTATCAGATTATTGACCATTTCTGGTACAGTGAGACCCGTTTTTTTATGACCCTGATCATGGGTGGGTCGATGGTCATTATTATGCTACTGTATATGTTGCAAATGTACAAAGACCGAAATAAGAACATTTCAATATTTGCCTTGGGTATTCTGTTGATTGTAGGTGGTATATGGCTGGTCAGAAGTCAGGTCACGGTTTCCGGTGTTGACTATATGGAAGGAATGATACCCCATCACTCTATAGCTATTTTAACTAGCGAACGTTCTAAAATAAAAGATGTCAGGGTAAGGAAAATTGCCGATGAAATCATCAAGGCGCAACGTAGGGAAATAATGGAAATGCAATGGTTAATCAATGACATTAAGGAAAATGGAATAGTGGAAACAGAAGAGGAGAGAAAGAATCGCCCAATTCCCAAATTTGAAGGTTCGCTTACCGAGGAAACAAAAAATCTAAACGACTAAGAGAAAATAAAGGCAGCATCAATTATTTGGAGAAAAGTTTTCCAATAAAATCACTTGCTATCACTAGGTGATTTCTTTGGAAAGCTTTTTTTAAGAATGGCTAGAAATTTAATAGTAAATCATCAGTTTAGAAAATTTCTTGAAATGGAATAGTATGCTGGTTTTGCTGAACATTCTACAACTTTTTCAGTGAATAACGTAACAATATTGCCATATTCTATTCCGAAATTTGTGTTATAAAATAAGGAGTAGTTATGGAATCAATTAACATATTCGAAACCAAAGAAAAGAACAGTAAACAAGGAATAACAAAATCCTTTCCGGTAACGGGTATGACCTGTGCTGCTTGTGCAAGCAGTGTGGAGTCAATTCTTTCCCATACGGACGGTGTCAACAAGGCCACCGTAAATTTTGCTAGCAATTCCGTATTGGTTGATTATGATGAGAGCATTTCAGAAGAAAAATTACAAAACGCTTTGCGTCAAGTGGGTTATGATATCATTATTGATACCGAAGACCCCTCGCAAGTACAACAAGAACTTCAGCAACAACATTACCAAGATATAAAAAACCGTACCATTTGGTCCGCAATTTTGACGCTGCCCATTTTTATCCTTGGGATGTTCTTTATGGAATGGGAGCCGGGAAAATGGATTTCGTTGGTACTTACGATTCCGGTACTGTTCTGGTTTGGACGTAGTTTTTTTGGCAATGCCTTTAAACAGGCAAAGTACGGAAAGGCCAATATGGATACCTTGGTGGCCCTGAGTACAGGTATCGCCTTTCTGTTCAGTGTTTTTAATACGCTCTTTCCTGAATTTTGGTTGAGCCGTGGTATTGACCCCCACGTGTATTACGAAGCTGCCACGGTCATCATTACGTTCATTTCCCTTGGAAAATTATTGGAAGAAAGAGCAAAATCGAATACCTCTTCCGCTATTAAAAAATTAATGGGATTACAGCCTAAAACGCTAAAGATTATTGAGAATGGTGAAGAAAAGGAAATTCCAATATCACAAGTTCAAGTAGGGCAAACCATTTTGGTACGCCCAGGCGAGAAAATTCCCGTAGATGGTCAAGTGTCAAAAGGAAGTTCATATGTAGATGAAAGTATGATTACAGGGGAACCTGTCCCAGTGCAAAAATCTACAGAAGAGAAAGTTTTTGCAGGAACCGTCAACCAAAAGGGGAGTTTTCAATTCACTGCCGAAAAAGTGGGTGGTGAAACTTTGTTGTCTCAAATCATCAAAATGGTACAGGAAGCTCAGGGAAGTAAGGCACCTGTACAAAAATTGGTCGATAAAATAGCGGGAATATTTGTTCCCATCGTATTGGGTATATCCATCATCACATTTATTGTTTGGATGTTTGTCGGTGGCGACAACGCATTTTCCCAAGCCTTACTAACCTCGGTAGCGGTATTGGTCATTGCTTGCCCTTGCGCTTTGGGATTGGCGACACCAACAGCGATTATGGTGGGCATAGGAAAAGGCGCAGAAAACAATATCCTAATAAAGGATGCTGAAAGTTTAGAGCTCGGTCATAAGGTCAATGCTGTAATTCTCGATAAAACGGGCACTATTACCCAAGGAAAACCTTTGGTAACAGATATTCATTGGGCTGAGGACACTAAAGGAGTGGAAAAATGCGAACAAATTCTATTAGCGATTGAAGCTCAGTCGGAACATCCACTAGCCGAAGCCGTAGTCAACCATTTTAAGGAACAAGGTGTTCAGCCCGCTGAAATTGCCTCTTTCGAAAGTATCACCGGAATGGGTGTCAAGGCAGAATTGGAAAATAGCAGACCGTACTTTGTAGGCAACCACAAGCTAATGGTCGAAAATGCTATTCAAATCGATACTGCTTTAATAGAAGTATCTGAAAATCTTGAAGACCAGGCAAAAACCGTCATATTCTTTAGCAATGATAAACGAGTGTTGGCAATACTCGCCATTGCGGACAAAATAAAGGAAACATCCAAAAAAGCCATAACTACATTGCAGGAAAAAGGAATTGAGGTCTATATGCTTACCGGCGATAACAACAACACTGCGTCAGCGGTGGCCCAACAAGTTGGGATAACCAACTACCAAGGAGAGGTATTGCCCTCGGATAAAGCCGCTTTTGTGGAAAAATTACAAGCCGATGGAAAAGTGGTGGCTATGGTGGGCGATGGTATCAACGATTCACACGCCTTGGCACAGGCCGATGTCAGCATTGCAATGGGAAAAGGTTCCGACATCGCGATGGACGTTGCAAAAATGACCTTGATAACTTCAGATTTACAGTCAATTTCCAAAGCATTGAAACTATCAAAGAAAACCGTTATGGGTATTCGCCAAAATCTGTTTTGGGCATTTATATACAACATCATTGGCATCCCGATAGCTGCAGGTGTGCTATATCCCATCAATGGCTTTTTGTTGGACCCAATGATAGCAGGAGCTGCAATGGCATTCAGTAGTGTATCGGTCGTAGCCAATAGTCTGCGCTTAAAACAAGTAAAACTTTAACAATCATAAATTCAGAAACTATGAAAACTTTAAAATTTAAAACAAATATCAATTGTGGTGGGTGCGTATCAAAAGTAACCCCTTTTTTAAACAAGCAGGAAGGTGTAGAAAGTTGGGAAGTAGATACCGCCAATCCTGACAAAATATTGACAATAGAAAGTGATGGTGCTTCAGAAGAAGCTATTAAGACTACTTTGCAAAAAGTAGGGTTTAAGGCAGAGTCTGTAGCATAACATACTCAATTTGATATGGGTTACGCTATCCTCTTAGGTGTCATTCTTCTTTTGGTTGTTCACTTTTACAGAAAAGCACAACGGCAAAAGGTACAGCCTTTTCCAGAGTATTGGCATAGTTTGTTGCTGGATAACGTACTTTACTATCGAAATCTTTCAAAAGAAAGGCAAGAGGTATTTCAGCAGCGAATGATGCAATTTTTGAGTGAAGTTTATATTGATGGTGTACAGTTGGAATTGCAAGAACTTGACAAAATTCTAATCGCTGCAAGTGCGGTAATACCCGTATTTGGGTTCAAAGAATGGCATTACACCAATTTAAGCGGAATCCTACTGTATCCAGACAATTTCAATGAGGATATGCAATTTGGGTCTAAGGAAAAATCCCGTTATATAGGTGGAATTGTTGGTAACGGACGTTTTGAAAGACAAATGATTCTTTCTAAAAAAGCCCTTTACCACGGTTTCAAAAACAAAAGCGATAAAAACAACACGGGCATTCACGAATTTGTACATCTTATTGATAAGCTCGATGACCATACGGACGGGATTCCAGAACGGCTATTACAGCAT
This sequence comes from Winogradskyella sp. SYSU M77433, assembly GCF_029911945.1. Taxonomy (NCBI): domain Bacteria; kingdom Pseudomonadati; phylum Bacteroidota; class Flavobacteriia; order Flavobacteriales; family Flavobacteriaceae; genus Winogradskyella; species Winogradskyella sp. SYSU M77433. The sequence goes on along the minus strand of NZ_JARYTG010000002.1, from coordinate 206,754 downwards.
CAATATACCATCCCGTGGTTGAATTTGATTCATAGAGAAATGGAAGCCATAAATGGTAACCAATCCGACATCCGTAAATATGGAGGAACTAACCAAGCCGAATTCTTTGCAGTAGCTTCTGAATACTTTTTTGAACGTCCAGATTTACTTAAGAGAAAGCACCCAGAACTCTACAAAATGTTGGTGGAGTGTTTCAATCAAAAATTATCTTAATTAAATCAAATATATCCCACGTTAAAAGTAGCTGTTATTGCTTTAGATTAATTAAAAATTAACTACACTGTCTAGAGCATCATCAGCTTCCTTATGGATAAAATTTGCTTGATAATTCAAAGTTGTTTTTAAATCACTATGTCTATAAAGTTTTTGCAGCATTAATGGATGAATGGTATCACCTGCAATATTGCCAAAAGTATGTCTAGCAATGTGCATTGTTATCTTCTTATCTATTTTTGCTTTTTTGCCAATTGATTTTAAGTTATCATTGAATTTTTTTGTCGCCGTTTTTCTTTTATTATAGATATCCTTAGCGTCATTGAGATTAGCCTTTTTTAATTCGGGAAAAACAAAATCAGTGTCAAATCTCTTATCATTTCTATAGTAATTCAAAATACTTTGGACCTTATCTGGAATTTTTAAGGACAATAATTTTGAATTTTTATTCATTCTATAATGTAACCGGTCATCATATATGTCCGACCATTTTGTCCAAAGCACATCTGTAACGCGCATTCCTGCAAAATTGAAGCTAAATAGCCAAACGTTTCTTGTATGAATTTCATTGTAGGTTAGATTATCTAAAGCTTCAATAGCTCTTACCTCAATAATATTCAACCCTATTTTTGTCGTCTCAGGAAACTTGATTTTAATTTTGTCACCACCGAAAGGATATAGTTCCCTACTGACTATTTTTAGCTTTATAGCTCTGTTGAATAATAAGCGGATTAGGACAAGTATATTCATTATTGAAGTCTCAGCAAGGTGGTGCTTAACTTTGAGGTATATCATCAATTTTTTAAGAAATCGTTCATCAATTTCTTGAAATGAAAGTTGTTTAGATTTGTGATATTTTACAATATAACTAATCAATGCGCTGTCCGTAGATAGACGGTTTAACTTTTCTGCAACTTTCAGTTCGTCCAGATGTTCTTGTGCCAGCTCAAAGAAAGTTGAGGAATTCCCTGACGCATATATTTCTTTTTTAATTTGGTTTGCTGAGGCATCTTTATACTCAGACTGTAAATCGATAAGAGCCTTATTGGCATCAGAAAGTTGTTGTGATAGCAACTTGTTTAGGTTATCAGCATTTGGATTTGTTTTTTTTACTCGAAGATTTTTTTCGTCCCATTCCTCTAAATCGATATAATGACCAACATACTGATAGGTAGAGCGACGGTTTTTTGTGATTCGAATAGCTAATGGATATTGACCTTTAACGTTCGGTTTTTTACGAAGAACTATTTTTGCATTTGATGACATAATTGACCTTTTTTGAGTACGAAAGTCAAATCAGGTACAACATAGGTACAACATTTTGTTTTTTGCACAATTTCTGTTGTAGTCTTTCTATAAAGATACATATTTATTGGTCTTTTTAGGTACAACATAGGTACAACAAATGTTGATGTTAACTGATATTAATTGACTTTAAAGAAAATGACAAAACACATAAGTAATTGATAATGAGTGTTTTTGTGTTTCTTTGGTGCAATATACGCTAGACTTAGGATCTAGTGCCGCGAGGTGTGAGAGTTCGAGTCTCTCCGCCTGTACTTTCAAAGAAAGCTAACTCTAACGAGTTGGCTTTTTTGTTTTATAAAACTTATGATAGCTTTCTGCAGTTATAATTTTCTTTCCAAATGAACGTTATTTACATTTTTACCTTAAAAGTATTCTATATTAACTGGTATAAACTATTGTGTCTTATATGTTGTTAAAATAGCATATATATGCGATAAAGGCGTCTACTTTTAACTTTGTTTTTCTGCTGAAATTTGCACCGAAGATATGTATGATATCTGTTTTTAAAATATTAAAAAACAAAGCACTATGAAAAATATAACAGTTTATCCAACAATTTGGCAAACACTACCTTATTCATTTTATATGGAGGAAAAGACAAACGGTTTTGGTAGAAAAACTACTAAAGATATTGTTTTAAGAAATAAAGAGGTTTTAGAAAAAGGTGTGTCTGAAATGAGTTTGAATACTATTAAATTATCGGTTATTGATATTAATGGTAACGAACATGTAGTTTCTGATTTTAAGAATCAGTTGTTACTTTTAAAAGGGCTTCATACAGGTGTTTTTATTAAATCGAATAGTGGTTTAGGGCTTAGTGAAGGTGAATATAGACAAGTTAGGTTTTACTTAGATACATCGAATAATAGTTATAAAACTTTAGAAAGAACTACGGAAGACTTATATAATGTTAACTGTTTAGACTTTGAAATTGAAGAAGGATTGAAAATCCAAAAAAATGAATCTTGCGAAGTTGTTTTAAGATTTGATCTTAATCCATATTCTTTCTTGAGTAACTTTAATCCTTTAAAAATGTTTCTTAATAAGTACAGAATTTACCCTAATAAATTAGCTAGAAGTTTTGAAAGTTAATTGAAATATGATTGATTAATAGTGAAAGGTGTTCATTTTGAGCACCTTTTTTTGTGTTCTATATTAACTCTTTATCTTTTAATATAATTTTAACAGAGATAAAATGGCATAGATATAAGGTAAGTCACTATTAAATAAATACCTGTATTGTTTAGAACTTTGCAAACATAAAAGCACATTGTAAATAATTGCTATGAAAGAGAAAAATTCTAACAAAAAAGCTTTGTTAGCTTTAGCTGTTGGCGGCTTTGGTATTGGATTAACCGAATTTGTAATAATGGGTATTCTACCAAATGTCGCCGAAGCTTTACAAATTACCATCCCAGAAGCTGGACATTTCATTTCTGCATATGCCTTGGGAGTTGTTGTAGGAGCACCACTTTTAACTAGTATAAGCCATAAACTGTCATCAAATAAGATGTTATTGTTTTTAATGCTGTGGTTTACGGTGTTCAATACACTTTCTGCTTTTTCTACTGGGTATGGAATGATGTTGGTTATGCGATTTTTATCAGCTTTACCTCATGGCGCATTTTTTGGAATAGGTGCTGTTGTAGCAGGAAAATTGGCTAAAGAAGGCAAATCTGCACAAGCTATTGCAGTGATGTTTACAGGTCTTACTGTAGCAAATATTATAGGTGTACCCATTGGAACGTATATAGGAAATCAATACCATTGGAGTGCTTCGTTTATTATGGTTGGAATTGTTGGTATTTTAGCTATGATAAGTATCTTTTACTGGATGCCACATTTTAAACATGAAAATGATTCTTCAAGTGAAGAAGAGGCAAAAGGATTAAAAAACCCAGAAATGTGGGCTTTGATATTATTAACCACAATTGGTACAGGAGGATTTTTTGCATGGTATAGTTATATAGCTCCACTATTAACTAATGTATCTCATCTCTCAGAAGACATGGTAAGTTACGCCATGATTCTTGCAGGTTTAGGTATGTTTGTTGGAAATTTTGTTGGAGCTAAAATGACTGAGACTTTCTCACCATTACGTTCCGTTGCTATAAGTATGTTTGCTATTGTTTTAGTATTAATCTGTAACGCTTTAGTAGCTTCTAATGCTGTAATGGCACTGATTTTTACTTTTATTGTAGGTATGATAGCTTTTACAATTTCCACACCAATACAAATGGCTATTATCAATTCAGCTAAAGGTTCCGAAATGTTGGGATCTTCTATGAATCAGAGTGCTTTTAATATGGGAAATGCATTAGGTGCTTACCTTGCAGGATTGCCAATTGCTTATGGTTTTAGTGCAGCTTCATCAAGTTTTGTTGGTGCTGGTTTGGCGCTCGCAGGAGGAATAATAGCGGTAACTATTTTAATCTACAGAAAACAAAAAGTAAAAGCAAAGAATAAATCTTCGGTGAGTTATTGTTCAAGTTGATTTGATAGAATTCATATTAGTCTTGAGATCCATTATAGAATTTAATACCAAGCGTAGCTTTATTTTCATGATCAAAAAGTGTGGCATTATCCCAATGTGATCCTTGTGCCCACTGTGTAGTACAGTTTGTGGAGACCCAAGCAGGTTCCCAATAAACTAAACCCAGTCCACCAGAATTTTCAACTATTTGCTTGAGTTGATTAAGGTAGTCTAATTGTCCTTGTTGTGTAGCTGGATAACCAGATGTTAGAGCATCTGAGCCTAAAATATTATTAGCACTATCTGCATTATCTAAAGTGAAAGGATAGGCAGTTTCAACAATCATTAATTTCTTATTATAAGTGTCTACTAAAGTTGAAAGCGGTGTTTGAACTTCATCTAAATCATAATCTGACCAAATAGGGTAGTAGGATAAACCTATCCAATCAAAATCCGTTATGCCGTTGGCAGTAGCTTGTTCAAACCACCAGAGTCCATTTTCTGGTTGAGCTATATGAAGCATAACTTCTAAAGTTTCATTTCTTACTTCAGAAACATCTCTAACGGCTTTAATACCTTTATTAATTAATGCTGAGTTTCTTGCCCAATCAATAGGCCATTCAAGTTCTCCATCTTGAAGAATCATTGGATTGATTTCGTTTCCGATTTGAACAATATTCGGTAACAAATTTTCGTCTGAGAGTTCTAAAAGCGTATTGTATGTATAATTGTAAAGTAAATCTCCTAATATTTCAACGTCATCAATATAAGTTAGCCATTCTGCAGGAATTTGTTGTTGTTGAAGGTCCGCCCAAGTATCAGAATAATGAAAGTCTAATAAAACCTGAATGCCCTCATTTTTTGCACGTAGAATAGATTGTTTTACATCTTGTAAGTTTGAGTAATTCGTCCAGTTAGGGTTATGCCATAATCTTAATCTAACTAGGTTCGCCCCCTCATTTTTAAAAATAGTATAAGGATCTTGAATTTCCCCGTTTAAGTTTTTATAAATAGCACCACAATCTTCCATCTCATTAACATAAGAAAGGTCTGCACCATAATAAAAGTTGATAGTGTTTTCAGGATTAATAGAAATACTATCTGACTTATCACTACATGAATACGTGATAATTAATATTAGTAGTAAAATGCATTTAATCTTCATGGAGTTAAGATAAAAATAAAAGAGCTTCTTATTTTAAGAAGCTCTTTTTGCTCAATTAACGCTTAATTTTTTTAGAGCTTGACTAACTTGGTTGTATTTATTTGTTTATTACTGTTTTCAGCTTTTACGATATACATTCCTGTAGTAATATTTGAGATATCAAAAGAATCTGTTCTGTCAAAAGAACCTTTGTAGGACTTTATAAGTTTTCCTGACAAATCATAGATTTCAACATTTGAAACATTTGTGCTTATATTAAAGCTTGTATTAGCAGGGTTTGGATAAATTGAGAAGCCTAACAAAGTTTCTTCATCAATACTTAAAGCATCTGGTTGTGCATTTCCAAAAATTCTAAACTCACCAGCTGGAATATTAATCGTTGCTGTTGTGTTTGTTACGTTAATAGATGTTGAATTTGTTTCATCCATTAAATCATACCATGTTCCTGTATAAGGAAAATCTGGGACGATATTTTGAGCTGTTAAATCGAAGTTAGCTAGGATGACAACATTTTTTAGTTCTGTTGAAGGTAAAGCATCATTCCAAACAAATATTCGAGGAGTTAAATCTCCTGAATCTATGGAGTAATCTCCTTCAAAAACATCTTCATGAATCTTTAAGTTATTTAATCTAGCCCAATCACTAAAGACTTGGCTTCTGTTTGGATCACTTGTCCAGTTATTAACCCATTGCGGTTGTGGTTTAGTAGATAATTTACAATCGCCATCATTATTTCCATCGTAATCACTATTCACCACTCCGTTGTCACAAGTCCAAATAGAAATATCCATACCTAATTCAGCAAAGTGCCATAACATTTTTGGGCCAGGAATCATAATTGAAGTTGCACCAATGGTAGACATTCTCGTTAAAGCAGTATTCAAGTTGGTAATATCATAGCTACCATTGCTGGCACCAAATGTTACCATTTCGTACATTACACGGTCTTTATCATGACTTTCAGGATACCCCAAAGCTCTTTTCATAGTAAATCCGTGTTCATTACTGCCCATACCACTAATATTACCAGTACTTCCATTACCTAAGTTTTTGTAATCGTTCCACATTTCTTTCCACATCATAACACCTTTAGGTATAGTCTCGTTAATACGATAGTTAGCCCATTGTTGTTCTTCTGAATCAGACCCTAAGTGCTCAAAAATAGCATAGTGATAAGGATCTAAAGACCAAGAATAGTCAACATACTCTCTTAATACATCTACACGGTCTTGTTGGTAACCATTTGTACAGGTTTCGTTTCCTGAAGTACAATTTTGAGTAAAACCTTTTGTTAAATCCCAACGGAATCCATCGATATGAAATTCTTCAACCCAATGTTTAATAACACGTTTTGTGTAGTCTTTTGTTCTTGGATTAGAGTGGTCGAAGTCGTTACCTACACTATAAGTATGTGTAGCTGTTACATTAAAATAAGGGTTTTCAGAACTTGGTCCTCCCCAACCATCACCATCAGGATCATCCATCCACATACGCACCATCGGGTTACGCCCAAAAGCATGGTTTAAGGCTAAGTCTAAAATTACAGCAATACCATTTTGATGACAAACGTCTATTAATTCTCTTAGCTTGTCTTCTGTACCATAGAATTTGTCTAATGCCATATGGAAAGATGTATTGTATCCCCAACTTTCGTTACCTTCAAATTCCATCACAGGCATTAACTCAATAGCGTTAATGTTTAAACTTTTAAAGTAGTCAATTTTATCAATTACATCTTGATAGTTCCTATCAGCATCAAAATCTCTAACTAAAAGTTCATAGATTATAAGGTCTTCTTTCTTTGGTTTTTGAAAGTTTGTAACCTGCCAGTTATAAGGAGTTTGTCCAGTCTGTAAAACTGTTACCTCTCTTTCTTGACCAGCTGGATAAGTTGGTAAGTTAGGATAAGTTGTAGCAGGAATATATGGATCATCATAAGGTGATAAAACTAAAGTTGAATAAGGGTCAGCTGTCTTAACAAGTGCTGGTGAGTTAGCAAGAGGTGTTTTATCTACTACCCAATATTGATAGGTTTCTATTTGACCAGGAGTTAGTCCTGTAAGTTCAATCCAAAACTTATTGTTTCGGGTTGGATCCTTTTTCATTGCATAGCTTGTATCAGGCTGATAATTGTTAAAGCTTCCTGCTAAATAAACAAAGTCTTTGCCAGTAGCATAGAGTACTAATACAGCAGTATTGTCATCTATGTAAGTAATGCCATCTTCATAAGTTACAGGCATCACATCAAAGATGTTTCCAGGATCAACAAGAACACTAAATGAATGCGTTATTATTGTGCCATTCAATTCAGCTACCAACTCATAATTTTTATTAGATGTAACTGCAACATCTGTAAAAGAATAATTACTTGTAGATGCATTAGTATTTATTATAGCTCCATTAGCATAAAGCGTATAGCTTGCATTTCCCCCTATGTTTGTAGCATTTATGCTAAAGTTGCTTCCAGATGTTAAAATTGTAGTTTCGTTTGTTGGAGAAGATAGACTCACTTGAAAAGTTCCGACATCATAGATAAAATCGTTACAACCAGTTGCTTTTAATTCTTGACTACCATCTTCGTTTCTAAAAACCATTCCCATTTGAATAACATTAGCAGCTTGTGCAGTTGATAATCCATAATAAGTTTGAGGGGTAAGTGTGATACTATAAATACCACCACCTTGGTTGGTCATTTCCCCAACTCCATCATCCTGTCCCCAGTTTCCAACAACACTAATACCAAAGGCATTAGAACCATCTCCTACACCAGAATGCATATATACTTTTGATGGGCTATTAAATCCGTTACAGTTTGTAGCATTACTATTAATGTCTAATGTAATTGTTATGGATTCATCTACCTCAAATGGATTAGGTGATATTGTTACTTGACCATATCCCAATAATGAAAATATAGTGAGTAATAATAATGTATAAATCTTTCTCATAAAGCTTTATTTAAAAAAAGGGCTGACAATAATCAGCCCTTTTTGGGTTAATATTCAATTTGTTTTTTATTGAATTTGGTTTAGTTCATATGTTCCGGTGTTAACATCCATTTTCACTCTATACAGACCAGCAGTAACAGCAATATTAGTACCGCCAGCGTCTAAAGTGCCATCAGCACCATTATCACCAAAATCTGTTGACCAATCATTATTGGGTCTAAACTTTATCTCACCATCAACTAAAGTTGCTATGTCTCCATAGTAAACTCCGGGCTGAATTTGTGTAAGAGCAAAATCTGGTCCTGCACCACCCCAATCATTGTAGCCTGAACCAACAATACCCCAAACATCAGTAGATTGAATAGTATAAGTGTTATTGTTGAAGTCTAAAGTTACAGCATAGTAACCAGCAGTAACAGCAATATTAGTACCGCCAGCGTCTAAGGTGCCGTCGGATCCATTATCGCCAAAATCTGTTAACCATTCGTTGTTTTGTCTGAACTTAATTTCTCCGTCTAATAATTGAACATTCACTTTGAAAGTGTTTGTTGTGTAATCATAATAAAATTTAGCATCAGGTGTAGCGCCCCAATCATTATAACCAGAGCCAACTATACCCCAAGAAAATGGCTCAATTGTATATGTGTTTTCATTAAAGTCTAATGTTATTTTGTAATTTCCGGCAGTAACAAGTATATTATCACCTCCATTATCTAGAGTGCCATCAGCTCCAACATCACCATAATTATTTGTCCAATCATTATTTTCTCTAAATTTAATCTCACCATCAAGTAAGCTGACATATGAAACCAATATATTAGGAACTTCTGTTGTGTAAAATGGTGCATCTGCAAAAGCTCCCCAATTATTGTACGCTCCACCCACAATTCCCCATGTTGATATTTCTATAGTAGAAGCATAAGGAGTAACATTTATAGTTATAGGATCTGAATATCTTTCAATAACACCAGAAGTTGTTTCTAGAGAAGAAAAAATTCTTACTTCAAGTGATCCAGGTGTTTCTTCTATCAAACCTAGACTAAGAGCTTTATTGTTCAACCCAGAATGAGTTACGTCTAGCATTAATTCTTGTGTTTCACCTAGAGATTCAAACTCAGCAAATTCAGTATCGGCTAATGCAACTTGTACATTATAGTTTACAATTGTTGTAGAACTAGGAGAAAAATCAGGATCTTCCCATTCTATACTCATAGCAACATCTTCAGGTGTATCTACTGATAAACTAATGTCACTTGAATCATTAGGATTGTTTATTATTGGGTTAGAATCAGGAAATGATGTAACAGATAATCTAAATAAATCAGAGTATTCACCTCCTGTAACTCTGAAATAAACATTAGAGTCTTCATAGGCATAAAGTCCAGCTTGTAATAGATATGTATTTAAATCTTCTACAGTAAATGAATAAGAGTTAGCAGTTGTACTGCCAATATTTATAGGTGATGTAAATGCCTCGTCAGTAGACATATCTATTACATAGTTTTCACTACTAGAAACATTATCACTCCAAACAATAGTCAAAGCATTGTTTTGTCCATTTGTTTCGTCTAGTATAAGACTTGACCCATCTGTAGGAGAAATAATTTCAAAACTCTCTTCAGTTGGCAAAAATTCAAATTCTTCTGTATCCTCACAACTTACCAATGTAATAAGTAATAAGGGTAAAAATTTTATTATATTTTTCATTGGTATATTAGTTAAGTGTTAAAGAGTAAGTATATTCTCTAGGGTTACTTAAGTCTAAAACTATTGTGTAGTTTCCAGACACAGGAATACCTATGTTATCTCCACTATATTCCATAGTTCCATCTGCGCCTGTATCACCTAGATTTACACCCCAATCATCATTAGCTCTAAATTTAATTCCGTTATCAGGTGCTTCTTGAGCAGTTAAATCTAAGGTTATTGATAAAGTTCTTGTTGCAGGGTCATAGATTAAATCTGTATCGCTATCCCAACCAGTAGGTGTAGCATTACCAATAATTCCCCAGTTCATAATTTCTGTTGAGTAGGTTAACTCATCTGTATTTGCTTTTACAAGATAATATCCTGCTGTTGATTCGGTACAATTTACTTCATCAGTCTCAACTAAAACTCCATTAAAATTTCCATCATCTCCCCAATCAGTATTTCCCCATTCAAAAACTACACCTGTTTCGTCAGGAGCTAAAAATTTATATTCTCCATCTAGCCATACATAACCCTCGTAGTCTGTTTCACCAAAAGCAGATGAGGCTAATAAAGGTGCTGTTGGAGGATCCCAACCTTGGTGGTTACCTGGAACTGATAGTTTAGGTAAATCTGTTGTAAAAGGTGTTATAGAAACAGTGATAGCATCAGAATATTGAGGCAAAACAGCCTCGTCACCTATAGCAGATTTAACTCTAATATCCAATTGTCCTTCAACAAAAGGAAATAGACCAGCAAGTATTGCATAGTTGTTTAAATTAGAAATATTGACAGTTAATGCGTTTTCAATAGTATTACCAACAACAATTGCATTTTCGAAATTTGTGCCACTTTGAGCAACTTCAACTGTATAATTAGCTTGTGTTGGGACACTATAAATTGCATCCTCCCAGCTAATTGTCATAGCTGTATTTGTTTGTACTTCAAAAGGATTAAGCACAAATGAATCTCCAGTAGATGGTGTTAATATACCACCTATACTATCCTCACTTACTTGAAATTGATCATCTTCACTACAGGAGAATGAAAGAAGCGTAAGTGCTAATAAGCTTAGTTTAAATATAGTTTTCATTTTCATAGTTTTTAATATCCTGGGTTTTGAGTCAAATTAGGGTTTGCACCTCTTGCTTGCTCAGGTATAGGGAATAGATTATAATAATCTGGAATAGAAGTTCCTTCTAGGGTATTTCCTTTCCATGGCCAAATATAATTACCACCAGTAAATCGGTTAAACCTTATTAAGTCTGTTCTTCTGTGTCCTTCTAAATTAAGTTCTCTAGCTCTTTCGTCTAAAATAAAATCTAAGGTTAAACTTCCCGAAGAAATTGTGCTAGCTCCTGATCTAATTCTAACGTTGTTTACATAATCTAGAGCTAAACCCATATCTGATCCAGCAGCTCCCCTTAAGGCAAGCTCCGCATACATAAGATATGCATCAGCTAGTCTGTACATAGGAAAATCTGTGCTAGAAAACGCAGTAGCTGTTGATGAACCTTCAAAATTAGTATTTCTAAATTTTATTGATGGATAGCCATTTGTCCATTCTCTATAGTCGGTCATTTCAAAAGTATGTCCATCTGTCCAAAATAATGATGCTCTTTCATCATTACTATTTGCTAGATCAGAAGCGCTATTACCAAATAAGCCATACCATGCTGGTGAAGCTTTATGTCCCTGCCAACCTTCTAATGCTCCAAATTGAGCAATAGGCATTGTATCCGAGCTTAAGCTACCATTAACAATGTATGTGGTGTTTCCATAACTTCTACTGTTATCAGCATCAGCAATAAGAGGATAGATGATTTCAGTAGAGTTAAAGTTATCTGCAGAAAAGTTTTCTACAAAACTATCAGTTAATTGGTAACCACCTTCAGTTATTACTTTATTTATATATGTGAAAGCATCGTCATATCTCTGTTCGCCTGTGTACACCTCTGCATTGATATATAATTTTGCCAAAAGCATATCTACTACGTACTTATTTGCTCTACCGTATCCATTACTCTCAGGCATAAGAGGTTCAATTTCTAGTAACTCACCTTCAACATAGTTGAAAAGTTCTATTCTTCCAACCTCAGGAAGAGGTTGGCTTTCGCCAAGGTTGTTCTCAGTAGCTAATACACCTTTTCCAAAAGTGTCGATCAAATAGTAATAAGCTAGAGAACGTAAAAAACGGGCTTCATTTCTTGCTAAATCTGAATCTTCTACAGATATAGAGTTTAATACAGATATCAAGTTATTACACTGAGGTATAGTATAGTATATACGGTTGTATAAATATCTGAAGAATTTGTTATTCCCATCCCAGCTTGATGTGGTTGTCAATTGATCCAATCCATCATCTCCCCAGCGGTTTTTCATACCATCGGCAGTAAAATCTTGTAAATTTATAATACCTCTCAAAAAAGGTGATTCACCTGGATCGTCATCAACATCAGAGCTACCAGGTCCGGAAGGGCCAGATAAAGCAAAAGAAGCATAGAGTCTAGATACAATACCTTCAATTGCATTTGGGTCCTCAGATAATAATTCTTCTAATGAGAGCTCAACTTTAGGCTCTGTATTTAGATCGTCTGTACAAGAGTAGAATGCTGTAGCAGCAACTACTAAAATAACAAATAGTTTTATTAAATTTTTCATAGTCTTTTTTTTAAAAATCAAAGTTAAACCCTAGAGTTACAACTGTTGGTCTAGGATAGAAGCTTCCATCAATTCCTCCAAAATTTTCTGGATCTTGTCCAGAATAATCGGTAATTATAAATGGATTAGTTACACTTCCATAAAAGCGTACAACACCATCTTTTATAATGTTATCAAAACTGTAGCCTAATACAATATTATCACATCTTAAGAAAGTAGCATCTTCTAAGTAATAGTCAGAATAAATAGTATTTCCTAAAGCCTCGTATATAGAACTTGTTGAAGCTCCATCATAAAAATTCAAAACGTTTGTTAGACTATTATTGTTGTTAGGAATAGCACTTTCCAAAGTACCGTAATTAAGCTTATTAAGGTTAAATACATTTCCTCCAAACTGACCTCTAAAACTAGTTGTTAAGTCCCAGTTTTTGTAAGTGAAATTTAATCCAAATCCATAAGTCCAGTTTGGTGCTATTGGCTGATAATAACGGTCATCATCATTTATTATGTTGTCACCGTTTCTGTCAGCAAAAGCTCCAGCAATAGGCTGCCCATCGGCATCATATAATTGTTTAAATACGTAAGCACTACCTGCTTGTTGCCCAACTGAGTGTCTTTGTAAAAATGTTCCTGTTCCTGTAACTGTTCCACCAGTAGGAATACTAGCAAGACCTTCTAAATCTGTAACTTTAGTATGATTATATGATAGGTTAGATGATATATCAAACGTAAAGTTTTCAGTACTGATTGGACTAATATTTAAGTTTAGTTCAAAACCTTTGCTTTCTGTTTCACCTACGTTATCAATAAAACTACTAGAAAAAGCTTGCCCAGGAGGAACAGGTACATCTGCAAGTAGATCTGTTGTTTCTCTATAATAAACGTCAAAAGAACCAGATATTAAGTTGTTCTTTAAGATATCAAAATCTAAACCTATGTTATAGGTTGTTGTTTTCTCCCATGTTAAATCAGGGTTAAATGGTAATGCTGAGTATAATGAAGAATTTGGTAGATATTGACTATTACTATCACCAGCTTGGAATAATGGAATTGAAGGATAATAACCAGCAACACCAGTAATGTCTTGTTGTCCTGTCTGACCCCAACCTAACCTTAATTTTAAATCATTAAAGAAAGATATATTATTTAAAAATGTTTCTTTTTTGATTTTCCAAGCTAATGCTGCTGATGGGAAATAGCCCCAACGATCATCTTCTTGGAATAAAGAAGAACCATCTGCTCTAAATGATAGCGTTAATAAATACTTGTTAGCTAGATCAATATTAGCACGGCCAAAGAAAGACTGTAAGTTTAAAACGTTATAATATCTATTATTAGGGTTGTTTACATTGACTACTAATTCTCTTAGACCTGTAACAGTATTGTATTGATATCTTTCTTGGTTTCCATCATTCTTAAAATTCTGATAAGAGTATCCAGCTTGTACATCATATTTGTTAATGAACTTATCATCAAAGCTTTTATTATATTGAAGGTAAGCATCAAATGTAGCATTAGTAATATGTTGGTTTTCTATGTAATTTACACCAGGATTGAAAACAAAATCATTTCCTTCATCAATTACACTATAAGTAGCAATTGCATTATTTGAAAAACGTTCTTTAATCTTAGCTCTAGAAGCATCTAAACCAAGGTTTACTACTGCTTTAAGTTCAGGTAAGAATGGCATTTTGTAATCGAATTGAGTATTTCCTAAAAATCTAAAAACTCGCTCAGGTCGCTCACGCTGTAATAACTGTGCTACAGGATTCCATCTTCCATCTATTAAATTACCATTCATGTTCATATAATAGCCACCAAATACACTTGAACTATCGTACACTGGTTTAGTTGGATCAAAAGCTATTGCATTTCCTATTGCACCACCAGAATCAGCTGCATTTTTGTCTGCATAGGTTGCTTTAGCATTGATATCAATTTTTAAATTATCATCTAAAAATTGAGGTGTCAGTTTAAAAGCTGCAGTATATCTTTCATAGTCATCAGTTTTTACAACACCTTCACTATTAGTATATCCAACAGATGCTCTAAAAGGGATTCCTCCTAAAATATTAGCCCTAGCACTAAAGTTAGTGTTAGTTGAAATTGCAGTTCTATAGATATGATCTCTCCAATCTGTATCATATATTGCTCTTCCATTTACAACTTGAGATACATTTTCAGGAGTACTAACTGAGCCAACAGGAACACCCAAATAATCTATATAATTAGGGTGATACTCTTGTATAAACCTAACGTATTCTTCACTATTCATCATGTCCAAACCTTCTCCTGCAGAACTCACAGAGATGTTGCTTGAAAAATTGAATCTTACTTCATCACCGTAAGTACCTTTTTTTGTAGTAATTATGATTACACCATTAGAAGCACGAGACCCATAAATAGCAGTAGCAGAAGCATCTTTCAATATAGAGAAGCTTTCAACATCATTAGGGTTTACTAATGTAAGTGGGTTACTTACACCAGCAGGATTATTGTTGGCAATTGGCACTCCATCAATTACTATTAATGGATTACTGTTTGCACTTAAAGAAGAACCTCCTCTAATTCTAATATTAGGAGCTGCGTCAGGCGAACCACCATCTGTGGTTATTCTTACACCTGCTGCTTTACCATTTAACAACTGATCAGTTGATACTATAGCTCCCTTGTTAAAGTCTTTTGAAGATACGACATCAACAGATCCTGTTGCATCTTCTTTTTTAACAGAACCATATCCAATTAATACAACCTCGTCTAGTTGAGCTGCATCTTCAGATAGTTCTACATTTATCGTAGATTGACCGTTAAACACAATTTCTTGTGTCGTATAGCCCAAATACGAAATAACTATTGTCTCACCGTCACTGACTTCTAAAGAAAAATTACCATCAAAATCCGTTGAGGTTCCTCTGGCAGTTCCTTTAACAATGACATTAACGCCTGGCAAAGGCATAGCGTTTGCTTTATCTGTAACTGTACCAGTAACGGTCGTCTGAGCAAACAGCGTTGCCGGTACCATAATTAGACAGAATAATAAAGCATTTAAGAATGTTTTCATACAATGTTTTAGTTAAAATTGCTTAGTTTAATTGTGTTATATTTTCACTTCTCGGGTTAAATCTATGTAAAATTAGTGTGATACGAGCGTTAAAAAATATGACAGAAGTCACGAAAACGTTTTCGTGTTAAAAACTTTTCTTAAAATATTGACATTTAGCATAAAATAGCGAAAAAATAGGATATTGTCAATTATACTGCACTAAAATTATGAAGTTGAAAATATGAGAAAATCATTTTTGCCGTATCTTCGTTACTTAAATACACTACAATTTTTCGTAAATGAAAAGAAAAATAACCCTAAAACAAATAGCTAAAGAATTAGATGTTTCTATCTCTACAGTATCCAAAGCGTTGCGAAATAGTGAGGAAATCAGTTTAGATACAAAGCAAAAAGTTCAAGCTTTTGCAAAGCTCTACAATTATAGGCCTAACAACATTGCGTTAAGTCTCAAAAACAGAAAGACCAATACCATAGGCATTATCATCCCTGAAATAGTGCATCACTTTT
Source organism: Winogradskyella sp. SYSU M77433 (assembly GCF_029911945.1). Lineage (NCBI taxonomy): Bacteria > Pseudomonadati > Bacteroidota > Flavobacteriia > Flavobacteriales > Flavobacteriaceae > Winogradskyella > Winogradskyella sp. SYSU M77433. The sequence continues at coordinate 190,726 of NZ_JARYTG010000002.1, read as the reverse complement.
TTTCTAAGGTGATTAGAGGTGTGGAGTTAGTGGCTAATAGTAGAGGTTATAATGTAATTATTGGTTTGTCTAACGAGTCGTTTTCTAAAGAGGTTATTAATATGGAAATGCTGGCAAATGGTAGTATAGATGGATTTATTCTTTCCATGTCCAAAGAAACATTACAGCAACAAGATTACCACCATTTTAATGAAACCATGAGTCAAGGTATGCCAATTGTAATGTTTGATAGGGTGGTTTCGGATATAAAATGTGATAAAGTTATTGTAGATGATTTTAATGGTGCTAAAAATGCTGTTGAAAAATTAATAGAAAACAATTGCAAGTCTATTGCGCTGATAACAACTAGAGATTACGTAAGTGTCGGTAAATTAAGGACTCAAGGTTATTTGGAAGCGCTGCAAGAACATAAAATAACACCTGAAGCCGAGTTGATTTTAAAGATGGATGATACCATGGATTATGAAGTGCATCTTGAAAAGTTGGAATCTGAAATAGAGCAATTATTCAAATCAAATGAAAAAATAGATGGTGTTTTTGCGGTGAATGAACTCTACGCTTTATCAGCTATGAAAGTTGCCAGAAAAATGGGGCTTAATGTACCTAATGATGTTCAGGTGATTGGCTTTACAGATGGTGTGCTTTCTAAACATTCTACACCTAGTTTAACTACAGTTAGCCAACATGCACAGCAGATGGGAGAAAAAGCAGCTCATCTTCTTATTGATAAAATTGAAAATGATTTTAATGAAGAGGAAGAGCAGTTTCAAACCGTGGTGATTGCTACTGATTTAATTGAACGAGAATCTACTAAATAACAATTTAACATTGCCAATTTAAAATAATACGTATCTTTGAACCGATAATTCAAAACTTATATTTTCACTTCTCTTATAAGTTTTGATAAGCATAGCTTGTCAGAATAGTATAAATTAATAACATACTATTATGAAAAAGCGCATTCTCGGTTTCTGGGAAATTTGGAACATGAGTTTCGGGTTTCTTGGAATTCAAATGGGTTTTGCTCTGCAAAATGCAAATGCAAGTAGAATTTTACAGATTTTTGGTGCCGATGTCCATGAGTTGTCATGGTTTTGGCTAATAGCTCCCATTATGGGGTTAATTGTACAGCCAATAATTGGTCACTATAGTGATAATACTTGGACTAAGTTTGGTCGCAGAAAACCATTTTTTCTTTTAGGTGCTGTTTTAGCATCTATCGGGATGATTCTTATTCCTCAAGCAGACTTTATGATTGCAATACTACCAGCTTTATGGGTTGGTGCAGGTATGCTAATGATAATGGATGCATCATTTAACATTGCTATGGAGCCTTTTAGAGCTTTAGTGGCAGATAATCTTTCAGATGAGCAAACCACAAAAGGTTTTAGTATTCAAACAGCGCTAATAGGTATTGGAGCTGTAATTGGGTCTTGGTTACCTTGGATGCTTACCAATTGGTTTGGTTTTGAAAAGACTTCGTCAGAGGGAACAGTTCCAGAAAGTTTATTGTGGTCATTTATTATAGGTGCAGTTGTACTTATAGGTTCTATTTTAGTAACAATTTTTACAACTAAAGAGTATTCGCCTGAGGAATTGGCTGAATTTGAAAAAAGTGAAAATTTGGAAGGAGAGTCTGTAAAAATTGAGGGTGAGCAGCCTAAAGCAAAGCTTACAGATATTTTTGAAGACTTCAGAAAAATGCCTAAAACCATGCGTCAATTGAGCTGGGTTCAGTTTTTTTCTTGGTTTGCACTTTTTGGTATGTGGGTTTTTGCCGTTCCGGCTATTGCTCAACATGTTTATGGGCTTCCTGCTAGCGATTCTAGTAGTGAGCAATATCAAGAAGCTGGTAACTGGGTAGGTATCTTATTTGGAATATATAATGGTATTTCTGCCATAGTAGCTTTCTTGTTGCCAAGTATCGCTAAAAAGATTACAAGAAAAAAAACTCATGCTTTCTGCTTATTTGTAGGCGGAATAGGTTTGTTAATGATTTATTTCACATCTACTGAGTATGGATTAATTCTTCCTATGATATTGATAGGTGTAGCTTGGGCTAGTATTCTTTCTATGCCTTATGCAATGTTGGCAGGTTCAATACCTCCTAAAAAGATGGGTGTGTATATAGGTATATTTAACTTCTTTATTGTAATACCTCAAATAATTAATGGAATAATTGGTGGTCCTTTAGTTAAGTACGCCTATAATGACCAGGCAATATTTGCAATAGTTGTTAGTGGAGTAGGTTTTATAGTGGCGGCATTACTGTCCTTAAGAATAGATGATAAACTAGAGATTAATTCAATATAATTAAATGAATAAAAAAGGATTCATATTCGATCTAGATGGTGTCATTGTAGACACTGCAAAATACCATTTCCTAGCTTGGAAAAAACTCGCTAACGATTTAGGTATAGATTTCACAGAAGAAGAAAACGAACAACTAAAAGGAGTTAGCCGAGTAAAATCGCTCGAAAAGATTTTAGCTTGGGGAAATAAAACCCTTTCAGAAAAAGATTTTAATCAGCAAATGGCTAAGAAAAATGAAGATTACTTAAGCCATATTGCTAAAATGGATGAATCCGAAATTCTTCCAGATGTACCAAAAGTACTCAATTTCTTAAGTGAAAATAATCAACCTATATCTCTAGGTTCAGCGAGTAAAAACGCCAGAACTATTTTAGAACGAGTCCATCTTAAGGAACAGTTTGATGCTATTGTAGACGGCAACGATGTTACAAAAGCAAAGCCAGATCCAGAAGTGTTTTTGATAGCAGCAAAACTATTAGAGATAGATCCTAAAAACTGCATCGTTTTTGAAGATTCAGTGGCTGGTGTAGAAGCGGCTAATGTAGCCAATATGATTTCTATTGGTATCGGAAGTGAAGACGTATTGGGACATGCCGATTATGTATTCAAGGATTTTACTGAGATCTCAGAAGAATTCATAGAAAAATTGATAAACGAATAAAAAATAAGCCTTTGTTCTTGGCTCAAAATAAGAAATAAATGAACTTAGATTATATCGTACCTAACGCTTGGTCAATCATCGAAGAAGGATTTGACCCAAATAAAGTTAAAGCTTCAGAAAGTATCTTTAGCTTAGGAAATGGTGCAATGGGACAGCGTGCCAATTTTGAAGAAAGATATTCAGGTCCAACATTTCAAGGGAGTTATATTGCTGGTGTTTATTATCCAGACAAAACCAGAGTTGGTTGGTGGAAAAATGGCTATCCAGAGTATTTTGCTAAGGTGTTAAATGCGCCAAGCTGGATAGGCATTAACGTTATGATTAATAACGAAACCTTAGACCTTCATACATGTAAAAGGGTTGAAAACTTTAAGCGTGAACTTAATATGAAAGAAGGTTGGCTATCTAGAAGTTTTACAGCAACACTCCCAAATGATGTAGAAGTTGAAGTTAATGTGAAGCGTTTTTTAAGTCTTACAGAAGATGAAGTTGGTGCAATAAATTATGAGGTAAAACCACTAAATGCACATGTTAAGGTAACATTTCAACCGTATTTAGATAGTGGCATTACAAATGAAGATACCAACTGGGACGATCAGTTTTGGGATACTCAAGATGTGGTTCAAGAAGGTGAAAAAGCATTCATCAAAGCCAAAACAATGAAAACAGAATTCCATACCTGTACGTTTATGGAATCTCGAATTTTTCTTAATGGAACTTCAGTTGATGCAAATGCAACAGTTGATAAATCTTCAAACAAAATAGCTTTTACGTATACACAAGAAGCGAAGCAAGGCGAGACCGTTGCTATCCATAAATTTGGTGGTTACACAGTTGATAGAAATCACGATAAAGACCAATTAATCAATGCAGCAAGTTCAGTTTTAGACACAGCTGTCAAAGCTGGATTTTCAAACTTGTTAGAATCTCAAAAAGAAGCTTGGGCTAAAATTTGGGATATGGCAGATATCACTATAGATGGTGATTTAAAAGCACAGCAAGGTATTCGATTCAATATCTATCATTTAAACCAAACTTATTTAGGAACAGACCCACAATTAAACATAGGTCCAAAAGGATTTACAGGCGAAAAATATGGTGGTAGTACCTATTGGGATACTGAAGCGTATTGTATTCCATTCTATATGGCAACCAAAGATCAAAGCGTTGCAAGAATGTTATTAACCTACAGATATAAGCACTTGGAAAAAGCCATTGAAAATGCCGAAAAATTAGGCTTCAAAAATGGTGCAGCTTTATATCCAATGGTAACAATGAATGGTGAAGAATGCCATAACGAGTGGGAAATCACTTTTGAAGAAATCCACAGAAATGGTGCTATAGCGTTTGCTATTTACAACTATTTCCGTTATACAGGCGACTTTAGTTATGTTCCAGAAATGGGACTTGAAGTATTGATTGGTATCGCAAGATTCTGGCACCAACGTGCTACATTCTCAACATACAGAAATAAGTATGTAATCCTTGGTGTAACGGGTCCAAACGAGTACGAAAACAACATCAATAATAACTGGTACACCAACTACATTGCGCAGTGGTGTATTAAGTATGCTGCAGAATGTATAGATAAGGTTGAAGCGGATTATAATACAGATTATACACGTATTATGAATAAGGCTAAATTATCTAAAGCTGAGGTTTCGGAGTGGTTAGAAGTAGCAAATAATATGTACTTTCCACATTCTGAAGAACACAATGTTTACTTGCAGCAAGATGGTTTCTTGGATAAGGAATTAATCACTGTGGCAGATTTAGACAAATCACAACGACCAATTAACCAAAAGTGGTCTTGGGATAGAATCTTACGTTCGCCATATATCAAACAAGCAGATACATTACAAGGGTTCTATTTCTTTGAAGACCATTTTACAACTGAAGAATTAGAACGTCATTTCGATTTTTATGAACCATTTACGGTTCACGAAAGTTCGTTGTCACCTTGTGTACACAGTATCCAAGCAGCGAAGTTAGACCGAATGGAACAAGCGTACACGTTCTATTTAAGAACATCGCGTTTAGACTTAGACGACTACAACCACGAAGTACACGAAGGACTTCATATTACCTCAATGGCTGGTACCTGGATGAGTATTGTAGAAGGTTTTGGTGGTATGCGTATTAAGGATAATATGCTAACCTTTGAACCTCGCATTCCTGAGCAATGGGAAGGTTATTCATTCAAAGTGAATTTTAGACATCAAATCTTAAGAGTTATCGTTAATCAAGGTAAAACACACTTTGAAGTTGATGGAGACCAAGATTTACAAATAATAGTTAATGGTGAAAACGTAACCATTTCACCAAACAACTTAGTGACAGTTTAAGTTCCTGAGTTTTACAAGAACATTAAATCCATTAATTATGAAGAAACTATCATTAGTTATAACATTTTTTTCAATCGTTTTAATGTGGTCTTGTAAAGAAAAGGCAGATTCTACCACGACTGAAACTGAAGACAAAGCAATAGTTGAAGCGAATGACATTGATAAGATTGAACCGCCATTTTGGTGGACAGGCTTCAAAAACAAATCGCTTCAACTTTTGGTTAAACATCCAAATATTGGAAATACAAAAGTCGAAATTTCAAAATCTGGAATCACACTTAAAGAAGTTCATAAAGCCGATAGTCCAAACTATCTATTTTTAGATTTAGAAATCGCTGAAGGTGTAAAGCCAGGTAAATTCAATATTGTTTTTAAAGAGGAAGGTGGCACCGAATTAACGCAAACCTACGAGTTAAAAGCCAGAGAAAAATCTGCTGAAGATTATGTAGGTTTCAATAGTTCTGATGCTATTTATCTTATTACACCAGATCGTTTTGCAAATGCCAATCCAGATAACGATGAGGTTGAAGGTTTGCTGCAACAAGGGATTAATAGAACAGATGGTTATAAGCGTCACGGAGGCGACATTCAGGGCATTACAGAGCATTTAGATTATATTGATGAGATGGGCTTTACTGCTGTTTGGCCTTGTCCAGTTTTAATCAACGATATGCCAAGTGGTTCATATCACGGTTATGCAATGACCGATTTTTATAAAGTAGACCCTCGTTTCGGAACTTTAAATGAGTACAAGGAATTAGCCAACCAACTTCATAATAGAGATATGAAACTTATTATGGACCAAGTGGCTAACCACTGTGGATTAGAACATTGGTGGATGAAGGATTTACCATTTAAAGATTGGATAAATTACCAAGAGCATTACGAGGAAAATAAAGATAATTGGAACAGAGAGACAACTTTAATGTCTAATCATAGACGTACTACAAATCAAGATCCTTATGCTTCCGAAGCAGATTACGAAGGCATGTCACAAGGTTGGTTTGTGCCAAGTATGCCAGATTTAAATCAGAAAAACCCATTTATGGCCAAGTACATAATTCAGAATAGTATTTGGTGGGTAGAAGTTTTAGGTTTGGACGGCATTAGACAAGATACTTATCCATATCCAGACAAGGGTTTCATGAGCGATTGGGCAGGCGCCATTATGACCGAATATCCAAACTTCAGTATCGTTGGTGAAGAGTGGAGTTTAAATCCGTTGCTAATTGCGTATTGGCAAGAAGGACATGTCAACAAAGATGGCTATGATTCTAATTTAACATCGTCAATGGATTTTGCAATGCAAGCAAAATTAGTTGAGGCTTTAAATGAAGATGAAAGTTGGAACAATGGTTTGGTAAAGATATATGAAGGTTTATCAAATGATTTTGCTTATACAGCACCTGATAAAATTATGGCTTTTCCAGATAATCATGATATGAGTCGAATTTTTACACAGCTCAAAGGTGATGCTACAAATACCAAAATGGCATTAAGCTACCTGTTGATGTTGCCTAGAATTCCTCAAATTTATTACGGAACAGAAATCTTAATGGACGATTTTGATAAGCCTGGAGACCATGGATTAATCCGTACAGATTTCCCAGGAGGTTGGCAAGGCGATACTGTAAATGCATTTACAGGTGAAGGTTTGACATCAGACCAAAAAGAAATGCAATCCTTTTTAAAGACCGTTTTAAATTACAGAAAAACTAGTGAAGCTATTCACAAAGGCAAGACAAAGCATTTTGCACCTTTTCAAGGGACTTACTTTTTATACCGTACCAATGGAGACGAGACAGTGGTTCATATTATGAATAAAAATGATGAGCCTATTGAAATTGATTTAAAGTATCACGAAGAAATGGGATTGAAAGGCAAAACCTTAAAAAACATCATCACAGGAGAGACTTTATCTTGGGAAGATAGTATAAAGCTTAACAAGAAAGGAAGTTACATCTATACAACTAAAATTAAATAATCAGTCATTATTGTCCCCTTGAGGGGACTTTAGGGGTGTTTAAACTGAGATATGAAAAGAATATTCACATTAGGTTTTATTTGTTTGTTAGTGTTTTCCTGTAAAAATGAAAATACAAAACAAGAAACTTCAGAATCAGAAACTATTGAGAAGTCAATAATTGAATTCAAAACAGTTGAAGATGCCAAACTAGCAGCAGGGAAATTGTTGCGAGTAGAAGATTTTCCATCAGAATACATTAAACCAAGATCAGTTGATGTTTGGTTGCCAGAAGACTATTCCAAAGATAAAAAATACAACGTTTTGTATATGCACGATGGACAAATGTTGTTTGATAGTACCACGACTTGGAATAAGCAAGAATGGAAGGTAGATGAATGGGCAACACAGTTAAAAGAAGATGACAGAGTTGAGGATTTTATAGTAGTTGGTATTTACAACATTGCTGACATTCGTTGGCAGGATTTATTTCCAGAAAAAGCTTTTGAAAATTTACCGATAGATAGGAAAGAGGAGTTGATTATAAGAGCAAAAAAGAATTTTATCAATGTATTGGATTTAAATGGGGATGATTATTTAAAATTTCTTGTTGAAGAATTAAAACCTGTAATAGATAGCACGTATTCAGTGTATACAGACCAAGAACACACTTTTGTAATGGGTTCTAGTATGGGAGGTTTAATGTCTATGTATGCCATTAGTGAATATCCAGAAGTGTTTGGTGGTGCAGCCTGTATATCCACGCATTGGGTTGGTGCAATGCCAATGGACAATAATCCGTATCCAGATGCGATTTTTAAGTATATGGAAGCCAATTTACCACAAGCAGGACAGCACAAATTGTATTTTGATTACGGTAACAAAACTTTGGATGAACATTATCCACAATACGCACCAAGAGTTGATGAAATTTTAAAAATGAAAGGATATAGTGATTTTGATTCTTTGAACAAATTTTTTGATTATGCGGATCATTCAGAAAATTCTTGGAATCTAAGAGTTTACGTTCCTATTCTTTTTTTAATGGAAAAAGAAAGCAATGATTCTATTAAAATTTAAGAAAGTGTGAATCTCATATGTTTAATATAACTATGAGTTTTTTAATTGAAGTCATAAATCCAACACGGTAAGGTATTAAATAACATGAAACACATAATTTTATATATATCAATTTTATTAGTCACTGTTTCAATTACTGCACAAAACACAGGTAGAATCTTTCAAAGTGCTTCATTTGATGGAGGTCAGTTAAACATAAATGTCAACGATGGTTACTACAGCATCATACCATATTCTTCTGAAATTATAGAAACTACATTTGTTCCTTCAGAAGAAAATATTGATTTAAAGTCACATGTGGTTATTTCTAATCCTGAAAAAATACATGTTGAATTTAACGAACGTACAAACGATGTTTTACTAAAAACAAGCGGATTATATGTTACGGTTACAAAATCCCCTTTCCAAATCTCATATTACTACAAAGACAAATTCATCACTTCAGAAAAACGCGGTTACTACAAAAGTAAGCACGAGCCAATGGATATGGTAAAAGGCAACATTGTTGCCGATTCCACCGAAAAAATAGAATTCAATCTTGCTAAAGATGAAGTATTATACGGAGGTGGAGCAAGAGCTTTGGGTATGAATCGCAGAGGATATCGTTTGCCGTTATTCAATAGAGCGCATTATGGTTACGAAACGCATAGCGAATTAATGAATTTCACAATGCCAATTGTATTGTCGTCTAATCAATATATGATTCACTTCGATAATGCACCAATAGGATACTTGGATTTAGATAGCAAAGGCGATAACACCTTAACTTACGAAACCGTTTCAGGACGTAAAACTTATCAAATTATCGTAGGAGAATCGTGGTACGATATGCTGAATAATTATACAAACCTCACAGGAAAGCAACCCATGTTACCACGTTGGGCTTTGGGTAATTTTTCAAGCCGATTTGGGTATCACTCACAAGAAGAAGTTGAAAACACGATTTCAAAATTCAAAGAAGAAAAAATTCCTGTAGATGCTATTATTTTAGACTTGTACTGGTTCGGAAAAGATATACAAGGTACCATGGGAAATTTGGAAGTCTTTAGAGATTCATTTCCAGATTTTGAAGGCATGGTAAAGCGTCTCAATGATAAAGGTGTAAAAACCATAACAATTACAGAGCCTTTTGTGTTGACTACGTCAAAAAAATGGGATGAAGCAGTTGCCAAAAACGTATTAGCGAAAGATTCTGTAGGCAATAATGCTAGGTATGATTTTTACTTTGGAAACACAGGACTTATCGATATCTATAAGCCAGAAGGGGAACAATGGTTTTGGAACATTTATAAAGATTTAGCCAACAAAGGTGTGGCTGGTGTTTGGGGAGATTTAGGTGAGCCAGAAGTGCATCCAGATTGGGTACAACATCATACAGGTTCGGCTTCCGAAGTGCATAATATTTACGGTCACGATTGGGCACGTTTAATCCACGAAGGTTACCAACGCGATTTTCCAAATACAAGACCATTTATTTTAATGCGCGCTGGTTATTCTGGTAGCCAACGCTATGGAATGGTACCATGGTCTGGTGATGTTAACCGAACTTGGGGAGGATTGCAAAGTCAGCCAGAAATTGCGCTTCAAATGGGAATGCAAGGATTGGCCTATATGCATAGTGATTTAGGTGGTTTTGCAGGTGCAAATTTAGATGACGAATTGTATGTGCGTTGGTTGCAGTATGGAGTTTTCAATCCCATTTTTAGACCACACGCACAAGAAGATGTGCCAAGTGAACCTGTTTTTAGAAGTGAAAAAGCCAAGGCTTTGGCCAAAGAAGCTATTGAATTACGTTACAAATTGTTGTCATACAATTATAACTTAATGTATGAGAATCATACAACAGGCAAGCCTTTAATGCGACCACTTTTATTTGAAGAACCAAACAATCCTGAGTTATTCAATTATACAAAAACCTATTTATGGGGAAAAGATATTCTAGTCTCACCAGTTTTAGAAGCAGGTAAAAAAGAGCAAGAAGTCTACTTTCCAAAGGACAATATTTGGTTTGACTTTTACACAGGAGAAAGAATTGAAGGAGGTCAAAAAAGTAAAGTTTCTTTAAAAGAGAAGTCTATCCCTACTTATGTGCGAGCAGGTGCATTCATACCTACCACTGAGCCTTTAAATACATCAAAGAATACATCTGATTGGATTTTAGTGAATTATTACCACGATAAAAGTGTTCTTGAAAATAAGAGCACATTTTACTTTGATGATGGCAAAACAAGAAATGCTTTTGATGAAGAAGAATATGAAATTATGGAGTTTTCTAGTCAGTTCAAAGGGGATTGGTTACACATTGATTTTAAAACAGATTTTGGGGAAAATTATAAAACACAAACAACCAGAATTATTATACTGGTTCATAATATAAATAGCAATCCGAAAAGGGTGAGAGTTAATGGTAAAAGAAGAGGATTTTATTTTAATGATAAAAACAAAACACTAACCATAACTTTGAATAGACGTGACTCTAAACTTGAGGTTACAGAGGATAGAAAAATCAAAATAAAACTTGGTAAATAAAATGCGACCAAAATATATAATTGCTTTAATTTTACTTGTATCGCTTGTTTTTAGTTGCAAAAACGAACCAAAACAAACTTTAAAAACTGAAGAAACTAAATCAGTAATGAAAAAGAAAGAAGTAGTATATCAAGTGTTTACACGTTTATTCGGAAATACCAATACCAACAACAAACCTTGGGGAACTTTAGAAGAAAATGGAGTTGGTAAATTCAACGACTTTACAGAGAAAGCTCTTTCTGAAATCAAGGATTTAGGAGTGACACATATTTGGTACACAGGTGTGCCACATCATGATGTTATTACAGATTACACAAAATATGGCATTTCAAATGATGATCCTGATGTAGTTAAAGGTCGTGCAGGTTCGCCTTATGCAGTTAAGGATTATTATAACGTAAATCCTGATTTGGCAGAAAATGTAGAGAACAGATTACAAGAGTTTGAAGCCTTAATTGAGCGTTCGCACAATGCAGGTTTAAAAGTCATAATTGATATTGTACCAAATCATGTGGCGCGTAATTATCAAAGTCTAACCAATCCTGAAGGTACAACAGATTTTGGTGCAGAAGATGATAAAACCTTGACTTACGCAGTTAATAATAACTTTTATTACAATCCAGGTGAAACTTTTGAAGTGCCTAGTTGGGAGAATGGTTACCAACCTTTAGGAGGAGAAAATCATCCAGAAGCCGATGGTAAGTTTGAAGAAGTTCCAGCAAAATGGACAGGTAATGGCTCAAGAGCATCAAAGCCAAATATGAATGATTGGTACGAAACCGTTAAGGTTAACTACGGAATCAATCCAGAAGGTAAAAAGGATTTTGATGAGTTACCAGAAGGTTTCGATAACGAAGATTACAAAGCACATTATAACTTCTGGAAAGACAAAACAGTACCAAGTTCTTGGGTAAAGTTCAAAGATATAGCCTTGTATTGGACAGCCAAAGGCGTGGATGGTTTCCGATTTGATATGGCAGAAATGGTACCTGTGGAATTTTGGAGTTATATGAATTCGCACATCAAGATGCAGAATCCTGATGCATTTCTATTAGCTGAGGTTTATCAACCACATTTGTACAGAGATTACATCAAAAAAGGAAAAATGGATTATCTGTACGATAAGGTGCAATTGTACGATACCTTAAAACACATAATGCAAGGTCACGGCAGTACGTATAACATTCCTCCAATTCAAGAAGATTTAAAAGATATTGAGCACCACATGCTTCACTTTTTAGAAAATCACGATGAGCAGCGTATTGCGAGTCCAGATTTTGCTGGTAATGCCGAAAAAGGAAAGCCAGCAATGGTCATTTCAGCAACTATAAGCACATCGCCAACAATGGTATATTTTGGTCAGGAATTTGGTGAAAAAGCTGAGGAAGATTTAGGTTTTGGCGACCCAACAAGAACCTCAATTTTCGATTATGGAAGCGTGCCAAGCGTTGTGCGTTGGGTAAACAACAAACAGTTTGATGGTGGCCAATCTACCGAAGAAGAAAAAAACTTGAGAGACTTTTACAAGCGCTTATTAAACTTCACGATTACCAGTGATGCTTTAATGGGAGACTATCAAGATTTACAACATTACAACCAACAACATACAGAATGGTATAATGATAAAGTATTGAGTTTTGCACGTTGGAGTGAAGATGAAAAACTAATCATAATTTCAAACTTTAATACCGAAAACAATTATGGTTTTGAATTGCAATTACCAGAAGATTTGGTCTCAAAATTAGAGTTGAAAGATGGGAATTATGAAGTTGAAGACCAGTTGTACAAGAATTATACTTCAACTTTAAAAGTTGAAGACGGTAAAGCCCAAGTTCGTATTGATATAAAACCTTTAGAATCATTCATACTTAAAATAAAGTAATCATGAAAAAACTAATATTTACCTTTTTTGCAATTGCTCTGTTTGCAAGTTGCAAAGAAGAAAAAAAGGAAACTAAAATAGTAGAAGACGAGTCAAAAACCAGTGTTGAAATTGAACCGATTTCAGATGAGATTTTGGAAACAGCAGTAATCTATGAAGCAAATATTCGTCAATATTCTCCGGAAGGTACTTTTGATCAATTCACCAAGGATATTCCAACTTTAAAAGAATTGGGAGTAAAAGTCATTTGGTTAATGCCAGTCTTTCCTATTTCTGAAACTAAACGAAAAGCTACAGGTGGAGAAAATAGCAAATTCGCTTCTGATTTTCCAGAAGAAGAACAAGCTAAATACTTAGGTAGTTACTATGCGGTAACCGATTTCACAAAGATCAATCCTGAGTTTGGAACTAAAGAAGACTTTAGAGAATTGGTAAACACTGCTCATGAAAACGGAATCTATGTCATTTTAGATTGGGTACCAAACCATACAGGTTGGGATCATGAGTGGCTAAAAAATCATCCAGATTATTACACACAAAACGAAGATGGCGAAGTTGTTCATCCAGAAGGTACAGATTGGACAGATGTTGCAGATTTAAACTACGACAATCAAGATATGCGCAAGGAAATGATTGAGGATATGTTGTATTGGGTAAAAGATGAGGGTGTAGACGGCTTTAGATGCGATGTTGCTGGTTCTGTGCCTGTCGATTTTTGGGAAACGGCTATTTCTAAGTTAAGAAGTGAAAAAGCTATTTTTATGTTAGCCGAAGCTTGGGAGCCAGAATTGCTAAAAGGCGAATTGTTTGATATGGCTTATGCTTGGAATGGTCACCATTTAATGAATGGAATGGCAAAAGATGAAAAATCACCTGAAGATTTTTATGAGTATATGACTAAAGTTTCTACGGATTATGAAGCGGATGATATTCTTATGAATTTTGTTACTAATCATGATGAAAATTCGTGGAGCGGAACCATAAAAGAGCGTATGGGAGATAAAAAAGACATATTTACTACATTAGAATATATGATGCCAGGAATGCCATTAATATATAGTGGACAGGAGTATGATATGGAACATCGCCTTAAGTTTTTTGAAAAGGATTCTATTCCAAAAGAAAAAGGTAAATATTTTGACTTACTGAAAAAACTCGGAGAGCTTAAAAGCACTAATGTAGCTTTGAACGGCGGGAAGGATGCGGCTTCATATAAACCGATGCCATACTCAGATAGTATCTTAATGTTTGAAAGAAGTAAAGGAGAAGAATCATTGATTTTTGTTGGAAATATCACAGATAGTGGTAACAGAGTTGTAATTCCGAAGGGACAATATAAAAATTACTTAACTGGCGAGATTGAAACAATTACAACAGATGCCCAGCCTATTGAAGCTTGGGAATATAAAATCTTAATTAAACAATAATGTACAAATATTTTTTAGTAACCATTATAGCTTTTTCAATGCTTAGCTGTAGAGAAAATAAAACTGTATTCGAAGAAAAACCAAAACAAGAAACTCCTTTTGTTTGGGAAGGGGCAAATCTCTATTTTCTGTTAACCGACAGATTCAACAACGGAGACACATCCAACGATGTTAATTTTGATAGAACCAAAGAAACAGGAAAACTTAGAGGTTTTGAAGGTGGAGATATCAAAGGCATTACCCAAAAAGTAAAAGAAGGCTACTTCACCGATTTAGGCATCAATGCTATTTGGATGACTCCAATTGTTGAACAAATTCATGGAGGAACAGATGAAGGTACAGGTGTAACGTATGGTTTTCATGGGTATTGGGCAAAGGACTGGACAAGTATAGATCCAAATTATGGTACTAAAGAAGATTTGCATGAATTAGTAAAAGAAGCGCATTCGAGAGGCATTCGTATTGTGTTGGATGCAGTGATTAATCACACAGGTCCTGTTACAGAAAAGGATCCTGTTTGGCCAGAAGATTTGGTACGTACAGATGTACAATGTTCTTATGATAATTATGAACACACTGTAAGTTGTACTTTGGTAAAAAACCTACCAGACATCAGAACTGAAAGCAATGAAAATGTAGAGTTACCTCCTCAACTGGTTGAAAAATGGAAAGCTGAAGGGCGTTATGAGCAAGAAGTAAAAGAGTTAGACGAGTTCTTTGAAAGAACGGGTCACCCAAGAGCACCACGTTTTTATATCATGAAGTGGCTTACAGATTACATTACCGAATTTGGTGTGGATGGCTATAGATGCGACACGGTAAAGCATACCGAAGCCTATGTGTGGGAAGAATTCAAAAAAGAGTGTGATTATGCTTTTGCGGAATTCAAAAAGAACAATCCAGAAAAAATAATGGATGATAATAATTTCTATTTGGTAGGAGAAGTTTATAACTACGGCATCAGTGGAGGAAAAATGTTTGATTATGGTGATAAAAAAGTGAACTATTATGATGATATGTTCAATGCGCAAATTAATTTCGAATTCAAATGGAATGCTAAAGAGAATGGTTACGAAGATTTATTCAAACGTTATTCAGGTATTTTAAATAACGAGTTGAAAGGGTTTGGTGTATTAAATTATTTAAGCTCTCATGATGATGGTGGTCCATTCGATCCTAAAAGGGAAAAACCATTTGAGACAGCTAATAAATTATTGTTATCTCCAGGAACATCGCAAGTATATTATGGTGATGAATCTGCAAGATCTTTAGTGATTGAAGGCACTCAAGGTGATGCAACCTTACGTTCGTTTATGAATTGGGATGC
The DNA here is from genome assembly GCF_029911945.1 of Winogradskyella sp. SYSU M77433. Classification (NCBI taxonomy): domain Bacteria; kingdom Pseudomonadati; phylum Bacteroidota; class Flavobacteriia; order Flavobacteriales; family Flavobacteriaceae; genus Winogradskyella; species Winogradskyella sp. SYSU M77433. The sequence continues at coordinate 175,199 of NZ_JARYTG010000002.1, read as the reverse complement.
TGTAAAATCAGATATAAAAACAAAAGAAGTCCTAGAGCACTGGCAAAAATTGGGTAAATTTAGAGAGCGTCATCCAGCCATAGGTGCTGGTGCTCATCAAATGATAACTCAAGAGCCTTATTTGTTTTACCGAAGCTATTATCAAGGGGATTTCAAAGATTTGGTTGTTATAGGTTTAGATTTAAATAAAGGAGAAAAAAATATTGATGTATCCAAAATTTTTGAGGAAGGCACTGTGTTGAGAGATGCTTATTCAGGTGAAACAGCAACTGTAGAAAATGGAAAAATTACTATTAATTCAGATTTTAATATCGTACTCATCGAAAAAGAATAACTATGAAATTTAAATATATTTTACCTCTATTTGTTTTAGCGTTTTATGCTTGTTCAACAGAAAAGGAGCAGGTTTTAGAGGTTAAATCGCCTAATTCTGAAATAGCAGTTAACTTCAATGTTAATGCAAAAGGAAAACCATTTTATACTGTTATGTTTAACAATAAAACAGTTGTAGACACATCGTATTTAGGTTTCGATTTTAAGGATGTTGAAGATTTTAGTGAAAACTTCAAAATTAAAAATACAGCAACTTCATCTTTTAACGAAACTTGGCAAATGCCTTGGGGAGAACAATTGGATGTTGTAAACAAATACAACGAGTTAAAAGTAGAACTTCAAGAAAATAATGAAGCAGCACGCTCAATGAACATTGTGTTTAAAGTGTATGATGATGGTATTGGTTTTAGATATGAGTTCCCTGAGCAAGACAATTTTAAAGGTGAAGTTTATATTAATGACGAGCATACAGAATTCAATCTAACCGAAGATTACAAAACATTTTGGATTCCTGGAGATTGGGATATCTATGAACATTTATATAAAACAACAAAACTATCAGAGTTAGATGCATTGCAATACGCTAACCACAATGATTTAGCGCAAACGTATATACCTGAAAATGCGGTTAACACACCTGTGACAATGGTTGGTGCAGATGGCACGCATTTAAGTTTTCATGAAGCCGCTTTATTAGATTATTCAGGAATGACTTTGAAGGTTGATACTAAAAATTTTGATTTAAGAAGTAACCTAGTTGGTTCTAGAAACACAGACTACAAAGTTAAAAAAACAGTGCCTTTTCATACTCCTTGGAGAACCATTCAAATTACTGATAATGCACCAGAATTAATAGAGTCAAAACTTATTGTGAATTTGAATGAACCAAACAAGTTAGGAGATGTGTCGTGGTTTACACCAATGAAATATACAGGTGTTTGGTGGGAAATGCATTTGGGTAAATCTTCTTGGGATTATGGTATGACGCAAGATATGAGCACTTGGACTGAAGGAGGGAAATCTAACGGAACACATGGTGCAAATACTGAAAATGTAAAACGGTTTATTGATTTTTCAGCTAAAAACAATATGAAAGGTGTTTTAGTTGAAGGTTGGAATACAGGATGGGAACACTGGATCGGTTTTGAGGATAGAGAAGGAGTATTCGATTTTGTAACACCATATCCAGATTACGATATTGAGGAGGTAACAAGCTATGCTAAAGAAAAAGGTGTTGAAATTATAATGCACCACGAAACTTCTGCAGCAACCGAAACGTACACAAAACAACAAGATACGGCTTATGCTCTAATGCAGAAATACGGTATGCACTCTGTGAAATCGGGTTACGTTGGTAAGATTCTTCCAAAGGGTGAATACCATCATGGACAATATATGGTAAATCACTATAACAATGCAGCTATAAAAGCAGCAGATTATGAAGTTGCAGTTAATGCTCATGAGCCAATTAAAGCAACAGGTTTACGTAGAACTTATCCAAATATTATTTCGCGTGAAGGTTTAAGAGGTCAAGAATTTAATGCGTGGGCTAGTGATGGTGGTAATCCGCCAGAGCATTTACCGATTGTAGCTTTTACAAGAATGTTATCTGGTCCTATAGATTTTACACCTGGTATTTTCAATATTAAGTTTGATGAATATAAACCAGATAATCAAGTAAACACTACTATTGCTCAGCAATTGGCATTGTATGTGGTAATTTATAGTCCAATACAAATGGCAGCGGATTTAGTAGAGCATTATGAAGCTAATCCAGAGCCACTTCAATTTATAAAAGCTGTTGGTGTAGATTGGCAACAAACCAAAGTGTTAAATGGAGAAGTTGGTGATTATGTAACCATAGCAAGACAAGAGCGTGAAACAGGTGATTGGTTTGTTGGTGGTATTACAGATGAAAATGCGAGAACTTTAGATTTAACTTTCGACTTTTTAGATGAAAATCAAAAATACGAAGCTATTATTTACAAAGATGGTGAAAACGCTCACTGGGATAACAATCCTCTTGATATTACTATTGAAAAAATAGATATTTCTAAAGATTCTAAGTTAAGTGTAAAACTAGCAGAAGGCGGTGGTTTTGCAATTAGTATAAAGAAAGTATAGTTTTTTTTGCTCATATGTAACAAATATTAGTGTAAGTTCGTCTACTAATACACGACTACAATTAAAATTTTGTAACTTAGGAATAAAACTACTTTCTTTCATTGGATATTAATAAGCACATAGAGTCGCCTTTAAGCGTAAAGGTTAGTTTTAATAAATTATTAAAAAGCTACGAAGCACTTCTTCATTCAGATAATGATTTAGTAGTTTCTAATGCTGAGCGTGTTTTGAAGATTGCAAAAGACTACCCTGTTCTAAGGGAAGGCTTTAGCGACTTTTCATTCATTGAGAAATATAAGAAAGAGATTTCCGGTATTCTTCAAGATTCGTTTAGCCCGATTTTAACGCACAATGAGATTAAAACGGCGTCAATACCTCTTCAGGACATTATATTTAATAAATCAGAGCGTTTTAAGAAAATTCTAAATGATGCGGGAGATAACTTTAAATTAGAAATTAAAAACCTTCCTGAAGATCATAATTACATTATTGCATGTTCTATTATTTTGAGATATTGCTATGGATATGATCTTAATTTTAAAAGACCATTTTTTTACGAAATACCAGATAAAAAGGGAGTAATGCGTTATTATAAAATCTTGTATAATGCAGATTTTATAGAGATTACGCCAAATAAGAATGCGCCAAAAATAACAGCAGCAGATTACGATCAGCTTATAGATAATTTTGATGATTTAGAATTGTGGAAAACAAAATTTCCACCAAATAGTTACGATTTTAAAGGTTTTGTAATTTCTAATATTGTAGATGTCACAGACGATCAATCCATATCTAATATAAAATCTTCTCTACTAGGTAAAGGGAAGCGCAAGGATGAAGCCTTTATGAAAGATTTTCATGAAATCTTTCGTTCACTTCTTGGTTTGAAAGATATTCATGTAGGCTTTTCTATATATAACAAGGATGATGATTCATTTGTTAGAGTTTATGGTGCAGGTATGACAAGTTATCTTCTTAACGAACTTGAAGCATCTTATTGTACAGACGCCTTATGTAATTGGTCTTATAATAGATTACTTCATGAGAAAAAATACTTCACAATATCTAATGTGAAGGAAATGTATGAAAGCTCCAATTGTGATTTGCCACATATTAAAGTACTGTATGAACAGGGTATTCAGAGTGCTATTTTTGCGCCAATAGCTAACGATAAAGGTTTAATGGGAATATTAGAAATTGTCTCAGAAAGACCAAAAGCCTTAAATAGTGTAAATGCTAACAAACTTGTAGACGTAATGCCTTTTATTGTGTCAGCTGTTGAGCGTTCTAAATCTGAGGAAGAAAATTTAATCGAAGCTGTAATACAAAAAGAGTGTACATCTATTCACTCTAGTGTACATTGGAAGTTTGTGCAAGAAGCTAGAAATTATATAAGAGCTGAATATAGTAAAGATGAATCTCCAACTTTTAGAAAAATTGCTTTTAATAATGTTTATCCATTATTTGGACAAATAGATGTAAAAGGTTCCTCGGATGCAAGAAATGAGGCTACTAAGAAAGACTTGATGATGCAGCTTAATCTTGCAGGAAAGATATTAGATAAGAGTCTTAAAGAAAAACACTTGCCAATCTATGAGAAAATAAAATTTCAAATAGAGGCTTTCAATAATGAGTTGAAAGATAGTTTTAAAGTAGATAGTGAGCATGCCATTACGGTATTCTTAAAAGAAGACATTAAGCCTGTTTTTCAGCTTGTAGCTCAAACACAAGAATTTCTTAAAGAAGAAATAGAAGATTATTTTAGTAAGATAGATCCAGATCTTAACGTTATTTACTTCTATCGTAAGCATTATGACGATACCGTTAAGCTCATTAATACCAATATGTCTTCATTGCTTGATGAAAAGCAAATTGAAGCACAAGAAATGTACCCTCACTTTTTTGAACGTTTTAAGACAGATGGTGTAGAGCATAACATGTACATCGGTGAATCTATAACGAAGCTAGATAGTTTTAACATGATTTATTTGTACAACCTAAGGCTGTGGCAGCTTCAGGTGATGTGCGAGATGGAAAATGAATACTATCAAAACCAGCATGAATATCCGATAGCATTAGATGTAGCATCTATGGTACTAGTATTTAATCAGCCTTTATCGATTAGATTTAGAATGGATGAAAAGCGTTTTGATGTGGACGGAACTTACAATGCTAGATACGAAGTAGTGAAAAAACGTGTAGACAAAGCATTTATAAAAGGAACTGAAGAACGCGCTACACAAAAAGGAAAGCTAACCATTGTCTATTCACAAAAAGAGGACGAAGAAGAATATGTGGGTTATATTAAATTTCTGCAGTCTAAACATGTTCTAGATACCGATTTAGAATATTTAGAACTTGAAGATCTTCAAGGTGTAACAGGTCTTAAAGCTTTAAGAATAAGCATACTTTATCATAACGATAAAGATGATAAGAATTTCTACACTTATAATGACTTAATGGAAACGATTAAGGGATAGATCTTTAAGGCTTTATCAATTTCTTAAGCGTTTAAAACCTCATTGTCATCAACATTTATAATCATCGAAGTTTTTTGATTTTCAGGAATCATATCATCAATATCTACACCAGGATTGTTTTTTACAGCAATTCCAAATGCTATAAGAGAGACAATAATACCAACCATAAAAACCGTATAAGTTATGCGTAGTAATCTATATTTTCGCTCTAGTACTTTTCCTAAAAAGTATAAATCCTTGGTTAGTGCCTTATAAATATAATCTTTATCCTTTACCATTTCGCTGATAGCCCATTCATATTCTTCAAGATTCATTTTGTGGAAATTCCCGAAGAAACTGAGGTTTACTTCTTGGTTAGCAACATCTTCTTTGGTAAACTCACCACTGGTTACATTTGGACGTGTAGCAATGATCGAAAGTATCATTGAAACTACACAAAACAAAGTAAAAATGACAACAGGCCAAGTTAGATAAGGGTTTGTGTCTAATTTAGAGATTAAGTTAGCTAATACTACAGAGATTATAATAGCATTTACAGATAAAAGAATATTGGCTTTAGTATCAGCTATATCACTCAGCTTTATATGGTTTCTCAAAGCCGTTCTGTAGAATGTCTGTACACCTCGTTCAGGACTTTGATTTTTATATTGTGTTTTGTATTTGGCTTTAAGTTTTTCTACATCAAGTTTCTTTTTACGCTTTTTCTTCTTGCCCATTAATTTGGCAAGGTTTTTTTCTTTTCTACTTTGCCAGTTTTTTAAAGCGTAGTCGGTATAAAACTGGTGTTTAGTTAGTACTTTTATATTCTCATTTCTCCATTCTGCAGGAGTATATACTTTTCGGTCTTGTAGTTCTAGTTCTTTGCGCAAGAATTCGGTAGCATCATCAAAATATTTTTTACCAAAGTGAGAGGCATCAGCATCTCTAATAACTTTTTCTAATTCATTTTTTGGCTCATTATCAAATTTAGTAGCCATAATACAGTCAGAAACCTTCTTAATAATTTCCTCATCAACTCCTTTTTCTTTCAGATATTCTGAAGCAATCTTTACACTATCCTCTTCATGACTGTCGTGTCCCTTTACATAACCTACATCATGTAACAAAGCTGTAAGTTCTAAAACAAGAATATCTTCCTCACTAAATTCAGAATTTTCAATAATTTCATTTACACTATTAAAAACACGTTCTGTATGTGTATAGTTGTGATAAATGTATGTATCTGGGAGATTTTGCTTTAAGTAATCAAAAACAAAATCATTAGTTTCTTCCGTAAGGGATTTAGCCATGGTTTTTTATGGTTTTATAACAATGTGAATTTACAAAATTTACAAGACTTAACGTTTTATTTTGTCTTTCACATATAGCGATGTTGTATTTTTATAAATAATTTAAGGGTATATGTCAAAAGTATAGTCTTGTTTTATTTCAAATGATTACAAAAGCGATTTTTATTGATGCAAATAAATATTGAGGATACATTTAATAAAGAACTGCCTGCTGATTCAGTTTTAGAGAATAAAAGGAGGCAAGTCTCTAATACTGCTTTTTCGTTTGTAGTACCAAAAGTTCCATCAAAACCTAAACTGATTCATGCTTCAGAAGCTATGGTTAAAGCTTTGGGTTTACAAAAAAAAGATATAAACACGCGTCAGTTTCTAGATGTTTTCTCAGGTTCTAAAGTTTACCCTAACACTAACCCTTATGCTATGGCTTATGCAGGTCATCAGTTTGGAAATTGGGCAGGACAACTTGGTGATGGCAGAGCCATAAATTTATTTGAAGTAGTGCATGACTCAAAGCGATGGGCTGTGCAACTCAAAGGGTCTGGTGAAACACCGTATTCTCGCCAAGGAGATGGCTTAGCAGTTTTAAGATCATCCATCCGAGAATATCTTTGTAGCGAAGCGATGCATCATTTAGGTGTGCCAACTACCAGAGCGCTGAGTCTTATGTTATCTGGTGATGAGGTTTTGAGAGACATGCTTTATAATGGAAATGCAGAGTATGAAAAAGGCGCAATAGTTTGTAGAGTGGCACCAAGCTTTATTCGTTTTGGAAATTTTGAACTTTTCACAGCCAGAAATGAGATTGAAAATCTTAAAAATCTTACAGATTATACCATAAAATATTTTTATCCAGAACTAGGAAAACCTTCTAAAGAAACCTATATCAAATTTTTTAAGGCTGTTACCGATAGAACATTAGAGATGATTATCCATTGGCAACGTGTAGGGTTTGTTCATGGAGTTATGAATACAGATAATATGTCTATTTTAGGGTTGACTATAGATTATGGTCCATATGGTTGGCTAGAGGATTTTGATTTTGGTTGGACACCAAATACTACCGATAGTCAAAATAAACGTTACTATTATGGAAATCAGCCAAATATTGCATTATGGAATTTGTTACAATTGGCCAATGCTCTCTATCCTTTAGTTGAAGAACCAAAACCTTTTGAAGATATTTTAAACACTTATCAAAAAGAATTTGAAGCACAATTTCTTGATATGATGCGAGCAAAATTAGGTTTGAAAAATAGCAATGATGAAGATGCTAAACTCATTCAAAATTTAGAAGAGTGTTTACTGCTGTCCGAAACGGATATGACTATATTTTACAGAGAATTGTCAAATTTCAAAAAAGATAAAGCCAATGAAGGTGTTGCTGTCGTTAAAAAAGCATTCTATTTCCCAGATGATATATCTAATGAAAAAAAGAGTCAGTGGAATGAATGGTTTCAAGACTATAACAATAGGTTGAAATCAGAGAACTTGTCGGACGAAGAAAGACAATCACACATGAATTCTGTTAACCCTAAGTATGTCTTAAGAAACTATATGGCGCAATTAGCAATAGATAAAGCTAACGAAGCAGATTACACTTTAGTAGATGAACTATTTGAAATGCTGAAAAAGCCTTATGACGAACAACCAAAGTATGAAAACTGGTATGCAAAGCGACCAGATTGGGCAAGACATAAAGTCGGTTGCTCTATGTTGTCCTGTAGTTCCTAATATACTTTTATCAAAAATAATGTACGAATTGCGTAAATTAGAGAGTTCGTATTTATTGCTTCAATACCATAAAGCAGCAAGAAACACTAATTATTAGCATTAAGATATTTATTAGTAGAGTTAAAGTTTAGTTTTCAATCTAAATATTTTTACAATCTTAAAATCACCTATGAAAAACTTATACAAATCAACCAGGTTAATAGTAATCATATTTTTATTTCAAGCTTGTGCTACTTACAATGCGCAGTACAAAAATGAAGAGGACAAAACTAATATTGTTCCAGATAAGGAAGTGGAAAGAACCTTCTATCTTATTGGAGACGCAGGCTTATCACCACAAGGCGGAATGTCTAATGCCTTAACGGCTTTTAAAGATTATACTTCGGATAAAGAGACAAAAGGTGACTATGCACTTTTTTTAGGAGACAATATTTATCCTGCAGGATTACCAGCAAAAGATGAAAAAGGAAGAAAAGATGCTGAGAATGGTTTGGATGGGCAAATACGAGCACTCAAGGATTTTGAAGGTGAGGTTCTGTTTATCCCTGGAAACCACGATTGGTATGCTGATGGTGTAAAAGGTTTAAAGCGAGAAGAAAAATATATTGAAGATGCTTTAGGTGATAATACTTTTCAGCCAGAAAATGGATGTCCCTTGGAAGATTTTGATGTTGGTGAGAACATTAAATTGATAATTATAGATACACAATGGTATCTTGAAAATTGGAATGATCATCCAAGTATAAATGATAAGTGTGAAATAAAAACAAGAGATAGATTCTTTTTGGAATTAGAGGGTGAGCTTAAGAAAGCACAAAATAAAACGGTAATCTTAGCTATGCATCATCCAATGTATACCAACGGAACTCACGGTGGTCAATATGCTTTAGAAAAACACTTGTTTCCAGGACAGAAAAAAATTCCAGTGCCAATTCTTGCGTCGTTAGCAACGCAGATTAGAACTCAAGGAGGTGTATCTATTCAAGATCGTTATAATGAGAGTTATAACAACTTAATGAATCGTATAGAAACCATGGCTTTAGACGAAGATAAACTGGTTTTTGTTTCAGGTCACGAACATACATTGCAGTACAATGTCAATGAAAAAATTAAACAAATTGTTTCGGGTTCTGGTGCTAAAGAATCTGCAGTAGAGCTGGGTGATCATGGTGTTTTTTCTTATGGAAAACAAGGTTTTGCAGAGCTTAAAATATTTAAAGATGGTAGTGCTTGGGTAACTTATTTTGGAGAGGAAAACGGTAAAGCAAAACAGTTATTTACCACAGAAGTTTTTAAACCTACAGAAGAGTATGATGTGTCTGATTTACCAGATACATTTCCTCAAGAAATAGAAGTCTCTGTTTACACAGCAGAACAAACTGATAAGTCAGATTTTTTCAAATCTATTTGGGGAAATCATTATCGCGATGTTTACAGTAAAAAAATTACAGCAAAGGTTGCTACTTTAGATACACTTTACGGAGGTCTTGAGGTCGTAAGAGCTGGTGGTGGACACCAAACACGCTCATTGCGTCTTAAGACCAAAGATGGTAGAGAGTTAAACATGAGAGCGCTCAAAAAGAGTGCGACACAATATTTACAAACGGTTTTATTTAAGGATACTTATATACAAGATGAATTTGAAAAAACTGCTGTTGAGGAATTAATTTTAGATTTTTACACAGCAGCTCATCCTTATGCATTTCTAACTGTTCCAGACTTATCAGATGCAGCGCAGGTTTATCATACAAATCCAAGATTGTTTTTTATTCCAAAGCATAAACATTTAGGGAAGTTCAACAAGGAATATGGAGGTGAGCTATATATGATAGAAGAGCGACCAGAAGAAAACTACAGTCACGAAAGAAACTTTGGTTATGCAGATGACATTGAAAGTACGCACGATATCATAGAAAAAGTAAGAGATGATGAAAAATATAAAATAGACCAAAATGCGTTTGTACGAGCTCGATTGTTTGATATGCTAATTGGTGATTGGGATCGCCACCAAGATCAATGGAGGTGGGCACAGTTCGATCAAGAAAATGGAGATAAGGTCTTCAAACCTATTCCAAGGGATAGAGATCAAGTGTTTTCAAATTTCGATGGTACTTTACTAGATGTTATGAGACTTATTTCTGGGGCATCAAATCAGCTTCAAGTTTATGATAGCGAGTTAAAAGATATTGAATGGATGAATGCAGCAGGAATTCGTTTAGATCGAGTACTTGTTCAGCAATCTACAAGAGAACAATGGATGGAACAAGCCAAGTTTTTACAAGAGAACGTTACAGATGATGTCATCGATAAAGCGTTTACTAAAGTTCCTGAAACAGTTCAAGATTCTACACTGAGAGTAATTAAGAAAAATTTAAAAGGTAGACGACAAAATCTTACAGACATTGCTGAGCGCTATTATAATCACCTTAATGAATTAGTTATTCTCACTGGTACGGATAAAGATGATTATATAGAAGTTAACCGAATTAGGGATAACGAAACAAGCGTAAAGATTTGGAGAATAAAAGGTGGTGAAAAAGCAGATGTACTTGTAGATAAAACGTTTAATAGAGACATTACTAAAGAAATATGGATCTACGGTCTAGATGACAAAGATATCTTCGAAGTTAAAGGCGAAGGAAAAAAACCTATTTTCACAAGACTTATTGGTGGTTTAGAAAATGACACTTATATCATTAAAAATGGTAGAAGGGTTAAGATTTATGATCATGAAAGCAAGAAAAATACCATTGAAGAAAATAATGGTGCAACTGTAAGATTTACGGATGTTTATAAGCTTAATTTATTCGACTTTAAAAAGAATATTAAGAAAGATTTTGTAACAACACCAGCTGTTGGTTTCAATCCAGATGACGGAGTGTCATTAGGTATATCTTATGTAAGAACAAAAAAAGGTTTTCAAAGAAATCCTTTCTCACAGCAACACAGATTTAAAGGAGGATACTTTTTTGCAACAAGTGGTTTTTCTTTAGAGTATGATGGGGAATTTGCTAATATCATGAACGATTGGAATCTGCATATTGGAGGTAGGTTTACATCAGAAAACTTTGTAAATAACTTCTTTGGGTTTGGTAACGAAACTGTTAATCTAGATGATGATTTAGATTTTGATTACAACCGTGTAAAAACAAGTATTTACATGGCAAAAGCAGGAATCCTCAAAAGAGGTAGTTTTGGTAGTGACTATGGTTTTAGAGCCATTTTTGAGGCGATTGAAGTAGATAATACCGCAGGTAGATTTATCACGGATTTTGTGCCAGCTACAGATGAAGAGTTTTATGAAAGAAGGGTTTTTGGTGCGCTTGAAGCAGAATATAATTACGAGAGTTATGATAAGAAGTTAAACCCTTCAAGAGGTATGAACTTTTTGCTTAATCTAGGTGCTAAAACAGAATTAAACGAAACAGATAATACTTATGGCTATCTAAATTCTAACTTAGGGTTCTATAATTCACTTTCAAGAAATAGAAAGCTAGTTCTAAAAACAGACTTAAGAACACAGTTAAGGTTTGGTAATGGTTTTCAATTTTATCAAGCGGCAAATATTGGTGGACTCAATAGTTTAAGAGGATTTAGAAGAGATCGTTTTACAGGTAGAAATTCATTAGTAGGAAGTACCGATTTACGTTATAGTTTTAACCAGTTTAAGACAGGAACGTTACCATTACAAATAGGTGTTTTTGGTGGATTTGATGTTGGTAGAGTTTGGCTTACAGGAGATTTTTCAGATAAATGGCACAACGATTATGGTGGTGGTTTTTGGGTTACAGCCGCAGAGAGTGTTTCAGGAACATTTAATTTATTTCATAGCGTTGAAGGACTTAGACTCACCTTTGGTTTTGGTTTAAACTTCTAAACAAAAATGACATCCTTTTTCAACAAGTATTTTAACTACATATACAAGTTAGAGAGTAGAATTGCTTTTTACCCAACATTAATTAGTTTGGTAGGTGTATTCTTTGCTTTCGCAATGTTTTATTTTGAAAATAAAGGAGTCTCTGAGTATTTGGTAGAGCATGCTCCTATTTTAGTAGTTAATGACACTGATACAGCCAGGAATTTACTCACCACTTTCATAGCAGGTCTCATCTCCATCATGGTGTTTAGTTTTTCTATGGTTATGGTTCTTCTAAATCAAGCCTCGAGTAACTTTTCACCCAGAGTTTTGCCAGGTTTAATATCCAACAGAAAGCATCAGGTAATATTAGGAATTTACAATGCATCTTTACTGTATTGTATTTTTACCCTTGTTGCCATAGAACCTAATGGTAATAAATATCAATTACCAGGCTTTTCGGTGCTTTTGGCTATTGTGATTATGACGCTATGTCTTGGTGCATTTATCTATTTTATACACTCTATTTCGCAAGAGATTCAGGTAAATAATATCATGGATAGAATCTACAGAAAAGCAAAATTAAGACTCAATAAAGAAATTGATACCGAAAAAGATTGTAATACAGATTTTCCTGATACTAGCGAATGGACCTCTGTTAAATCAACTGATTCTGGATATTTTCAAGATATAGGACTTGAAACTTTAGCTGAAATAGCAACAACCGAAAATATCAAATTCAAAGTCATTCCTGTTAAAGGCGATTATATTCTAAAGGATTTACCTCTAATTTCTTCGGATAAAGATTTGAGTGATGATCAGATAGAGAAAATTAGAGAAACGTTTCGTTACGACAAAAGTGAATTAGTAGAAGATAATTATGTTTTAGCATTTAAGCAGATTACTGAGATTGCTATTAAGGCTATGTCTCCAGGTATTAATGATCCTGGTACAGCAGTGAATGCTATAGATTATCTCACTGAATTGTTTTCAATCCGACTTAGAAAAAATGACAAGAGTTTCTATTTTGATGCTGATAATAAACCTTTGATTTATGTCAATACGGTTGATTTTAACGAGCTGCTGTACTATGTAATGTCTGCATTTAGAACCTATTGTAAACATGATGCAGTTATTGTTATAAAACTGTTTAAAATGTTGTCGTTCTTAGCTAAAACAGAAGATGTATTTTCTGAAGATTATATTGAAGCTATTAAAAATGAAGGTAAAAATCTTTACGAGGATGCCAAGGTAAATAACAACAATGAAGCCGATTTAAAAGTTATTGAATCCTATTACAAAACCATAAAGTCATAACACTACAAAATAATATTGGCTTAACTTTTTTCTGAATTCTTACTGCTAATTTTGTTCAATGTCTGAAAAGAAATATTACCATAGAGATTTAAGTTGGCTTTCGTTTAACGAAAGAGTATTGCAAGAAGCTGAAGATAAGACTAACAGTCTTAATGATCGCTTAAAGTTTTTAGCGATATTTTCCTCTAATCTTGATGAATTCTATCGTGTAAGAGTATCTAAACTTCGACAGTTTAGAAGACTTCAAAAAGACTCACCACTTCGTTTAAAGGAAAAGCCCAAAAAAATAATTAAGGCTATTCAGAAAAGGGTTGATAAGCTTCAGGAAAGATTCGGTTTTATCTATAAAGAAAAACTACTTAAAGAACTAAATATTGAAGGTGTTAATCTTATTGAGGCATCAGATTTTAATGATATTCAGCAAGAATTTTCATCAGAGTTTTTTGAAGCTTCAGTAAAAAAGCCGTTGAAGATTTATGAGCTAAATTCAGATTTAGATTTGTCCTTTATTAAAGATAAAGAATTATTCTTTTTTGCTAATGTCTCTCAACCTTTATTAATTTCTATTCCTACTAAAAAATGTGGTCGTTTTATAACATTTCCAGGAATAGGAGAGAAAAAGCATATTACTTTTTTAGATGAAATTATTAGAGATAATATTTCAAAAGTTCTACCAGAATTAAGTGGAGAAGACTTATTTAGTGTTAAGATTACTAGAGATGGTGAGTTGTACTATGAAGAGGAAGATGGGGAATTAATAGAACTGATAAAACAAAGTTTAAAACATAGGGATTATGGTATACCAACACGGGTTTTATACGATTCTAGTATTGGAAAGGAAGACGTTAAAATTCTTCGAAAATGCTTAAGCCTTAAGAAAACGGATTTAATGCCAGGTGGACGCTTTCATAATTTTAGTGACTTTTTTCATTTTCCTGAAATTGAAAGTAGAATTAGTGAATCTAACAATGGGCAATTGGATCATCACAGTTTAGAATTGGTTGATAGTATTATTGATCATATTAGTGAGAAAAATGAATTATTATCCTTCCCATATCAGAAATATGACTCAATTTTAAACTTGATTAATGAGGCTTCTGAGCGAAAGGATGTAAACCATATCTATATTACATTATACCGAATTTCCAAAGATTCTTCGGTTGCTATTGGTTTAATGAATTGCTTGGCGAAAGGAAAAAAAGTAACTGTTTTTGTTGAAGCCAAAGCACGATTTGATGAAGAAAATAATATAGAATGGGGAGAAAAATTAGATAAGGCAGGAGCTCGTGTACTTTATAGTATGCCAGATATTAAAGTGCATTCTAAAATTTTACTAATAGAAACCAAAACAAAAAATATTGGCTATATAGGGACAGGGAATTTTAATGAAAACAGTGCCAAAATGTATGCAGATTTTGGATTGTTAACTTCAGATAAAGCTATTGCTACAGACCTAAAAGAAGTCTTCAAATTTCTTTTAGATACCTCCTATAAACCATCTATTTCTAAAATTTGGATGTCACCATTCACAACACGTAAAGAACTTAATAATCGTATTGATAACGAAATAGACATTGCAAAAAATGGAGGTAATGGCTACTTGTTCTTCAAAATGAATAGTTTGGAAGATAAAGATATTATTGATCGTCTTTGTAAAGCATCTCAATTTGGTGTTAAAATAAAACTACTGGTTAGAGGTATTTGTTGTTTGGTTCCAGGATTAAAAGGTATTAGTGAAAATATTGAAGTTATCAGCATTGTAGGGAAGTATTTAGAACATGCCAGAGTTTATGTTTTTGAAAATAAAGGAAAAAATGAGATGTTCATTGGTTCTGCTGATTGTATGGAGCGTAATTTAGACCGAAGAGTAGAGGTTATTGTTCCAATTCAAGATGGTGATATTAAGAAAACCATTGAAACCTGTATAGATTTACAATGGCATGATAATACCAAAGGGCGAATCATTGATGCAAAGCAGAAGAACATTTACCAAACAACAGGTAAATCCAAGATAAATTCTCAGCTAGACTTTAAGGAATATCTACAATCTAAAAATTACCAAATAGAAAACGCTTAGTCAATTGAGAAGGTGTAAATGTTTCCACCTTCATCACCATTACGCTCATCAGTAATTATGACTTTATTATTAGAGTCAAAACAAATACCTTCTTTTTGAGAGTTGTGATCAAATTCTAATTCTTTAAGGTCTCCTTCAAAAAAGTCATCATCTTTAAAGTTGTCTATTTTCCAGAGTTTATCATGATTTAGTAAAACAATAATTTTTCCATCATCGCTTATGTCAGCTGAGGTTATTTTATTGTTTTTACCTTTTAAATCGTGTTTGGTATGAACTTTAGCTTCTTGTTTTCCAGCTTCATTTTTCACTTTTAAGACAACAAACTTATTTTTCTCTTTACTAATTATATAGAAATGATTATTCAACAGAAAAAAGGATTCAAAATCCTTAGAATCTTGTTTTTTAGGTAGAGTGAACTCAATAATTTCAGCATTAGCACTTTTTTTGTTTAAGTCCTCATACTTTACTTTGTAAATAGTGAATTTTTCACGTTTTTCACTATTGTTGCCAAAATCACCGATATAAATATTGCCTTCATCATCAGCAGTTAAATCTTCCCAATCTTCATTTTCAGCATTTTCAATTTTTATGGATCTGGCAATAGAACCATCCATTTCTAGAGCAATTAGGTCATTGTCATTTCCTCTGTCTTGAATCACCCAAAGTAAATTTTCTTTCAAGTCTTTTTCTGCTGCTGAGACTTCTTCTAAGCTATTGTTTATTGAGCCTTCTATTTTTAATTGCCCTAAAGATTTGCATGAAGTTGCTATAAGTAATACTAATATTAGTCTATTGAAGAATATCATTGTAATTTTATGTTTTTTATTTCAAGGTAATAGTGATAACGCTTAGCTCAAAGAAAATACTCACAAAATCTTCTTAAAAATTAAATTTGAATAATACATACAACATTATAGTTATTGGTGGAGGAGCAGCTGGTTTTTTTGCGGCAATAAATATTGCTGAACAAAATCCAGATTTATCTGTAGCCATTTTAGAAAAAGGCAAAACAGGACTTCAAAAAGTAAAGATCTCAGGTGGTGGGCGTTGCAATGTAACCCATGCCGAATTTATACCTTCAGAATTGGTTAAAAATTACCCAAGAGGAGAAAAAGAGTTGTTAGGACCCTTTCATACATTTATGACAGGTGACACTATTGCGTGGTTTGAAGAACGAGGTGTTGAACTTAAAATAGAAGATGACGGAAGGATGTTTCCGATATCAAATTCTTCTCAAACCATAATTGATTGTTTTTTGTACGAAGCAAAAAAGCACAATGTTGACATATTATATAACTACAATGTGAAGTCATTATCTAATAATGATGGTATTTTTATTATAGAAACTTCCGAAGGTAAATTAAAGAGTGACAAAGTTATTATTGCAACAGGAAGTAATCCTAAAATGTGGCAAGTTTTAAAAACTTTAGGGCATAAAATTATAGAACCAGTACCATCACTATTTACGTTTGATATTAAGGATAGTAGAATTAAAGATATACCAGGTGTTGTAGCTAAAGATGTTGAGGTTAAGGTTGTAAATACCAACTTGTACTCCGAAGGACCTTTGTTAATTACACATGTAGGAATGAGTGCACCAGCAATTTTGAAACTTTCCGCATTCGGTGCTGTTGAGTTAGCAGAATTGGATTATAATTTTAAAATTGAAGTAAACTTTATTCGGCTAGATTTTGAAAGCTGTCTAGAGCAGTTGAAAATCTTGAAGCAAGAATTGGCTAAGAAAACGGTTTTTAATTCAGCACAATTTGAATTGCCAAAACGACTTTGGAAACAGTTGGTTATTGCTTCTCATATAAATGATAACGAACGATGGTCAGATATCAATAAGGATCAATTAGAAGCGTTAGCTTCTCAACTTACCCAAGCTGTTTTTGAAGTTACAGGAAAAAGTACATTCAAAGAAGAGTTTGTAACTGCAGGTGGTGTAGATCTTAAAGACATAAATTTTAAAACCTACGAAAGCAAGTTGGTTCCTCATCTGTATTTTGCAGGCGAAGTCATCAATGTTGATGCTATAACAGGAGGTTTTAATTTTCAAAATGCATGGACAGGAGCTTACATTGTTTCAAAAGCTATACAATTAAAATAAAGATCGCTGGCATTGGAATGATTTAGTACAATTGCCTTAAAATCTTCAAAATTATAAGGTTTAGTAATGATTTGATTTATACCAGCTTCTTGTGCTTTCATCAATATTTCAGAAGAATTTAAAGCGGTAAGAGCCAGAATCGGTATTTTAGGATTAAACATTCTAATGTGTTTACTAGCTTCATAACCATCCATATCTGGCATATTAATATCCATTAGAATTAAATCGTAAGCCTTGTTTTTAATCATAGAAATAGCTTCTCTTCCGTTTGTAACTATTTCAGCATGATAACCTTCAATTTTTTCTAGGTTCTTTTTGGTGATAAGTAAGTTTACTTTATTGTCATCTACAACTAAAACATGCATTTCTTTTTTATATGCTGAAAGCGTTTTGATGTTGTCTTCTGCAGTGGGCGCAATATCAAAGTCTATTTCAAAAAAGAATGTTGTGCCAACATTAGGTTGGGATGTAAAATCAATATCAGAGTTATGACTTTTAAGTAGCGTTTTTACAATGTATAGCCCTAAACCAGAACCACTACTGTTTTTCTCTAAGAATGTTCTGTTTTCAAAAGCATTAAATACAACGGATCTGTGTTCTTCTTTAATGCCAATTCCGGTATCTTTAATTTCAAATCTTAATCTTAATGTATCAGAAGTACGCTTTTTCTCTTTTACATTGATGCAAACATGACCTTCTTTTGTATATCTAATAGCGTTGTAAGCCAAATTGATTAAGATTTGGCTAAAAGCCACCTTGTCTATTAGAAGTTGTTCGGAATCATCAAAAGTTTCAATATTGGTTTTTAGTTCAATGCCTTTGTCTTTTGCAGCGACCTTAACAGTGCCAATTACGTTTTGTACAATGTTATTGATGTTATTTGGCTTTTGCCTTAGTTCCTTCTTGTCAAACTTTAGTTTATTAGCTTGAAGAATATTGTCAATCAATACCGATAAATAACTACTTGATGAAATTAAAGAGTCGAGGTAAGATTGTCGTTTTTCTTCATCTTTTTCTTGATTAACAAGTGTCGCCAAACCAGTAATGCCATAGATTGGTGTGCGTAATTCATGACTAAGTATTGAGAAGAACTCTAAACGGTTCTTGTCAATATCAATGAGTTTTTTGTTACTTTCTTTAAGCTCTCGGTTGATTTTAGTAACATTCTTTCGGGCTTTAAAGTAGAAGAAAAACACAACTAAAGTTCCTAATAGGACTATACCTATTAATGTAGTAATCCATATTAGTATTTTAGAAGTCTTAGCGTCTTGTTTTTGAAGTTCATTTGCAAGATTTAGTTGCTGTTCGGTATTTATGATTTTGTAAATTAACTCACCATTTTTGGCATTTCTATTTTCAAAATCAATAAGTGCTCTGTATTTGTAAGTGTCAGATTTTAATAGGTATTTATTGGCAGAATCTAAATTCTTATTTATCTGGTTGTAGTATAGGTATTTATAATAGTTAAATGTACCTAATTTACGATAAGCATCATCATGATCTTCATTGTCAAAAGCCACTTTTAAGTCATTTTCGTCAATAGCAAAAAGTTCCTTGTAACCATACGTTTTGTTGTTTGGAAGTTTAATCTTTGCTATGGCATTATGGTAGGTATAGGATAACCTGAATCGGTTTTTTAAACTACTTATATCTTCATAAGTACCTGAAATTGTAATCTTGCTAAAATCGGTTGAATCTAGTTGTTCTAAAGCAAACTTCGAAGTTTCATAAAGCTTTTGGTTTTCATAAGCATAGTAATACCGTTTAACTTCACTATCTAAATTTTTAAAATAGAGTTCACTATTAATAGATTTAGATTGTCTTTGTGCTATTGGATATATACTATCAAACCGCGTATAGTTTTTATCTAATAGATAAGTGCTTACCAATCCGGAAAACGCAATGTCTTTACCTTTGTTGCTTCCTAAAGAATCATAAATGTGCAACGCCTTTAGGTAATAGGTCTCAGCATTTTTATAGTTAGACATTTTGGTTAAAATCTTGCCTAAGGCAAAATAAGAATCGGCAAGTTGAGCATTTAAATTATTCTTCTTAGAATAAGTAATGGTCTCATTTAATAAGGTCGTAGCTTCATAAAGGCTGTCGTTTCTTACCAAAGATTCTACCTTTGGCTGATTTAAGAAATAAACAGAATCAACTTCTTTGTTTGTAGAATAGCTTTGTGCAACTACAGATTTAAGGGCAAAGAAGGATATTATTACAAGAGCTATGTTAGTTTTGGGGCAACGCATAACAATATTGTATATGTGGGCAAATCTAAACTTTTTTATGATATCAAAATCAAATACTTATATATTTAACTATATTAATTATTCTCAGTCTTATAACTCATGGAAGAAAATACTTATCACTATGTCGCTCTAATTAGAGGGATTAATGTAGGTGGTCATAAGAAAGTTCCGATGGCGGAACTCAGAGAGCTACTCACAAAATCAGGTTTGGAAAATGTAAAAACGTATATACAGAGTGGGAACGTTATATTTCAATCCAAAATACAGAGTAAAGCTGAACTCGAATGTTTAATAAAGGATAATATTCTGAATCATTTTGGGTTTGATGTTTCGGTTTTGGTTAAAACAAGAGAAGAATTAAAAACGATTTTTAATGATTGCCCTTTTTCTAAAGAGAAGAAAATCAATAGCTATTTTGCGATGCTAAGCGAAATACCAGAGAAAAGTTTAGTTGAAGAAGCGTCACAAAAAGTTTATGAAAATGAAGAATATAGTATTCTGAAAAATTGCATTTACTTCTATTCAGAAAAAGGTTATGGCAATGCAAAATTCAGTCTCAATTTTTTTGAACGAAAACTAAAAATAAATGCAACTGCCAGAAACTATAAAACCATGGTAAAGTTGCTATCTTTGTCGACAGAACCTTAGACAATGAGAGTGGAAGATTTTATTCTAAAGAACTATAATTCAGGTATAGAAAGTGGCTTAGTAAAATGGGAGTCTCCTAGCAACATAGCCTTAGTAAAATACTGGGGAAAAAAGGAAAATCAAATTCCAGAAAATCCTTCTATAAGTTTTACATTATCTAACTGTAAGACTATCACGGAACTTACCTTTACTAAAAAACAGAATAAGGAATTTAGCTTTGATGTTTATTTTGAAGGTGATAAAAACGAAGCTTTTAAGCCAAAAATTCAAACGTTTTTTGACCGTATTGAAGCATATATGCCCTTTTTAAGAGATTATCATTTTAAGATAGAGACCTCTAACACCTTTCCGCATAGTTCAGGTATTGCTTCTTCTGCTTCCGGTATGAGTGCTTTGTCTCTATGCTTAATGAGTATAGAGCGTTTACTTAGCGAAGAAAAAGTTTCAGATGAAGTGTTCAATCAAAAAGCCTCTTTTTTAGCACGTCTAGGATCGGGTTCTGCTTGTCGTAGTATTGAAGGAGAACTAGTGATTTGGGGAGAAAATGAAAGCTTTCCTGACGGTTCAGATTTGTATGGTGTAAAATATACCGATGACATTCATCCAAATTTCAAAAATTATCAAGACACTATCTTGTTAGTAGATAAAGGTGAAAAGCAGGTGAGTAGCACTGTTGGTCATAAGCTCATGTATGGTCATCCGTTTGCAAAACAACGTTTTACTCAAGCTCATGATAACTTAGGGAAACTGAAAACTATATTAGCTTCTGGTAATTTAGATGAGTTTATCAAGATTGTAGAAAGTGAAGCATTAACGCTGCATGCTATGATGATGACCAGTATGCCGTATTTCATTTTAATGAAGCCAAACACACTTCAGATTATAAATAAAATTTGGGCTTACAGAGAAAAAACAAATTCAAAAATTTGCTTCACACTAGATGCGGGAGCAAATGTTCATGTGTTGTATCCTGAGGTCGAAAAAGAAAATATATTAGAGTTTATTAATAATGAATTGGTTAGCTATTGTGAAAATGGCCATTATATTTGTGATCAAATAGGTTTCGGGGCGAACCAAATAGAAATTTAATACGTATATTTGTTAAAGAAATTGCTTTAAATACATGAAAGGACCACTATTTTATTCTAAAATTCTTCTTTTTGGAGAATACGGAATCATTAAAGATTCTAAAGGTTTATCTATTCCTTACAATTTTTATAACGGTGCTTTAAAGGTTGATGAAAATCCATCAACTGAAGCTATAAAATCTAATGATAGCTTAAAGCGATTTGTAACTTACCTTAAAGATTTAGACAAGGATTTAGTAACGTTTAACTTCTCTGAATTAGAGAAAGATGTGGAGTCTGGTATGTACTTCGATTCTTCTATACCACAAGGTTATGGTGTTGGTAGTAGTGGAGCTTTGGTTGCAGCGATTTACGATAAATACGCAACGGATAAAATTACAGTTTTAGAGAATTTAACACGCGAAAAACTACTAAGACTTAAAGAGATTTTTTCGGCTATGGAATCTTTTTTTCATGGAAAATCTTCTGGTTTAGACCCATTAAATAGTTATCTAAGCCTTCCTATCTTAATAAATTCAAAAGATAATATTGAAGCTACAGGAATTCCTTCCCAAAAAACGGATGGAAAAGGAGCTGTATTTTTACTAGATAGTGGTAGCGTCGGAGAAACAGCACCTATGGTGAGCATTTTCATGGAAAATATGAAGAATGAAGGTTTCCGAAGCATGTTAAAAGACCAATTTATAAAACATACGGATGCTTGTGTAGATGATTTCCTAAAAGGTGATATAAAATCACTTTTCAAAAACACAAAGCAATTGTCTAAGATTGTTTTGAATAATTTTAAACCTATGATTCCTGCACAATTTCACGAATTGTGGAAGAATGGGCTTGAAACTAATGATTACTACTTAAAACTTTGTGGCTCTGGTGGAGGAGGTTATATTTTAGGTTTCACAGAAAACTTTGATAAAGCTAAAGAAGCTCTCAAAGCTCACAAATTGGAAGTAGTTTACAACTTCTAGATTCTTAATTTTTACACTGAGCTTGTCGAAGTGTCCCTAAAAACTAAAAGGCATGCTATCTAGACGGCAGAAACATATTCTTATCAAATTTTTCAGCCTTTTTTCTGTTGTTAGAGGATATAATATATTGGTTGTTGTTATAGCGCAATATTTAGCATCTGTTTACATTTTTGCTCATGATAAACCTCTAAAATCTGTATTGTTAGATGTTAATCTTTTAATGTTGGTTCTGGCATCATCAGCTACAATTGCAGCAGGTTATATCATCAATAACTTTTACGATTCAGAAAAAGATTTAATCAATAGACCAAGAAAAACGATGCTAGATAGGTTGGTGAGTCAAAACACCAAGTTATCCTTCTATTTTGTGCTCAACTTTTTAGCAGTGGTTTTTGCAAGTTATGTCTCTTTTAAAGCTGTTGTCTTCTTTTCGTGTTATATTTTCGGAATTTGGTTTTATTCGCATCGCTTAAAAAAGCAACCCATAATAGGTAATATTGTTTCAGCAATACTGGCTGTAACACCATTTTTTGCTATTTTTATTTACTACCAAAATTTCGAACTTGTTGTTTTTGCGCACGCTATATTTTTATTTCTATTGGTGTCTATGCGCGAATTAATAAAGGATTTAGAGAATATTAAAGGCGATTTAGCATTAAATTATAGAACGGTACCTGTGGTTTTAGGAGAAAAAACTTCGAAGGTTATGTTGTCTATTATTGCAAGCTTAACTATTATCGCAGCTATAGTGTTAATCCTTTTTTTTAAGGTAGGTTACATGGTCTATTTTTTCTATTTGTCAATCGGTTTTCTAATTGTATTCTTAATGTTGCTATGGAGAGCCAACAGTAAAACCTATTATTTGTTACTTCATAATTTGCTTAAGTTTATAATTGTTTTAGGGGTATTTTCTATCATTTTAATTGATGTTTCCGTAGTTTTAAATAGAATTTAAACGCTAAAAAATTAGGTGTAAAATAGGATCATTAAGATTTAAGTAGAAGATGTTAACTAATGTTATACCTTTGCAAAAAAAATAATTATGAGCAGACATCAAGGTAGCAAGGGAAAAGGGAAATTTTCAGGAAGAGGAAATGCTAACAGCAAAACAAAAAGTTACGCTAGAGGTAATGCTCCATTCAAGAAAAAGGGAAATCCTAAAAAAGCATCTACAACTTCCGATGAAATCCGTTTGAACAAATATATTGCCAATTCAGGTATTTGTTCGCGAAGAGAAGCTGATGAGAATATAGCTATTGGTTTAGTTACGGTTAACGGCAAGGTGGTTACTGAAATGGGTTATAAAGTAAAG
This sequence comes from Winogradskyella sp. SYSU M77433, assembly GCF_029911945.1. Taxonomy (NCBI): domain Bacteria; kingdom Pseudomonadati; phylum Bacteroidota; class Flavobacteriia; order Flavobacteriales; family Flavobacteriaceae; genus Winogradskyella; species Winogradskyella sp. SYSU M77433. Next base: position 151,617 of record NZ_JARYTG010000002.1, on the reverse strand, counting down.
TTAAATGATGAGGTGAAGTTTGATGGCAGACGTATAAACCCTGAGCCGAAAGTTTATGTGCTATTGAATAAACCTAAAGGTTTTGCCACTACTACGGCAGAAGGAAAAGGAAGAACAGTGATGGATTTGATAGCTAATGCAACAAATGCCAATGTAAAACCGATAGGACGTTTAGGTAGAAATTCTCTTGGTTTATTATTGTTTACCAATGATGATAAAATAGTTCAGAAGTTCACCAATTCTAAGACAGGTGTAGCACGTTTGTTTCATGTTGAATTAGATAAAAACTTGAAGTTTGAAGACCTTAAGAAAATTCAAGAGGGATTTAAAGTTGGGGAAGATTTAATTACAGTTGAAGAAATCAGTTACATAGAAGGTGAATCTAAAAACCAAGTTGGTATTAAGATTAAAAATACAGGAAATACAATTTTAAGAACAATCTTCGATACATTTAAATACGATATTGTAAAAATAGATTGTGTGGCTATAGGTCACCTAACTAAAAAAGACATTCCTAGAGGTCACTGGAAACATCTTACAGAGCAAGAGCTAAACACTCTGAAAATGCTATAAATTTTTAACCTTTAACATCAAAGGTGTAGGTAGAAATTAGTTCATCAGCGATGTAAAGATGAACATCATAAAATCCAGAATATTTAAATTGAAACTCTATTTTAAGTAGTTTGTCTTTAATAGAGATGGAGTTCGGTTTTACTTTTAATTGACTTGAACCGTTGTCTATTAAAAAACGAACATTCTCAGTTTTAATGTTGTCTTTCAGTTTGTATTCAAAAGTTATATTTTCAAACTTTCTTATATCCTGATGCATTTGCTTCGGTAATATATGAAGCTCCAAGTTTTTGTAAGCATTTCCATAAATTATTGGAGCAGCTTTAAAGTTTTCAAAAGTTGGAATTTTACTTTCATCTATCAACCAGTATTTGTTTTCAAGAGGGAAATGATTAACAGCAAATAGTTCAGGGTTGGCTAGAAAAAAACCATCATTATAATAAAATGTAAAACGATTAGTTTCAGGATCTGGAATACCACTAGCCCAAGTTGGATCGCACAAATACCATTTGTTATTTAGCCATACAGCATTCCAAGAATGGTTTGGTAAGGTTAACTTCTCAATGTCTGTTGTGCTCACTCTGCCATAACCTTGTACAATGTTACATTTTATGTCGGCTAATCGTGAAAGTTCAGAAACTAAATAGGCATAACCTGTACAAATGGTTTTCTGCTGTTTTAGTAATTTTTTGAAGAGCTTTTTTCTAAACTCATCGTTCCAATTTTTTAATTTGAGGCTGTCATCTTTAAAGCGTTCACGTTTATGCTTATTTCTAAGGTAAAGATTGTAATCATTGGAAATGTTATTACAAACCCACTTATAAATAGCTCTAAAACGTTCTACATCTGTATCAAGGTTTGAAGTTAATTTACGTGAAAGTTCGGTTAGATTTTGTAGTCCTTCATCTTTATATGCTTGAGCTATACTATCAGCCTTTTTAAAATCTATATGCGCAAAATCTGATATCTGCGCATAAGATTGATAGGTGAAACATAGAAGTAAAAGGTAAAGTAAGCGTTTCAACAAGAATAAAATTAATTTTTACGCTTCGATTTATATGGCTTTCCAGTATCTAAAGCTCCAATCATTTCTATTAAATCTTCAGATAATTCAAGCGTAATAAATGTAGTATCTTCCTTTATTTCTACTTCTTGATCTACATAGCCCAAGTAACTAAAGATTAAAACATCTCCTGTTTTTAATTTCTTTGGAAACGTAAATTCACCAGCTTTATTAGTAACCGTACCATTTCTAGTACCTTTCTGAATTACATTGACACTTTCAAGGGGTGTTTTGCTATCAGTTACAACGCCTTTTATAGTGCGTTCACTAGAGGCAACTTCGTTAGTGGTTTGTCCGTACACTGAGCTAAAAGTCAATGAGGTTAGCATCATAAATAACACAAAACTTAGTGCTTTAAAGCTTTGTCTTTGAGTTAATGTTAGTTGTGTTTTCATAATAAATCTATTTTTATTTACATCGAAATTAGATGCTATGTCTACAATTTAAAAATAGTTTTGAGTAATAACAACTGTTAAGTCAGTAAAATAGCGTTTTGGGTTAGTAAACGTTATTCAAATAAATCAGAAGAAAGGTAGCGATCACCACGATCACATATTATACTTACTATTACACCACTATCTAATTCGCTTGCAAGTTTTAAGGCTGCTGCTGTTGCGCCTCCGCTACTCATACCTGCTAAAATACCTTCTTCCTTAGCTAGTCTTTTTGTCATAGCAATAGCTTCATCTGTGCTTACTTCTATAGTTTTATCAACTTTTTTAGCATCAAATATTTCAGGTAAATAGGCTTTTGGCCACTTTCTAATTCCTGGAATTTTAGAATCATCAGTAGGTTGTACACCTACAATTTTGATAGCTTTATTTTGCTCTTTTAAAAAGGTTGAAGTTCCCATAATGGTTCCTGTGGTTCCCATAGCAGAGACAAAGTGAGTAATTTGTCCTTCGGTATCACGCCAAATTTCTGGTCCAGTAGTTTTGTAATGAGCTTTCCAGTTATCGTTATTTGAAAATTGATTAAATGAAAAATAACCTTCATTTTCAACTTTATCAATAGCATAATCGCGAGCTCCTTCAATACCATCAGGATGTAAAGTTACTTTAGCACCATAAGCTCGCATAGTTTGAACCCGCTCTTTGGTTGCTGTTTCAGGCATTACAAGTTCAATATCCAAGCCGTAAATAGCTGCTATCATGGCTAGAGCTATACCAGTATTTCCACTTGTTGCTTCAATTAATTTTGAAGATTTATCTATCTTTTTAGAATCCAGAGCGCTTTTTATCATGTTATGAGCAGCTCTATCTTTTACACTTCCGCCTGGATTGTTACCTTCAAGTTTAAAATAAAGGCTGACGTTTGGGTTAGTATTCAGAGCTATAGATTTTACCAAAGGTGTATTGCCTATTCTATCTATTAAGGTTTTGTTCATGGGATTTACTTCTTTTAGTGTATACTTCTACCTTATGATTGTGTGTTACAATTGAGTTTTTTGGAACTGAAGCCGTAAGCCAAGTGTTGCCTCCTATAATGCTGTTTTCTCCAACAACAGTTTCTCCGCCTAGAATGGTTGCGTTAGCATAGATAGTAACATTATTTTCTATGGTAGGATGGCGTTTTATATTTTGGTCTTGCTTTTTTACAGTTAAAGCGCCTAAGGTAACACCTTGATAGACCTTTACATTATTATGAATTTCGGTAGTTTCACCAATGACGACTCCTGTGCCGTGATCTATGAAAAAGGACTCGCCGATTGTAGCTCCAGGATGAATATCTATTCCTGTAACATGATGTGCATATTCGGTCATTAACCTTGGGATTAATGGTAATCCAAGTTTATGAAATACTCTAGCCATTCGGTAAGTTGCAATAGCAAAAAAACCAGGATAAGCTAAATATATTTCTTCAACAGAACGAGACGCAGGATCGTTATTAAAAATAGCTTCAGCATCTTTCTTTAAGCTACAATACAAATCAGGAATACTTTCCATAAAATCATCCCAACGTTTACATGGTTTGCCTTTTATTTCTGGACAAGCAATGTCTCTGATAGATAAAAAAACAGTTTCTAAATTTTGAAAGGCTTCTTCAGTATTGGTTTCACTGTCAAAGAAGGCTTTAAAAAGTAATTTGGTAAAACGTTGCGACTCTTCCTTTAGAGTCATAGAAACCTTAATAGCTTCCTTTTGTTCTTTAATGATGTTTAGTAAGTGTGCGTTCATTTAGCGAATCGGTCTATTTAGATTGTTTGGATAAACACAATCAATTACTAAATTAGTGAAAGTATATTTTAAAGAGAAGTGCTTAACACTAATTTATTAAATCAAGACTTTTATGATAAGGCATTAGAAATATCAATAACATTGGCTATGATTATTAATATTATTACAATAGTTATTGATAGATTTATTATAAAGCCAAAAATCTTTTGAAAGGTATTAGGCTCTTTTAAGCTTTTTAGAGAACTTATAAGTCCTGTAACTGCAATAACAAAAGATGAAATTATTAAAATGCCAACTATTATAGAAAGTGTACCTTGATTAAGGTTTAAGGCAGTAATTATTATTGAAAATAATAGTAGTACTAATCCAATAACAGCAAGCTTAAAACTTCTTTTAGTATTCAAATTCATATCATAAATAAATGAGATGAAATTTAGCTAAAAACAGTCAGAATAACATTAATTACAGAATTTTAGTTTCAAATTATATTTTTAATACACTGAAAATCAGACACTAATTTTTTTTAAAAAATAAATTAAAAAAGTTTTGCGTATTAAAAAATAGTATACATTTGTCACGAAATTTAGAACTACTAACACAACGGATTCTAAATTTAGCTGAACACATTGAAAACTGTTTTTACGTTCGGGTTTTTGAAAATTAGGAAGTCATATTCAAAAACTGCTTATAAGATAAGTAACCGAAATTTAAAGCTAACTTCCGCTACTTCAATTGCTGATAGTCAGCATAACTACGGTTTTGTACCTACTACACAAAATCAAATTCAAATTTGATATAACATAAACTTTACTTGAACTAAGTTTATATTTTATTAATTTACACTTGAATTTTTTAAAAAATTATAATGAACACAAAATATATTGATCTTATAGATCAATCCTTTTATTTTCCTCAGGACGAATTCAACCTAAAGGAAAACACACTTCAATTTCATGATATTGATTTAATGGAATTGGTAGAACAATACGGAGCACCTTTAAAGTTTACCTATTTGCCTCAAATATCAAATAATATTCAACGTGCAAAATCTTGGTTTGCTGATGCTTTTAAAAAGCATGATTATAAAGGTAAGTATAACTACTGCTATTGTACTAAGAGTTCTCACTTTAAGCATGTTTTAGATGAAGCTTTGAGTAATGATATTCATATAGAAACTTCTTCGGCTTTTGATCTAGATATTGTGAAAAAGTTAAAAGCAGAAGGTAAAATAACCGATAAAACATTTGTATTAAGCAATGGCTTTAAGCGTGAGCAATACATTACTAATATTGCAGAACTGATAAACTCTGGTCATGAAAACTGTATTCCTATTATAGATAATTATGAGGAGTTGGATTTGTTGTCACAAGACATTGATGGAAAGTTTAAAGTAGGTATTAGAATTGCATCCGAAGAAGAACCAAAATTTGAGTTTTATACTTCTAGATTAGGAATAGGTTACAAAAACATTGTACCTTTTTACAAAAATCAGATTCAGGAGAATGATCAGGTGGAGCTAAAAATGTTACATTTTTTCATAAATACTGGTATCAGAGACAATGCTTATTATTGGAATGAATTAACAAAGTGTCTTAAAGTTTACACTGCGCTTAAGAAAATTTGTCCATCGTTGGATAGCTTGAATATTGGTGGTGGTTTTCCAATAAAAAATTCATTGGCTTTCGATTTTGATTACGCTTATATGGTAGATGAAATCGTAAATCAAATAAAAACAGTTTGTGACCTAGAAGGTGTTGCAACTCCAAACATTTTTACTGAATTTGGAAGTTTTACTGTTGGTGAAAGTGGAGGTGCTATCTACAAAGTGTTGTATCAAAAACAACAAAATGATAGAGAAAAATGGAACATGATCAATTCATCTTTTATTACAACTTTACCAGATACTTGGGCCATAAACAAACGTTTTATAATGTTGCCAATTAATAGGTGGAGCGATGGTTATGAGCGTGTTTTATTAGGTGGTTTAACTTGTGATAGTGATGATTATTACAATAGCGAGCAACATGTTAATGCTATCTATTTGCCAAAATACAATAAGGATAAACCATTATATATAGGGTTTTTCAATACAGGAGCTTACCAAGAAACCATTGGTGGTTTTGGAGGTTTACAACACTGTTTAATTCCATCTCCAAAACATATTTTGATTCAACGAGATGAAGAAGGAAAGCTAACAACAAAGATTTTTAAAGAACAACAAAAGAGTGAAGACTTACTTAATATTTTAGGTTACAATGAAAACTAAAACTTATGCTGGTATACCAGAGCAATATGCAAAATTAGATCAATCAAAGATTGTTTTGATTCCTGTACCTTACGATGGTACAAGTACTTGGCAAAAAGGTGCCGATAAGGGACCAGATGCTTTTTTAGATGCTTCTGCAAATATGGAGCTCTATGATATTGAAACCAATTCTGAAGTATATCAGCAAGGTGTATTTTTAGCAGATGCGATTACAGAAAATTCATCACCAGAAGCTATGGTAGATGCTGTACATCAAGCAACTAAAAAGTATATTAAAAAGAATAAATTCGTAACCATTTTTGGTGGAGAGCACTCTATTTCTATTGGTACAATTAGAGCTTTCAATGAAATGTTTGAAGACATAACAGTACTTCATATCGATGCTCATGCTGATTTACGCGAAAGTTACGAAGGTTCTAAATGTAACCATGCATGTGCTGTTTATGAAGCAAGTCAGACTACTAACTTAATTCAAGTTGGTATACGTTCTATGGACATCATTGAAAAAACAGTGATGGATGAAGACAAGACTTATTTTGCTCATGAAATGGCGCAAGATGACAACTGGATGGATTCAGCAATAGATCAAATGACAGATAATGTTTTTATCACTTTCGATTTAGACGCTTTAGATCCTTCAATAATGCCAAGCACTGGTACTCCGGAACCTGGAGGTTTATTTTGGTACGAAACCTTAGAGTTTTTAAAGCAAGTTTTTGAAGAAAAAAATGTGGTAGGATTCGACATTGTTGAGTTATGTCCTAATACTGTTGATAAGTCTTCAGATTTTTTAGCCGCAAAGTTGTACTATAAGATGTTGAGTTATAAATTTGAAGGAGAAGACATAGATGATGATTTTGAAAGTAATTTCAATGATTCATCAAATGGAGCAAATAAATTTTCTAAATTTAATGACGAAGATGACTACTAAAGGAAACATATCCCAATTTATAGAAAAGTACTATTTACACTTTAATGCTGCAGCTTTAGTTGATGCCGCAAAAGGTTATGAAGATCAGTTAAATTCTGGTGCTAAAATGTTAGTGTCCTTAGCAGGTGCTATGAGTACTGCAGAATTAGGTAAGATTTTTGCTGAGATGATTCGCCAAGATAAGGTTCAGATAGTATCTTGTACAGGAGCTAACTTAGAAGAAGACATTATGAATTTGGTGGCGCACAGTCACTATAAGCGCGTGCCAAACTATCGTGATCTAACTCCTCAAGATGAATGGGATTTGTTAGAAAAAGGGTTAAACCGAGTAACAGACACTTGTATTCCAGAGGAGGAAGCTTTTAGACGTATACAAGAGCATATTGTAAAAATCTGGAAAGATGCTGAAGCTAAAGGAGAACGTTACCTTCCGCATGAGTATATGTACAAGTTATTGCTATCTGGTGTTTTAGAAGAGTACTACGAGATAGACCTTAAAGACTCTTGGATGTATGCAGCAGCAGAAAAAAACTTACCAATTGTTTGCCCAGGGTGGGAAGACAGTACTATGGGTAATATTTTTGCAAGCTATGTGCTAAAAGGTGAGTTAAAAGCGAGTACTATGAAATCTGGAATAGAATATATGACGTTCTTAGCAGATTGGTATACTGAAAATTCAGAAAATGGAATTGGATTTTTTCAAATAGGCGGTGGAATTGCAGGTGACTTTCCAATCTGTGTAGTGCCAATGCTTTACCAAGATATGGAGCGTACAGATACACCATTTTGGAGCTACTTCTGTCAGATAAGTGATAGTACTACAAGTTACGGGTCGTATTCAGGAGCTGTACCAAACGAAAAAATTACTTGGGGAAAATTAGACATAAATACACCAAAATATATCATAGAAAGTGATGCTACTATCGTTGCACCGCTTATTTTTGCCTATCTATTAGACATGTAAATATGAACAAAAAAGACCAACACCTAAAACGCGTAATCGTAGACTTTAAAAAGCTTACACCAGAGATTTTGGCACTTTTGGTAGAAAAATATCCTGATGGATATGATGATGACCAAATAATTTCATTCAGAAATGCTAAAAACGAAACTGTTGAAGCTGTTGAGGTAACTACAGAAGATACTAAATACTTGGTTAAAGTAAGTACTAAACTTGCCGTAACTATGGAAAATTATGACGAGGATGATTATGAAGATTTTGATGATGATGATCCAGATGCAGTACAAGATCCAGATATCCAACCAGACGACGATATCGAAGATATAGACTAAAAATTTAGTGTAAAATATTTCGTAATTTTTTGTAATTTACTAATAACTAAATTCTTATTAGAATAAATTATGGAAACTTCATTTCACATGTCATTACCGTGTCTTAATGTAGAAGAAACCAAAGACTTTTACATTAATAACATTGGTGCGTTCTTGGGAAGAACAAATGAAAATTGGGTAGATATAAATTTATTTGGACATCAGTTAACATTTATTCAGGCAGAAAAATTCAACTTTAATAGTCCAAATTATGTTTTTGAAGGTAAAATTTTACCGTCATTTCACTTTGGTGTTATTGTAGATGTTGATAATTGGGGTAAAATCTATACTAAGCTTACAAAGCAAAAGTTAGAGGTTGTTACGCAAACCACATTTTTAAAAGATAAAACAGGAGAACACTTGTCATTCTTTATAAATGACCCTAATGATTATATGTTAGAGTTTAAAAGCTTTAAGGATCCTAAGGATATGTTTAAAATATAATGTTTACAGTTGTTGCCTACCAAATAGCAAACACTATTAGTATTAAAACAAGCAAACAACAGTTGTCGTGGCAGCTGTTGTTTCAAGATAGTGATGAGCTGTTTTATTCAAGCGCTAAGGATAAATACGTTTATTTATTTCAGTACGGAATGGTTAGTTTTTTTAACTATTCAAAACAAGAAATAGAGGAAGCTTTACAGCAAATAAAGCCTTACTGCGACACTTATTTTTCAGACAAAATTTCGGAAGAAGTTACAGTTGAAATCAAACAACATACCCTTCAAGTGAATTTTGAAAGTGTGGTATTGCCAGATTTTAATAGTGAAATGATACGCTTGGTAATGCTTAATGCATCACAATCCGTAGCATTAAACCAGTATTCTGAAATTACCGAAGAGTTACTCATAGAAACCAATAAGCATACAAAATATCTTGAAAACAAAGGAAAACTAGATATTTCTGGTAATAAGCTAAAGCGCTTTATTGGAAAGATTTTAAATATAAAGAATAAAATTTCTGAAAACCTATACATCTTTGATTCACCAGATATTACTTGGGAAGATGAGTTGTTAAATAAGCTTAATTTAGAACTAAAGCAAACGTTCGATTTAAAAGACCGTTATCACGTTATTCATGATAGAATTGAAATTATAAAGGAAAACCTAGAGCTTTTCAAGGATATTATGGATCACAGAGAAAGTAGCCGATTAGAGTGGATTATTATCATTCTAATTTTAGTTGAGGTTGTAGACTTGTTCATCTTAAAATTGATATAATTCAAGCAAATTCTTCGCAAATAGCCATCCACAGTAATTTATAGTCAGAGCATTATAATCTAAAAGCATTGGGCTTGACGTGGTAAAATCCCATTAAAAGAATTTTCAATACTTAAAATTCATTTGTATGCATTGCGCATAGATGAATTTCAGTCAATATTAATTTTAAATAAATTGAACATGAAAGCAAAACAAATAGTATTGGTTTTAGCACTTTTCACTGCTGTTTTAAGTGTTAATGCCAATTCAGAAATAAAGAAAAAAGGTCAAGGTAAACAAGTAGTAACTATAGTTGCAACGTTTGATGGTTATGATGAGGATAACGGGTATTCCTTTTTGGTAGAAGATGAAGAGGAAGGCGATGAAGAAGTTATGTATTTTACGGAAATTACTGATGCAGCCTTACAGTCAGTTAATCTAAAATTAGATGAGTTTGTAGGTAAGCGTTTTGAGATTACTTATGAAATTACTGAGTACGAAGAAGAAGATGAAAATGGTTACATTGAAGTTTTTGAAACTTACATCATCACAAAAGTAAAAAAGGTGTAATTGAAATAAAGAAGCTGCTAGGAAACTGGCAGCTTTCTTTTTAGAATAACCTCCCAAGCAAAAGCACTAAACACAATACTGTATTCTAATGCAATGATCCAGAGATTTTCTTTATAAATAGGATCTGAATAGGCGCAGTAGCTTAATACAATAACCAAAGACCAAACCAAAGGAAATCTATAGTGAGTAAATAAACTAAGACCAACAAGAGTTACAACATACCAAGGGTGAACCGTTGTGCTTAAAAACAAGTAGCAAGCCAAAGCTAAAAGCATAGATGTTATTAGTTTTTGTAGAGTATTGTTTTGTCTCAAAAATGTTAGTCCAAGAATTATTAATAGTACTACTACAGGTATAATTTTACCAATAATAGCTATTTCATTATAACCACTAATAAAATAACCTATTGCTCTGGCGATATAATATATACTAGCATTAAATTCAAAATCGTTAAACCAAAGTCCGACGGTTTTAGAGTAGTTGACAATAAACTCCATTGAAAAAAACGGAAGAAAAGACAAGAGTGTTATTATTCCAATGATGGCATAAAATAAAATTAGCGTTGTCATTCCTTCAAACTCAGGAGTCTTTTTTGTTTTATCAGAATTAAACCATCTAAAAAATAATGGTAAAAACATCAGAGGAATAAGTTTTGTTGAGATAGAACAGGCAAAAACAACAGCTGACCATTGCCATTTTCCAGAATGTAATAGGTACAGACCCCAAATTAGAAAGCACAACATCACACCTTCAAAGTGAAGGTTACCAGTGAGCTCAATAACGATAAACGGATTTAAAAAATACCAAAGTATACGTTCTGAGGGTAGTTTTAAAGCTTCTAATAATTTTTTGCCAAAGTAAAGTATACCAAAATCTGCAGCAATAATAATCAGTCGCATAACAATGACAGAACCTAAAATACTTTTACTCGAAAATAAAGCAGCTAAAGCAAAAAACAATTGATTTAATGGAGGATAATTGGTGAAATGCGAAGCGCTTAAAGCACCCATTCCGGTATATAATTCTTGAGCTAACGGAATTTTGGTGCCAGCCTGATTCATAATTTGATCTGGTGTATACAAATAAGGATTAAAACCTTCCAGAAGCATTTGTCCATCCCAAATAAAACGATAAAAATCTTGTGATAAGTTTGGTGTAGCCAATAAAAAAATAAGTCTAAATAGAAGGCCAAGACCAACTAAAAACTTAAAGTTTAAACCTGATTTTTCAACCAGTTGATATGCAAAAACAAACAGTGCAATGTAGAGCAAAATCAATTTAGTAAAGTCGGTTCTAGCCAAATCAAAGGCAAAAGAACTGTACAAGGCAATACTTGATATGATAACAAGGAAGAATGTTTTATTGTATCTAACAAGATTGGTTAACCCTAGCATAATCCAAATATAGAATTATTTAAAGCTATTATAGTCGGAAAAATTATTAATACCTTTAAGCATACAATTTTGAAATTATGAGTTATTCAATTTTCCATAGTTTTACCATAAAAGCAGAGAAGTCAGAAGTCTTTAAAGCTGTTTCTGATCCTAATCATCTTATCAATTGGTGGCCTTTAAAATGTTCGGGAAATCCAAAAGTAGGAGAGTTGTATAATTTCAATTTTACCGATAAATATGATTGGTATGCAAAAGTTGAACGTTGTAAAGATAATGAAAGCATTCATTTTAAAATGACCGAGTCTGATGACGATTGGAATCCTACAACATTTGGTTTTGATTTGGCTACTGTAAACAATGGAACAAAGCTAGATTTTCCCACATTAATTGGCCAGAATGTAATGCACATTTTAAACATTCATCATTTTGTTGGGCATTATTGCTCAACGGATTGAAAAACTATTTAGAAAAAGGCATAATTGTTCCTTTTGAGGAACGCGAGTAACTAAACTTTAGAGCTTAGAGACTTAAAGAAAACATAGCCAAAACCAATACAAAGCATTAGGTGAAATGGAAATAACCCAAAATCGCCACCTTGGTCTCCAACGATGAACGCACTATAAAGTCCGAATCCGAAATAAATCATCAATAGGCCTTCAAGAAGTACATGAGGTGATAATTTCTTTTTTAAGTATTTGTTACCTTTCCAAGAATCTCTTATGGTACTGATATTAAACTTCGGTGTACGCACAAATTCACTGCGCTTACCAATATGTCCTTCAATAACCGCTATAGAATTGTGAAGCGAAAAGCCCATGGCTATTGAAAAGAACGTAAAGAACATACCAATATATCCAAAGAACTTTTTGAAGCCACTACCGTAAATATTTCGGTACATAAACCAGTAGCAAACAAAGAATATAATGGTACTCATTACAAAGAAACTCATCACATAAAAATAATCACGTAAGTGAGCATATTCATTTTTTATGTATAGCATTGGAATGCTCAAAACAGCAACTATGAAAATATTCAAAAACATGGTGCTATTCAATAAATGAAGTAAGCCGTGAACTTTTGTTTTGGTCGAAATATTATCAGACTTTAAAACGCGCCAAAGCATTTTTCTAAAGTTTTCTGCACCACCTTTATTCCATCGGAATTGTTGTGAACGTGCAGCACTGATTACCACAGGAAGTTCAGCAGGAGTTTCTACATCTTCAAGATATTTAAATTCCCAGTTTTTAAGCTGAGCTCTATAACTTAAATCTAAATCTTCAGTCAACGTGTCTCCTTCCCAGTTTCCTGCATCAATAATACAGTCTTTTCGCCACACACCAGCTGTACCATTAAAGTTAATGAAATGACCTTTACAGTTTCTTCCTACTTGCTCTAAAGTAAAATGTGCATCTAAAGCAAAAGCCTGGATTTTGGTTAGTAAAGAATAGTTTCGGTTTATATGTCCCCAACGAGTTTGAACAACTCCAATTTTTTCATTCTTGAAATATGGGATTGTACGTTTTAACCAGTTTGGATTCGGTAAGAAGTCTGCATCAAAAATGGCAATAAATTCACCTTTAGCAATTTTTAGACCTTCTTTTAAAGCACCAGCTTTAAAACCAGTTCTGTCAGTTCTGGTAATGTGCTTTATATCTATTCCTGTAGCAGCTAATTTTTCGATATGAGCTCTGGTGGTTTCTACAGTTTCATCCGTAGAATCATCAAGTACTTGTATTTCAAGTTTATCTTTCGGATAATCTAAAAGTGAAATGTTTTCCAATAAACGATCCATTACATACATCTCGTTAAAAACGGGAAGTTGAATAGTAACGTATGGTATTTCATCTGGATTAGAAAGGTTGAATTTTTCACATTCTTCTCTTCTTTTTTTAGATGAAAGATAGTTGTAAAGTAAATTTAATTGAGCCAAAGCGTACATAAAGATTAGTACTATGGCAATGGTATAGACAACTATTATAAAATATTGTAGGTAAATCACTTAAAACTATATTTAAAAATCCACGTAAGAATTTTTACGCCTGCAAAGATAGCACCTTTTACGGTTCCTGAAACTTTTGAGACACCAATTCTATTTCTATAATTAACAGGAATTTCTTTATAACGTAATTTTTGTTTTAAAACTTTCAGTTGCATTTCTACCGTCCAACCATAGGTTTTATCTTCCATTTTTAAACCTAAAAGTTTATCGTATTTAATGGCTCTAAATGGTCCTAAATCTGTGAAAGTAGAACTAAAAAATAGTCGCATTAAGTTTGTTGCTAGCCAATTACCGAATATTTGTGGTGTGGTCATAGAGCCTTGCTCTCGTAATTCTTTTACGCGAGATCCAAGGACAAAATCAATATTTTTATTAATAATTGGTGCGACCAATTTAGTTAGTTCTTCAGGATAATCACTGTAGTCTCCATCTAAAAAAACTACAATGTCTGGTTGGGTTTCTTGTTCTGCAATATAAGTCATACCTTTTAAACAAGCATAACCATATCCTTTTTGTTTTTCAACTAAAACCGTAGCTCCCGCTTTTTTGGCATTTATTTCCGTATTATCGGTAGAATTATTACTAACTACAATGATTTCATTAACGATTGAAGGAATATCGTTAATCACTAAGGGAATGGATTCCTCCTCATTGTAAGCAGGAATGATAACTTTTATGTTAGGCATTTAGTTAGTTTGAAAACGCAAAATAAATGTCTTATTTCTGATTTACCAAATCCATTAAGTCAACATCGTTTCCAAGAAGGATTTCGTTAGGGTTTATGCGACCTTTCATGCTGTCGTTTTCTAATTTTAAAACGCCTCTTGGGCAAACAGCACTGCAAATACCACATCCAACACAGCTTGATCGTACAATGTTTTCGCCTTTTTGAGCATAGGCACGAACATCAATTCCCATTTCGCAATAGGTTGAGCAATTTCCGCAAGAAATACATTGCCCACCATTAGTTGTAATTCTAAACTTTGAAAATAAGCGTTGCTGAAATCCTAAAATTGCCGCCATAGGACAACCAAATCTGCACCAAACACGACTGCCAAAAATAGGGTAGAAGCCAGTGCCAATAACACCAGAAAAGATAGAACCGATTAAAAATCCGTAGCTTTTTCTTAAGCTTTCTGATTTAAATAAAAACAACGAATTGTCTTTGCTGAAATAATGTAAAGCAAATAAGGACATGATAATCACAAAATAACCAATAGCGCCGTATTTGGCGTCTTTAGCTAATTCCTTACGCTTAAAGAGAAATATTCCAACAAAAATCAAGGTCAAAAAAGAAGCAACAAAAATTAAAAACGACGATTTTGTAAGCCAATATTTGCTGGTATCATTGCCCAAATAACTATGTATTACAGCTGTAGTCATTAACACAACGAATACTAAAACCGAGTGAATTACCCAACGCTCAACTTTCCAAGCAAATTGAGATTTATCGCTTAATTGCCTAAAAGAATCTCCAGCAGTTTCGGCTAAAGCGCCACAACCACAAACCCAAGAACAGTACCAGCGTTTACCATATTTGTAGGTTAAAATAGGCGTGATAATAAATATTGAAACGATACCAAAAATTAGCATGGCTAAACCGATATTTCCAGCACTGATAAAAGCTTTAATGCGATAACTTTCGAAGTTATAATAATTAAGAGGCCAAATATTTTTTAAATCGTAGTACGGTAAATCGCTGTTCATTACGTACATGAATTCTGGAATTAAAAACGCAAAAGCCAATTGAAAAAACATGACCGATATAGTCCTAATTTGTTCATAGCGATTGTGTCTATATTTTAAAATGAATTTGTAGCCAAAAACTAAAATCGCGACCGTGTAAAGCGTACCGTAAACAAACCATTGGCTGGCGTTTCTTCCGCTTAAAATTTGACTTAAAGGATCAAATAGCGCAACTAAACCAGTGTTTTCTTCACCTTTTTGAGCTAAACCTAAATATTCAGGATAAAAATAAAGTACAATGTAAAATAAGGTTAAAACAACACCAATTAGCCAACCAATTAATCCTCTAGCGGATAAAGATTTAAACCAAACACCATCATTTTTTATGCCTTTAGATTTATCTAAATACAAACTATTAGAAAACCAAATAGCGCCAATAAACATTAGGCTTAAAGCGATAGTTAGAGTAATTGTTTTATTAGGAAATTCAACATTAAAAAGAGCCAACGTCAAAATAAACAAACCAAGTATACCAACTGCTGAAGCTATTTTTTGAGTTTTTGTTAATCCATAAGAATTAGCCAAAGACATGCTGTAATTTAATTTTAAGCTCATGTTAGTTAGTTTGTAAGATGTTATTATAGCTTGCTTTTATCTCGTTTTCAAATCGCTTGTAGAATTCTGGATCAAAATTGGCTGCTTCCAAATGATTAATCACATAGTCTAGATCACGTTTTTCGGTGAGCCATTTATCAAAAACGTCGTGACGTAGTCTAATACCAAAGGTATTGATGCCTAAAAATTGATTTGTGTCTCTGTGATAAGCTATAGTCATACATTTGGTGTCGTCTTGATGTTTCCAATGAAAATGAGCTTCGTATTCTGGTTTGTCTTTTTTGCCATGAACCCAACCGTAAGTTTGATATTCGATATCTAAAAATTTTGCGCTGTTAAACCAATGTCCTGGTTTGTATTCCGTTTTATTGCCACAAATGGTTTGCGCTAAAGTTTCGCCCATCATGCGACCTGTATACCAAACCGCTTCAATTGGTCTGCGATTACCGATCGCTTCACGCTGTTCGGCACAATCACCAATTGCATACACATCTTTAATGTTGGTTTCTAAAAAATGATTTACCAAAACACCTTTATTGGTTTCAATTTTACTTTCTTTTAAAAATGAAATATTAGGCGAAACACCTGCAGTTAAGCCTACAAAATCACAAGGAATTTCTTCACCAGTATCTTCAATTACAACAGATTTTACTTTTCCGTTGTCATCAGAAATGATTTCTTTCAAATTAGTTGAAAGTCTTAAATCGATATGATGATTTTTAATGTGTCTATTTATCATTTGGCTTTCGCCTTCTGGTAAAACGCTATTCCAAAAACTACTTTCTCGTACCAAAAATGTTACCGGAATATTTCTAGAATTAAACATTTCTGCCAATTCAATACCAATCAATCCGCCACCAACAATGACGGCGCGTTTACAGACTTTGTTGTTCGGTGCATAGATTTCAAGGTTTTCTAAATCTTGTTTGCTGTATAAGCCTTGCACGCCTTTTAGGTCTTCACCTGGCCAACCAAATTTGTTAGGTTTACTACCTGTTGCGATCACTAATTTGTCATAACTCATTTGGTCGCCTTCTGCAAAATGAAGCGTTTTATTATCAGTATCAATACTGTTGACGTAACCTTTTTTTAAGTCGATATTATTTTTCTTCCAAAACCAATTTTCGTAAGGTTGCGTGTGCTCAAACTTCATGTGTCCCATGTAGACATACATTAGCGCAGTGCGCGAAAAAAAATAATCACTTTCAGCAGAAATGATTGTGATTTTTTTATCCGATAATTTTCTAATATGTCGTGCTAAGGTAACTCCCGAAATCCCGTTACCAATAATAACAACGTGCTCCATATTTTGGTTTTAGTTAGGCTTTAAGTCGAAGGTTTTGTTAAAACCTTAATCCTTTTTTCAAGTTTGTTTAAATTTATAGATAAAATAAGACTTATGCGATTTGTTCTTAGGATTTCTATATTGCTTTTGTGTTGTAGTTGTAGTATGACCTCACCCAAAAGTGAGAAAATAAACGGTGTAAGTTTTGTGGCAGCAAGGGAAGTTGTGGATAGCTCACATGTAGAACCAGTAGTCAAAGTGAATGCGAATTATGCTGCTATTATGCCGTTTGGGTTTATTAAAAATCTTGAACACCCAGAAATTATTCACAACACAGACAGACAATGGTTTGGTGAAACCAGAGCAGGAGCAGAGCAATACATTTCTGAATTACGAAAAGCAGACATTAAGGTAATGATTAAACCTCAGATTTGGGTTTGGGGAGGCGAATTTACTGGTGAGATTATGATGACAACCGAAGAAGATTGGAAAGCTTTAGAGGATGCTTACTCAAGCTTCATTTTAGAATATGCAGATATGGCAGAAAAGGTGAATGCTGAAATTTTCTGTATTGGAACCGAATTAGAGTTATTTGTGAAATTTAGACCAGAGTATTGGTCTCAACTCATTGAAAAAATTAAGACAGTCTATAAAGGAAAACTAACCTATGCTGCCAATTGGAATGAGTTTGCTAAAACACCGTTTTGGGACCAACTAGATTATATAGGTATTGACGCTTATTTTCCACTTAGCGATAAAAAAACACCAAGCTATGAAGATTGTTTAGAAGGCTGGAAGTCTCATAAACCCATTATTGAAAAACTTTCTAAGCAACAAGACCGACCAATTTTGTTTACAGAATATGGTTATAGAAGTGTAGATTATTCTGGTAGACAACCTTGGGTGTCAGATCATACCATGAGAGATGTAAATCTTGAAGCACAAGTAAATACCACAAAAGCCTTATTTGATACTTTTTGGCACGAGGATTGGTTTGCAGGTGGTTTTGTCTGGAAATGGTTTATTATGCACGACGAAGTTGGTGGACATGACAATCCTATGTTTACACCGCAGAATAAACCTGTAGAAGAAGTTCTGAGAGAATATTATAAGAATTAGTATTTTTGTGTATTAACTACACAAAAATGGCACTCATACAAAATATAAAAATTGCAGTAGATGCAGTGGTTTTTGGTTACGAATCCAAAAAATCCTTATCCGTTTTATTGATTAAAAGAGGAGTAGAACCCTTTAAAGATACTTGGGCTTTACCAGGAGGATTGGTTTTAGAAGAGGAGTCTTTGGAAGCAGCAGTTAAAAGAGAGCTCAAGGAAGAAACAGGTGTCACCATTGATTATTTGGAACAGCTGTACACTTTTGGTGAGCCTAAACGAGACCCTAGAAATCGAGTAGTAGCCGTAAGCTATTTTGCTTTGGTAAAACCACATCATTTTAAAATTGAGGCTAGTACAGATGCTGTTGAAGCACAATGGTTCACCTTAGATAAATTACCAAAATTAGCATTCGACCACAAGAAAATTTTAGAGATGGCTAAAGAGCGTCTAAAAGCTAAGCTAACCTATCAACCTATTGGGTTTGATTTGTTAAACAAAGAATTTCCGTTTTCAGATCTTGAACATTTATATACTTCCATTTTAGAAAAAGACATTGATAGACGTAACTTCAGAAAGAAAATCTTAAGCTTCGATATTCTAGAAGAAACAGATAAAATAAGCCAAAAGGGAAGTGGTAGACCAGCTAAACTTTTCAAATTTAATCAAAAGAAATACAACGCACTTTTAAAAGAAGGTTTCCATTTCGAAATTAAGTTTGTGTAAAAAAAACACAAATAATTTTGTAACTGAATAAATTTAATCTAAATTTGTGTAAAAATAACACAAAATGTATTTAAATTTAGATACTCAATTTCAGCCTTTTCAACCAGAAAATAATATTCAATTTGAGGTTTTTACCTTTTCTGGAGGTGAGCCTCATATTAAGATTTTAACTGACGTTTCTAATCAAGCAGAAGTTACCATCACAACAAGAATTCAATCCTTTAATGATTTTGGATTGTTACTCTTATGTGTAGATGCATTAAGACGGTATGGTGTTGAAAAACTAAATGTATTCATACCTTATTTTCCGGCAGCAAGGCAAGATCGAGTTATGGTAAAAGGAGAACCGTTATCGGTAAAAGTTTATGCTGATTTATTAAACCAATTGAATTTAAATAAAATTACAATTTATGATCCACATTCTGAAGTTACGCCAGCCGTTCTAAATAACTGTGAGGTAATTACTAACCATTCCTTTATCCAGAAAGTCGTGTCTAATTTGGACAAGGATATTTTGTTAATCTCACCAGATGGAGGAGCGTTAAAAAAGATTTATAAAGTATCTGAATTTTTAGGAGGAATATCAGTAATAGAATGTTCAAAAAAGCGAAATGTCAAAAACGGACAATTGGAAGGTTTTAGAGTTTATGAAGATGATCTACAAGGCAAAGATTGTTTAATTGTAGATGATATATGTGATGGAGGTGGCACTTTTATCGGCTTGGCTAAAGAACTGAAAAAGCATAATGCTGGCAATTTGTATTTAGCTGTAAGTCATGGTATTTTTAGTAAAGGTCTTGAGGAACTTAATCAATATTTCACAAAGATTTTTACTGCCGATAGTTTTAAAACAATAGATGAAGGTGTAGAACAAATAAGATTAAAGGAATTGATAAAATGAAAATTAGTCTTATCAAAGGAGATATCACTAAAATAAAAGTAGATGCAGTAGTCAATGCGGCTAACTCTTCCTTGTTAGGTGGTGGTGGAGTGGATGGAGCTATTCATCGTGCTGGAGGAACAATGATATTAGAAGAATGTCGAGATATTAGAAATCGTCAAGGTAAATGTAAAACAGGTGAAGCTGTAATTACTACTGCTGGAAATTTACAAGCTAAAAAAGTAATTCATACTGTAGGTCCTGTATACAATGGAGGCAATCGTCTTGAAAAGGAAAAACAGCTTTTGGCAGATTGTTATATTAATAGTTTAAAACTTGCAGAAACTAATGAATTAAAGACAATAGCTTTTCCAAACATAAGTACAGGGATTTATAGGTTTCCAAAATCAGTTGCAGCAGACATTGCGATTAAGTCGGTCTTAAATTATAAAAGAGAAACAATTGAAGAAGTGATTTTTGTGTGTTTTGATGATGAAAACTATCAGCTTTATAAAGAAAAATTAAAATGAAACTTAAAATAAAATTATATAACAAACAAATAGAAAAGTGGCCACAACAAGGTCATCATATCATGGCGCAATATGATAATCAGAAGATTATTGTATACCAATCATACAGACCAGAAATAGGTGATTTTGCGGTGCAAAACCAATATTTTGGCGGGGCTTTTAGCCAGGATAGAATGACTTGGATTAAACCAAATTTTCTTTGGATGGTGTACCGTAACGGCTGGGCAACAAAAGTTGGGCAAGAAGTCGTTTTAGCTATTCACTTAAAACGAGAAGCCTTTGAGCGCTATCTCAAGCAAGCGGTTTATTCGAGTTATCAATCTGATTTGTATGTGTCTAGAGAAGAATGGCAAAAAAAGGTAAAGAGTTCATCGATTCGCTTACAATGGGATCCAGATCACAATCCCTATGGAGCCAAACTAGAACGTCGAGCGATCCAAATTGGCATAAGAGGAAAGGAAGCTGTAAACTATGCAAAAGATGATATTTTAGAAATAGAAGACATCACACCTTTTGTAAAAGAGCAATACCAATTTGTTTTAAATAAGCAATTGGATCAATTAATGATTCCAGAGGAGTATCCTCTTGTATTTAATGATGAAGTGTTGAATAAAAATTTAAGATTACAATGAAAACAAAAATACACTCAGCATTATTTGGTTTAGCGGTAGGGGATGCTTTAGGTGTTCTTGTTAAATTTATAATTTTTGATTAAGATGAATAAAATACAATTAGATGCACAAATATTTATAATTGAAGACTTTCTAACGTTAAAAGAATGTTCAGATTATATAGAAAAATCTGAGTTACAAAGTTTCGAAGAGGCTAAAGTAAATATGGGAGGTACTCAAGTAATGCTAAAAGGAGTTCGTAATAATGACAGACTATTGTTTTTTGATGAAAACTTAGCAGAAACCTTATGGTCAAAAATAGAACCATTTGTACCGAGTAAAATAGGCTCTAGTGAAGCTATTGGTCTTAATGAAATGTTTAGAATTTATAGATATAATGCAGGCCAACGTTTCAAAATGCATAGAGATGGTAGCTATGAGCGTAATGAAACCGAATTTAGTATTTTGTCATTTTTAATTTATTTGAATGATGATTATGAAGGTGGTGAAACAGAATTCAGAAAAATAATCACCATAAAACCAAAAACAGGAATGGCATTAGTGTTTCATCATCCTTTGCGACACGAAGGAAAAGAAATAATATCAGGAACAAAGTATGTGTTAAGAACAGATATTATGTATAAGTTAGAGAAATGATTATGGAAATAAAATTAGTTTACATAGATAATTTCTTAGGAGAAGCTTGGGAAAAGGCATTTTCAGGAATAGACAATGTTTATATAATAAATGAAGATATTACAAAGGTAAAATCTGATGCTATTGTAAGTCCAGCTAATTCATTTGGCTTTATGGATGGTAGCTTAGATTATGTGCTATCCGAACATTTTGGTTGGCATATACAAGAGAAGCTACAAGAGAAAATTAAAAATTCTGATCTTGGCGAATTGCTGGTTGGTACATCTATGGTGCTAGAAACTGGAAATTCTGAAATTCCATATTTAATATCTGCACCAACTATGAGAGTTCCTATGAACTTTAATATTGCGACATCAATCAATGCGTATTTGGCTATGAAAGCAATTTTAATCGCGTGCAAAAACCACGATGATATTAATTCTGTTAGTATTCCAGGACTATGTACAGGTTGTGGCAGAATGCCTTATCATATTGCTGCAGAACAAATGTTTTTGGCATATGAAGAAGTTGTTTTAGGTAAAAAAAGAGATTTCAAAGAGTTTGGGGACGCACAAAGATTTCAAATAAAATTAAATGAGAATAGTTTAATATGGCATCATTAAATACATCAACATTTGCTATAGGCGACATACACGGAGGCTTAAAAGCCTTACAACAATTGTTAGAGCGTTTAGACTATTCCGATAAGGATTCATTTATTTTTTTAGGAGATTATGTCGATGGTTGGAGCGAATCTGCTCAGGTTATTCAGTATTTAATTGAGTTTTCTAATTCCTATGATTGTATTTTTATTAAAGGTAATCATGATGCTTGGGCAGAACAATGGTTAAGAACTGGAGATGTAAATCAGGTTTGGTATTTGCATGGCGGAAAAGAAACCATGGAAAGCTATAAGAACTTTACTGAAGACGAAAAATTAGAACATCTCAATTTTTTCGAAACCATGAAAATGTTTCATATCGATGAAGAAAACAGACTCTTTCTTCATGCTGGTTTTACCTCTATGCATGGCGTTTTAAAAGAAGTTAATCAAGAGACTTTTTATTATGATCGTACACTTTGGGAAATGGCTTTAACCATGGATAAACGTATTCATAAAGATTCCGTCTTATATCCAAATAGATTAAAGCATTACAACGAAATTTATATAGGTCATACACCAACAATAAACTTTAAAGAAAATCAACCTATGAATGCCATAAACGTTTGGAATGTAGATACAGGTGCAGCATTTACAGGGAAATTGTCAGCTATAAATATTGATACAAAGGAAGTCTTTCAGAGTGATGAGGTAATGACTTTTTATCCTGAGGAAACAGGTAGAAACAACATATCTTATAAAAACCGAATAATCAATTTTAAACGACGATTATAGAAATGAAGTACACAAGAGAAAATACAATTCAAAGGTATAACTCAGGTGAGAATTTAAAGTTTTTGTTTTTCTGGGGACACCAACCTAGTAAAGATGGCTCAATTATAAGTAGTTGTTTTAGTCAATGGTGGGAATCCGACTTCAATGTTTCTGATATAACATATAAAACAGCAGAACATTATATGATGGCTGAGAAAGCGAGATTATTTGAGGACGAAAAAACATTAAAAGAGATTCTACTATCAAATAATCCACATGAAGCTAAAATGTTAGGAAGAAAAGTAGCCAATTTTGATAATGAACTTTGGGAAAAGTTTAAGTATGAGTTCGTAAAGCAAGGTAATTATCATAAGTTTTCTCAAAATAAAAAATTAAAAGAGTATCTACTTACAACTTCAAATAGAGTTTTAGTAGAGGCAAGTCCAGTCGATCGTATTTGGGGAATAGGATTGGCTAAAAATGATGAGAAAGCACAGAATCCAAATCTTTGGAGAGGAGATAACTTATTGGGGTTTGCTTTAATGGAGGTACGAGATTTGTTAATTTCTTAAATAATGGTTTATACAGCTTTCAGTCCCTTACCGTCAAAAGAAAAAGAAAATTCATATTACTTTTTAGCGGGAAGTATTGACTTTAAAGAGTCAAATCCTTGGAGAGAAAGTTTGTGCAAAAACTCAAATGAATTCATTCATTTTTTTGATCCAACAAGACCAGATCATAATCTTTTAAAAGATAAAGAAATGAAGCAGCATATCAATTGGGAGTTAGATGCTTTAGAACTGGCGGATAAAATTTTATTAAATTTTTTATCAGAAGCAAAATCACCAATCTCTTTGGTTGAACTAGGGTTATACTCAAAATCAGGTAAACTTGTAGTAATTTGTCCGTACGATTTTTATCAATATAGGTATGTAGAAACTCTTTGCGAGAAGTATGATATACCTCTATTTCAAAAGCTCGAGCAAGTTAAATTTTAATTTTGTGTATTTTTTACACAAAATAATTGTTTTCTAGTATAATTCATTTTATATTTGTGTAATAATTACGCAAATTAATATATTATGAACCCATTATTATTCACAGACGGTTATAAAGTAGACCATCGCAGACAATATCCAGAGCAAACAACTTTAGTGTATTCTAATTGGACACCTCGCAAAAGTAGAATAGAAGGAATAGAAGAGGTCGTATTTTTTGGGTTGCAATACTTCATCAAAAAATATATGATTGAAGCGTTTACTAAAGATTTTTTCAGTCAACCAAAAGATATAGTTTGTCAGAAATATCAAAGACGTATCAATAATTATTTAGACGAAAATAAAGTAGGTATAAAACATATCGAGGACCTACACGACTTAGGATATTTACCTATGGTTGTAAAAGCATTGCCAGAAGGTGTTTCTGTACCAATTCGAGTACCAATGCTTACCATGTACAATACAAAACCAGAGTTTTTTTGGCTAACTAATTATTTTGAAACTTTATTATCTACAACACTTTGGTTGCCATGTAACTCGGCTACTATCGCAAAACAGTATCGTAAAATTTTAGATACCTATGCAGAAGAAACGTCAACAATACCAGAATTTGTAGATTGGCAAGGTCATGACTTTTCAATGCGAGGTATGGGAGGTTTGGAAGCTGCTATCATATCTTCAGCAGGACATTTATTGAGTTTTACGGGAACGGACACAATTCCATCAATTGATTTTTTTGAAGACTATTACAATGCGAATTCCGATACAGAATTAATTGGTGGATCTGTTGCAGCAACAGAACATTCTGTTATGTGTATGGGAACCAATGAAGGTGAGGAAGAAACCTTCAAGCGTTTAATTACAGATATTTATCCTAACGGTATTGTGTCGATAGTTTCAGATACTTGGGATTTATGGAAAGTCTTGACAGAGTATCTTCCAAATCTAAAGAATGAAGTCCTAAGTCGAGAAGGAAAAGTCGTCATCAGACCAGACTCTGGAGATCCAGCTGATATCATTTGTGGTAATCCAAACGGAAAAACAGAAGCTGAACAGAAAGGAGTTATTCAACTACTTTGGGAAATTTTTGGTGGTAAAACCAACCAGAAAGGGTACAAAGAATTAGATAGTCATATTGGAGCTATTTACGGAGATAGTATCACTCTAGAAAGAGCCAAGGATATTTGTGAACGTCTAAAACAAAAGGGTTTTGCGTCTACTAACGTGGTGTTGGGTATTGGTTCATTTACGTATCAATATAACACCAGAGATACGTTTGGTTTTGCCATGAAAGCAACTTACGGTGAAGTTAATGGAGTTGGAAGAGAAATTTACAAAGATCCTATAACAGATGACGGTACCAAAAAATCTGCTAAAGGCTTAATTAAAATTGAAAAAACTGAAGGTCGCTACATCATGAAAGATCAAGTATCTTGGGAAGAAGAACAGCAAGGTGAACTTAAGGAAGTCTTTAAAGGTGGTAAGCTGTTGATAAATGATACGTTACAAGACATTAGAAATCGAGTAAAGTTGTAATTAACAATCCTAGTGCGTTAGGTGTTGTTCTTTTTATGAAAAGCAGGATACAATTCCTGACTCACAAAATCCTTTGGAAAATTTTCATCACCTTCAAAACCTAGTTCAATATCTCTACCACTATATGGAATATAATCGGTTTTAAAGATGTAATCCCAAAGGCTTAAAGTAATTCCGTAGTTTACACCATACCTAGCATGTTTAGGAAGTTCTTTGGCATGATGCCAAATATGCATTTTAGGATTGTTAAAAATATATTTTAGTATACCATAATCCCAACCTAAGTTAGCATGGTTTAAGTGACCAATTGTAATATTAAAAAAATGAACGATAGCCACATCTTGAGCATCAAAACCGCCAATGATAGCGATTGGAATATAAAGTAAAGATTTATACATCACAGGTTCCATCCAATGGTAACGTAGGTGGGCAGCAAATCCCATTTGTTTTACACTATGATGCACTTTGTGGAAATTCCAAAGCCAATCTACGCGGTGTAACAAGCGATGTGTATTCCATTGTACAAAATCAGCCACTAAAAAGAAGATAAATAAGCCCAGCCATTTCGGTAGATTGTCAACATCAAAGAGTTCAAAATCTTTAACAGATAAGCCTATTGTGGCCAGAATATCATTAAAAAATTCGGATACAGTATTAGAAAGCGCGATGAAAACAATTAAGTTCAGCAAAAAGAAATTGAAGAACATATAGAAAGTGTCTAACCAAAAGTCTTTTCTAAAAATAGGTTGGTTTTTTCGCCAAGGGAAAATCAATTCCAGTATCCAAACTAGTAATGAAATTGCAATTAAACCATAGAAATAATTATCCCAATGATTAATATCTATGAGTTCAAATTTTAGATAGTTCCAATATCCAGAATACGAATTTTTAATAATGTCTAAATACTTTTCCAAAATGTCAACATTTAATTGTCGAATAAAAGTTGGTTTCTAACAACAACCTCCACCATCATAATGAAAGGTAGATTCACTAATAAAAATATCATCTCTACCCAAACCAGCAAGTGCACCAGCAGTTTTGTCGCAAACAGCTAAAGGCTGATTTTTTAATAATACATGTCCTGCTTTATCATCAAAATAATCATCTTCTCCGTAATAAATGGCTGCTTTTCCTGTAAAAATACAAGGTCCGTCAGCAGGCATAGGATCTTTTATGGCTGCTACTTCAATAGATTCTATGTAGATTAATTCATCTGTTGGGTAATGCTTCGGATCTAAAATTCGGTAGGGTTTACGTGCTCTAATTTCAATAGTTCCAAATCCAGCATCTGTTAGAGTTTTTACATAGTCAGCAATTGGTAAACTGCCACTTAAGCAAAGTGCTCTTAAGCGTTCGTCGTTTCGTAAGTCATCGTTCATAGGCTGCTCGCAAGTAGGATCACTCATAACTAAACGTCCATGAGGTTTTAACACACGATACATTTCTGCAATGGCTTTCTTTAAATCGTCAGCTTTAAAGATATTGAACAAACAATTTTGAGCTGCGACATCAATGCTATTATCTTCAACCGGAAGATGCATTGCATCACCTTTTTTAAGATCAACAAATTCTGATTTAAACCAATCATTTTGCTCTTCTGCAATTTTGAAATTTTTACGAGAAGCCTCTAACATTTCATCTACAACATCCACACCAATAACTCCTCCTTTTTGTCTGCTGAAATAAGCAAACTGAAGTAGCTCCATGCCACCACCAACACCAACATAAAGTGTTTTTGGATTGTTGGTTAAATCACGGGCATGCACCGTTGAGCCACAACCGTAGTTCATCTCTTGCATAATCCTTGGAATCTTCAAACCAGGTAACTCCCAAATAGGATTTGTTGTACAACATAGCCCAACATCTGGTGTTAATGCTGCTTCTTTATATATGTCTTTTGTGGTTTCTAGGTAACTCATATTTTAGTCTGCGGTAAAAAGTCATCAGAAAACAGTAAAAGTAAGACTGGAAACTGCTTACTAAGGACTGTTAACTTATTTATTAAAGTGTTTTAATTAATTCCTTAAATAACGTAATCATATCAGGTTCTGCTTTGTTTGCCATCGCAATGATGTCCGAAATATTCACAGGTTCTAAGTTGTCAGGGTCACATTCGTCTGTTAATACCGAAACGGCAGCAGCTTTTAGGTTGAGATGATTAGCTACAATAATTTCTGGTACAGTACTCATTCCAACGGCATCTGCTCCAATAATTTTTAGCATTCTGTATTCGGCACGTGTTTCAAGTTGAGGCCCAACAACCGAAGCATACACACCTTTGTGTAATGTAATGTTGTGTTCTGAAGCTATATTTTCAAATTTTGAAATAATTTCTGCATCATAAGGAGCACTCATATCTGCAAAACGCTCTCCTAATTCAGAAACTCCCTTAAACGCCAAAGGTGAACCTCCTTGTAGATTAATATGATCATCAATAAGCATTAATTCGCCTTTTTTGAAATCTAGATTAACAGCACCAGCAGCATTAGAAACTAAGAGTGTTTTAATACCTAGTTTTTCCATTATTCTCACAGGAAAAGTGACATCCTGAAACGTGTAACCTTCATAAATATGAAAACGGCCTTGCATTACTACGACTTTTTTTCCGCTAAGGGTGCCATAAATAAGCTTGCCTTTGTGAAACTCTACGGTTGCCGTTGGGAAATTAGGTATGTGGTTATAGCTCGCCTCAGCTTCTATTTCTATCTCATTGATGAGTTGTCCTAAGCCAGTTCCTAAAATAATACCGACTTCGGGTTTATCAAACCCCTTATGTTTTAAATATTCTGTACTCTCTTCTATAAATTTAATCATTGAGTTGTTGAATTTTTTCTTGTAGTTTTTTGTTGTTTTTATAAAAGTCTGAAGCTATTAAGTCTTCGTAAGTATCAATATCGTTCAAAACGTCTAAAATACCAACTGAAATATTAAGATTGTGTAACTCTTGTAACGTTGTCTTTAAAAGTGAAGGTTGGCTCCATGGCTTGTTAAGGAAAATGTCTTCAATCAAACTAGACATACCCACCAAATAATACCCACCATCTTCAGCCGGACCGAAAACAACCTCATTATTATCTAAAGTTTCTATGCCTATTTTAATATGATCTGCATTGATTTCTGGTAAATCTGAACCAATCAAAACGATTTTTTTATATCCAGCTTCAAAACCATTTTTAAAAGCATTGAGCATGCGTTCGCCTAAATCTTCACCTTTTTGAGTTGTTTTAAAATCATTTTTCCATTTGTTATCTATAACAGTATCTGAAAAATAGATGTGTTTATCATAACCTAGAGTTTCTGTAGCATTTTTGGTAATCTTTACTAGTTCTTTATAAACTTCAAAGGCACCATGATCTCCAATGGTTTTGGCTAATCGGGTTTTTACTTTACCTAATTTTATATTCTTTACAAAAACGATTACGAGTGCTTCTGTCATCATATTCCTTTTTTGAGCCTAAGCAACTGTTCCTTGGCAACTGCTACCTGCACCAGCCGTACAACCATAACAGTGCTGGGAAATCACAATATCTCTGCCTTCTAAAATCTCTTCGTTGTATTCCGAAATGTGCTTAATTTTACTATTTACAGGAAGTTCTAACATTTGATTAAAATCGCAATCGTATAAATAGCCATTCCAACTTACGGAAAGTGTGTTGGTACACATCACATTGGCAACAGCAACTGGGTTATAAGCCTCTACTAACTGATACATATAGTCTTCGTAATTTTCAGAAGCAATTAAATAATCTAAAAATCGACTAATAGGAAGGTTAGTAATGGCAAATAAGTTTTGAAAATGAATACCAAAATCTTCTAGCAATGCTTTTTTGAAATCCTTTTCCATAGAAGCTTGGTTACTTGGTAAAAATGCACCAGATGGATTGTAAACTAAATCTAATTTTAATGAACTTTCTGGCATGCCATAACCAACAGCATTGAGTTCTTGTAAAGCTTGAATGGATTTATCAAAAACACCATCACCACGTTGTTTGTCAGTTTTTCCGCGTGTCCAATGTGGCATAGAGCTTACTACATGGACATTATGTTTTTTGAAGAACTCAGGTAAATCAAGATATTTTTTGTTGGCTCTAATGATGGTAAGATTAGAACGAACAATAAAATCCTTAATGCCTGCTTTAGCAGCTTCCTCAACAAACCATCTAAAATTAGGGTTCATTTCAGGAGCTCCGCCTGTTAAGTCTAAAGTATGTGCTCCAGTATTTTTTATAACATCCAAACATTGTAGCATGGTCTCTTTTGTCATTATTTCTGTTCTGTCAGGACCAGCATCGACATGGCAATGATCGCATACTTGATTACACATGTATCCAACATTAATTTGAAGGATTTCAAGTTTTTTGGTTTTTAACGGAAATTGATTGGTCTCAGCAATTTTATCTTTGAACTTAGGAAGTTCACCATTTTGAAATATTCCGTTAGAAAGAATTTCTAGCTGTCTGTTACTTTTTGCTAAATCGCTATTGCGTTTATGTAAAGATTTGGTAATCATTAATAATGTTTTGCTCTCTTGCGTTACAATTCAGATTAATATGGATGGTTTCCGTTAGGATAAATCAAAAGGAAATTTTATCCATCTAATTTATTCACTTTATTCATCATCTGCACACCATGAACCAAAGATGCTCCACCTCGTATTGCTCCGGCAACATGAAGGGCTTCCATCATTTCTTCTTTAGTAATACCTCTTTGTAGTCCATCTCCAGTATAAGCGTCAATACAATAGGGACATTGAATAGTATGTGCAACTGCAAGAGCGATTAATGATTTTTCTCTTTCAGAAAGTGCACCTTCTTTAAAAACAGAATTATAATAATCAAAAAATTTGCTGCCGAGCTCTTCGTTCCAATCAGAGATTTTTCCAAATTTTCTTAAATCTGCAGGATCATAATATGTTTTAGACATAATAGTATTTTATTTTTGTACGAAAAATCAATATAAGGCTTTTGTCGAGATTAAATCAAAATGATTACAATGAAATTTTAAGAACACTAAAAATTTAAAGCAGGTATTAATGAAACCAAAACAATTTTAGTGTAATAAAATAAATATATCAAATTTGCACACTTATATGGAGATTACATTGTAATAAAAGAAACAATAAACTATCTTTGCAAACGCTTATAAATTCGATATTTATAGCAATAAAAATAAAATTAAATATGTCAGAAACACAAGAATTGACCTTTGATGTCCTAATTGAAATACCTAAAGGAAGTCGTAATAAATATGAGTATGATTTTACTCTAAATAAAATCAGATTTGATCGTATGTTGTTTTCTTCAATGATGTACCCTGGGGATTACGGATTCATACCAGAAACATTAGCTTTAGATAGTGACCCTTTAGATGTTTTGGTTTTAGGTCATCAACCAACTTATCCTATGGTAGTTATGGAAGTAAGACCTATTGGTGTTTTCCATATGACAGATGAAAAAGGACCAGATGAAAAGATTATTTGTGTACCGGTTTCAGACCCAATTTGGAGTAATAATAAAGATATAAGTGATTTAAATCCTCATAGATTGAAGGAGATAGAACATTTCTTTCAGGTATATAAAGATTTAGAGAAAAAGAAAGTTGATACAGGTGGATGGGGAGATGCTGCTGAAGCAAGAAAAATCTACCATGAGTGTGTGCAACGTTATGATGAAAGTGATCATAAAAAGAAGCGTACATTTACGATTTAGATATCTAAATTTTTTAGCTTAAAAATTAACACAAAAGCAATATCAAGCAATTGATATTGCTTTTTTCGTAAAATATAATTGGTTTTACTACATTTACCCAACTAAAAACTTATCAAATAAATAATCTATTATGGAATCAAACATAATTTATGTACCAATGGTATTAGCGATTGTAGGACTAGTGTTTATGTTCGTTAAAATGTCTTGGGTAAAAAAACAACCTGCAGGTGATGAGAAAATGCAAGGTATTTCTAAATCTATTAAAGAAGGAGCGTTAGCATTTCTGGCTGCTGAATACCGACTACTTCTAATATTTGTTATAATGGCAGCTGTAGCTTTAGGAATAGTGTCGTATTTGGTGCCGACCACACACTGGATAATCATCGTGGCTTTTGTCTTTGGAGCAGTTTTTTCTGGTTTGGCAGGAAATATAGGTATGCGAATAGCAACTGATGCCAATGCCAGAACCGCAGAGGCGGCTAAAACAAGTTTGCCTCACGCTTTAAAAGTGTCTTTTGGTGGTGGTACTGTTATGGGACTTGGTGTAGCAGGATTAGCAGTTTTGGGTATTAGCTTATTCTTTTTTGTTTTTCTTAAAATGTTTGTAACTGGGGAAAGTTCTTTTTATGAAGAAATGACTATTGCTCTTGAAGCCTTAGCAGGTTTTTCATTAGGTGCTGAATGTATAGCATTATTTGCCAGAGTTGGAGGTGGAATCTACACAAAAGCGGCTGATGTAGGCGCTGATTTGGTAGGTAAGGTAGAAGCTGGTATACCAGAAGATGATCCACGTAACCCAGCAACTATTGCTGATAATGTTGGAGATAATGTTGGTGATGTTGCAGGTATGGGAGCAGATTTATTCGGGTCTTATGTAGCTACAGTATTAGCAGCTATGGTACTTGGTAACTATGTTATAAGAGACATGTCTACAGGTGCACCTTTTACTGATGCATTTAATAATATGGGGCCAATTCTTTTGCCACTAGTAATAGCTGGTGTAGGAGTTTTAGCTTCGATTTTAGGAACGTTCTTAGTGCGTATTTCTAGTAATGATGCTAAGGAATCAGTAGTTCAGAGAGCTTTGGATACTGGTAACTGGGTTTCAATAGGAATCACTTGGGTAGCTTCATGGTTTCTAATTCGTTGGATGTTACCAATGACTATGGAAATGAACTTTTTCGGTGAGGGATTAAAAACAATTCCTTCTAGACATGTATTTTATGCTGCCACCATAGGCTTGGCTGTTGGTGCTTTAATTTCTATGGTTACGGCTTACTACACAAGTTTAGGTAAAACACCTGTTTTAAAAATCGTTAAGAATTCATCTACAGGTGCTGCTACAAATATTATATCTGGTTTGGCTGTTGGTATGAAATCGACATTCTTATCTGTAATTCTTTTTGCAGTAGCAATTTGGAGTGCTTATGTTTTAGCAGGATTCTATGGTGTAGCTTTAGCGGCTTCAGCAATGATGGCAACAACAGCAATGCAGTTGGCTATTGATGCATTTGGTCCTATTGCAGATAATGCTGGTGGTGTGGCTGAAATGAGTGAATTAGAACCACATGTTCGTGAACGTACAGATATTTTAGATTCAGTTGGTAACACAACTGCGGCAGTAGGTAAAGGTTTTGCAATTGCTTCTGCAGCATTAACAGCATTAGCTTTATTTGCGGCTTATGTTACATTTACAGGTATTGATGGTATAAACATATTCAAAGCTCCTGTGTTAGCAGCACTATTTATTGGTGGTATGATTCCTGTAATCTTTTCAGCTTTAGCTATGGAATCTGTTGGTAAAGCAGCAGGACAAATGGTTGAAGAAGTAAGAAGACAGTTTAGAGAAATACCAGGAATTATGGAAGGTACAGGTATTCCAGAATATGGTAAATGTGTTGATATTTCAACAAAGGCAGCTTTAAAAGAAATGATTATACCAGGTCTTATCACTATAGTAACTCCTGTAGTAATGGGAATTGGAACAGCAATCGTGAACGATAATTTTTTACTTGGTGCAGAAGTACTAGGTGGATATATGGCAGGAGTTTGTGTGAGTGGTGTAATGTGGGCAATCTTCCAAAATAATGCTGGTGGTGCATGGGATAATGCTAAAAAATCATTTGAAGCAGGTGTGGAAATTAATGGAAAAACGTATTACAAGCATAAAGATGATAATCCTTCACCTCCTCATCAAGCAGCCGTAACAGGTGATACTGTTGGTGATCCATTTAAGGATACTTCAGGACCTTCTATGAATATTTTAATTAAGTTAACATGTTTAGTAGGTTTAGTTATTGCTCCTATTTTAGGAAATCATGATGCTGAAGAAGGTTTGGCTATGACAGATGCTAAAATTACTAAAGA
This sequence comes from Winogradskyella sp. SYSU M77433, assembly GCF_029911945.1. Lineage (NCBI taxonomy): Bacteria > Pseudomonadati > Bacteroidota > Flavobacteriia > Flavobacteriales > Flavobacteriaceae > Winogradskyella > Winogradskyella sp. SYSU M77433. The sequence continues at coordinate 118,051 of NZ_JARYTG010000002.1, read as the reverse complement.
AGTTACTGTAGAGATTAATGATAACAGTGAAGCAGAAAGTGCTGTTGGTATTATTAAAAGTTCGACTACCAAAAATGGTGTTACAACTATTGAAGAAAGAAAAGTTGAAGGTACACTTGATGAAGTGAAATCTCAAATAGATGCTTTAAATGAAGAGAATGGTCATGCAGAAGTAAAGGTTAAAAAAGTAATTGAGAAAGTTGAAAAGACAAAATAGTTTGCAACTATAATTATTAGTATTTAAAAGCCTCATATGATTTATGAGGCTTTTTTATTTTTAAGGGTAGGGTTTTCAGTGTATTGACTGTTTTATTAAAAAGAGCAAAAGTTCTTAGATGAACAAAAAATCAAAACAATCAATTATTATGAAAAACTTAAAAAAGCTTCCAAATCTTATCTTAACCCTACTAATCCTATTAAGTGCTTTAACATCCTGTGAAAAAGATGATGGTAATTCTACAATTAATGATCCACAAGAAAATATTCCAGATACATTTTCAGAATATTTTGGTTCAGAAATATCTAGAAACTTTTTAGGAACAGTTATCGATAAAAATCATAATCCTATTGAAGGAGCAACAATAACTATTGGTGGCGAAACGGCCATGACTGATAGTAATGGTGTTTTTATCATAAATGATGCTACTGTTAATCAGCGTTTCGGATATGTTAAAGCTGAAAAAGCTGGATATATTCATGGTTCTAGAAGTATAGTACCTTCAAACGGAACCAACAAAGTTACTATTATGCTTCTTGAAGAAACTGTAGTTGGAACCGTTATTAGCGGATCTAGTGAAACGGTGACTTCAGCAGATGGTAGTTCAGTAAGTTTTGATGGCAACTTTATAAAAGAAGATGGTACTGCTTATTCAGGTTCTGTAGATGTTATTATGCACCATTTAGATCCAGCAGATGAAGATATGCCAATGCAAATGCCAGGTATGCTATATGCCGAAAACGAGGGTGGAGCGGAACGTATGTTACAAACTTTAGGAATGTTGGCTGTAGAACTTAGAGGTTCTGGTGGTGAAGATTTAAATTTAGCAGAAGGCTCAACTTCTGAAATTAAAATTCCTGTAGATGCTAGTTTAATGAGCATAGCTCCTGCAACTATTCCACTTTGGTATTTTGATGAAGCTAATGGCTATTGGAAAGAAGAAGGACAAGCAACACTTGAAGGTAACATGTATGTTGGTACAGTATCTCATTTTAGTTTTTGGAACTGTGATATTCCTGCAGAAGCTATTACACTGTGTCTTACAGCTACAGATGAGGATAATACGGCGTTAGCAAACATGGCTGTATCTATTACTAGTACAACTTTTGGTACTACATATGGCTACACCAATGAGAATGGCGAAGTTTGTGGTTATGTGCCAAGTAATGAAAGTTTAGTGCTTAATGTTTACAGTTACGACTTGTGTGGTGACGCACCTTTGTATACAGAAACGGTTGGACCTTTTACAATGGATTCAAGTATTACGATTATTGTACCTGACAATCCAGATGTTATTCAGGAAACGGTAGTTGGTACATTTAACACGTGTAGTGGTGATGCTGTTACAGATGGTTATGTTCAAATAGGTTATGGAACTCAAGTTTTTACTGATGCCGTAACAAATGGGAATTTTGAAATCAATTTGTTAAGATGTTCAGATAATGTTACGTTCTCTGTAGAAGCTAGTGATTTTGTCAACTTACAGAGCACAGATAGTATCAGTTATACATTCTCTTCGCCAATTACTAATATTGGAACTATTACAGCATGTAACACAATTACAGAGTTTATACAATATACTATTGATGATGGTGATTCAGTACTTTTTACAGATAATATTAGTACCAGTTTCTATATTAATGGAGATATGATTCCTAGATTGAGTATTTCATCGTATTCTAATAACCAGCAATTCGGCTTTTATTTTCAATTTAGGCTAAATGATAACCCACCTTACACAGGTGAATATACTGTAACAGGCTTTAATGATGCTATAGGTTTTGGTTCTGAAAGTCAGGAGTTGCCTTTTTTTGGTGATGACCCTAATAATGATGTTACAAGTTACATCACTAATTTTGGGGATGTGGGAGAATATATTGATGTTAATTTTAGTGGCAATTTTATGGGTTTAGATGGTAATTTACATTCAGTAGTAGGTGTAATTCATACGTTAAGAAATGAATAAACCAGGTTCTTAAGAATAAAAAAGCCTTCTCTACTTTGACAAGCTCAGTAACCAGAGAAGGCTTTTTTTATTCTATAAAGTATAAGTCAACCTAAACGTAACAAACCGAGGTTGTACAAAGGTTTCTGAACTGTAAACTGAAATATTATTTGCTCCATTACTTATATTTGAATCTATATCCAACAAGTTTGCGGCAATTAAAGAATATTCCCATTTCGCATCTTTATCTTTTCTGTATCTTAAAGAAGCATTCCAAGTTCTAAAGGCGTCTTTTTGTCCTTGACCGTTATTTTGTTCGGTATAAGAAAAATCGGTTAAGAAGGATACCGAATTCCAGATGTAAGCATCAAACTCTACAGAAGGAGCATTAGTCGTAAATTTAGTTGTATTAGAACCTTGATCGTTTTGTGAAATACTATATCTGTATCTAAATGTTACGTTTGGTGCTTCTCTAAAATTAGTTCTAATTTCTGGAGTGTATGTTTGTGAAAAACTCTCATTTACGGATCTTGTATCTTGTACAAACTGATTGATCTTACTGTATCCGAAATTAGCTCTTAAGCTAGCTCTAACTTTACCAAATGTACGTTGTACTCTACCAAAAACTGAAGCGCTTTCATCGGCAAAAGCTGAGTTAAAAAATGTTCCTGTTCTAATAACATTTTCAAAATTTGTCAATGAACGAATTTGGTCTATATTTTTACTATAGTTAGCACCAGCAAATACATTGGTGTAGTTAAAAAGGTTAAAACTTTGGTAGAATAAACTTACATTATGTGATAATGCATTCTGTAATTCAGGATTACCATATTGAAAACTGTTGTAATTATTCATTACTAAACCTTCAGCAATATTAGTAACATCCGTAAAAGATGTATTCATTCTATAATTAAGCGTTAAACTTTCGCTCTTTTTAAATTGAATGCGAGTTTCAAAATCTGGTAATACCATAAAGAAATTATCATCAAATAATGTCTCGCCATCTTGAGTGTTTTTGTTGCTATAAGCGTGAAGTGATACACCAGGTGTAAAAGTGAATTTTCCAGATTTAAGCCTGTAATGCACTCCAAGGTAGATGTCACTAAAATTGTATTCTACATCATTTGTAGTAGATAATAAGTTACCATTAGTATCTAGTAATGTTGGGTTAGGCTCAAATTGTGTACCATCATCTAAGAATTGAAAAATGTTAGAGTTAAACTTCTGATTGCTCAAAATTGTTCCTAAAGTAAAGTTGATGTTACTCTTAGAGTTCAATATATTATAGTAGTCTAATTTTGCATCTAATTGATTAGATTTTACACGTCTATCTTGATTTAAATCATAAGACATTTGATCTAAATTAAAGCCTAATACTTCAGCTGTAGGATCAAATGCATCTTGGTCAGTATCATCATTATTAGTTGGGTCATTTACTAATAGTGCATTATAAAACGGATCTTCATCTTTAATTAAATGTTGTGCTTCAAAAGCAAAGATGTTGTTTTCATTTAAGGTGTAATAGTAGTTCAAGTTCTGGTTGATACTAAAAGGGGTAGCTGCATCAAGTTGATTTGTATTACCTACTATTGATGAAAAAAGGTTCTGACGTTCTTCATCATCAGAAAAACGAGCTAAAACATCATAATCTAATTGATTGTTAACATTAGGTTTGTATGCTGCACTAAGTTTTGCTAAGAATTGATTTGTGGCTTCTCTACCTATTTGGGTAGTTTCTTCATCTGGAGCCACATCTCCGGCACCTTCTTCTAGTTCTAAGTAGTCGATATAGCTTTCCTCGCGTGTACGCATTCTAGAGCTGTTGTAGATTAAAAATCCACTTAAATCCAAGGCTTTGTTAGGTGAATAACTAAAATTAGCAGCAGCAAGTTTTGTAACTACTTCTTGAGCGCTAGCTATGTTTGTCAATCCTCCAAGTCCATTATCACCAAGGTTAATGTTAGTACCACTTGTTCTACTTGGCATTCTAAAGCCACCTCCAAAGTTCCTTAAATCTCTGTTGGTTAAAGCTACTTCACCGATATTATTCATATCGCCTATAACATTAACGCTATACTTTGGACTGTAATAAAAGAGTTTTGGTTGTACCAAATACAATTCATCATTAGGTGATGGAGCTGTTCCGGCACCAACTGTAACGTCTCCAAACCAAAAGTTTTCTTTTCCTTCTTTTAATTTGATGTTTATAGCAACATTATCTTGATTATTTTGTACTCCGCTTAATTGCCCGACTTCGGCATAGTTTCTTAAAACCTGAACTTTATCAACAGCATTGGAAGGGATATTTTTGGTAGCCAATTTAGTGTCACCGTCAAAGAAATCTTTACCGTTAACCATAAGCTTGCTAACTTCCTTACCTTCAACTTCTATTTTTCCATCTGATGTAATTTCAACTCCTGGTAATTTTTTTAGGACATCTTCGAGTTTACGTTCACTTCCATTTTTAAAAGAATCAGCATTGTAAACCAAAGTATCTCCCTTAACCGTTACTGGCATTTCGTAAGTCAATTCAACTGCGTCTAGAGAATTGTCTGGCATTAACGTGAAATCCTTTATGATATCTGCTTCTTGAGTAGTAACAGCTTCATCAAAAGTTTTTAATCCTATGTAGCTGACTTGTACTTTGTATTTGCCATTTTTACCTAAAGAAAGAACGTATTTACCTTTGTCGTTAGTTATGGCATAAGATTCTAGAGCATTAGTTTCTTGGTTTATAGCAATAACATTGGCAAGTTCTAAAGGTGTGCCAATACTATCTTTTACAATACCTTCCATTTTTATTTGTGCAAAGGCACTACCTGATACTACTACAAAAAGTAGCATTAATATTTTTTTCATTTCTTACGGTTTAGCTTTAGGTTAAGAATACTCAATAGTCTATGGTTTAATTAGTTTCGGCGTCCGCCTCTACCACGACCGCCATACATCTCGCGCATTTCTTCCATTTTTTTTGTGATGATTTTTGTGTATTCCTCTTGAGTTACTTCTTCACCTTTCTTAGGTTTTTCAATCTCTTCTTTTTCTTCAGGATTAATAACAATTTTAGTACAAAGAATAGTTGTTCTATCTGCGTTGATTTCTAAAATTAATCCAGGTAAACCCCAATAATCATCTGGTCCTTGATTAACTGGGATTTGAGGTGTGTACCAAGCCACAACTTCTATTGTTTTTGGGACTTCTATATCTTCTATAGGATTATTGGTTTGTGTCGAATCTTTTGTTTTCTCACTTTCCTTTTTGTCATCATCAGATCGTCTTCTTCGCATGCTTCTCCAATCGAACTGATCTACAGGCTTTGTAGCTGTAGCTTTAAAACAAGTATATTGACCTATTTGTTTGGTTTCGGTGCCCATCTTCCATTCAAGACTTTTTAATTCATCTTTAATTAGAAACTGTTTTCCAAAGAATTCCTGATCTTGAAGTAATTCTTTTGTCTTTACGTTTTTATATTTTGGACCAGCTGTAAAGCTTCCGCCAAAACCTCTAAATCCTCGGTTGCCAGGTGCTTCAAGTTTTTCTTCCTCTTTATAAATAGACTCTTCTCTGTTGAAGTTGAGTACAAATTGTTTTTCAAGAAAACTTCGCATACGCTCTTGCATTTGCTTTTTTTGTTCTGCCGACATGTCTCGTCCTCCCCATTGATCTAAATCCATTGTGGTTTTAGACATATAATGAGCTTTACCTTGAAAATCTTGAGCAAATGTGTTTGCGCTGATACAAATTGAAAATAAAAGTAATGCGCGTTTTAGAACTGATGTCTTCATCTTTAGAGTATTAAATTATTCTTACAAATTTAAGTAATGATTGAATAGTGATTTTTGTTTGTGATAATATTAACACTATCGCAATCTGGATTAATGGATGTAAGACTCTAAAGGAGCAAGAAAGTTAAAATGTCTTTGGTTAAACTTATGTTAATGGTTTATCCACCAATTCTAATTTCAAAGGTTTCACCATTGTTTCTTCCGTTTCTTGGTGCGTAACGTTCCATCATTTCTTTAGCCTTTTTTTCCATGATTTCTTCGTAGTCTTCTCGGTTAACTTTTTTTCCTTTGGTTGGTTCTACAATTTCAATTTTGTCTTTTGGATTCAAGACAATCTTGCTACAAATTATTGTGAGATCTCCATCATGTACTTCTAAAATAAGACCTGGTAAACCTTGGTAATCATCTGGTCCATTGCTAACAGGAATTTGAGGAGTGTACCAAGCCGTTACAGTTCTCTCTTCCATTTCAGGTTCTTTATTTTCTTCTTCATTGTCGTCGGTAGAAGCATTGTTAGAAAAGGTTCTTGGTTTTTCTACCATTTTGGTATAGGTTGCTTTGTAGCATTGATATTCTCCAATGTACTTAGTATCTGATTCTAATTGCCATTCAATAGGTTCTAGCTCATCTTGGATAAGAAAGACTTTACCAAAAGTATCTCTTACTTCTGCGTAGCGATTTTCTTTGGTGTTTTTATAAAGAACATCGTCGCCACCACCATTGCCAATAACCATGACTTCAACATCACCCATACCACCAACTTGTGGTTTGCCTAGTCCTTCCTCTTGTTTATAGGTAGAGGTTTCTTTGTTAAAAGTAAGATTAAAGGTTTTTTGAAGTTGTTTTTTCATCATGGCTACCATGCGCTCATGCATGTCAGAGTCCATTTGGGTGCTATCGAACTTAATATCAACCTTACGTTGTGTTTTGTAGGTTGCTATGCCTTGAAAATCTTGAGCATTAACGGTAGAAAATACTACCGTTAACGCAATGACTAAAACTCTAATAATTGTGTTCATTTTTTGATTGATTTTTAACTTTTATAATATTTGATGGCTGCATTACGTACTTTTCCTATTAGGTTTAAGAAAAAATCCTTGTCGTCTGTATTTCCTTTAATCTCATATGTAGCGTGAGATTTTAAACCTTCATCAGTGTTTCTTCCGTTACAAACTATCTTAAAAGTGATTTCTTCATTAGGAGCAGAATGATCTAGTATTTCCTTAATGTCTTTTTTTGTAACTGTAGTTTTTAGTTCTTCTAAGGAATCAACAGAGACTTCAATACTAACGCTTTTTAATTCTGCTTTTTCATAGATGTGTGCTTTTCGTTCTTCTGATGTTTTTTCAACATTAATAGTTTGCGCTATACTTGTTGAAGCTACTATTAACGCTATGCCTGTCAATACTTTTTTAAACATAACTGTCGTTTTTAATGATTAATACATCACAAATATCACAACCTAATATCTGTTTTTGAGTTAACTAACGTTAACGAGTGTTAACCAATTAGTATTTGTAAGTTGTAACTTTATACTTTTGAAGTATGAACAATAATACATACCGTTGGATATTATATACCATTGTTACCGTAATAGTAGCAACCATTGGAATTCAGGTATATTGGAACTACAAAAACTATCTAGCCAATAAACAGCAGCTCATAAATGAAGTACAAATAAGTTTAGATAAAGCTGTTGATGATTATTATACGGCTTTGGCAGAAAGAACTACTGTTGGCGTTTTTATTGAAGAGGATCAGCAAAAAGATGTATTTGGAGAAGGTAGTCAATTACAAAAAATTTTAAAAAATATCGATGATTCCGATAATCCACTTGGTAATTTAGATTCTCTTGATGTTGAATCAATTAAAGGTATTTCAATTTTTAAAGGTTATAAGGCAGATTCCATGTCTAAAAGATATGATGAGCTACATAAAACCTTTAACAAGGATACTTTTAAAAAGCGAATGGATAGCATAAAGCTAAACGGAGGAAAGATTGAATTTTCAAATTTTGAAATTCTAACGTCTAAGGTTATGATATCTATAAGTAATGATAGTTTAGATATTGAAGAAGTAGATAGTTTATTCAATAATGAACTTGCTAGAAAAAACATTGATATAAAGAGTAAGCTTGTTTTTCATCAAGAGAATATAAAAAATGGATTAAAAAAAGAAGCTGACTCTGTTGTAAAAGTTTTAGAGTCAAAGAATAAATACAACTTAAGTACAACTTCAAAATCTACTTTTTTACCTAAAGAGAGTAAACTCAAAGTTGAATTCACCAACGAAACATCAACAGTTTTAAAACGCAGTCTTGGTGGTATCCTTATATCAACCTTACTTATTGCGGCAGTAATAAGTAGCCTGTTTTACTTGCTTAAAATCATAAAACACCAAAAGCAGCTTGCCGAAGTAAAAAATGATTTAATTAGTAATATCACACATGAGTTTAAAACACCTATTGCAACCATTGGTGTAGCTCTGGAAAGTATTAATAACTTTAATGCTATAGAGGATAAAGAGAAGACAAAAAAATATATAAATATGTCTTCAGACCAGCTTTCAAAACTCAATATTATGGTTGAAAAGCTATTAGAAACAGCAACTTTAGATAGCGAAAACCTTGAGTTAAATAAAGAGCAAATTGATGTTGTAGATATATTAAAAAATTTGGTAGATCGTTATAAAATTCAATTTGCAGAAAAGCAGTTTAATACAAGTTTTAAAGTTGAAAGTTTAGAAGCTACAGTTGATATTTTTCATTTTGAAAATGCTTTAAATAATATTTTAGACAATGCTGTAAAATATGGAGGAAATCTAATTTCAGTAGATTTTTTTCCTAAGAAAAATACTTTTGAAATTGTGATTTCAGATAATGGTAGTAACCTCTCAAAAGCAAATAAGGAACGCATTTTTGAAAAATTTTACCGTGTACCAAAAGGAAACACACACGATGTTAAAGGGTTTGGTATTGGCTTGTATTACACTAAAACAATCATTGAAAAGCACAGCGGCTCTATAACTGTAGATGTTACTAAAGATTTAACCATTTTTAAAATCACTTTGCCAAATGGATAATCAGAAGATAAAAATACTGTTGGCAGAAGATGAAGCTGCACTTGGTCAAATTATAAAGGAAAGTCTAGAAACTAGAGATTTTGAGGTGATTCTATGCGAAAATGGTGAGAAAGCTTTCGAAAAATACAAGTCTGATGAACCAGAAATTTTAGTGCTTGATGTTATGATGCCTAAAAAAGACGGTTTTACTTTGGCAAAAGAAATAAGAACTATAAATGATACTATTCCTATAATATTTTTAACTGCAAAATCGCAAACGGCAGATGTGGTAGAAGGGTTTTCTATTGGCGGAAATGATTACCTTAAGAAACCGTTTAGTATGGAAGAGTTGATTGTTAGAATTCATAATCTTATAAGTAGAACAAAAGTTCAGAAAGCATCTAAAGTATTGGAACTTGGTGAATTTATTTTTGACTTTCCAAAACAACAATTGCAATATAAAAATGAAGAGGTTATACAGTTAACTCACAGGGAAGCACATTTGCTTTTTCATTTGATAAAAAACAAAAATCAGGTTTTAGACCGTTCTTTAATATTGAATAAACTTTGGGGAACCGATGATTTTTTCTCTGCTAGAAGTATGGATGTCTTTATTACCAAATTGAGGAAAAAGCTTCAAAAAGATGAAAGCATACAAATTATAAATGTCCGTGGGTTTGGCTATAAGCTTACGGATTAATTCTCAACGTTAAATCAAAAAAAGATTCTGAAACAAGTTCAGAATAACATCATCATTGGTTCAATTTTTGTAATTTCAACCGCAGTATGCAAAGATTGATTTTTATTTTTCTATTCGTGGGATGTTTTGGGTATTCGCAACACAAAGTGAATGCTGTGCAGCGGGATTCAACCTCGTTGAAAGCAAAAGATCTGTTTGGTATTGATGCTTTTGGAACAGCATATTTCACTTCAGAAGATAATAGTTTTTATAAAAAGTCTAAAGACACCACCTTGGTTTATAGTAATTTTCAGTTGGGTGAAATTACTTCGGCTAATACCTTCAATCCGTTAAAAATAAATCTGTTTTACAAGGATTTTAATACGGTAGTTATATTAGATAACCGATTAGCAGAAATTTTTAAAATAGACTTCAATACACTTCAGCCTTATAAAAATGTGAGTTTTGTGTCTACAGGTTATGATAATACACTTTGGATTTTTAACCAAGATCTACAACAGTTAGAACTTTATGACTATAAAACCAAAAAGATTAAACAGAAAACGGTTCCTGTTCAGTCGGAAGTATTAGACTTAAAAAGCGATTACAACCAATGTTATATGCTTACCAAAAATTACTTGTATGTGTATAGTTATTTTGGAAGTCTTATTGCAAAGTACAAAAACGAGGGTTACGAAAAATTAGCTTTTGGTGATGCTTATTTGATTTTGAAAAAGGAGAGTGAACTGTATACGCTACCAAAGGATGGACAAAAAATAGAACCGATTAAACATCCTAATTTGTTAATAAATCAGTTTTTGGTAACCAATGAAACCTTGTATCTTTACCACGACGAAACCCTACGTCGATATCAACTAAAATCACAATAAATTATGCATGTTGCTGTAGCTGGAAATATAGGAGCTGGAAAAACTACGCTCACAAAATTACTCGCCAAACATTACAAATGGGAAGCACAATTAGAAGACGTAGTGGACAATCCATATTTAGATGATTTTTATAATCAGATGGAACGCTGGAGCTTTAACTTGCAAGTGTATTTCCTAAACAGTAGGTTTAGACAAGTCAACCAAATACATGATAGTGGTAAGGACATCATTCAAGATAGAACTATCTATGAAGATGCTCATATTTTTGCTCCTAACTTGCATGCTATGGGATTGATGACCAATCGCGATTTTGAAAATTATGCATCACTTTTTGAGTTGATGGAGTCTTTTGTAAAAGGTCCAGATCTATTGATTTATTTGCGTAGTTCAATTCCTAATTTGGTGTCTCAGATTCACAAACGCGGTCGCGATTATGAAAATACGATTAGTATTGATTATTTAAGCCGATTGAATGAGCGTTACGAAGCATGGATACATGGCTATAACAAAGGAAACTTATTGATTATTGATGTAGATAACCTTGATTTTGTTGCCAACCCTGAAGATTTAGGAGGTATTATCAATAAGATTGATGCACAGATAAATGGGTTATTCTAAGCAATAAACCCATGTTCTCTAGCATGCTCAATAGCTTGCGCGCTACTTTCTACCATTAAAACCATTGTAGTTTTATAATTATCTACAAGACTTTTTACTCGCAACATTTTTTTCTTGTGTTTAACACTTCGAAGATATATGGCTAAAATCCTGTCTGGATATTCTTCAGCAATTTCCATATAAATATCAGGATCATGTTCGCCACTATCACCAATTAAAATAAAAGGTAGGTTAGGGTAGGTTTTTAAAAGATGTAATATTTCTTTTTGCTTTTGCGGTTTTTCATCTTGACTTTTTCGTTTCAAGAGATTGCTTAAACTTCGTAAAAGAATTGGGCCTTTTGGGAAATTATTCTGCCTCAGGAAAAGGTCTAGATAGCGGTATAAATTCCAAGGACTATGACTTACATAAAATATAGGATTAGCATTTTCACCAGAAACTCCTCTGTGTAGTTTATGGTAAAAATCAGCAGCACCTTCTAAAGGAATTCTATTTTTAGCATGCCTAAAGATGGAGTTATAGATAACTCTCCATTTCAAAATAGAAACAACTCCAGTATGTAGTATGGTATCATCAATATCACTAGCCACACCAAATTGTGCTTTGCTTGATGGTATTAAAAGTTCACCAGGAAACCTATTTTGATTTTGTATGGTACGTTTTATATTAACGTCATTATAGGATAATTCAAAACTAAGCCAGCCTTCATCATTGGTTAAACTTTTGAGGTTTTCTATGTTTTCTTCAGCTATAAAATAGCCGCTATCATCGGTTTTTACTTTAATAATTTTATTGTTAGGAAGTTTTACGTCTAGTCCAACGTGCTTTATTTCGTCAGTTTCAAAACGCTTCCAAGTATTTACAATAAGGTGCCAAATATGCTGTTCCTCTAAGTCTATAGATTCATCTTCTAAAGCCCTTCCTCTGGCATAAAAGTGAGAATCAGTGCCATAGCTCTGAAAGGTGATAATCTGTAAAGGGTCTTTTTTAAACCAGCTCAAGTTTTGGGTTGTATTAGAGGTTATGAAGATACTAAAACTAAAGAAAACGTTAAATATTTCTTTAAATAGATAGTGTTAATATTAATTAGAATGCTTGTAGAGATTTGTTTTGCTATTTTAGTGGCTCTCTAACTTTAAATAATCTAAACGCTTTATGCAAAAAAAGGTATTACTTTTTGCTATTGGGCTTATTTGCAATTTTGTAATGGCCCAAGATGCAGAAAATTTAACTCCGACACCCAATTACAGAGCAGCCGCTAAATACTCGCCTAAAAACTTGGGTAAATTGGTTCATTCGACTTCAGTAAGACCACATTGGTTGAAAAACGGAAACCGTTTTTGGTATCAGTACAAAACCACTGAAGGCTCTAACTACTACATTGTTGATGCGGATAAGAAAACTAAAAAAGAGCTTTTCGACAATGAAAAAATGGCACAGTGGTTAACTGAAATTACTAAAGATCCATATGACGCAAAACACTTGCCTCGTTTCGATTTTGAATTTGTGAAAAATGAAACAGCAATTCGTTTTTATGTCACATCAACAGAAAAAGTAGAGGAACAGGAAGAAGAAGATGATGATGATGAAAAGGTTGATACAGATTCAACAACAACTAAAGGAAAAAAGAAAAAGAAGCCTAAGATGGTTAACAAAGTTTACCATTTTGAATACCGTTTAGGTGGAAATTCCCTTACAGTTATAGACAATAAGAAGAAAGAAAAAGAAGATTGGAAAAAATGGGCAAATATAGCTCCAGATAGCTCTGTGGTTTTATTTTCTAAAAATTACAATCTCTATTGGATGGATAAGGAAAACTTTCTTAAAGCCGTAAAAAATGAAAAAGATACTACCATAGTTGAAAACCAATGGACAACAGATGGTGAACTTTATTACTCTTATGGAGGAGGTAGTGGACGTAACGAAACAAATGAGTCCATGAAAAAGAATAAAGACAAGCGCAAACGCGTTTTTGGAATTTGGTCTCATGATTCTAAGAAGTTTGTGTTTCAAAGAACAGACTCTAGACATATAGGTGATCTTTGGGTTATAAATACAACCGAAAGTAAGCGTCCTACATTAGAAACCTATAAATATCATATGCCTGGTGAAGATGAGTATTACAAAACCGAGCTTCATGTGTTTGATATTCCTTCAAAAAGCAGTATTCAAGTTAAGTTAGATACAGTTAATCAACAAAGTGTTCAGGTGTATAGAGCTCCTGTGAAAAAGTCGAGTTATGACGACGATTTTATGCCAACATTATTACTGTCTAAAAAGGGGAAAATATACTATAATACCATCAGCAGAGACCGAAAGAAACTAGATATCTGCGTAGCTGATATAAATACGGGAGAAACCAAAGTATTGATTGAAGAACGATTTAATACTTATATAGAAACACGACCATTGGTGTTATTCAACAATGAAACGGAAATGTTACATTGGGCAGAGCGTTCAGGTTGGGCGCATTACTACTTGTATGATACGGATGGAAATTTAAAAAATCAAGTTACAAAAGGTTCTTATCACGTTGAAGAAGCTGTTGGAGTAGATGAAAATTCTCGAAGTTTATTCTTCACTGCACATGGTATTCCTAAAGATCAAGATCCTTACTATGAGCATCTGTACAAAATTAGTTTGAACGGAACAGGATTAACAGCTTTAAATGCGGGTGACTACAATACAAATACAAGCCTGTCGGACTCTAACGCTTTTTTTGTAAGTAATTATTCAAGAGTGAATACAGTGCCAATGTCAGAGCTAAGAAGTAGTTCAGGCAAAGTCATTATGGAATTGGAAGAGGCTGATTTATCTCAATTAATGGCCACAGGTTACAAATTTCCGGAACCATTTAAGATGAAAGCAGATGATGGTATTACAGATATTTATGGAGTAATGTACAAACCTTTCGATTTTGATGAAACTAAAAAATATCCATTGCTAGAATATGTATATCCAGGTCCTCAGACTGAAGCTGTAAATAAATCTTTTTCAATTCGTATGGATCGATTAGATAGAATGGCTCAAGTTGGTTTTATTGTTGTTACTATGGGAAATCGTGGTGGACATCCAGACCGTTCAAAATGGTATCACAATTACGGTTATGGTAATTTAAGAGATTACGGTTTAGCAGACAAAAGACATGTAGCAGAACAATTAGCTGATAAATTCAATTTTATAGATATTGATAAAGTTGGAATTTACGGTCATTCAGGTGGAGGGTTTATGTCAACAGCGGCTCTTTTGGTATATCCAGATTTTTATAAAGCAGCTGTGTCTTCAGCAGGAAATCATGACAATACAATTTATAATAGTTGGTGGAGCGAAACGCATCATGGAGTACAAGAAGAAAAAGATGATGATGGTAACGTGAAGTACAAATACATGATTGATAATAACCAATCTTTAGCTGAAAATCTTAAAGGTAAACTGATGCTTATTACAGGCGATGTAGATAATAATGTACATCCAGGTGGCACCATACGTATGGCCAATGCATTAATAAATGCTAACAAGCGATTCGATTTTATGATTATGCCAGGTCAAAGACATGGTTTTGGAAGTATGACAGAATACTCTTTTTGGTTAAGAGCAGACCATTTTAGCAAACATCTTTTAGGGGTGGAAGCTTCGAATGTAGATATCACTGAAATGAACAGAGATGTTCCTAAAACTAAAAAGTAACGATAAATAAAGAAGCCATGCATTACGCATGGCTTCTTTGTTTAATATTCTATGTTGTCATTAGATTTCAAAAGCAGCTTTTACTTTATCCACATAATCTAATTTTTCCCAAGTGAACAATTCAACATCTATAGAAATAGGCTCTCCGTTAAGTTGTTCAAAGGTTTTGGTAACTACTTCATTTTTTCTACCCATATGGCCATAAGCTGCAGTTTCACTATACATTGGTTGGCGTAATTTTAAACGCTCTTCAATAGCAGCAGGTCTCATATCAAAAATTTCAGAAACTTTTTTGGCAATTTCCCCATCAGTAAGATTGAATGGACAAGTACCATAAGTGTCTATAAATATTCCCATAGGTTCAACAACTCCAATAGCGTAAGATACTTGTACTAGTACTTCTTCACAAAGTCCAGCAGCAACAAGGTTTTTGGCAATATGTCTTGTAGCATAAGCTGCGCTTCTGTCTACTTTACTCGGGTCTTTACCAGAAAATGCACCACCTCCGTGAGCACCTTTTCCACCGTAAGTATCCACTATAATTTTTCGTCCTGTAAGACCAGTATCTCCATGAGGTCCACCAATCACAAATTTTCCTGTTGGGTTAATGTGATAGGTGATATCATCATTAAACAAAGCTTGAATATGTTCAGGCAGTTTAGCAATAACTCTAGGAATTAAAATAGTGATGATATCTTCTCTGATTTTTGCTAACATAGCATCGTCATTATCAAACTCATCATGTTGTGTAGATACTACTATAGCATCAATACGTTGAGGAACGTTATCGTCACTATATTCAATAGTTACTTGACTTTTAGAATCAGGTCTTAGATAAGTGATGTCTTTATTTTCACGACGTAAAATTGCCAATTCTTTTAAGATGCTATGTGATAAATCTAAAGCTAAAGGCATAAAGTTATCTGTTTCGCTAGTTGCGTAACCAAACATCATACCTTGGTCACCGGCACCTTGTTCTTCTTTTGTAGCTCTGTCAACTCCTCGGCTTATTTCCTCAGATTGTTCATGTATTGCAGAAAGTACACCACAAGAGTTTCCATCAAACATGTATTCTCCTTTGGTGTAACCTATTTTGTTAATAGTATCTCTAGCAATTTTTTGTACATCAAGGTAAGTTGAAGATTTCACCTCACCAGCCAGTACAACTTGTCCTGTAGTTACTAAGGTTTCACAAGCAACTTTAGATTCTGGATCAAAAGCTAAAAAGTTGTCTATTAATGCGTCACTAATTTGATCGGCAACTTTATCTGGATGTCCTTCAGAAACACTTTCTGAAGTAAATAAATATGGCATAAATCCTTATTTTTTATTTATAATTTTATTTCAGGAAAAACTTTAGATTGCTCGGTCGCTAGAGAAGTACATAACTTACTGCTTTAGCATTTTTTTACGAGGTTGCAATCAGGTCAAATTTTTCCTCTAATTTTTCGATTGACAAAAATACGGATTAAAATTAAAACCCAAAACAGATTAGTTTATATCTTGTAAAATAATTAAAATCGGTTTGTACTAAAAAGTTGTTTTATTTAAATTACTCATCATTAGATTAATAGAATGCTATCTAAAAAAACTAAATATGGGATTAAAGCTCTGGTATATCTCGCAAAAAAAGGAGATAAACTACCTGTGCAAACTTCAACAATTTCGGAATCTGAAAACATTTCCAAGAAATTCTTAGAGAGTATTTTGTTAACACTAAAAAAAAATGGAATACTCGGTGCAAAAAAAGGCAAGGGAGGTGGTTATTATTTGCTTAAGAGACCAGAAGAAATACAAATGACTACAATAATGCGTTTACTCGAAGGACCAATAGCTATGGTGCCTTGCGTAAGTCTTAATTATTATGAAAGATGTGATGATTGTCCAGATGAAGATACTTGTGCGGTGCACGAAGTAATGCTAAAGGTAAGAGACAGTACTTTAAAAATTTTTAGAAATACATCTTTGGCAGATCTTTCAGACTATTGAAATCCCATTTTTTTCTTAAATACATCAAATAATTATAAAATAATACATAGGTTTGCATATTAACCTACTAAATCGATAGGGTAATAAGATTATTCATTTTGTCGTCAAAATAATATGATTAGATTAGACATAGATGCTTGGAACAAAAAGTTGAAAGACAGAACACCTCATGAAATTGCAGAGTGGGCTTTGAGGCTTTCAGATAATAAAATTGTAACCACTAGTTTTGGAGTTTATTCTTCGGTATTATTGAGCACGATGTCTCAGTTAGACAAAGATATCAGAGTAGTTTGGTGTGACACATTGTATAATCAACCAAGTACATACGAGCACGCTTCAAATCTTATTGAGACTTATAATCTTAATATAAATAAGTATCAGCCTCTAATAAGTAAAGAAACAATAGATAAAACTATCGGTTTACCTAGTGTAGAAAATGATAATCACGATAAATTTTCTGAAGTTGTAAAGCTAGAGCCTTTTAGACGTGCCTTAAAAGAACAAGATCCTGAAGTTTGGTTTACAAATATTAGAGTAAGACAAACCGAGTATCGTGATAAAAAGGATATTCTAAGTTACAGTAAAGATGGTATATTAAAAGTCAGTCCATTTTATTATTGGAGTGATAAGGATTTAGACGCCTATCTTGAGGCTAATCAACTACCAAAAAATAGTGATTACTTCGATCCTGTAAAAGCTTTGTTGAGTAGAGAGTGTGGCATTCATTTCCAATAAAATTTCATACTACAAATCCGTAACCATTTCTTAGATTTTATTTAACAAAAGAATTCGCTATTAGTTAGATATTTGCATCAAATTCTAAAGCCCCTTAAAAATGAAGCTTATAAAAAAGAATAAGTCTGAATTTAGATTCGCTGTTCAGGTTTTGTTACTAACGGCAATATCACTGATTGCTACTTTTTTTGTATAACTACTACAATTAGTAATTGTAATTATTGACTATTTTTGCTTTTCCAAAAGGTGAAAATGCGAAAAACTTTAACTACAGTTGTATTACTAATTTGTACCATTATTGGTGCGCAAGAAAAAAAGAATGCTTCGCAGTTAGACTTTAGTTATTTTGGTGGCAACATTGCACTTCACAATAACGATATTCTGCATCTTATAAAAGGACATCCTGAAGGCTTTATCTTCAGTTGGAATAAAAAAACTTTTGGAAACGACGCTTGGGAACAACGTTACAACTATCCAGACTATGGTTTTTCATTCATTTATCAAGATTTAAAAAATGAACTTTTAGGTGAAAATTATGGGCTTTATGCGCATTACAACTTCTATTTTTTTAAGCGAAATGTAATGTTACGAATGGCTCAAGGTTTAGCTTTAAACACCAATCCTTACGATAAGATTGAAAACCCAAAAAATATTGCATTTGGTTCTCATATATTAAGTGCTACCTATTTAATGCTCAATTATAAAAAAGAGAATATAATTGATCGTTTTGGGCTTCAAGCTGGATTAACTTTAACGCATTACTCCAATGCCAATGTAAAAGCGCCAAATACAAGTATAAATACGTTGGCTTTTAATATTGGGCTCAACTACAATTTAGATGAGCAGATAGAATACATTGACGATTTAGAAGATGGAAAATTTACTGAACCGATTAAATATAATATAGCGTTTCGTTCAGGGATTAATCAAAGTGATATTATTGGTAGCGGACAATATCCATTTTACATTGTTTCAGCTTATGCAGATAAGCGTTTAAGTCATGTTAGTGCAGTTCAATTGGGTGTAGATGTATTCTTTTCTAATTTTTTAAAGGAGTTGATATACTATCAATCCGTATCTTTTCCAGAGGAGGATGTTAGTGGAGATGAAGATTACAAGCGTGTAGGCTTATTTGCAGGTCATGAATTGTTTATCAATAAAATGTCTTTGGAAACACAATTAGGCTACTATGTCTATTATCCGTTTGATTTTGAAGGTAGAGTTTATATGAGGATTGGACTAAAACGTTATTTCGGAAAAAAACTTTTTGGGGCAGTAACCTTAAAATCACACGGAGCAAAAGCCGAAGCAGTTGAATTTGGAATAGGAGTAAGATTATAATTTTGTTATTTCTGAGAAGTCAGGAATCTATTAAAAAAAATGAAGAACTTTTTATACGTATTACTATTTCTAGTATTTGCTTGTAATAGCGAAGATGCTAACGATTGTTTTCAAACATCTGGAAGTATCATTCAGCAAACTTTTGAAGTCTCCAGTTTTGAACAAATATTAGTTAATAGAGATATTGAACTTATTATAAAAGAAGCTCCAGAATATTCAGTTATTGTTGAAACAGGCGAAAATTTAATAAATGATGTAGCGGTTGAAGTTGTAGACAATCAACTTGTTCTTACAGACCACAATTCGTGTAATTACGTTAGAGGTTATGGTATTACAAAGGTGTATGTTGAAGCTCCTAATCTTACAGATATAAGAACATCATCTCAGTATGAAATTTCATCAGACGGTGTTTTAAATTATCCTGTTATCAGACTCTTTTCAGAAGATTACAGTGGTCCAAGTGAATTTACAGTTGGTGACTTTAGATTAGAGATAGCCTCACAACATTTAAGTATCACTTCAAACAATCTTTCCTTTTTTTACATATTGGGAACCGTTGAAAATCTATTTGTTGGTTTTTATTCAGGTGCTGGACGTTTTGAAGGGGAAAATCTCATAGCCCAAAACGTTAATGTATATCATAGAGGAAGCAATGATATTGTGGTAAACCCTCAACAAACATTAGAAGGTCAGCTAAGAGGTACAGGGAATTTAATTTCAGTAAACCAGCCTCCAATTGTTGAAGTAGAACGTATTTACACTGGGCAGTTGATTTTTGAGTAGCTTATTATGTTATTTTTATTTGAGAATATATAATTAGTTTCTTTTTTGACCTATTCAATTAAAGTTATCTTTTTATTTTCTACTGTTATAATAATTGATTCTTCTACACAACTAAAAATATTATTCCATTTTATATTTAACCTTTTGATATTACTTATGTTTTCTAAGATTATTATTTCTAAATCATCAGTATTAAAATCGTTTAATTTTTCATTATAGCCACGGCCATATTTTAAAGGATTATAATTTATAAAAAGTCCAGTAATAATATCACCAGAGTCAACGGTAAAGTTTTTGTCTTTCAGTTTATTATTTGTGTTCTCAACTAATTTCTTTTCATTGATTAATGATCTTAAGGAGTATTCATTTTTTGAATGGATGGAATAAACAAACTTAAAGCAGAAGTTGTTAATTTCATTATTATTCAACTTCTTTTCACAAGAGATGAAAATGAGAAGAATTAGTAATGTGATTTTTCTTATCATTTTTTAGTGCTGTTTCCTTCCTTTTGGGAAGGTTAGGATGGGCTCTTTAACTTGTCAATTCTCTAAACAAACTCTCTAAACTAGCATTTTTCTGATTAAGCTGAAGGATTTTCAATTTATTATCATGAGCAAAATCAAAGACATGAGAGCGCATATCTTCTTTGGTAGCAAATGTAATTTCATAAGTGAAATCGTGCACATTTTTTACAGAGGATACTTTTGGTAATCTTAATAAAAAAGCATCTTCAACCCTGTAATCAAACTCAACGATGATTACTTGTTCTTGTCCGTCTCTAAGGTCTTTTAAATACTTGTCAGCAACAACTTCACCTTTGTTTATAATAATTACACGGTCGCACATAGCTTCAACTTCTTGCATAATGTGTGTGGAAAGAAAAACGGTTTTTTCCTTACCAACATTTCTAATAAGGTTTCTAATATCTACTAATTGATTAGGGTCTAAACCTGTTGTTGGTTCGTCAAGAATTAAAACTTCAGGATTGTGCAATAAGGCGTTAGCTAATCCAACACGCTGCCTGTAACCCTTAGAGAGTTGTCCTATCTTTTTATGCGATTCAGGTGTTAGTCCAGTAAGTTCTATAACTTCATCTATTCTAGATTTTGAAACACCATACACATTAGCATTAAAGCTAAGGTATTCTTTAACGTAAAGATCAGTATACAGCGGATTATGTTCAGGTAAGTACCCAACACTTTTTTGAACATTCTTTTTGTCAGATGCGACATCAAAACTATTAACCTTAGCAGAACCTTCCGAAGCTTCTATGTAAGTGGTTAAGATTTTCATCATTGTAGATTTTCCGGCTCCGTTCGGACCTAAAAAACCAACAATTTCTGCATCATTAACTTTAAAAGAAACATCATTTAAAGCCTTTTGGTCTTTATATAATTTTGTAATGTTCTGTACTTCAATAGACATGCGACAAAGAATTTATTCAAAAATAGTTATTTCAGAATATTGTTTTGTAAATATTATAGATTCTTTAAAATTTTCAATTTTATTTCAAAAAACTAAGGCAACAATTTTGATTTTTTAAAATAATAATTACATTAGCCATATAATTGATTTTAATGAACATAACTAAAACATATTTTAACTGGTTTTATTTCTTTTTTAGTGAAAGAAACGAGGCTTAGTATGTTTTATTTAAAATATAATTTATAAAAAGTCTCGATTTAGTTCGGGACTTTTTTTTTAGTAAAACTTTATTTTTAGAAACATAAATAAATTTTGATAAAACCAATAGCCATACAGGGAATAAAAGGATCATTTCATCATGAAGTCGTTCAGAAATACTTCAATCTAGACGCAGAAGTGGTGGAGTGTATGTCTTTTGATAGTGCAGTAGATAGTTTGTTGCAAGGACATTCAGATACCATTGTTATGGCGCTGGAAAATTCAATTGCAGGATCAATCATCCCAAATTACGCGCTTATAGATAATTATAACCTTAATATTATAGGTGAATATTATTTAGATATTCAGCATAATTTAATGGCTTTAAAGGAGCAAGTTATCAGCGAAATTTCAGAAGTACACTCACATCCAATGGCATTACTGCAATGCAAAGTATTCTTTAAAGATTATCCGCATATTAAGTTGGTTGAGGCAAAAGATACTGCAGATGTGGCCAAGCAAATTGCAGAGCAGAACCTAAAAGGTATTGCAGCTATAGCGAGTAAAGGTGCTGCACGATTGTATAATTTAGAGGTTTTGGCTGAGAGCATTCAAACCATAAAGCATAATGAAACACGTTTTGTGGTTGTTAAAAGTGAAAATGCAGAAATCGATGAAACTAGAGTCAATAAAGTTTCTCTAAAGTTTGAATTAGATCACAAACGAGGTAGTTTGGCTACTATTCTAAATGTAATGAGCGATTGTAAATTAAACCTAACCAAAATACAATCCTTACCAAAAATTGAAACTCCTTGGAAATACGCTTTTTTTGTTGATGCTACATTTGAAGATTACAAGGATTTTGATAAAGCACATTCTATAATGAAAATTATGGCAGAAAATTTTAAAGTGTTGGGACAATATAAAAATGCAAGATTATGATTGAAGTTGCCAACCGTTTAAAACAAGTTGAAGAATACTACTTTTCAAAAAAACTGCGAGAAGTTGCGTTTCTAAAATCACAAGGAAAACCAATTATAAATTTAGGAATAGGTAGTCCAGATTTAGAACCTCCTTTCAAAGCAACCATGTTGCTTAAAGATAGTTTGGATGATGAAGGTGCTAATAAATACCAATCCTATCAAGGTTTGCCAGAACTTAGAGAAGCTATTACGGGTTTTTATAAGTCTAGGTACAATGTCAATATTAGTGCGCAGACCGAAGTGTTACCGTTAATGGGAAGTAAGGAAGGTATTATGCATATTTCTATGGCCTTTTTAAATAAAGGAGATAAAGTTTTAGTGCCAAATCCAGGGTATCCAACCTATTCGTCGGTCACTAAACTTTTAGAGGCTAAACCAATCTATTACGATTTAAAAGAAGAAAATGAATGGCTGCCAGATTTTGTGGCTTTGGAGCGAATGGATTTAACCAAGGTTAAAGTCATGTGGGTTAATTATCCGCACATGCCAACTGGAGCAAATGCACCAAATAAATTTTATGATGAGGTTATTGCTTTCGGAAAGCGTCATAATATTCTCATAGTCAATGATAATCCTTACAGTTTTGTGTTAAACGACAAACCGATTAGTATAATGCGCTACAGAAACGCTAAGGATATTTGTTTAGAGCTGAATTCGTTGAGTAAAACATTTAATATGGCAGGTTGGAGAGTAGGAATGTTGGTTGGAAATTATGATCTATTAAGTGCTGTCCTACGTGTAAAAAGCAATATGGATTCTGGAATGTTTTATGGTATTCAAAAAGGAGCAATAGAGGCTTTAAAGAGTTCCGATATGTGGTATTCAAGTTTAAATAGTGTCTACCAGCAAAGAAGAGAGTTAATATGGAAATTAGCAGAAAAACTTAATTGTACTTATGATAAACATGCTTCAGGAATGTTTGTTTGGGCGAAGTTACCTCCACATATAAAATCTGAGGAATTTGCTGATTTAGTTTTAAAAGAGCATTCCATTTTTATTGCACCAGGAACTGTATTTGGTAGTAATGGTGAAGGTTATGTGAGGTTTTCGTTGTGTGCGGAAGAAAGTGTAATTAAAGAAGCAATAGCAAGAGTTTAGATTTATGAATAATGTTTTTGTTATAGGCGTTGGGTTAATAGGTGGCAGTTTTGCATTGGATATAAAAGAGCTATATCCACAATGTAATATTCATGGTGTTGACAAAAATGAAAATCACCTTCAAGAAGCGAAACAGCTTGGAGTTATTGATGAAATTTCAAATTTTGAAGATTTAAAAAATGCTGAAGTTGTCGTAGTGGCCATTCCTGTAGATGCAACTTTACAAGTTTTACCAAAAGTTCTAGATCATATTTCAGATGATACTATTGTTTTTGATGTTGGTTCAACTAAAAAGGATATTTGCGAAATTATAAAGTCCCATCCAAGACGTAGAAATTTTTTAGCAGCACATCCAATTGCAGGTACCGAGTTTTCTGGGCCTAAAGCAGCAATTAAAAAGCTGTATAAAAATAAAACCAACATCATTTGTGAAGTTGAAGAAACGGCTTTTAAGCTGCAGGAAAAAGCTTTGAAATTGTTTTCAGACTTAGGAATGCGAATTCGTTACATGAATCCTGAAGCGCATGACAAACACATTGCTTATGTATCGCATTTGTCGCACATCAGTTCTTTTATGTTGGGTAAAACCGTAATCGAAAAAGAGAAAAACGAACGCGATATTTTTGATATGGCAGGTAGTGGTTTTGCAAGTACGGTACGCTTGGCTAAAAGTTCACCAGCCATGTGGACACCAATTTTTAAACAAAATAAAGCGAATGTCATTGAGACTTTAGATGAATACATTGAGAACTTAAAACACTTCAAAAAACTGATGGAAGATGATGATTTTGAAGCGGTTTTTAATGAGATGGAAACAACAAATCATATAAAAGATATCTTAAACGGAATAGAATAAAAAACTATAAAAAGATTAATAGACGTTATGGAAAATAAAAAGGAAATGAGAACATGGTTAGATGATATGAAATTAAATCATCCGTTAGTAATTGCAGGACCATGTAGTGCAGAAACAGAAGAACAAGTGTTAAAGATAGCTCACGAGCTAAAAGATACTGATGTCAATTACTACAGAGCTGGTATTTGGAAACCAAGAACCAGACCAGGAAACTTTGAAGGAGTAGGAGCTTTAGGACTAAAATGGCTTAAGAAAGTAAAAGAAGAAACAGGTTTAAAAACGGCTACTGAAGTAGCTAATAGAAACCATGTGGAATTAGCTTTAGAAAATGATATCGATTTGTTGTGGATTGGCGCACGTTCTACGGTAAGCCCTTTCATTATGCAAGAATTGGCAGATGCTTTAGAAGGAACTGATAAAATTGTCTTGGTGAAAAACCCGGTTAATCCAGATTTGGCTTTGTGGTTAGGTGGTATTGAGCGTTTACATACTGCCGGAATTAAAAATCTAGGTGCTATCCACAGAGGATTTTCAACTTATGAAAAATCAAAATATAGAAATATACCAGAATGGCAATTAGCAATTGAGTTTCAGGATAAATTTCCCGATTTACCATTAATCAATGATCCATCTCATATTACAGGAAAACGTGATATGATTTTTGATGTATCTCAGACGGCTCTAGATCTAAATTTTGATGGTTTAATGATAGAAACACATTACGATCCTGATAACGCTTGGAGTGATGCCGCTCAGCAGGTAACTCCAAAAACGTTAGTGCAAATTATGAAGGATCTTAGAATTAGAAAAGAGTCAGACCCTGAAGCAGCGTACAATTCAGAATTGGATAATCTCAGAGCACAAATTGATGTAGTAGATAATCAAATTATCGATTTGTTAGGCAAGCGTATGAAGGTTGCGGATGGTATAGGTCAACTTAAAAAGCAGAAAAACGTTGCTGTTTTACAAAGTAAACGTTGGAATGAAATTCTTGGTAAAATGGTACTTGAAGGTGAAGAAAGAGGTTTGAGTGAGGAGTTTATTTTAAGAATGTTTAAAGCGATTCACCAAGAATCAATTAATCATCAGGAGAAGGTTATTAATAGCTAATGAGCTTTTGGGGCTTTATTGATCATCAATATTAGTTTTCGCATTAAAATAAATTTTAATAGCGATAACGTATTTATTCAAAAAATGCCAACTTGATAGTGTCAAAAAATAAATAAAAAAATACGATGAAGAAAGAAGCACCAACTGAATACGAAATTCACAAATTATTAAAAGAAAGATGGAGTCCAAGATCGTTTTCCGATATGCCAATATCAGATAATGATGTGCATACTTTGTTGGAAGCAGGAAGATGGGCGCCAAGTTCAAATAATATTCAACCTTGGGTTATTATCTGGGGAAAAAAAGGAAGTGAAACCTACGATAGACTTTTTGAAAGTTTAGATGAATTCAACCAATCGTGGGCAGGTAATGCACCATTGCTTATGATTGCTGCCTATAATACTAAAATGCCAAATGGAAAAGACAATTTCCACGCACTACACGATGTAGGACTTTTTGCAATGAATATGAGTATACAAGCACAAAGCATGGGAATTGCGGTACATCAAATGGCAGGTGTGAAACATCAAGATGCAAAGAAAGAATTCAAACTTCCAGAGTATTATCATGTGGCAACAGCAATCGCTATTGGTCATTATAGTGAGGATATTGAAAACTTAGAAGGCGATTTGTTGAAAATGGAAAAAAAAACCGAACGAAGTAGAAAACTTCAAAACGAGTTTGCTTTCAATGGTGATTTTGTGGATAGAGCGGAAATAGATTGATTACTAGAGTTATATAAGTTAAAAAAAGGTTCGCAGTAGCGAGCCTTTTTTATTAGGTTACTTTACTTGCTGAAAAGGTATGTTCACGCATTCCTAGTTTTTATGTTGAATATTTCATGATAGGTTTGAGCTATTAACAAAAACCAAAATGTCATGAAAAAAATTACACTTTTAATTATTGCTTCAGTCTTTGCTGTTACTGCATTTGCACAAATTTCTGTTTCGGGAGTAGTTACTAATGATTCCATTCCACTTGAATCTGCTAATGTCATTGTAAAGAATTCTACAAATGGAATAGCTACAAATCAGAAAGGCGAATTCAAACTTAAAGTCAAAAAAGGAGATACACTTGTTGTTTCTTATCTAGGTTATGAAACTAAAGAGTTTTCTGTTTCTAATGAAAGAAAGGTAAATATAATATTAGAGGAAGGTGGGTTACTAGATGAGGTAGTGGTTAATGCTTTTGATTTACATACATGTAAATTGAGATGTGGAGTTTGTTTTGTTTATGAAACAAGATTTGTTACAGACTTAAATATGAATAGATTGTATCCCAACCCATCTTCAAATGGAATTTTTAATCTCAAACTCTCTGAAGACTACGACGAGGTAAAAATAACAGTAGCAAATATGTCTGGTCAAATAGTTAAAAGTTTAGGTTATGAAAAATTCGGAAATCAGAAGCAGATAGATTTATCTCAATTTTCAACAGGAATTTATATTATAAATATTATAGCAGATGGAAAAGCTCTAGAGTCAATAAAAGCGGTAAGAAATTAGAAAATAAAAGGCTCGCAACTGCGAGCCTTTTCTATATTATGTATGCTTAAGAAAACTTAGTCTTTCAAAGATGCCATGTCAATTACAAATCGATATTTTACATCATTGCTGGTTACTCGATCATAAGCATTATTGATGTCTTGCATATTTATAAGTTCAATATCACTGGTGATATTGTGTTCTCCACAAAAATCTAACATTTCTTGAGTTTCTTTAATGCCACCAATAAGAGAACCTGCAACATGTTTGCGACCCATTATTAGTCCACCTCCGTGGAAACCTTCCATTGGTTCAACAGCTCCGACTAATACCATAGTCGAATCAATTTTCAAAAGGTTAATGTAAGGATCCATTTTATGGCCAACAGGAATAGTATTCAAAATAAAATCGAAACTACCTTGATGCTTTTTCATGTCCTCTTCATCTTTGGAAACTAATACTTCGTGAGCACCTAAAGCTTTAGCATCTTTTCCTTTTTCAGGTGAAGTTGTTATCATTACCACATGAGCTCCAAGTGCATTAGCAAACTTTACTCCCATATGTCCTAAACCTCCAAGACCAATCACTCCAACCTTATCACCTTTTTTTACTTTCCAGTGACTTAATGGAGACCAAGTTGTTATACCAGCACATAATAGAGGTGCAGCACCAGCAGGATCTAAATTTTCAGGAACTTTCAATACAAAGTCTTTATTGACCACAACCATTGTAGAGTAGCCACCATAAGTGCGTGTGCCATCAATGTGTTTGTTTACACTATTGTATGTGAATGTGGCTCCGTTCTCACAAAACTGCTCCAAATCTTTTTGGCAAGAAGGACAGGTTTGGCAAGAATCTACCAAACAACCCACACCAACTAAATCACCAGTTTTAAAATTGCTAACGTTATCGCCAACTTCTACAACTTTACCAATAATCTCATGACCAGGTACAACAGGATATGAAGATCCGCCCCAATCATTTCTTACAGTGTGAATATCACTATGGCAAACTCCACAGTGCGTTATGTCTATTTTAATATCGTCTTTTCCAACAGCTCTACGCTCAATGTCTAAAGGTTTTAAATCTTCAGTAGAAGCTGAAGCTCCGTAAGCTTTTATTGTTGTCATTAATTATGCGTTTTTTAGGGTTACTTTAAGTTCGATTTCTGTATCTAGTAATTTTGAAATAGGACAAACATCCTTAGCTTTATGGGCTATTTGTTGAAACTGCTCAGCGTCTATTTCAGGTACGTCACCTTCAAGATTTAAAGTGATTTTTGTTACCGCTCCATCTTCAAAAGTTACAGTAGCATCAACATCAAGTGTTGTTGCGGTGAAATTGTCTTCATTTAATAAAAAACTCAGTTGCATAGCAAAGCAGCCTGCATGTGCTGCACCTATAAGTTCTTCAGGGTTGGTGCCTTTTTCACCATCTTCAAATCTGGTGTGAAACGAATATTGAGTGTTTTCTAATACTTTACTTCCTGTAGTGAGGTTTCCGTTGCCGTCTTTCCCACTGCCATTCCATACAGCACTAGCTTTTCTTGTAAATTTCATAATGTTGTGTTTTTAAAATTAAACGTTTGCTTTTTCTGAAGCTTTAGGGTAATCAGTGTATCCTTTTTCTCCAGTTGTGTAGAATGTGTCTTGATCCCATTCTGCTAATTCTAAGTTATGCTCAAAACGTTCTACCAAATCGGGATTTGATATGTAAGGTTTGCCATAGGCAACCAAATCTGCATAACCATCTTCAATAACTTTATTACCTTTTTCTTGATCGAAATTAGAATTAATCATTAATGTACCATTGTATAACGGTCTAAAATGCTTGGCAATTTCTGTAACAGCATACGGAATATCAGAAACATCTGTAAAAGGCTCCGATAAGTGAACGTATGCTAAATTGTAATCATTAAGTTTTTTAATGATGTATTCAAATGTAGGTATGGTGTCTTCATCCATTGTCATACCAAAAACACCGTTGAGTGACGGGTTGAATCTCGCTCCAATTTTTTCTTCAGGAATAACTTCTTTTATCGCATCTAAAACTTCAAAAAAGAATCGTGCTCTATTTTCTTTACTTCCGCCATATTCATCTGTTCTTTTGTTTGAAGTTCCGTTAAAAAACTGGTGAAATAAATACCCATTTGAAGAATGAATTTCAACACCATCAAATCCAGCCTTTACAGCATTTGCAGCTGCGTTTTGAAAATCTTTTACCGTAGTTTTAATGTCTTCAATTGTCATTTCCTTTGGTACTACAGTATCCTTAAAACCTTCAGGTGTGTAAGATTTTGACTCTGGATTTATGGCAGAAGCAGATAATGGCAGTTCTCCATTGTGAAAATCTGGATGCGACATTCTACCGACATGCCATAGCTGTATAAAGATTTTTCCACCTTTATCATGAACACGTTTAGTGACTTTCTTCCAGCCTTCTACTTGAGCTTTTGTATGAATTCCAGGAGTATTAATATAACCTACTGCACGTTCAGAAACTTGCGAACCTTCAGTAATAATTAATCCTGCAGATGCACGTTGTTCGTAATATAGTCCATGCAGTTCATCTGTTGGAGCTTTATCTTTGTTATCGGCACGACTACGTGTCATTGGTGCCATAACAACTCTATTATCTAGTTTAATGTTTTTGTTGTAAGGGGTTAATAATGGTTGCTTGCTCATAGTTTTTTGTGTTGTAATTATACTTTTAAAAGCAGTTAGCTTTTATTGTTTTCTTTGAATAGAATCAAAGTTACGTTTTGAATATTTCAATCTTATTGACTTATGTCAATTAAGACATAATTAACTTTTTAAATTTCGCCTTACTCGACTTAAGCTTTCCGCAGAAACTCCAAGGTAGTTGGCAATATCGTAATTGGGTACTCTATCTTCTATATTCGGATAAGTATTGCAAAATTCTATGTAGCGTTGTTGGGCATTTTTCTCTAAAGAAGATAATATGCGCTTACGTTGAGAGATGAAGGCGTTAGTGACTAAAATTCGAAAATAGCGTTCAAAAATAGGAGCTTCTTCATATATCTTTTTTAGGCAATCATAATTTATAGAAAGTAGTTGTGAATTTTCAATCGCTTCAATATGCAATCTTGAAGGAACATTGTTATAGAACGCATCGAAATCACCAATCCACCAGTTTTCTACAGCGAATTGAATGATATGGCGATTGCCTTTGTCATCTAAATAATAAGCTTTTAGGCAGCCTTTTATTACAAAATATTCATACTTTACAAAGGTGCCAGGACGTAGGAGGAATTTCTTTTTGTCAACAGAAATTTCGTTAAGATGAGACGTGAAAACTTGTAAATCTTTTTCTGTAGGATTGATGTAGTTTTTAATATGTTCTGATATAATTTTACGCATATCGCAAAGATGAGTAATTGAGTTTTGTAATACTAACTCAAATAAATAAAAAAGGCTCTAATTTAAGAGACTTTTCATTTAATTGACGTGTCGTTTAAAGGTGTAGCGTGTTACAAAAATACCTTGACCATCATCTTTTCCAGCATCACTTTCAGAAGAGCTGGCTACAAAAACAAGTTCCCAGCCTTCACTGCCCATTGCTGTTAATTTAGAAGCAACAAGAGCATCATTGGCAACAATGTTTTGAAAACGAATACCTCCTAGATTGTAAAAGTTTAAGAGTTTGGTTTCTTCAAAATCTTTAACTCTGATGTCTTTTCTCTTTGATTTATTTCTTTCATGATCTTCTTCAGTTTGTTCTGATGTGAATTCAGAATAATCGCGTTCTGCATTTGAAGAAATAAGACGAGACCTTCCTAGACCATTAGGTACAATAGACTCTACACTGGTAATGACTTTGTATTCTATCTGATTTTGTTCATTATTTTCCTGTTTATTGATAAAGGAAAATGAGATAAGTCCTACAGCAATAACTGCAATGAATAATAAATTTTTTTTCATGACCGTTGATTTAATTGATTATGAGTTTAAAATAGTGATTTTTTACCATAAAATCACTTCCTTTGCTATTGTTTAATTGTTAATAATGACTGGGATAGTATATAAATCTACAGGTAGCTGGTACACAGTAAAAACCTTTAATGGCAAATTTTATGAATGCCGAATTAAAGGGCGTTTTAGGTTAGAAGGTATTAAAAGTACAAATCCCATAGCTGTTGGCGATAAAGTAGAGTTTAAGCTCGAAACAAAAAACAATACTGAAACAGGTGTTATCAATAGAATTGGTGAACGTAAAAATTACATCGTAAGAAAGTCGGTTAACCTTTCAAAACAAACCCACATAATTGCAGCCAATATAGATCAGGTTTTTTTATTGGTTACTGTCAATAATCCACCAACATTTACCAGTTTTATAGATCGCTTTTTGGTTACGGCAGAAGCCTATTCAATACAGACGATATTACTTTTCAATAAGATAGATACTTATGACGAGGAAACTTTGCTCGAAGTAAAATATCTAGCAAGTGTTTACAGACAGATAGGTTATGAGTGCATTGGTATTTCTGCAAAAACAGGAAAAAATATTGACAAAGTCAAAGCCTTAATGGAAGGAAAAGTAAGTATGTTTTCTGGACATTCTGGCGTGGGAAAATCAACTCTAGTAAATGCCATAGAACCTTCCTTAGATTTAAAGACTAAAGAAATTTCTGAACAGCACATGCAAGGGCAACACACCACAACATTTGCTGAAATGTTTGACCTAAGTTTTGATGCTAAAATTATTGATACACCAGGTATTAAAGGGTTTGGTGTTGTAGATATGGAAAAGGAAGAAGTCGGTGATTACTTTCCTGAGTTTTTTGCTTTAAAGCAAGACTGTAAATTCAATAATTGTATTCATCTTAATGAGCCAAAATGCGCTGTTAAAGAAGCTTTAGAAAATGATGAGGTTTCGTATTCGAGATATCGTAGTTACCTTCAAATTTTAGAAGGTGAAGATGAACATTACAGAACGGATAATTGGGATAAGGAATAGGAAATGAAAATAGTAATACAGCGTGTATCTGAAGCTTCAGTAACAATCAACAAAAAGAAAATAGCCAATATTAAAGAGGGTCTTTTGGTTTTGCTTGGTATTGTAAATGAAGATACCAAAGAAGACATCGATTGGTTGTGTAAAAAGCTATTAAACCTTCGTGTTTTTCCTGATGACAATGATGTTATGAATAAGTCCATTTTGGATGCCGATGGAGAGATCATTGTGGTAAGCCAGTTCACACTTCACGCCAGTACTAAAAAAGGTAACAGGCCAAGTTATATTAAAGCTGCTAAACCAGATATAGCAGTTCCTTTGTATAAGGAATTTGTGAACACGCTTCAAGCAGAATTTGGTCAACAAGTTCAAACTGGTGAGTTTGGCGCAGACATGAAAGTGGCACTAATCAATGATGGTCCAGTGACTATAATTATAGATTCAAAAAATAGAGAATAATTTTATTATGAATATTAAAAACGCACAACAAGAGGTAGATAAGTGGATAAAAGAACATGGTGTCCGTTATTTTAATGAGCTTACCAATATGGCTCAGCTAACCGAAGAAGTTGGTGAAGTAGCTCGTATTATAGCAAGACGTTATGGTGAGCAAAGTGAAAAAGAAAGTGATAAGGATAAAGACCTTGGAGAAGAATTGGCAGATGTTGTATTCGTTGTCTTATGTTTAGCGAACCAAACAGGAATAGATTTGCAAGCGTCTTTTGATAAGAAAATGGATAAAAAGACCAAACGCGATCACGATAGACACCATAATAATGAGAAATTAAAGTAGTTTTGTAGCTTTAATTTCTTAGAATTTATCCTATGGATATTACAATCCGAAAATCCAAACTTGTAAATAAGCAAACTGTAAAAATGACAGGCTCAAAAAGTGAATCTAACAGATTGTTATTATTACAATCGCTATATCCACAGATTATAATTGAGAACCTTTCGAATTCGGATGACTCTGTTCTGATGAAAAAGGCTTTAGATTCCAAAGATTCATTGATTGATATTCATCATGCAGGTACTGCGATGCGATTTTTAACCGCTTATTTTTCTACACAAGCAGGAAGGGAAATTGAAATTACAGGCTCTAAACGCATGAAAGAGCGTCCGATAAAAATTTTGGTCGATGCTTTAAAGTCTTTAGGAGCAGATATTACTTATCTTCAAAATGATGGTTTTCCACCTTTAAAGATTAAAGGGAAGCAGTTAACTAAACATAAAGTCGAATTGACTGCTAGCGTTAGTAGTCAATATATATCAGCTTTATTACTTATTGCTTCCAAATTAGAAAACGGTTTAGAAATAACTCTAAACGGAAAAATTACTTCTGTACCGTATATAAAGATGACCTTAAGCTTATTGGATGAACTCGGCATTGAAAATAGTTTTATAGGTAACCAAATTACTGTAAAACCTAGTACCAAAGATGTAAACACTAAAACGGTAGTTGTAGAGTCTGATTGGTCCTCGGCTTCCTACTTTTATAGTATTGTCGCCTTAAGAGAGGTTGGAGCAGAAATTTCTATTTCATCGTATAAGCAAGAGAGCTTGCAAGGTGATTCAGTATTGTCGGATATCTATGAGGCTTTTGGTGTAAAAACCTATTATGAGAATAATTCTATAAGGTTGGTTAAAGAGCATGTTTCAAATTCAAAATTAGAATTTAACCTTGCTGATGCTCCAGATATAGCACAAACAATAGCAGTATCAGCCTTTGGTTTGGGATTGGAGTGTTTTATGACAGGACTTCATACTTTGAAAATAAAAGAAACAGATCGTTTAGTAGCGCTTAAAACAGAATTAGAGAAATTGGGAGCTACAGTGAATATAACAAATGATTCTTTGTACCTTCAGACTTCAATTTCTATAAAAGAAAATATTAAAATTGAAACCTATAACGACCATAGAATGGCAATGGCATTTGCTCCACTGGGTTTGGTCACAGATTTAATAATTAATGATGCTGATGTCGTTAGTAAATCTTACCCTCAGTTTTGGGAAGATTTAAAAACTATTGGGTTCAATTTAAAATAAAACACCCATTTACTTGACAACCCCTATTTTGAGATTGTATATTTGCAAATTCAAAAAAACAACAATACCGTATGAAATTATCAAATTTTAATTTTGAACTTCCAGATGAATTGTTAGCTGAGCATCCTGCTGAACACAGAGATGAAGCAAGGTTAATGGTGCTTAACAGAGAAAAACAAACTATAGAACATAAGCTTTTTAAAGATATTATAGATTATTTTGATGAAGGTGATGTGATGATTCTGAATAATACTAAAGTTTTTCCTGCAAGATTATATGGAAATAAAGAAAAAACAGGTGCGCGTATTGAGGTGTTTTTGTTACGTGAGTTAAATCAAGAACAACGTCTTTGGGATGTTTTGGTAGATCCAGCGCGTAAAATAAGAATTGGTAACAAACTGTATTTTGGTGATGATGAAACTCTAGTTGCTGAGGTTATTGATAACACAACGTCTAGAGGAAGAACGTTACGTTTCTTGTATGATGGATCTTATATTGATTTTAGAAGAAAGTTAACCGAACTTGGTGAAACTCCACTTCCAAAATATATTAAAAGAGATGTTGAGCCAGAAGATGAAGAAAGATATCAAACTATTTTTGCTAAAAATGAAGGTGCAGTTGCAGCTCCAACAGCAGGTCTTCACTTCTCAAAGCATTTATTAAAACGTTTAGAAATTAAAGGTGTAGAAACTGCAGAAGTTACACTTCATGTTGGTTTAGGAACTTTTAATCCTGTTGAAGTAGAGGATTTGTCTAAGCACAAAATGGATAGCGAGGAAATTATAATTTCTCAACAAGCAGCAGATACTGTAAATAAAGGTATTGAGAACAAAAGACGTGTTTGTGCAATAGGTACAACGTCTATGCGTACTATTGAGAGTTCTGTATCTTCAAACGGAAGATTGAATCCTTATGATGGTTGGACAAATAAATTCATTTTTCCGCCATACGATTTTAGTATCGCAAACTGTATGGTTACTAATTTCCATACACCAAAATCAACGTTGTTGATGATGGTATCAGCTTTTGCAGGGCACGACTTCATGAAGAAAGCTTACGAAGAGGCTGTAAAAGAAAAGTATAAATTTTACTCTTATGGAGACGCAATGCTTATCCTTTAAGAGTAAAATATAAAACTTAAATAAAAGCCTCAATTGTGAGGCTTTTTCTTTTTAAATAAGAAACCATTTCATTTAATTACTTTTGCATAAGATGGAAGTAAAAAAGAAAGACATACGAGCATTAACTAAAGAGCAATTGCGAGAATTCTTTGTGAAACAAGGAGATAAGGCTTTTCGTGGTAATCAGGTTTACGAGTGGTTGTGGCAGAAATCGGCTCATAGTTTTGAAGATATGACCAATATATCTTTAAATACTCGCCAAATGCTAGAAGACAATTTTGTAATCAACCATATTAAGGTCGATCAGATGCAGAAAAGTTCTGATGGTACCATAAAAAATGCTGTAAGGTTGCACGATGATCTTATTGTGGAGTCTGTTCTAATTCCTACAGCAACCCGAACAACGGCTTGTGTATCTTCTCAAGTAGGTTGTAGTTTAGATTGTAAGTTTTGTGCAACAGCGCGATTAAAACGTATGCGTAACCTCAATCCAGATGAAATATATGATCAAGTAGTTGCGATAGATAATGAAAGCCGATTGTATCATGATAGACCACTGAGCAATATTGTTTTTATGGGTATGGGTGAACCTTTGATGAATTACAATAATGTTCTAAAGGCTATTGATAAAATAACTTCGCCTGAAGGTTTAGGAATGTCTCCAAAACGTATAGTCGTATCGACTTCAGGTGTACCAAAGATGATTAAGAAAATGGCAGATGATAAGGTGAAGTTTAAGTTGGCCGTATCATTACATTCTGCTATAGATGAGGTAAGAACATCAATAATGCCGTTTAATGCAACATTTCCATTAAGTGATTTAAGAGAGGCATTACAGTATTGGTATGCTGCAACCAAAAACCGAATTACCTATGAATATGTTGTTTGGAAAGGTATAAATGACAAACAAAAAGATGTTGATGCTTTGGTTGAGTTTTGCAGGTTTGCACCGAGTAAAGTAAACCTTATTGAATACAACCCAATTGATGACGGAGAGTTTCAGCAAGCTAATCCAAAAGCTTTAGATATGTACGTTAATACACTAGAGGCTAATAATATCACTGTAACTGTAAGACGAAGTAGAGGAAAGGATATTGATGCTGCTTGTGGTCAGTTGGCTAATAAAGGATAAATAAAAAAAGCGGCAATACTGCCGCTTTTTTTATTTTTAAATTCTATCAGGCTAATTCTTCACAAACTTCACAGTTTTAGAATTTCCATTAATATTTACTTTAGCTAAGTAAATACCATCTGTTAATTCAGATAGATTAATAGCTTCTCTTGAATTACTTAATTTTTTTGAAATCACATTTTTACCTGTAATAGAGTAAATTTCAATACTAGTAAGTGTAGAGGTTGACGATTCTATGTTAAGAATCTTTGTATCGTTGTCGTAATAATGATTGAAAGAACTTTTGCTAAATTCACTAATAGAAAGATTAGGGTCTGCTTCTGTAGTGAAACTCCAAACGGGACTAGCTGTGCCAGTACCACCACAGTTAACACCTTCTACATACCAGTAGTAAGTTGTGCTATACGCCCAAGTGTAAATAATGCCGTTTCCATTTCCAGCACCAGTTATAGTGCCTATGTCATCTCCTGTAGGTGTAACACCTAAACTCAAATTATAAGAGCTTGGAGCATCACCTGTGATTGGATCTGTCCAAGAAAAAGGAGTAACGAGTAAGTTTGCAGGATCAGTTGTATCAATAGCAACATCAACTGCACCATCTATAGGTTCTACCACATTATTTATGGCGTCTGGTGCTGAAAGTGTACATGAAGAAGTAGTGAAACTCCAAACAGGACTTGTTGTTGATCCAAAACAATTAATAGATTCCACAAACCAATAGTAAGTAGTATTTGGTTGCCATGTGTAAATTATACCATTACCGTTTGTTGCACCAGTTATAGTGCCTATATCGTCCCCTGTAGGCGTGGTGCCTAAACTTAAATTAGTACTTTCTACACTGCCTCCAACTGTGCCATCTGTCCAAGAGAAAGGGGTTATTAGAAGGTTGTCTGGGTCAGAATCGTCAATCATGATGTCAGTAGCACCATCTGAAGGTGTAGGTAGTGTTGCTACGCTAGGGGCAGAAGTTTCAGGACATGTACATGTAGTACATTGTATAGTGGTTAATGTGTTAGGACCGTTATTTGTTCCACATAAAGCATCTAAATGCCAAAAGACCGTTATGCCAGTCAGACCAGGTCCAGCTGTAAAAGAAACACTATTACTTCCAGAAGTTATAATAGAAGAATCTGCTGTGTTAGTTACTGTAATAAACATGCCTGTTCCAGCTACGGTATAATCAGAACCTGCTAACACATTATCTATTAAAGAAAATTCAGCATTAGGCCAGTTATTTGAGGCAATTGTTTCTGCTGCACCAGAATTGGCTAGAGTTATAGTGCTGCTTGGCCACTGCCCTCCAGTGTTAGTAGTACATTGAGCCCAAGAGTTCAAGGTAACAGCTAAACAAAAAGTAAGTAAAAAAGTAATTTTTTTCATATGTTTCTTGATTTTTAGTTATGAACTTTAAAACTACAAAGAAAACTTCTAAATAAATGTTAAAGGCTTATAATTACTTTTTTTATCACTAAAGACCAGGCATAATTTGTAGTTTTGCAGGATAAGTGTTCTCTTTAATTCTTAAATGAAAATAACCGAACAGATTAAACAACCTATTGCCTATGAAATGGAACTTTTTGAGCAAAAGTTTCAGCTTTCTATGGCGAGTAGAGTAGCCTTATTAAATAGGATAACCCATTATATCGTTAACCGAAAGGGAAAACAAATGCGTCCTATGTTTGTTTTTTTGGTGGCTAAAATGCTAAATAACGGTGAGGTTAGTGAACGCACCTATAGAGGAGCTTCGGTTATTGAACTAATTCATACAGCAACATTAGTGCACGACGATGTTGTAGATGATAGCAACAGACGTCGAGGATTTTTCTCTATAAATGCTCTTTGGAAAAATAAAATCGCTGTACTTATTGGTGACTACCTACTCTCTAAAGGTTTGTTACTTTCCATAGATAATAACGATTTTGATTTACTCAAAATCATCTCGGTTGCTGTTAGGGAGATGAGTGAAGGAGAATTACTTCAAATTGAAAAGGCTAGAAATTTAGATATTACAGAAGCTGTTTATTATGAGATCATAAGACAAAAAACAGCTACTTTAATTGCAGCTTGTTGTAGTCTTGGTGCTGCATCTGTAAAGCCAAATGGTGCGGAAGTGGAAGCTATGAGAAAGTTTGGAGAGCTAATTGGTATGGCTTTTCAAATTAAAGACGATTTATTCGATTATGGGGAAGAAGCTATCGGAAAGCCGACAGGTATAGACATTAAAGAGCAAAAAATGACACTGCCTCTAATCTATGTGCTCAATAATGCTTCAAAAAAAGAAAAGTCTTGGCTCATTAATTCTGTTAAAAATCATAATAAGGATAAAAAGCGTGTTAAAGAAGTTATAGCCTTCGTTAAAGCGAACGGCGGACTAGATTATGCTATTTCAAAAATGAAAGCTTTTCAAGAAGAGGCCTTAAATATTTTAGATACTTACTCAGATTCTACCTATAAATCTTCATTAAAACTTATGGTAGATTATGTCATCGATAGAAAAAAATAAACTTTAAAATATTGTAATTCAGTTTTTTAAAATTTATTTTAATTATTTTTTGTTTTCCAGACAACCATTAGCACAACTATTGCGTCTTTATAAGTAGAAGAGCAATCGAAACCTAGGTAATGAAAGTTATCCAACTTCATAAAAACGAATCTAAACTGATACAGAAAGCTGCGAAACAAAATCGTGAAGCACAGCATATCTTGTATGAGCTGCATGCACCAAAGATGTTAAGTGTTTGTCGCTACTATATTAAGGATGTGCATCAGGCAGAGGAAGTAATGCTTAATGGTTTTTTTAAGGTGTTCAAAAACCTCAAAAATTTTAGAAATGAAGGCAGTTTTGAAGGGTGGATTAGACGAATTATGGTAAGAGAAGCAATTTCGTATTTAAGACAAAAAAAGCAAATAGAATTTGCAGCCAAAGATGAATATTTAGAGCATGATTACTCAAATAACATTAAGTCTAATATAGAAGTTGCTGAAATACAACAGCTCATTGATAGTTTGCCCGAAGGTTATAAAGTTGTATTTGTGATGTATGCCATTGAAGGTTATAAACACCATGAAATAGCAGAGATATTAAATATTTCTGAAGGTACATCTAAATCGCAACTGTTTAAAGCAAGACAAATGCTACAGAAAAAGATAAAAGAATTAAATAACAATAGTTATGGCTCCAATTAAGTTCGAAGAACAATTAAAAGACAAGCTCGAAAAGCGTACGATGTCTCCATCAGAAGATAGTTGGTCAAAACTATCGCAACGTTTAGATGATGACGAACAGAAATCTAAAAACACCATATTTTGGTGGTTGAGTATTGCGGCTGGAATTATAATTATGATTGCAGTAACCGTTCAATTTTTTAATCAACCTGATATTGAAAATAGTTTACCACAAATTGTAGACGAAGAAGAAATAAAGCAAGAGTTAGATGATGAATCTAAAGCAATTTTTGAAGAAGAGTCTGTAGAGTTGGCTAATGAAGATGTTGTAAAAGGAGAACAAGAGCATTCTGAAAATATTAAGCAACCAGAAATTATAGATTATAAAAAAGTTGTTAATCAAAAAGAACAAAAGCAGTTAGTAAGCGATGATAAAGGTCAACAGAATAAATCAAAAGTTGGTAATCTTGAAAAACAGAATAGCATAAATCTAACACTAGATAAAGAAGCTATTGACAATGCAGTTGCAGAAACCTTAAAGGGTATTAAAGATACTAACAGTACAGTTACGGATAGAGAAGTAGATTCACTATTAAAGTTAGCTAGCAAAGAAATTTTCAAAGAACAATTACTGAAAGAAACTTCGAAGACTGTTGATGCAGAATCACTGCTTATGAGTGTAGAGGATGAAATGGGACAGTCGTTTAGAACAAAAGTTTTTGAAGCTTTAAAGGATAGCTATGAAACGGTAAGAACAGCGGTTGCGGAACGTAATAATTAAGAAGAGTTTTCAAAACTTATTGTACAGCAAATATTGAGTAAGAGCGTTTAGAATTTTACAATCACAAATCAAATTAACATCAATACATCAAAAAACGAACAGTTATGAATACAATTACACGAATGGCAATAGGCCTATTGGTATCAATGCTTGCGCTAAACAGTTTGCAAGCGCAAGAAAAGGAAGTAGACTCGGTCAACATCGAAAAAAATGCCAACCTTATTAAGATTCAAAAATTAGAATCGCTAAAATTAAAAATTGAAGAAGAGGAAAGAGAATTGCTTAAAGCTGAAATAGAAGCAATCAATAGTCGATTGGATGCAGGAAAAATAACAGCTGCTGAAGCCGAAGATTTAAAGAAAGAAGCTGCAAAAAAAAGAGCTTTAAATATAGAAAATAGATTGACAATTGTTGATAGTAAAATTGCGCTTTTACAACGTAATGAATCTGGCTACGACAATAACGATGATGACGATTCCTATGTTTTTAGTATAGGAGGAAATAATGAGTATGGAGAGGAATTTATTTTTCTAGGCAAGAAGAAAAATAAGAAAAAACCAAGAAAATATGATAGAAGAACGACTAGCGACATTGTTTTTGCATTAGGTTTTAATAATACCCTTATAGATGGAGAAAGTATAGATGATTCACCATATAAACTTGCAGGTTCTGGATTTATGGAATTAGGTTATGCTTGGAAAACAAGAATTTTTGATAACACTAATTTCTGGAGATTAAAATATGGTTTTTCTTTTCAATGGAACAAACTTAATATCAAAGACAATAATTACCTAGTAAACACAGATGGTGATGTGTCACTTCAAGAATTTCCAACAAATTTAGACAAAGCAAAATTTAGAACTACTAATTTGGTTTTTCCTGTTCACCTAGAATTTGGTCCTTCTAAAAAGATAGAAAAGGAAGATTACTTCAGATATTCTACTCACAATAAATTAAAAATAGGTATTGGTGGTTATGCAGGTTTTAATATTGGTAGCATGCAGAAACTAAAGTACAAAGAAGATGGAAATAGAGTAAAGGATAAACAAAGAGATGGTTTTGAAGTTAGTGAATTTGTTTACGGACTCAGTAGTTATGTATCTCTAGGAGATGTAGCGCTATATGTGAAATACGATCTTAATCCGTTGTTTAAAGATCAGTTAGTAGACCAGAATAACATTTCTGTCGGAGTAAGATTCGATATGGACTAAACCAATCAGTTTTTCATCAATCAATTTTTGAGTGTCAAAAGCCTTAATCTAGAGAATGGATTAGGGCTTTTATTTTTCGCTGTTGCTAAAAGCATCCTCAAACTCAATATCATCATCAATAACTCCTTTAAAAGCCTTTATCCAAGCATTACCAAAAATATTTACCACAGCAGTTAGCGTATTAGATTTTACATTATTCAAATTTCCTTCAATAGGAATTTTTGTAGCTAATGTATTAGTCTTATGATTTTTTAATATGAATTTAAAAAAGCCTACAAAACCTTCCCATAAAACTCCAAGAAAACCATCATCTTTACTTATAAGTTTAGAATCTATAACCATAGGTTTCATATAACCTTTAAGATGGCCATCGGCAATGGCAACTTCACTAAAAAGCTCAAATGTTCCACTTTTAAAATCAATACCAGTATAGTGTCTTGTAAAAGGATTAAGAGCAGTAACGTTAGCTTTTTGTAAAGCAAACTCAACATTCATATCAGGTATTTCTTTGATAAGGTTAATGTTGCCGTCTAATTTTACGTTTCCATTTCCTATAGAAACTGCTGTTGCAGAAATAGGAGACGGTAAAGTACGTTCCATAGAGGTTACATTTCTTAAATTATCAGCGTAGAGTTCAAGCTTATCAAAATGTAAATCTATATTTGGATTTGCCTGCAATTCCACAAAGGCAATTTTACCATTATGGACTTCAAAGTGGTTAATTTCAATCGGTACTAAATCTGTCAAAGCTTTTGTCCAATCATCAACATCAGGCATTTCTCCTTCGGTTTGTTGGTCTTCAAAAACATAAATAACCTCTGGGCTATCCATTACAATTTCACTAACAATTTTTCCTTTAAGTAGAGATTTCCATTCAATAGAAATATCGCTTTTCGGAAATTTTAAAAAAGGAACTTCTGTCTTGGCATTGATTTTATTGAGATACATACCTTTAATAACATAAGCACCTCTTATGAGTGAAATGTCAATATCATCAACAGCTCCATGGTAACCTGGTAATTCGGCTAATACCTTATTAACTTCATATTTAACGTAATATGGTAAGTAAATTCTAAGACCTAACAAAATAATAATTATGATGATTGGTAGTGTATAGCGCTTCTTTT
The DNA here is from genome assembly GCF_029911945.1 of Winogradskyella sp. SYSU M77433. Taxonomy (NCBI): domain Bacteria; kingdom Pseudomonadati; phylum Bacteroidota; class Flavobacteriia; order Flavobacteriales; family Flavobacteriaceae; genus Winogradskyella; species Winogradskyella sp. SYSU M77433. Next base: position 75,611 of record NZ_JARYTG010000002.1, on the reverse strand, counting down.
TGTAAGGCTTTCTTATAGATTTTGTTTTGGTAGGTTTTGAGCTCATACACTCAAAGTTAATAAAGGGCTTAAATTAAATTTTGACAATTGTAATTAGTTTAACATTTGTGATATATAGTTTCAAAAAACTAATAGTTGTATTAAATTTACCAACTTGCAAAAACGTACATTTTGATTTCACAAAACACCATATCTCAAGTCTTTGAAACTTCTCGTGTAGAGGAGGTCATTGGTGATTTTGTACAGTTAAAGAAATCTGGGAGCAATTTTAAAGGCTTAAGTCCATTTAGTGATGAGCGTACTCCTAGTTTTATGGTGTCTCCAGTGAAACAGATTTGGAAAGATTTCTCAACAGGAAAAGGCGGTAATGCTGTGACATTTTTAATGGAGCACGAGCATTTTACGTACCCTGAAGCTATAAAATATTTGGCCAAGAAATATAATATTGAAATCGACGAAATTGAAAGAACTGACGAGCAGAAAGAACAAGCCAATACAAGAGAAAGCCTGTATTTGGTAAGTGAATATGCTAATGAGTATTTTCAAAAAGTACTACATAAAACCGATAAGGGAAAAGCAATAGGTCTAAGCTATTTTAAAGAGCGTGGATTTAAGGAAGAGATTATTAATAAGTTTCAGCTAGGTTATTCCTTAGATGAATGGCAAGCCTTTACAGATGATGCCTTAGGTAAAGGCTATCAGTTGGAGTTTTTAGAGCAAACTGGGCTTACTATTGTTAAAGATGAAAGGCGTTTCGATAGGTTTAAAGGTCGTGTGATGTTTCCAATTCACAGTATGAGTGGACGTATACTTGGTTTCGGTGGACGTATTCTAACAAATGATAAAAAAGCAGCCAAATATCTTAACTCTCCCGAGAGTGAAATTTATCATAAAAGTAAAGTGCTTTATGGCTTGTACTTTGCTAAGCAAGCCATCTCAAAAGAAGATAATTGTTATTTAGTAGAAGGTTATACAGATGTTATTCAATTTTATCAAACAGGAATAAAAAACGTGGTGTCTTCTTCTGGAACAGCGTTGACGCCTGAGCAAATACGGTTGATAAATAGATTGACCAATAATATTACAGTTTTATTTGATGGTGATGCGGCGGGAATTAGAGCGTCTATACGAGGTATTGACTTAATATTGGAACAAGGTATGAATGTAAGGGTTTGTACGTTCCCAGATGGTGAAGATCCAGACAGCTTCTCGAGATCTAATACGTTTGAAGAACTTACCGAATACCTAAATGAAAACGCTAAGGATTTCATTCAATTTAAAGCGTCTTTATTGGTAAAAGAGGCTAGTAATGATCCTATAAAGAAGGCAGAAACCATTCGTGAAATTGTTAACAGTATCGCTAAGATTCCAGATCAGATAAAGCGCGAAGTTTATATTCAAGAATGTGCTCGAATTATGGATATAAGCGAGAATGTACTTTTTAGCACATTAGCACAGATCAACAAAAAGGATGTTAATGATGCTAATAAAAAATACCAGCAAGAACAAAAAGCTTTTGAGGTTGTAAAGAATAAAAATCAGTCAAAGCCGAGGGTTGATGTGCAGTTTGAGTTAGAGCAAAAAATTATTGAAATATTAATGCTGTATGGTGATAAAACCGAACAGTTTGAAGATTTAATTCTAAAAGAAGATGAAGCTTCTGGTGAATTGATTTTAGAGCCAACCATACATGAGGCTAAAGTTTTTGAAAAAATATACTTAGATCTTCAAGAAGATGAGATGCAGTTTACCAATGAAAAGTTTAAGGAATTGTATTATTCTATCATTGATAAACTAAATCAAGATGAAAATTTTTCGACAAAAGATTTTATCAATCAACTCGACCAAGAATCTGCCAGTACAGTTACGGGTATCTTGATGGAAGATGAAAAGTATACGTTGCACGATTGGCATCGAAACAATATCATTCCAAAAGAAAAAGAGCATTCTATATCTCAATTGGTCAGTCAAACTATTTTGAGTTTGCGCTGTTTTCTTATTGACCAAAAGGTAGCTGAATATAAGAACGAAACTTTAAACCAAAATGTAGATACTCGTACTATCATTGAAGATGTAAAAGATTATCTTGGTTTAAAAATGTTATTATCTCGTAAACTAGGAAAAGTTGTTGGAGGCTAAGTAAGGTTATGATGCTTGGCTTGGTGTATTAAATCTATAATGTTATTTACATTAAGTTTTTTGAAAAGCCTAGCTTTATAAGTACTTACCGTTTTTTCATTGATATCTAGTTCCTCAGCTATTTCTTTGTTTTTTCTACCTATTGAGAGCAATTTTAAAACTTCAACTTCTCTAGTAGATAGTTTTTTAAACATACGGCTTCGGCTTCTACGAGTATCTTCATAACGCAGATGTTTGTCCATCTTTTCACTTAGGGAAATTTCACCAGAGTGAACTTTTCTAACCGCTTCTTCTATCATGTCTACACTTGCCTCTTTGTTTAAATAGCCAGATGCGCCAGCTTTTAATGTGCTTATGGCATAGATCTCTTCTGGTTGATGACTAAACATTAAAACGTTAATAGATTTATTTTCTTTTTTAATGGCTCTAAGAGCTGTAATACCGTTTAGTTCGGGTAAATCTATTTCAGAAATTATTACATCAACTTTTTGTTTTCGTATAAAGTCAAAAATTTCAATACCACTGCCGAGACTTCCTACGACTTTAAGATCTGGTTTTGAGTTAAGATAAAGTTCCAAGCCAGCTCTTACAATAGGATGACTGTCAACAATCAAGATTTGTATCATGACAATTATTTGGTTAGGGTTAAAAAAATACGATAGCAAAAGCTACGTCAAGGATATAGCGGAGATTTGTTGCTTAAAGTTAGTTAAAATTTAATTGATTTTCTAAAAATATTTGATAAAATACAATTTTTACCTTAAAATATTAGGAATTTCACAAACAGGTATCGGAATCATTTTATGTTGGTTGGCTGTATTGTAACTTGTGAATATTTCAAAAACTATTCGTTTTCTGCCTTCAAAATCATCTGCGGTTTTGCCTTCGTCTTTCATTTTCATAGCCCATTCCAACTCAGGATACGAAGCACCTATTTGATCTTCATCACTACGTGCATCACCAAAAAGGCCATCACTTGGTGCAGCTTCCATTATAGATTCTGGTACTTCAAGATATTTACCGAGTTCGTAAACTTCAGACTTCATTAAATCAGCAATAGGACTTAGGTCAACACCTCCATCTCCATATTTGGTGTAGAAACCAACACCAAAATCTTCAACTTTATTTCCTGTGCCAGCAACAAGTCTTCCTAATAAACCTGCGTGGTAATAAAGTGTGGTCATTCTTAATCTGGCTCTGGTATTGGCTAATGCCATATCAACGGTTTCTTGTTTTCCTTCGAGGCTTACTTCGGTTTTAAACTCTTCAAAAACAGGAGTTAAATCTACTCTTGTTTCTTGTACGTTGGTAAAACGTTTTTGTAGTTGGGCTATATGCTCGTGAGCTCTTGAAACATGACTCTCAGCTTGGTGTATGGGTATTTCTAAACACAAAACATCTAAACCAGTTTTGGCACAAAGTGTTGAAGTTACGGCAGAATCTATTCCACCTGAAATACCAACTACAAAACCATTTACTTTGGCTTTGGTAGCATAATCTTTTAACCAATCCACTATGTGATTTACAACCTTTTCTGTTTGCATAATTTTTGAAGTTTTAATGTAAAGAAGTGTACCTTTGCACAACAAAAGTAAGAGAATAGTGTTAGGATTAAAAATGTTTTACCAAATGCCATTAAGAATTTACGTAATATTAATTTTGGGAGTATGCCTTATGTCTTGTGAAGAAGCATCTAAGGTAGAAAAAGAAATAGATAAAGTCGATGTCGATTTTGTAGTTGAACGTTTTGATAAAGCATTTTTTGAAGCAAAATCAACTGATTTGCCTAGGCTAAAAAGTGCTTATCCTTTTCTTTTTTCAAAGCATGTGCCTGATTCTCTTTGGATAGATAGAATGAATGATACGCTTCAAAGAGAACTTCTTGAAGAGGTAACTTCAAAATATTCAGATTTTAAGAACGTAAAGGCTGATCTTAAAGATTTGTTTCAGCATTTAAAGTATTATGACAAATCGTTTAGTTCGCCTAGAGTGATTACACTGACGAATGATGTGGATTATAGAAATAAAACAATTGTCACTGACACTCTAGTTTTAATAGCATTGGATAATTTTTTAGGGTCAGAGCATAAGTTTTATCAAAATATACCAAAGTATTTAGCGGCAAATATGAATGAGGCTCAAATAGTGCCAGAAGTAGCAGAAGGATATGCTAAAAAGTATGTGTTTCAGAGTGAGAGAAAGACCTTGCTAGATGAGATGATTTACTTCGGAAAGCTTCTATATTTTAAAGATGTAATGATTCCATTTGTTACAGATGCAGAAAAAATAGGATATTCAGAAGAACAATTACAGTGGGCAGAAGCCAATGAAAGTCCCATTTGGAGCTATTTTATAGAAAAGGAGTTGTTGTACAGTACAGATGCTAAGTTGTCTAGCAGATTTATTGCAGATGCACCATTTTCTAAGTTTTATCTTGAATTAGATAATCAATCTCCTGGACGGTTGGGTCAATATATAGGTTGGCAAATAGTGAAAGCTTATGCTGAGAATACAGGTGAAAAGCCAATGTCTATCTTAGAGAAAGAGCCCGAGGAAATTTTTAGAAAATCAAAATTTAAACCAAAAAAGTAATGTCAAAAATCATAAAATCAAAAATAGAGCTTAACGTAGAACTTGACGAAAATCGAGTGCCTGAAAAATTAAAGTGGACAGCACAAGATGGAGGTGTGGTTAATGAAGAAGCTAAAGCTATAATGCTATCGGTTTGGGATAGTAATGCTCAAGAAACTTTAAAGATTGACTTATGGACTAAAGATATGCCTGTAGATGAAATGAAAAAGTTTTTTCATCAGACTTTAGTAACCATGAGTGATACTTTTCATAGAGCAACTCAAGACGAAAAGATGACCGCAACTATGAAAGATTTCTGTGATTATTTTGCTGAAAAATTAGAGCTTAAGAAATAGCTTTTCTAGATTAAGGAAGGCTTGATTCCTTTTCTCTGTCTTCAGCTTTAAAGTAAGGGGTAGAATCGAAGCAGTCTGTTTCTACATTCATATAATCACGATTCTTTAATTTCATTTTTACAAAAGCATCTACATCATATACTTCATAAACATAGAGTTCGTTGTGTTTTCCTGCAATTGTTTTCTTGTCTAAGTTTATAAAAGAGATCATTTTGTTAACCATTTTTTGATCTCCAAACCTTCTTATGCTTCCAGAACCTGAAGCATTATTGGTCTTATAAACTATCCAATAAGCTTGGACAACTCTTTTTCCAGGATTAGCTGAAACTGTATTGTTATTTGCAAAGAAAAGCGCATCATTCTCTTGTTGTGTATCTGCTTTTAATACACTGTTTTTCTCAACTTCAGTTATTTTGTTTGTAGTTGGAGTGTGTCTTTTTGTGATCTTAATTGAGTTTTCTTCAACAGTTGCTTTAGTTTCTTTTACGGAAGCAATCTCAGATTTTAGTTCGTTTACGTTGCTTGAATTTTCTCTTCGTTCAGAATTATTTTTGTTTACAATAACAATTCTGTCTTCTAGTGGAGTCGTCATTGGGTTTTCTGGCCTTTCACTAGCTTTTGGCATAGCATTGCCAAATAAAGAAGTGTTTCTTACTGGGTTTGGTATATTCATAGCAGGCCTTGTGTCTATAATCTCATTTCTAAGTAATGTGATTACTATGAGTCTGTCTGGTAATGCTGCTTCAACAACAAATCTGCCTACAGGAATATCTTGTAAAGGAATCGTTACTTTGGTGTTTTTTACAATTTGAGATTTTTCAAAATCACTATTGAAAATTTCTACTTTATAAATTGGACGTTCACTTTCTAGGATAAGGCTGTCACCTGCATCATTCAAGTGGTGCTTCAGTTCTTTAGCTCTAAAATTAATGTTTTGTAAAAGTGTGGATTTTTGACCATAGGCTAAAGTAGCCAAAAGTATAAGGGTAAGGGAATACAATGTTCTTTTCATAAGTAGGTTTTGTCTTGGGGGAACAAATAAGAACTTATCATTGGGTTCTAAGTTCTAAAACAAATGTAATAGACAAGACCAATGTAATGCTAAAATATAGATATTTTACATATTTTTTAGATTAGGTGTATGATTATTCGTTTTTCTGTAGCAGAAAATTTAAAAACAAGGTAACCTTTTGGTAATACAGTTTGCTAAATTTAGAGATTTAGGCTGGCTATATTTGTAGTGCTATTAGTCATTAATTAAAAACATTAGTTAGGCTTTCATATGGAGAAAGGAAACTAGTGTTTTTCTATTTTAAACCAGCTATGGTTGCTGTTTCTTTTTTGCTAGTTGTATAATAAGGGTTTGGATTAAAGGCTTCAGAGTTTGAAGTGTATACATAATCAGAATTAACAGACTGAAATTCCATAAATTTTTCGGTGTCATAAATTTCCCAAACAGTCAGTTCGTTAGATTTTGTAGTAGAACTTTTAAACTCTATTTTATTTTTTAAAACCATACGTTCCATAGACTTTTCGTCTACTAACCTCATGGTTTTACTTGTGCTACTACCATTGTTTATTTTAATTACAGTGTAGTAAAACTTTTGATTTTTTTTGCTTGGATTTTTTGCTCTACCTCTTGTTAATAAAAATTCTATACTTGTTTTTGGTGAGCTTTTTATAACCTTCAAACCTTCATCTAGCATCATTCCCATACCCTCTACGATTTCTTTTTTAGAAGATGAGGTGTTAGTAATATCATCATATTTTATAATATCCATTACAACGATTTTATCGGTTAATTTAGCTTCAATAGAAAATTCGCCGATAGGAATTTCTCTCAGTGAGATTGCAGTGTTTTTATTTTCAACTTTAATAGATGTCTCAAAATCTTCGTTGAAGATATCAACTTGAACAATATTTTTATCTGAAGATAAAATCAAACTATCCTTGGTTGAATTTAAGTGGTGTTCTAAATCTTGCGCTTTAGGATTGTAGTTTTTTAATAGTGTAACTTGACTATTTGAAAGTGTAGTCGAAAGTAGGATTAGTAGTGTGCATATTCTTTTCATAATATTCACGTTTTAGATTTGAGGATAATGAATTAATCGTAAAAATCAGCGCTTATTATTGCTAATTACATAGCTAAGGTAGAGTTGATTAGTAAATTCGCAATAAGAAGGCGATATTCCGTAGTTTTTTTAGGTAATTAGCACTCGTAAACGATGTAAAGCAAAAAAATAGGATTTAATTAGGTTTTGTTTCACACTTGTTTATCATAGATTTAGTTAATTTTAAGCATGAGAAAAATCCTTTTTGGCGTTATTATAACATTAGTAGTTCTTTTTACTTTTAAATATTGTGGAGATAAAAAGAACAACGAAATAATTTTAAAAGAAAACTCAGCTTTAATTCAAGAACAGCTAAAAAATGTAAGCAAGTTGGTTGTTACTGAAGGTCACTTTAGCGAGGTGTTTAGTTACAAGAATTCAAAAGCAATTTTTGGAGATTTAATTGAAGTTGAAAAGAAAGCTTTGGTTGTTGTTAACGCAGATGTAACAGTGTCCTATGATTTAAGCAAATTGGAATATGATATTGATGAAGAGAATAAAATATTACTTATAACACATATTCCAGATCAGGAAATTAAAATCAATCCAGACTTTGAATATTATGATATCCAAGCAGATTTTTTAAATCAATTCGAAGCCAAAGACTATAACGATATTAAAGAGACAGTGAAAAAGCAATTGATGAAAAAAATCGAGAATTCAGATTTAAAATCAAATGCTAAAAATCGCTTGTTAAGTGAAATCTCTAAATTTTATATTTTAACTAATTCACTTGGTTGGACGTTACAATACAACGAAAATATTATAGAATCCTCTAATGAAATTGGTGATTTAAAACTATAGTTTTTTCTTAAGGTTTACCCAGCCACCACCATTAGTAGCTTCAATATTGTGTAAATTTAGGAATTTAGCAGCCTTTGCCGAACGGACACCACTTGCACAGCATACAATAATGGGTTTATTGAGTTTCTTTACTTCTTCTACGCGATTGTTTAACTCGTTCAATGGAATATGTTTAGCATTATCAATATGGCCACTGTCCCATTCCTGTTGGCTTCTAACGTCTAATATCAATGCTCCATTTGCTAAATAGTCTTCAACTTCTCTCTTTTTTGTGCCGAAAATAAAATCTAAAAATCCCATACTTAAAATTTAATTAAATTTACGAATAATAAAAGACTATATAAAGTATTGAAGGGAATAACTCGTAAGGAAGAAATTGTTAAAACAGCTGCAAAACTGTTTAAAGAAAAGGGCTACAGTGCAGTAACAATGCGAGATTTGGCTACGGCAATGGGAATAAAAGCGGCAAGTCTTTACAATCATATTAGCTCTAAGCAAGAAATTTTAAAGGAAATCATTATTTCTTTGGCAGAAGATTTTACCGAAGGCATAAAAAATATAGAGAAATCAAACCTTACTAGCATTAAAAAAATTGAAGCGGTAGTGAATCTTCATGTAGATATTACTTCCAAGAATACTGATGAAATGGCTTCCTTAAATAATGATTGGGTGCATTTGGAAGAAAAGTTAGAATATTACCTTTTACTCCGTTCTAATTATGAAGATGAGTTCAGGAATATTATCAAAAAGGGAATAGAAAATGATGAAATTGTTAATGAAAATATTGATGTTATTCTCTTTTCAATTCTATCAACTTTAAGGTTATTGTATCTGTGGATTTCTAAGAAAGAGGACTTAAAACCTAAGGAGCTGTCCGAACAATTAAGTAAAATCCTTGTTAAAGGAATTAACAAAGAAATTAATTAATTTTTGTAAATTTGTAAAGTAAACTAACGATTGTTAGTTTTTTTATTGCTCTAAATCGAAAACGTTTTCGAGTAGTACAAATTGTAATAATAGATTAAGATAAATTCTTCCTAGTTTATGCTTATCGCAGTCGAAGTAGGAAGATGTCTGCAGTACAGAAACGCTTATGGCAGAATTTTATAAATTAAAGGTTAAGGATATTTACAAAGAGACAAACGATACGTCAGTTGTGTCTTTTGATGTGCCTTTAGAATTTCAAAAAGCATTTATATTTTCTCAAGGGCAACATTTAACATTAAAGACTATAATAGATTCTGAAGATGTACGTCGTTCTTATTCACTATGCTCAAGTCCGTTTGATAACGAATGGAAAGTTGCTGTAAAAGAAATACCAGGAGGAAAGTTTTCAACTTTCGTAAACTCAACATTAAAAATTGGTGATGAGTTGGAGGTAATGCCTCCAAGTGGAACTTTTGGTGTAAAATGTAATGCTGAGAACGCTAAGAACTATCTGTTTTTTGCAGCAGGAAGTGGTATTACACCAATCCTATCTATGATAAAAGCACACTTAGCAACAGAACCGAATTCTACTTGCAAATTATTCTATGTGAATAAAACAGCTAAATCCATTATCTTTAAGGAAGAGTTAGAACAGCTAAGAAACACGTATTTTGGAAGGTTGGAAATTTATTATTTTTTAACCAAAGAAAAACGAGACATTGAGCTATTTAATGGACGTTTTGATGATGATAAGATGAAAGTGCTCACCAAAACATTTATTGATATTCCAGATACTAGTGAAGTGTTTTTGTGCGGTCCAGAAGATATGGTGAATTACGTAAGTAATTATCTAGCGGAAGCAGGTTTGCCAAAAGAATTAATTCATTTTGAATTATTTGTAAAAGGCTTAACCGAAGAAGATAAAAAACGTGTAGAACGATTGTCTGAACAAAAAATTGATGGAGTCGAAGTTATCATTATAGATGGAGGAAAGGAATTTCGTTTCACAATGCAACAAGACGATGATAATATTTTAGATGGTGCTTTAACAGCTGGTGCAGATTTGCCATTTGCGTGCAAAGGTGGTGTTTGCAGTACGTGTAAATGTCAGGTTATGGAAGGTGAAGTTGAAATGAAAATCAACTACGCACTAGAGGAAGATGAGGTTGCACAAAACTATGTGTTAAGTTGCCAAGCTGTGCCAACGACTAAAAAAGTAGTGGTCGACTTTGATGTATAAACTTCCTGCGAATGCAGGAATCTTATAATATTGAAAAAGAAAAATTATGTTTCACTAGCTAAAAGTGAACAGCTAATAGCAAAAAGCTAAAAAGATGAGTGAAGAACAAATAAAAAATCTAGAAGCAGAATTTGAAGCGCGTATTGCACGTGATGAGAAAATCGAACCTAAAGACTGGATGCCAGAAAAATATCGTCAAACACATATTAGGCAAATCAGTCAGCATGCGCATTCCGAAATCGTTGGGATGTTACCAGAAGGGAACTGGATTACTCGTGCGCCTTCATTACGTCGCAAAGTAGCCTTATTGGCTAAAGTACAAGATGAGGCTGGTCACGGATTATATCTGTACAGTGCCTGTGAAACACTAGGAATTTCTCGCGACGAATTATACGAGCAATTACATTCTGGTAAAGCAAAATATTCTTCCATTTTCAATTACCCAACAGTAACTTGGGCAGATATGGGAGCTATTGGTTGGTTGGTAGATGGCGCAGCTATTATCAATCAAGTACCGCTTTGTAACACCTCTTTCGGACCTTACGCAAGAGCAATGGTACGTGTATGCAAAGAAGAAAGTTTTCATCAGCGTCAAGGCTATGAAATCATGTTGAAGTTATGTGAAGGTACGCTAGAACAGAAGGAGCTGGCTCAAGATGCGCTTAACCGTTGGTGGTGGCCAAGTTTAATGATGTTTGGTCCAACAGATGCAGAATCTACACATACAGAACAAAGCATGAAGTGGAAGCTGAAACGTAAAACGAATGACGAATTACGTCAACAGTTTATAGACCAAACTGTGCCACAGGCTGAAATTTTAGGATTAACAATTCCAGATCCAGATTTAAAATGGAATGAGGAGCGTCAAAGCTATGACTTCGGTGAAATTAATTGGGATGAGTTTTGGCAAGTTGTCAAAGGTCACGGTCCAATGAACAAAGAACGAATGAAAGCCAGAGTAGGAGCATGGGAGCGTGGGGAATGGGTTCGTGATGCAGCGATGACTCACGCACAGAAAAAGCAAAATAGGAAAGAAAAACAAGCAATATAATTCACCTGCAAGGTTTTGGTAACCTTGTAGGTATTAATTAAAGATATTATGGCAACAAAAAACTGGCCACTTTGGGAGGTCTTCGTAAGAAGTAAAAACGGATTAGAACACCGTCATTTTGGAAGCCTTCATGCGGCAGATGCTGAAATGGCTTTAGAAAACGCACGAGATGTGTATACAAGACGTAACGAAGGTGTAAGCATTTGGGTTGTAGAAAGTAAACATATTACAGCATCAAACCCAGAGCATAACGGCGAATTATTTGAGCCTGCACAAGATAAAGTATACCGTCACCCAACATTTTATGATTTACCAGACGAGGTAAAGCATATGTAAAATAACAAAGTTTGTCATCCTGAATTGTCACACTGAGTAGAGTCGAAGTGTTGTTTCAGGATCTCTTTATTAGGGTTAAATGTCACCTTGAGCGCAGTCGAAAGGTCTCAATTTGAATGAAAATGAAAAACAAAAACCTATACAACTACATCCTTGGCATCGCAGATAATAGCCTCATTCTGGGTCAGCGATTAGGAGAACTTTGCGGTCACGGACCAAGTTTAGAAACCGATATCGCTTGCACCAATATGTCATTAGATTTATTAGGACAAGTGCGTAGTTATTATCAATATGCGGCAAAAATTGCAGGTGATGGTAGAACAGAAGATGATATCGCAATGCTGCGTAAAGAACGCGAATACTTCAATGTGTTATTGGTAGAACAACCAAATACCGATTTTGGATATACAATGGCAAGGCAGTTCTTATTCGATGTGTATCATTTTTTAATGTTAACCGAATTAGAAAAAAGTACCGATTTAAATCTGTCTGCAATTGCAAAAAAATCTATCAAGGAAGTAAGTTATCATAAGCGTTTCTCATCCGATTGGATAAAGCGATTAGGAGATGGAACAGAAGAAAGCCATAGTCGTATTCAAACCTCAATAAATGATTTATGGACCTATACAGATGAATTATTCCATCAAACTGAAGCTGATAAAACTATGGTAGCAGAAGGCGTTGGAGTAAATGTTACTAAATTGAAAGACGCTTATTACGAAGAGGTAAATGCAGTTTTAGAAGAAGCAACTTTAAGCGTACCAGAAAGTAAATATTTTCAAAAAGGAGGAAAACAAGGCATTCATACTGAACACATGGGATATTTATTAGCAGAATTACAATACATGCAACGTACCTATCCAAATATGGAATGGTAAAAAGCCCATCTCAGTCTTCCCAAAGGGAAGAAGAAAAATATGAGTAAGGAAAATCAAATATTACAATCGAGTGATAACTCTTCCCCTTTGGGGAAGGTGGATGGGGCTTTGGTCTCAATTCTAGAGTCTATTTCAGACCCAGAAATCCCAGTATTATCCATTATGGATATGGGAGTGGTACGTTCTGCAGTTATCGAAAACAACCTTGTGAAAATCGAAATCACACCAACATACAGCGGCTGTCCTGCAATGGATGTTATCGGAGACGATATCAAACGTGCTATGCAAAAAGCAGGTTATACGGTCGAAGTAGATTTGATTTTACATCCAGCCTGGACAACCGATTGGATTACACCAAGAGGCAGAAAAGCACTCGAAGATTACGGTATCGCAGCACCATTAGATGCTGAGTCGGACAAATCAGTGTTGCTAGAAGGAAAAAAGTTAGTGAAGTGTCCGCAATGCGGAAGCACAAATACAAAAATGATAAGTCAATTTGGTTCAACAGCTTGCAAAGCACAATTTCAGTGCAACGACTGTCAAGAACCATTTGATTATTTTAAATGTTTGAAATGAAGGGATTACGAACAACAATATATAAAGTTGCAAGTTTAAAAGATGCTAAAGAATGGTACTCCAAAGCATTTAAAACACAACCGTATTTTGATGAGCCCTTCTATGTGGGCTTTAATATTGGTGGTTACGAATTAGGATTGTTGCCAGACGAATCTCAAAAAGGTGACAATGTTCTATCATATTGGGGCGTAGAAAATATTCAAGAAGCTTATCAAGAGTTAATTAGCTTAGGAGCTGCTGAACACGAAGCTCCTAATAATGTAGGAGAGGATATTATGGTAGCAACCGTTAAAGATCCTTGGGAGAATATCATAGGAATTATTTATAATCCACATTTCAAATTACCTTAAAATATGAGTTCGATTCAATCGAAAATAGAGAATAACATTGCTTGGCTTCATTTAAATAGACCAGAAGTCTTTAATAGCTTCAACCGCGAAATGGCATTAAAACTTCAATCAGTTTTAGATGACTGCGAAAGCAATCCAGAAGTAAGAGCTATTGTTTTAACTGGAAACGGAAAAGCTTTTTGTGCAGGTCAAGACCTCAAGGAAGTTACTAGTCCGGAACTAAATCCTGGGTTTAAGAAAATTCTAGAAGAGCATTACAATCCAATAATCATCAGAATTAGAAACATTAAGAAACCAGTTATTGGTGCTGTAAATGGTGTAGCGGCAGGAGCAGGAGCTAACATTGCGTTGGCATGTGATATCGTTGTGGCACACGAAAAAGTAAGCTTCATTCAAGCCTTTAGTTTAATTGGTTTGATACCTGATAGCGCAGGAACGTTCTTTTTACCACGATTGATAGGCTTTCAAAAAGCATCAGCTTTAGCGATGTTAGGCGATAAAGTGTCTGCCGATGAAGCCGAAAAAATGGGAATGATTTACAAAGTTTTATCCTTAGAAAGTTTTGAAGAGGAAGTAAATAAGCTAGCCTTAAAACTCGCTAATATGCCAACATTAGCTTTAGGAAAAATTAAGGAAGCTTTCAATCAATCGTTAACCAATGATTTAGAAAGTCAACTAGCATTAGAGTCAAAATTACAAATAGAAGCAGCTCAAACCGAAGATTACGAAGAAGGAGTTTCAGCCTTTGTAGAAAAACGTAAACCAACTTTTAAAGGAAAATAAATTTTTGTCATTCCTGCGTAGGCAGGAATCTTTTTTTGAATGAACAAAGAACTTCTCATACAAACCCACGAAAGAATAAAACCATTTATTCACAAAACACCTATGTTAACATCACAATTATTAGATGAAATAGCAGGTTGTAATGTGTTTTTTAAATGTGAAAACTTTCAGAAAATGGGAGCATTTAAAATGAGAGGTGCAGCAAACGCGATTTTATCCCTTTCCGATGAAGAAAGACAAAAAGGCGTCGTTACACATTCTTCAGGTAATTTTGCTCAAGCTGTTTCATTAGCAGCTAAAAAAATTGGTGTTAAGGCATATATCGTTATGCCAGAAAACGCACCACAAGCTAAAAAGAATGGTGTAAAAACCTATGGTGGTGAAATTATAGAATGTGAGTCAACACCTGAAGCTAGAGAATTCACAGCTATTAAAATTCAGGAAGAAACTAAAGCGTCATTTCTACATCCATCTAATCAAGATAAGGTTATTTTTGGTAATGCAACAGCAGCAATGGAGTTGTTAGAAGAACAGCCTAATCTTGATGTAATTATAGCACCGGTTGGAGGCGGTGGATTGTTGGCAGGTACAGCTTTGGCTGTTAATCAGTTTGCTCCGAATTGTAAAATTATGGGTGCTGAACCTATGGAAGTTGATGATGCTTATCGCTCTTTAAAATCAGGTAAGATTGAAAAAAATGAAAGTACAAATACCATTGCAGATGGTTTAAAAACGTATTTAGGCGATCGTAATTTTCCAATCATAAAAACTTTGGTTGATAAAATTATCAGAGTAGAAGAACAAGAAATTAAAGAGGCAATGCAACTTATTTGGGAACGAATGAAAATAGTTGTAGAGCCATCAAGCGCAGTAGCTTTTGCTGCTGTTTTAAAGAATAAAGAAGAATTTAAGAACAAAAACGTCGGAATCATAATTTCTGGCGGAAATGTAGATTTGACAAATCTTCCCTTTGGATGATTTGTCATCCTGAACTTGTTTCAGGATCTCAATATAAAAACAAATATGAACGTAGGAATAATCGGTTCAGGAACAATGGGAAGTGGCATCGCTCAAGTAGCGGCTACTGCAGGTTGTTCCGTAAAATTATACGATACTAATCAAGCAGCTTTAGATAAAGCTAAAGCAAGTCTTGAAAAAATATTAAGTAGACTCATTGAAAAAGATCGAATAGATACTGAAGAAAAGAAAAGAATTCAATCAAATATCACTTATGTCGATAGCTTAAAAGCGTTAGCAGATTCAAATCTAACGATTGAAGCTATTGTTGAAAATTTGGATATTAAGAAGAAGGTTTTTTCAGAGTTGGAAAGCTATGTTTCGGAAGATTGTATTATCGCTTCTAACACATCTAGTTTATCCATAGCTTCAATAGCATCATCTTTACAAAAACCAGAACGTTGCATCGGAATTCACTTTTTCAATCCAGCACCATTAATGAAATTGGTTGAGGTGATTCCAGCAGTGCAAACCTCAAAAGAAGTTTTAGATAAGTCTGTTGAAACCATAAAGAGTTGGAAGAAAACAGTAGCTGTTGCCAAAGATACGCCAGGATTTATAGTAAACCGTGTGGCACGACCATTTTATGGTGAAGCCTTACGCATTTATGAAGAAGGTATTGCTGATTTTGCTACTATCGATTATAGTTTAAAATCGCTTGGTGGTTTTAGAATGGGACCATTCGAGCTAATGGATTTTATTGGTAATGATGTGAATTATACGGTAACAGAAACGGTATTTACAGCCTTTTATTTTGACCCAAGATACAAACCAAGTTTTACACAAAAACGCTTAAGTGAAGCAGGGTATTTAGGAAGAAAGTCAGGAAAGGGCTATTATGTTTATGATTCTAATGGAAAAATCATAAATAATTGTCATCCTGAACTTGATTTAGGATCTCATCAAGAATTAGCACAAACTATTTTCGATCGTGTCTTAGTCATGCTTATCAACGAAGCTGCAGATGCATTGTTTTTAAATGTTGCTTCTGCTGAAGACATAGACAATGCTATGACGAAAGGAGTTAATTATCCAAAAGGCTTATTGGCTTGGGCAGATGAAAAAGGAATAGATTGGTGTGTTGCAAAAATAGATGAATTATACAACGAGTATCATGAAGAACGTTACCGTTGTAGTCCGTTGTTGCGTAGGATGAATCAAGAAAGAAAGAAATTTTTTTAATGAAAAAAATACTAGACATCAATTTAGATGATAAATTTAAATCTAGTCTTGGGCTTATTATTACTGGAGGGATAGATGCTCAATATTATGGGAAGATAGAATCTGGAAACTATCTTGAGTTTAATACTGGAAGTAGAAAAATCATAAGAAAGATTAAAGGTGTGGACTATTTTCGTCCACCACATTATTTAGATTTAAAAGATGTAAAGACTAGGTTTCTAGGTTTACTGATTGAATGGGAAAATGAAGAAGAACTAAATATGATTATTGAATCAGATATTCTGAGACAAAAAGCTGTAATTTATAAAGGTAATTAGGTTGAAAGGAGAAGATATACCATATAAAATGTTAAGTCAAGACGCTTTTAGTACTTGGCTAGGCATCGAAATTTTAGAATGTGAAATCGGTCGTTGCCGTGTTGCAATGACTGTTAGAAAAGAGATGTTGAATAGTATGGGAAAAGCACACGGAGGCATCAGTTATGCATTAGCAGATACCGCTTTTGGTTTTGCAGCAAATACTCATGGGAAATTTGCAGTTTCCATAGAAACAAGTATTAACCATATTGAAGCTTTAGAAGAAGGCGATTATTTAGTTGCTGAATCAGTGATAGAAAATGTAAAAAACAGATTAGGATTTAATATTGTAGAAGTCAAAAGAGGAGATGAATTAGTAGCCTTATTTAAAGGTGTCGTATATCGTACTCAAAAAGATTGGTCAGAATAATTTTTAAGCTATAAACTAACCAAAATCAAAAAATTATGAAATGGCAAGGCAGAAGAAAAAGTGGTAACCTCGAGGATAGAAGAGGAATGGGAACCAAAGGCAAAGTAGCAGCTGGAGGTGGACTAATTGCAGTTGTTGTAATTCTTTTACAACTCTTTGGCGGTGAAACAGGTCAACAGTTAGCACCAATTATTGAGCAAGTAGGTAGTGGTCAGGTTGCTCAGCAAACTGAGCAAAGAGAATTAACCGATGATGAAAAAGTTATGGTGAATTTCATGGCTACTGTTTTAGCTGATACTGAAGATGTTTGGAATCGCTTATTTATAGAAAATAACTTAGGAGATTACAAAGAGCCTAAAATGGTTTTGTTTACGGATGCCGTAAGTACGGGCTGTGGCAATGCGTCTTCTGCATCTGGCCCATTTTATTGTCCTGCCGATCAAAAAGTATATATGGATTTAGCCTTTTTTGACGAATTAAAAACACGTTTTGGTGCTAAAGGAGGTGATTTTGCTATTGCTTATGTCACTGCTCATGAAATAGGTCATCACATTCAAACATTATTAGGAACTTCTGCTAATGTTCGTCAGTTACAACAACGTGTTAGTCAAACAGAAGCCAATAGATTGTCGGTTGCTCAAGAGTTACAAGCAGATTTTTACGCAGGTGTTTGGGCGAACCACAACAGAAAATATTTACAAGAAGGAGATATAGAAGAAGCTATGAGTGCTGCCAATGCTGTTGGAGATGACGCTATACAGAGACGTATGCGAGGTTCTGTGTCACCAGATAGTTTTACACATGGTACATCAGAGCAACGCATGCAATGGTTTATGAAAGGTTACAGAACAGGAGATATGCGCCAAGGCGATACATTCTCTGCAATTTTGAATTAAAAATAGTTATGAAAGAAGCATATATAATAGACGGAATTAGAACACCAATAGGAAATTACAAAGGCACATTGTCAGCTGTACGTACAGATGATTTGGGTGCTTTAGTTATAAAAGAAATTGTAAAAAGAAATCCAAATATCCCAAAAGAAGCCTATGACGATGTTATTTTGGGTTGTGCTAACCAAGCAGGTGAAGATAACCGTAATGTCGCTAGAATGGCATCGCTTTTGGCAGGCTTACCGTTTTCGGTACCTGGTGAGACCGTAAATAGATTGTGTAGCTCAGGTTTATCGGCTATAATTCATGCCAATAGAGCAATAAAAGCTGGTGATGGAGATCTCTTTATATCTGGTGGTGTGGAAAATATGACTCGCGGACCTTATGTTATTGCAAAACCATCGAGTGCGTTTGGTACCGATGCTAAAATGTACGACAGTAGTTTTGGATGGAGATTTGTAAATCCAAAAATGCACGAAATGTACGGTACGGACGGCATGGGAGTCACTGCTGAAAATCTTGTTGAGAAATATAATATTTCTCGAGAAGATCAAGATGAATTCGCCTATTGGAGCCAGATGAAAGCGTCTAAAGCACAAGAAAACGGTCGTTTGGATAAGGAAATTATTCCTGTTGAAATACCACAGCGTAAAAAAGACCCAATCATTTTTTCAAAAGATGAATTTGTAAAACCAACAACAACAAAAGAAATATTAGGAAAACTTCGACCAGCTTTCAAAAAAGAAGGTGGTAGCGTAACAGCAGGAAATTCATCAGGATTAAACGATGGAGCTGCGGCAACAATTATCGCTTCAGAAGATGCTGTTAAAAAATATAATCTAAAACCATTAGCACGAATAGTAAGTTCTGCAGTGGTTGGTGTAGAACCAAGAATTATGGGTGTAGGCCCTGTAGAAGCGTCCAACAAAGCTTTGGCTAAAGCAGGTCTAATAATGGATGATATCGATATTATTGAATTGAATGAGGCTTTTGCAGCTCAAGCTTTAGCATGTACCAGAGCTTGGGGATTAGATGATAATGATCCTAGAATTAACCCTAATGGAGGCTCAATTGCTATTGGTCATCCACTAGGAGTTACAGGAGCAAGGATTGCCTATTCAGCAGCTTTAGAATTAAAAGAACAGAATAAAAAATATGCATTAGTAACAATGTGTGTTGGTGTCGGACAAGGTTATGCTGCAGTAATTGAACGTGTAAATAATTAAAGATTTGTCATTCCGCACCTGATGCGGAATCTATCATAAAGTTTCAAGTATGAACAAAATACAACACTACGTCCAAGGACAATGGACCACAGGAAAGGAAGAAGGCGCACCGATTTACGACGCCATTACAGGTGAGCATTTTACCAATTGGGCTGTTGAAGGATTAGATATTCCTGAAATTCTTAATTATGGACGTGCAAAAGGAGGAGAAGTTCTACGTAAAATGACCTTTCAAGAGCGTGGTAATATGCTCAAGAAATTAGCGCTTTACCTTACCAAGCGTAAAGAACAATTTTACGATTTAAGTTATAGAACAGGTGCAACTAGAGTTGATAGTTGGATTGATATTGAGGGTGGTTTCGGTAATTTGTTTGCTAACGCTTCATTACGAAAATTGTTTCCAAATCAACCCTTTCATGTTGAAGGCGATCCAATAGATTTATCTCGTGGTGGACGCTTTATGGCGCATCATATCATGGTACCTAAAAAAGGTGTTGCGGTTCATATTAACGCATTTAATTTCCCAGTTTGGGGCATGTTAGAAAAATGTGCGGTTAATTGGATGGCAGGTGTGCCAGCAGTGGTTTTGCCAGCTCCATCGTCGTCATATTTAGCTGAAGCTGTAGCAAGAGAAATTATCAACTCTGGTATATTACCTGAAGGTGCACTTCAAATTATAAACGGAACCGTAAAAACTGTTTTAGACACTGTTGAATCTCAAGATGTTGTAACATTTACAGGCTCAGCAGCAACAGGTAGATTGTTAAAAGCTCATCCAAGATTGATTGAAGAATCTGTACCTTTCACTATGGAAGCTGATTCGTTAAATGCTTCAATTTTGGGTGAAGATGCTGTTCCAGGAACACCAGAGTTTGATTTGTTCATCAAAGAAGTTAGAAATGAAATGACCGTAAAAGCAGGTCAAAAATGTACGGCGATTAGAAGAATTATTGTTCCTGAAAATCTAGTTGAAGACGTTCAGATAGCTTTGGGTAAAGCTTTAGATAAAGTGACTATTGGAGATCCAAGACTCAAAGAGGTCAGAATGGGATCTTTAGTCAGTAAACAACAAGTTGAAGCCGTAAAAAGTTCCATTTCTGATATCAGTAAAGAAGCTGAAATAGTTTATGGAAATTTAGAACATATTGAAGCTATTGGTGCAGATGCCAACAAAGGTGCATTTATAAGTCCTGTAGTTTTTAGAACTGATAATCCATTCCAAAGTAGTGTTGTACACGAACGTGAAGCTTTTGGGCCAGTTAGTACTATTATGCCTTACAAATCAATAGATGAAGCTGTGCAATTGGCTAAAATGGGTAAAGGCTCGCTGGTGTCTTCCATCGCAACATTTGATGATAAAATAGCAACCGATTATGTTGTAAATGCAGCATCTCATCATGGTCGTATTATGGTCATTAATCGTGAAATGGCAAAGCAAAGCACAGGTCACGGTTCGCCTTTACCATATTTGGTTCATGGAGGACCAGGACGCGCTGGAGGTGGTGAAGAAATGGGTGGCATGCGTGGTATAAAACATTATTTACAGCGCACAGCGATTCAAGGTTCTCCAACTACAATTTCAGAAATCACTGGTATATATCAGCAAAATGCGAAATACAAAGAGGCAGAACAGCATCCATTTAAATATCATTGGGAAGATATTCAACCAGGAATGTCAATGAAAACCCATAACAGAACAATTACAGATACCGATATCATTAATTTCTCAAACATTACTTGGGATCATTTTTATGCACATACAGATATTACATCTTTAGATGGAAGTATCTTTGAAAAGCGAACTGCTCATGGGTATTTCATTATATCAGCTGCCGCAGGCTTGTTTGTGTATCCAAATAAAGGTCCTGTGTCTGCCAATTACGGCTTAGAAGAATGTCGTTTTTTACGTCCTCTGTATCATAACGACACTATTTATGTACGTTTAACGTGTAAGCAAAAAGTAGATAGAGATGTCGCATCAGCAGAACATCCTAGCGGAATTGTAAAATGGTATGCCGAAATTTTTGATGCTACAAATGATGAAAAAGTAGCATTTGCAACGGTATTAACAATGGTTCAGAAGAAACAAGAAACTTTTGTTGAAATGACAGAAGAAAAGATTGAAGAACTATTGCTAAAGCTTAAGCCAGATCTAAAACCAAAATGGGGAATCATGACTCCTCAGCATATGATTGAGCATCTAGAATATACATATAAAATCGCTTCAGGTGAAATTCAGGATTTTGAAGTTGCCACATCAGAAAAGATTTTAGATAAAGTTCATGCGAGTTTATACAATTATCAAAAGTTTCCTCAAAATAGTCAGTTTCCACAATTAGAGAAAGATAAATTAGATGATTTAAAACATCCTGATTTAGAAACAGCAATCGAAAAATTTAAGGAACAACGTGAGAAATATTTAGAGTTTTTTAAAGAAAATCCAGATGCTAAATTGAAGAATTTAGTCTTTGGTGAATTGAATCGTTATGAATCATACTTACTCGAAAGAAAACATTTAAACCATCATTTTGAACAATTTGGTTTGTTGTAATTGTTTTTATAGATACTTCATAAAAGCGCTGCCTTTAGGTAGCGTTTTTTGTTTTGTAAGGAGTCTTTAGTTTTTAAAATATACGATATTCATCGTATGTTTTTGCGTAGGATTTACAGCTAGTTTTGGCCATCAAATCTTACTAAATGAAAAATCTAATTATTGTTGTTACATTCTTAGTGGTGTCATTTTGCAGTGCTCAAGGGAAGCATTTTTGGAAAACACAAAATGATAATACACAGATTCAAATATTGGTAAATGACAGCGAAACCAAAGCGGCTGTATTTACAGGAGATTACTTAACGACTTACAATCTGGAGACAGGAAAACCGCTTACATACCATAGTTTTATTTATGATGATGTAATTAAGTATGATAATGGTGAACACATTACATCTTTTGCAGAAGACCTTTCAATAGTCATCATTTCAAATAAAGAGAATTCATTTTGGTCTTTAAATACCGCTAAAAATAAGTTTGAATTACCTGCTCAATACGATAAAAAGTATGCATTCTCAGGTGTTGATTATGAGGGAAATCCAATTCAATATAAAAAAAATGATAAAAGTCTTTATGTCAATCATCCCTCAGATGATGTAGAAATTGCATCTAAAGTTTCAGATTATAAAGACCTTATTGTAAAACCAAGTGGGTTATTCAGTATTTATACTAAAGAGAATGACAGAAACATCTACATTTTTAATCATAAAACACAAAAAACTTCAAAATTTCCTGAAAAGGATTTTGTGTTAGATGTTGCTTCAAATAGAAACATGAATAACGGAAATTATGTTTACGCAACTCAAGGTGACACTTATGCCATTTATGATATTGAAGCCGAAACAATGGAGAAAAGTAAAAAGGCTTTAACCAATTCTAAAGTGCTAGGAAAATTTAAGAATTGTATCAATAACAACTCAGATAACTCAAATGTTTTTAAAACCAAAAACTACTATTTCGTAGTGGAGGTAGATGATGTTTTAAATAATACCAAGCCTTCAGAAATAGCACAAATACCTTACAAGCTTGTGCAGTACAAAATTAATAATTGTGAGAAGATTAATGAGATTAGATTCAGTTTGCCGCTAGAGGATTTTCAAAATAAACATAAAAAGGTTCAAGATCTTATAATAGCCAAAGAGGCAAAAGAACAAGCTGAAATAGCCAAGGAGCAAGAACAAATAGATGCTAAAGCACCTGTCTTTAAATTTCCTGAGTTAGATAAATACGATTGGAAGCTAGGTCAAAACGGTAAATACTTGGCAATAAATAGTGAAGAAGGAGAGCAAATTGCAATTTGGAATCTTGAAACTATGGAACAAGTCTATAATTTTATTAAACCAGCGAGTAAAGATGGTATATATAACTGGCATTTCGATTTTGAAGAAGATAGAGACAATGCGCTTATTATTGGTATGCAAAGACTATCAGGTACGGGAGATTATGCCATAGTTGATAAGAATAAGCATTTAGACGGTAATACCAATATACCGAAGGATAGAGGTTATGTGTCTTATGTAAATGATCGCGAAGTTGGTATGGTAATTTCGAGATATGAAAAGGATAAAAAAGGACATTTAGATTTTGATAAACCATTGTGGGCGCAATATCAATTTATGAATGTAGATACTAAAGAATGGCATTCAAAAAGATTTCCAGAAGCAAAAGGTTTAGACCTCATTCCAGGGCAAAAAATCTTGTTAGTGCAATATGATAAAAAATATGAATTGTATAAATATAAAGATGTTACGTTCAATAATCTTCAGAAAATAGATGAAGTAAAATCTAGCTATCAACAAGTGAAATTCGATTTAAAAAAGCAAGACATCATATATTTTGTTAAACTGACAAAAAGTGGAATTCCAGACAAAGTTTTGGCATACAACATCAACACTAAACAAAGTCATAATTTAGCACCTGATATTGCAAGAAGTCTTAATTACGAAAATAATGTTAGTCATTATGCTCCTGAAATTGTAGACGTAGTTTCTAATGGATTTAAAGCAAAGAAATTAGTAGTTACCAATTTACAAAACAATACCAAAAGCGAAGTGTTTCTTACAGCACAATCAGCTTCTGAAAAGGAAGACCTAGAAGCACAAATAAAAACTTATCACGAGAATGATTTAGAAAGCCAAATAGAATTGGCTGATAAAGGGTTGAAAGACCAAGAGCGTCGCAAAAACATAAACTTCTTTTTTAGCAATTTTGATTTTGTAGGAACAGGAAAACCGTATAGTCTAGACAAGCTTCGCGGAAGAGATTTAAATAGTATTCCTATTGCAAACGAAATTTTAGGACAAACTTGGGGACAAAAAGCAGCTATTGGTAAGATTAAAGATTGCGGATTTACATGGATGCTGTTCTATGTTATCAACGACCCTAATAATACTGATATTCGTGTTGCCAAGGTTAGTAAAGGTGGAGGGCAGCTTATGGGTAAAAAACACTTGTTAAGTGTGCCTATGGTTAATGGGCAAATTGCAGCAAAAACTAATTTTACATTCTTTAAAACAGCTAACGGAGTTCGGTTCGACTATACCAAAACCGACTTAAGAACTGGTAAATCATCTTCTGGTCAAATCGACTGTGGTTGTGATGCCAACTGGTAATCTCAATGTCTTTTAAAACAAATCTATTATGAAACATATTGTTTTAACTTTTGTGTTGCTTTTGTCTTTATGTACCAAGGCTCAAAATGCACAGCAAGCTCAAGAAAAATTTTCTCAAGGTTATGAAACCAAAAATGTGGCACTTATGGATGTTGCTGCTGATGAGTATATTAAATACAATTCAGATAATAGTTTTGGTTACATATTCAAAGCCTTTGCAGCAATAGCAAAAAACGATTTAACTACAGCAAAACGCTATGCTAAAACTGCGAATCAGATGTTTCCAATGGAGTCTAGCAATTATACTTTGGCGAGTTATATCGCTTTTTTAGAAGGAAAAACAAGTGAGGCTAGTAAATTTATGCATTATGCGTTTCAACTCTCTCCAGATGTAAAAGGTGCAGCATCTACAAAAGAAGAATTAGATATATTAACGGAATTAACTGGTAAAGACTTCTCGGCTTTAAAAACTATTGCAGAAAATGCTGAAAAGGCAACAGCGGGTGCCATTCAGAATTATAATGATTACAATGTTTGTGTTAATCAATGGTACGAAGGTAAAGCTTGTGATCCCTCTCAATATTTAAAGGTTTGGGCAAATTATTCACCTGTAAATCCTTTATTGAAAGATTTTGCAAATGCAACACAAGCTATTGCATATTATTTTGCAGGTCAGTTTGATTTAGCCAAGCCGAGACTAGAAACGGCTATAAATTCGCAATACCTTAATCCATATACAAAAGCTTTATGTTTTGAGCGTTTAACTTGGTATGATAGATACGATCTTAATAAAACATTTCTGTATGCTAATAAAGGCCTAGCGGAAATAGAAAAGTTAGATTTTCCCACTTTAACAAAAGCAGATTTATTGTTCCGTAAAGCTCAAATCGTTGGAGATATGGGTAAACGTGACGACATGCTTCAACTTGCAGAACAGCTTTTAACGTTAGCAACCGAGCTTGGTAACGATTATCACATTATAAATGCCAACAACCTCATAGGCGCTTATTATGTAATGCTGCCAGAATCAAAATCAATTAGTTTAGCCAATAAACATTTGGGTGAAGCTTATGTTTTAGCAAGCAAGAGAAATTTTGAAGATCAAAAAATGAAAGCTGCTGGTAATTATGCTGTTGTGCAGTTTAAAATTGGAAATAAATCAAAAGCCATAGAACTAAATAATGAAGTATACGATTATCATTTAAAAACGAAGAATTGGGCTTCTGCACAAAATGCAGCCAATAACATTGGTTTTATGTTTTATATGAAAAATGATTATAAAAATGCAGCTGATCAATTTCAGAAAGCAGTAGATATAACAGAACAATTCTTACCTAAATTTAATACTCAAGAGCAACTCTATGCTAGAAATTTACATGCAAATGCCTATTCTGGGTTAATAATGTCGCTTCAAAAATTAGGCAATACAAATGAGCTATTCAAAGTTCAGGATATGAACCGAAGCAGAATTCTCCGTCAGAAATTAGATAAGAGTTTGCCACAAATAACATTAGAGCAAGCACAGGCAAAGCTTAGGCCACATGAGGCAATTATATACTATTCTAATGGTGAGCCAGGTCAAATGATAGCAACTTTAATAACAAGTAATTCTGCTGATGTGATAGAACATTTTCCAGTTACTGCATGGCTAAACATGAAAAAACAGTATATCAATAATATACAGGAGAAACCAAATAGTATTAATGGTTATGTTACTAAATTAAATGAAGAAATAATTAATGGTCAAATCTATAGACATTCAGATCCTAAAACTGCATTTAAGGCTAAAGATTATAGAGATTTTGTTGCGTTGTCACGAGAGGTAATGGAGTTGTCAGATGCTCAGTATTTAGATCTTCAGCAAAAAATATTAAAACATTGGTATTATTTTTTAATACAACCTTTAGAAGCTAAACTAGCAGGAAAAACTACGCTTATTATAAGTGCGGAAGGAGAATTGAATGCAATGCCTTTTGAAGCATTTTTAGATGGAAACGGAAAATATCTTTTAGAACGATTTAATGTTAAATATATACCCTCGGCAAGTGTTTGGGCAAGTCTGTCTAACCGAAATTATAGTGAGGACAGAAAACCGCTTTTAGCAATGGGAGGAGCTACGTATAAAGAACCTCAAAGTAGTGCTTCCAATAGCAGATCAACTCAAAGCTACTTTGAGTTGCAGGACCAATTAACCACAAAAATCAATAATAAACAGTCTAATTTAAGTAAAGAATTGGCTGCTTTGGGCTTTGGTGGAGCTAACTATCTACCAGGAACTTTGAGAGAGGTTCAGAATCTTAAAAAAATAATTCCAGAAGCTACTGTTTTGATTGATGGTCAGATGAAAGAAAGCGATATCAAAAGATTGAATAAATCAGGCGAGTTGAATCAATATAAATATGTACACATTGCAACTCACGGATTTGCAAGTAATAGTATTCCTGAACTTTCTGGTGTAATGATGACGCAGCCTGCTAATGGAGATGGGTCTGAGGATACATTTTTGTTAGCTCACGAGATAGCGCAACTAGATTTAAAGGCAGATTTAGCTGTGCTTTCTGCTTGTGAAACTGCATTAGGAAAAAATTATAATGGAGAAGGGGTTAATGGTCTAAATTCAGCATTACTTGTAGCAGGTGCTAATAGTACCTTATTGAGTTTGTGGCCTGTTAATGATGCAGGAACTATGATATTAATGACCGAAATGTATAACAATCTTTATGTAAAAAAAATGAGTGTGGAAGATGCTGTGAATACAGCTAAACGCACAATGCTCAATGGTGTGTATGGCGAGCAATTTCAAACACCAAAAATCTGGGCACCATTTGTGTTGAGTGGAAAATAAACGAATCAATTTAATCTAAGCTTTCGATGGTTTTTCTAAGTTATCATTTAATAGATGATAAGTTTTATTGTAATTTTGAAAACAACATATTAAAATTCAAAAATGAGCCAACCTTACGTAAAATTAGAAATAGAAAACCAAGTAGGATACATCGAGTTTTTCCATCCTGCGCATAACTCATTACCTGGAAATATTCTAGCAGAATTAGCACAGACTATAACCGATGCTGGCAATAATGACGACATTAAAGTTATCGTCCTAAAAAGTGGAGGCGATAGAACCTTTTGTGCAGGCGCAAGTTTTAACGAACTAATCAATATCAATGACGAAGCCACAGGGAAAGTATTCTTTTCCGGATTTGCCAACGTGATTAATGCGATGCGCAAATGTCCAAAATTTATCATTGGTCGCGTGCAAGGAAAAACTGTTGGTGGTGGAGTAGGAGTGGCATCGGCAACCGATTATTGTATGGCAACCAAGTTTGCATCCATAAAGTTAAGCGAGCTAAACGTTGGTATCGGTCCGTTTGTGGTTGGTCCAGCTGTAGAGCGCAAGTTAGGATTAAGCGGAATGTCACAAATCGCCATTGATGCCAATACATTTTATCCTGCAGAATGGGCAAAACAAAAAGGCTTATTTACACAAGTGTTTGATACTACAGAAGCATTAGATGAAGCCGTTAAAACCTTTGCCGAAAATCTTTGCAATTACAATCCAGAAGCAATGAAAGAAATGAAGAAAATCTTCTGGCAAGGTACCGAAGATTGGGACACGCTTCTAGCCGAAAGAGCAGCCATTAGTGGACGCTTGGTATTAAGTGATTTTACAAAAGAAACATTAAAACGATTTAAGTAAAGAGAAGCCCATCCTAACCTTCCCAAAGTGAAGGAACTAGTAAATGTAGAAAATGAAAAAGTATACAAGAGTAAGAACACAGGAGTGTTTTTTCCCTTTGGGGAAATTAAAAGGGGCTGCATTATGATTTACGCATTCCAAGGATACACACCAGTCGTACACGAAAGTAGTTTCGTGCATCCATTGGCAGCAGTCACAGGCAATGTCATCATTGGCAAAAACTGTTACATCGGTCCAGGTGCTGCCATTCGTGGAGATTGGGGACAAATTATTTTAGAGGATGGTGTTAACGTACAAGAAAATTGTACGGTTCATATGTTTCCAGGTAAATCCATTGTCTTAAAAGAAAGTGCGCACATTGGTCATGGTGCTATTATTCATGGCGCCAATTTGGGTCGTAATTGTCTTATTGGAATGAATACCGTAATTATGGATGATGCCGAAATTGGAGACGAATGTATCATTGGCGCCATGTCGTTTATTAAAGCTGAAACCAAAATTCCGTACCGAAGTTTAGTCGTTGGTAATCCAGCAAAAGTCATCAAGCAGGTAAGCGATGAAATGATTGCTTGGAAAACAAAAGGTACACAACTATATCAGCAATTACCAGCCGATTGTCATGAATCTTTAAAAGCAGTAGAGCCACTTCGTGAGGTTCCTCAAAATATGAAAGTTCAAGATAACATATATAAAACGCTTCGAGAAACGTTTAAAAAGTAGGTTTGTCATTTCGACAGAGCGAAGAATGAGAGACGAAAAATCTCATCATCCTAGTAGGTTGTATTAAATTAAAAGATTGCTACAGCTTTTGTCTGCGTAATATCTAAAATCACAACACCCGACTCAAATCAATAGCATTAGTTTCCTTGCTGGTAGACATTGCAATTAAACTCTGAACATTGCCTAAATAGGGTAGTAAGGTTAATTTTGAAATGATAAAGGTTTCATATGCCTCAATATCTTCAACAACTAATTTCAATAAATAATCAAAGTTTCCACTTACCCTGTGACATTCTATAACCTCAGGGAAACTATTGATTTCCTTTACAAATTTTTCAAGATAACTTCGGGTATGCCCTTGCAATGTAATGCCGATAAAAACAGTTAGTTTTAGTCCGATTTTTTTGTTATTTAATACAGCCACATAGTTCTCAATATAGCCTTCTTTTTCCAACTTCTTAATGCGTTCAAATATTGGTGAGGTTGTCATACCAAGCTCTTCAGCAATACTCTTTGTTGTACGGTTACTGTTTTTTTGAAGAATAGTTAATAGTTGGATATCTATTTTATCGAGTGTATGTGCCATGAGAAAAATTATTTGGTTCACACCGCAAATTCAAGGTTTTAAAGTTGTATTTTTTGAGATATGTTGAATTTAAAGAATTATTTGCTTTTTAATGTGATAATAAGAGATTTTAACAATTGTTGATTGCGTTATATATTATCTTTAATTCTTAAATCAATTATTTTTATAGATTAATGACTTTTGAACTAAAAATGCCCAAAATGGGCGAAAGTATAACAGAAGGAACCATTATCAATTGGTTAATTGCTGAAGGAGATACCTTTGAAGAAGGCGATATTATACTTGAAGTTGCTACAGATAAAGTAGATAACGAAGTGCCTGCACCAGCAGCAGGAACTTTGGTTGAAACCAAGTTTCAGGCTAAAGATGTTGTTAAAGTTGGTGAAATTATTGCGATATTAGAAGTTGAGGCATCGAGTTCGAAGTCGCAGCCAAAAAAAGAAGCTGTCAAGTCGAGTGCAGTCGATACGTCTCAAAAGAAAACTAAAAAGAATCGGACAATCGCATCAAGTACAGTTGAGAAACCTAGTTCAAATTCATTTTCGGTTAATAATACAAACACGTTCTTTTCACCATTAATCATTTCCATAGCCAAAGAACATCACATCAGTTTTGAGGAATTAGCAAGAATTCCAGCAACCGGAAAAGAAGGACGATTAAGAAAAAGTGATGTATTCAACTATATTGAAGACGGTAGACCTTACAAGTTTGCACAACCTGTGATACAAGATCCAACAGCATATCGTATTCCGCAATTAGAGTTTGATAAAGGCAAAGGTAAAATCATAGAAATGGATCGTATGCGTCAAATGATTGCCGATCATATGGTGTATTCTAAGCATACGTCGCCTCACGTTACCGCTTATGTAGAAGCAGACTTAACCAATATGGTAGACTGGCGAAACGAAAATAAGGTTGCTTTTCAAGAAAAATATGGTGAAAAATTAACCTTTACACCGTTGTTTGTTGAGGCTGTAGCTAAAGCCGTTAAAGATTTTCCAAATATCAATGCCTCGGTAGATGGTAATAATATCATTGTAAAAGAGGATGTTAATATTGGCATGGCAACCGCTTTACCAAGTGGAAATTTAATTGTCCCAGTGGTGAGAAATGCGGATACTAAAGATTTAAAAACACTGGCTGCAAACGTTAATGAATTGGCAAATAAAGCTAGAGAAAACAAGTTGGCAGGTGATGATATTAAGGGAAGTACGTTTACGATTTCTAATGTTGGAACATTTGGTAGCGTTATGGGTACACCAATTATTAACCAACCAGAAGTTGCCATTTTAGCTTTGGGAATAATTAAAAAGCGTGCCGAAGTTATAGAAACCGAAAAAGGAGATGAAATCGCTATTAGAAGTATGATGTATCTCTCATTATCCTTCGATCATCGTGTTGTAGATGGTTTCCTCGGAGGAAGCTTCGTACGAAGAGTCGCTGATTATTTTGAACAATTTGATACCAATAGAAAAATATAATTAACTGTCATCCTTAACTTGTTTCAGGATCTCATCAATTTAAATTTATGTCTTACAACATATCCATCCAAAAAGTAGAAAAATCAAAAGTAGAAAACATCGATTTCAACAACATACCATTAGGAACTGTATTCACCGATCACATATTTATTTGTGATTATGAAAATGGCGAGTGGACCAACCCAAGAATTCAACCTATGGGATTAATACCAACGCATCCAGCAGCTATGGCTTTACATTACGGACAGGCCATTTTTGAAGGTATGAAAGCAACGGTTGATGCTGAAGGTAATCCGATGCTTTTTAGGGCAGATGAAAATGCAAAACGTATGAACTTTAGTGCAGACCGTATGGGAATGCCAAATATATCTAGTGATTTATTTGTTGAAGGTTTGAAACAATTGGTTGACTTAGAGCGCAACTGGATTCCACCAATGGATGGTAGTGCTTTGTATTTAAGACCGTTTATGTATGCGGATGAGCCTTTTATTGGTATGCGTGCGGCAACCCACTATAAATTCATAATCATGGCATCACCTGCTGGGCCATTTTTTAGTAAGCGCATAAAACTTTGGGCCGAAAAGAAATTTATAAGAGCAGCTCAAGGTGGAACAGGTGAAGCCAAAGCAGCGGGAAATTATGCTGCAGCAATACGTCCAACTGAATTGGCTAAGGCGAAAGGTTACGATCAGGTATTGTGGTTAGATGCAGTAGAACATAAGTATATTCAAGAAGTAGGAACGATGAATATCTTCTTTAAAATTGAAGACAAATTCATTACACCAGAATTGGATGGTTGTGTATTGGATGGTATCACAAGGAAAAGTGTGATTAGTCTTTTAAAAGATCAAGGATTCGAAGTTGAAGAACGAAAAATTACCATTGATGAAATAAAAGATGCTTCTGAAAATGGCACTTTAAAAGAAGCTTTCGGGACTGGAACTGCTGTGGGTATTGCTTACATAGAAAGTATTGGTTTTGGTGACGAAGAAATTTTTGTTTCAAAAGATAGTCCTGTTGGTCTTGAAATCAATCAAAGATTGAATGGTATTAAAACAGGAAAGATTGAAGATAAATTTGGTTGGATTACCAAAGTCCAAAAAGAATTAGCATAAGATGAATAAAGACATATTAAAAAAAGGATTTTCAAATTTATGCACAGCCAAAGCAATGGCAGAATTGTATGAAGAAAACTTTAAACAAGTTTCAAAATATGTTCATGCCACATCAAGAGGTCATGAAGCTATTCAGACCGCTATAGGTATGCAATTATTGCCACAAGATTATGCATTTCCATATTACAGAGACGATGCAATGTTATTGGCTTTTGGATTGCAGCCTTATGATTTAATGTTGCAGTTGTTGGCAAAAAAAGATGATCCTTTTTCTGGTGGAAGAACGTACTATTCGCATCCGAGTTTAAAGGATGATGATAAGCCTAAAATTCCACACCAATCCTCGGCAACAGGTATGCAAGCCATTCCTGCAACAGGAGTTGCGATGGGAATGCAATATTTGGAAAAACAGGGACTTCAAAATTCAAATGTTGTTCAAAATGATAGTGAAGAATCGCAATTAAACCCAATCACGGTTTGCAGTTTAGGAGATGCATCAGTCACCGAAGGTGAAATTGCGGAAGCCTTTCAAATGGCAGCTTTAAAACAAATGCCAATTCTCTATTTAGTACAAGATAACGGTTGGGATATTTCGGCTAATGAAGCTGAAACCAGAGCGCAAAGTGCTTTTGAGTATGCGCAAGGTTTTCATGGATTAGAAGCCATTTCTATAGACGGAGCTAATTTTATTGAAAGCTACGAAGCTTTAGAAAAAGTTATAAAAACTATCAGAGAAGAGCGTCGTCCATTTTTGGTTCATGCCAAAGTTCCGTTGTTAAATCACCATACTTCTGGTGTGCGAATGGAATGGTATCGAGATGATTTGGAAGAAGCAAAATCACGTGACCCTTATCCAGTTATTAAACAACAATTGTTGGATAATGGGTTTTCAGAAAAGGAAATTTCAGAAATAGAAAAAGAGGTTAAAGAAAAGGTACTATCTGATTTTGAAAAAGCACAAAAAGCAGAAGGCCCAAAACCTGAAGATTTATTTACGAACGATTTTGCACCAACTCCAATTACCGAGGAAAAAGGAGAGCGTTCTCCAGAAGGTGCTGAAAAAGTGGTGATGGTAGATTGCGCTTTATTTGCTGTTGAAGAATTAATGAAAGAACATCCAGAATGTTTGCTTTACGGACAAGATGTAGGTGGACGATTAGGTGGTGTGTTTAGAGAAGCAGCGACTTTAGCGCAGAAATTTGGTGATGACAGAGTTTTCAATACACCAATTCAAGAAGCTTTTATTGTAGGTTCAACCGTTGGGATGAGTGCAGTAGGACTTAAGCCAATTGTTGAGGTTCAGTTTGCCGATTATATTTGGCCAGGACTCAATCAATTATTTACCGAAGTAAGCCGTAGTTGTTATTTAAGTAACGGAAAATGGCCTGTAAGTATGATTTTGCGTGTGCCAATTGGTGCTTATGGTAGTGGTGGACCTTATCATTCGTCTTCAGTAGAAAGTGTAGTGACCAATATTCGCGGTATAAAAATTGCCTATCCGAGTAATGGTGCAGATTTAAAAGGCTTAATGAAAGCAGCGTATCACGATCCAAATCCAGTAGTAATTTTAGAACACAAAGGCTTGTATTGGTCTAAGGTTCCGGGAACGCAAGGCGCAACTTCTGTAGAACCTGCCGAAGATTACGTATTACCTTTTGGAAAAGCTTGGGTTTTACAAGAAATTTGGAAGCAAGACGATGTAGAAACCTGCACTATTGTAACTTACGGAATGGGTGTGCATTGGGCAATGAATGTTTCTGAAGAACTTGATTTAAAGGATCAAATAGAAGTTATAGATTTAAGGACATTGTATCCTTTAGATGAAGAAACCATAATGAAGTCGGTTAAGAAAACAGGCAAATGTCTTGTAGTAACTGAAGAGCCAAGTGATAATAGTTTTGCGAGAGCCTTATCTGGAAAAATTCAGGAAGAATGCTTTAAATATTTGGATGCACCAGTAATGACAATTGGCAGTGAAAATATGCCTGCCATTCCATTGAATTCTACATTAGAGCAAACCATGATTCCTTCTACTGAAAAGGTGAAAGCAAAGATTGAAGCCTTATTAGATTATTAAATAAAAAAGCGACTCAATTGAGTCGCTTTTCTTTTATAAATCGTATTCCGAAAGTGGTTTTGTAAATTCTTCAGGATTAGCGGCTAAATAATAACGAGGATCATTAATATCTTCAACTATAACCTCTTTAAACTTAGGGCTTGCTTTATACATTAAAGCTTTACAATCTTCACTAAGATGTTTCAATTTTAAACTCTTTCCAGCAGCTTCATATTTATTTACCAAATTGAAAATAGCTTCCATAGCAGAATGATCACTTACTCGAGATTCTACAAAATCTATTTCAACATTGTCTGGATCATTTTTTACATCAAACTTAGAGTTAAAACTCTGAATGGATCCGAAGAATAGAGGTCCCCATATTTCATAAGTTTTGGTGCCATCTGGTTGTATACGTTTACGT
Source organism: Winogradskyella sp. SYSU M77433 (assembly GCF_029911945.1). NCBI lineage: Bacteria > Pseudomonadati > Bacteroidota > Flavobacteriia > Flavobacteriales > Flavobacteriaceae > Winogradskyella > Winogradskyella sp. SYSU M77433. The sequence goes on along the minus strand of NZ_JARYTG010000002.1, from coordinate 41,200 downwards.
GCTCTAATCATCGTAGCGCTTTTCCATGCAAAAACTAAAGCAGAGACAATAACACCAATAAATACAGCAATTGCTAAATCGAAAATAACCGTTACAGCAGAGACAATTATTAGTACAACGGCATCAGAAATAGGTATTTTTCTTATAATTCTAAAGCTAGACCAAGCAAACGTATCAATAACCATCATAAACATAACACCAACTAAAGCCGCAATAGGAACTTGTTCTATGTACTGTGCTGTAAATAAAATAAATGTAAGTAGTGTTAGAGCCATCATTACACCAGATAATTTTCCTCTACCACCAGCATTGATATTAATTACGGTTTGCCCTATCATACCACAGCCACCAGTACCTCCAAAAAGACCGCTAGTAATGTTTCCAACACCTTGAGCAACACATTCTCTATTACCATTTCCACGGGTTTCAGTAAGTTCGTCAACCAAGTTCATAGTCATTAGAGATTCTATTAAACCTACTGAAGCTGCTAAAAATGCATAAGGCAAGATGAATTTTAATGTGTCAAAATTTATTGGAAGATTTTGCCAAAGTTCAACGTTTGGAGTAGGGAATTCGCCTTTAAGACCTTCACCACCACCTTCAATGATATAAGAGCCAACTGTGCTTACTTCTAATCCGCCAAAGACAACGACTCCAGTAGTGATTAAAATAGCAGTAAGTGCAGCTGGAATTTTAGTTGTTAGTTTTGGAAGTAGCCAAATAACAGCCATTGTTAAACCTACAAGTCCAAGCATAGTATAGAGTTCTGTGCCTTCCATAGGTATATTGATGTACTTCTTTAATCCATCAGCTCCAACTTGTAGTTCCTTATGTGAAAACATGCGTACTTGGGCTAGAAAAATAACAATCGCTAAACCATTAACAAAGCCCATCATTACAGGATGTGGAATTAATCTCACAAAGCGACCAAGCTTTAATACACCTGCACCAACTTGAATAATTCCCATTAATATTACTGCAGCTAATAAATAGAAATAACCCATATTATCTATTGGAGCATCAAAAAGTAACCCTTTGTCGTGACCCTTAGCAATTAAGTCTACAAAAATAACAGCAACCGCACCTGCTGCACCAGAAATTAGTCCTGGTCTACCTCCAAAAATAGCAGTTATTAGACCTAGAATAAAAGCTCCGGACAGTGCTACTAAAGGATCAATTTGAGCTACAAACGCAAAAGCAACAACCTCAGGAATCATAGCAAGGGAAACTGTTATACCTGCAAGGATATCGTTTTTAGGATTTTGAGTGAAATTTTTAAATATAGTCTTTCCAGATACCATGATATTACTATTTACATTTAAAAGGGGGCAAAGATAGGCTATTTTAACAAATCGAAAATTAAACTAAGATTAACAAAAAAAGCACTATTGGATAATAGTGCTTTTTAAAAATTATGTCTAATATTTTATTTAGATGGAGGAAATTGCTCTAAAGTTTTCGCAACAAATTCCTTGATTCTAGCTTCTTTCTTTTCAACATCAGATGTTACAAGGTAGCCAGTTCCTGAACCTTGCCAGATTAATTCTTTTTGGCCTGCATCAATAAAATCTATGAAAAGCATTCCTTCTGTAGATGTTGAAACATTATTTCCGCCCCAACCAGGACCCCAGCCCCAACCCCAACGATTGAAACCTCCCCAGCCCCAAGCTCCATAGCCCCAAGCGTTATTATAAACATCAACACGTTGGTTAGATTTAGTGAAAATACTCACTAGCATATCTGGGTTTTCTGATTTAGTCATGCCTTTTGCCATTAGTTCGGCTTCAATAGCTCTAAGGATTCGTCTTTTGTCTAAATCGCTTATTTCAGCTTTGTCAATTCCAGGTTTAAAAAACGCAAAGGTTTTGTACTGGTCAAAATTTGCTTCTCTATCATAATCGGCTGCAACTCTAACTGAGCTACATGAAGATAGGAGTAGAGCAAATAAAAGAATCGGTGATAATTTGAGTAGTTTTTTCATATTGCTTTTTTTTTACTTGTTATTCTAAAAGTTTGCCATCAACGAAATTAGGAATAGTAACTTTTAAATTTGGTTCTTGTTCCATGGCGCGTTTTATTGCAAAAACAGCACCTTCATTTCTTGCCCAGCTGCGACGTGAAATTCCATTGTTGACATCCCAGAAAAGCATTGATTTTAAGCGTTTTTCAGCTTCAATAGTACCATCAAGAACCATGCCGAATCCACCGTTTATAACTTCTCCCCAACCAACACCACCACCGTTGTGGATACTTACCCAAGTCGCTCCTCTGAAACTATCTCCAATAACGTTCTGAATGGCCATATCTGATGTAAAACGTGAACCGTCATAAATATTACTGGTTTCGCGATAAGGTGAATCTGTACCAGAGACATCATGATGATCACGACCTAAAACCACGTAACCAATTTCGCCTTTTGAAATAGCATCATTAAAAGCTTTAGCAATTTTCATGCGGCCTTCTGCATCAGCATATAATATTCTGGCTTGTGAGCCAACGACTAATTTGTTTTCTTGCGCACCCTTTATCCATTGAATGTTATCAGCCATTTGCTGTTGGATTTCTACAGGTGAGTTTTTCATAATCTCTTCTAAAATTTCACAAGCTATCTCATCGGTTTTTGCTAAATCTTCTGGTTTACCTGAAGCACAAACCCAACGGAATGGCCCAAAACCATAATCAAAACACATAGGACCCATAATGTCTTGCACATAACTTGGGTATTTAAATTCGCGACCAATGGTTGGATTTTCAGACATCACATCAGCACCAGCACGAGAAGCTTCTAATAAGAAAGCATTTCCGTAATCAAAGAAATAGGTGCTTTTCTCTGTATGTTTATTAATGGCTGCAGCATGTCTGCGTAAACTTTCCTGTACTTTGGTTTTGAACAATTCAGGATTGTTTGCCATCATTTCATTGGCATCTTCAAAAGATAAACCTGCAGGATAATAGCCTCCAGCCCATGGATTATGCAATGAAGTTTGATCACTTCCTAAATCGATATGGATATTAGCTTCATCAAATTTTTCCCATACATCAACCACATTGCCTAAATAAGCAATAGAAATCGTCTCTTTATTGTTTTGAGCTACTTTTACACGATCAACTAATTGATCTAAATCGCTTATTTTTTCATCAATCCAGCCTTGATCTAGACGAATTTGTGTGATTTTCGGATTCACTTCAGCACAAATAGTTATACAACCCGCAATGTTTCCTGCTTTTGGTTGTGCGCCAGACATTCCCCCTAAACCAGAGGTTACAAAGATGTGACCTTTGGGTGATTTATTTATTTTTCTAAAACCATTTAAGACTGTAATTGTAGTGCCGTGAACAATACCTTGTGGCCCAATATACATGTAACTTCCAGCAGTCATTTGACCGTACTGTGTAACTCCAAGCGCATTAAATTTTTCCCAGTCATCAGGTTTAGAGTAATTAGGAATCATCATACCGTTAGTGACAACAACTCGAGGTGCATTTTTATGTGAAGGAAATAAACCCATTGGATGGCCTGAATACATGACGAGCGTTTGTTCATCAGTCATACTTGCTAGATATTGCATAGTAAGAAGGTACTGAGCCCAGTTTGAAAATACAGCTCCATTTCCACCATAAGTAATTAATTCATGTGGATGTTGTGCTACGGCATAATCAAGATTATTCTGAATCATCAACATTATGGCAGCCGCTTGTTTTGATTGTGCTGGGTATTCATCTATTGGTCGCGCATACATTTTGTAATCTGGACGAAAACGGTACATGTATATGCGTCCATACTTCTCAAGTTCATCTTTAAATTCAGGAAGTAATGTAGTGTGATGTAGAGGTTCAAAGTAACGCAATGCATTTTGAAGCGCTAGTTTTTTTTCTTCATCATTTAAAATATCTTTTCTTTTTGGAGCATGGTTTAAACTATCGTCATAAGGTTTTGGTAGAGGTAGTTCTTTAGGGATTCCTTCAAGAATTTGTGCTTTAAATGATGTGCTTGTTATTTGCATTACTGTTTTTTTAATTTGTTTTTATTAAAACCATAAGGGCAATGTCTGCAACTGCTCTCACAGCAGTAGCCACGTTTAAGATGGTATTGCTCAGTGAAGCAACGGTAACCTTCTGGTGTTAAGTAGTAGTCACCTTCTTCTATTGGGACGTATTTTTTCATATAAAACAAAGATAATGTAATTTGGATTGATTTTTGAAGTTTACAGACCTGTGATATTAGTTTCAAAATACATCGTGCCAAAAGGCTATTTAGGAATAACTCTTTTTCCTTTTATATTTTTTAGGTATAAAAACTTAAAACATAATCGTGTTCTTGTAAATCATGAAAAAATTCACTTAAGACAGCAATTAGAGTTGCTGGTACTGCCTTTTTATATCTTGTATGTTATTGAGTTTTTGGTTCGTTTTATCCAAAATAAAAAATGGCATTTAGCTTATAGAAATATTTCTTTTGAACAGGAAGCGTATAGAAATGAAAAAGATTTCAATTATTTGAAAAAGCGATCTTTTTTGGGTTTTATAAAATATTATTGAAATGCTACAACGCTCTTTAAAGTTTATCACATTTTTTGTTTTATAGTTATTTTTGCATAAAAAAAAATAAACGTTTGTTTAATTTAAAAGTACATAACGAATCTATAGATTTTAAAGGTTTTAATGTAGAAATTTCAGTAAAGCGAGAGGATTTAATTCATCCATTTATTTCTGGAAATAAATACAGAAAACTAAAATTTAATATAGAGAAGGCAATGGAGTTGAAGCATGATACTTTATTGACTTTTGGAGGTGCTTTTTCAAACCATATTGCTGCTGTAGCTTCAGTAGGAAAGGTGTATAACTTTAAGACAATTGGAATCATTAGAGGAGAAGAATTAAAAAACATTTCAAACCTTAACGCTACATTGAAGTTCGCTAAAGATTGTGGGATGCATTTTGAATTTGTTTCGAGAGAGGATTACCGAAAAAAAACGAGTCAAGATTTTATTGAAGCTTTGAGAGATAAATTTGGTGAGTTTTATCTTATTCCAGAAGGAGGTACTAATGATTTGGCTGTGAAAGGTTGTGAAGAAATCCTAAAAGAGGAGGATTGTAAATTTGATTATATCTGCTGTGCCGTTGGTACTGGCGGAACAATTTCAGGATTAATAAATGCCTCAAGTAAGTCGCAAAAAGTTTTAGGTTTTCCTGCGCTAAAAGGTGATTTTTTACATAAAGATATTCGTAAATTTGCGCACCAAGATAACTGGGAGTTAATAAACGATTATCATTTTGGTGGTTATGGTAAAATAAAGCCAGAATTAATAACGTTTATCAATACATTCAAAGGGAATTATAATATTCCTTTAGATCCCATTTACACAGGGAAAATGATGTTTGGGATTTTTGATTTAATCAAAAAGCAATTTTTCCCTGAAAATTCAAAAATATTAGTTATTCATACAGGAGGTTTGCAAGGAATAGCAGGTATGAATAAAGTTTTAAGCCAAAAGAATCTACCATTAATTGAAATATAAAGATGAAATTTAAATACTTACTAATACTATTACTTGGGTTATCAATTTTTAGTTGTGGACCAAAAAAAGGTATTGTAACCAAAAAAAAGAATCAAAGTCCAAGAAAAGAAGTTGTTATTGATGAACCAAAAACCGTAGAGACTAAAAAAGAAGTTGAGCCTGAAACTACGGTTGTAAAAAGTACAGAAAATAAAAGTGTTGTAGAGGTGTATATCGACTTATATGCTGAAATAGCAAAAAATAAAATGCGAACACATCACATCCCAGCAAGTATTACCTTGGCTCAAGGTATTTTAGAGTCAGGATCGGGAAGAGGAAGATTGGCTGTACAGGCTAATAATCATTTCGGAATAAAATGCCACGGTTGGCAGGGTGCAAAAATCTATCATGATGATGACCGATCTCAAGAGTGTTTTAGAAAATACCAGAGAGCAGAATCATCTTTTGAGGATCATTCTGAATTTTTAACAGGTAGAAAACGTTACGCAGACTTGTTCAAACTAAAACCTGATGATTATAAAGGTTGGGCTAGAGGATTAAGAGCTGCTGGTTATGCTACGGATAGAAAGTATCCTCAAAAATTAATCAGCCTTATTGAGCGTTACGAACTTTTTAAATACGATCAAGAAGTTATAGGTAATGTGAAAATTACAGACTTAAATGTTAAGCCTAATAAAAAGGTTGTGCATACAGTAACTAAAGGTGATACTTTATACTCTATATCACGTTACTATAATACTACAGTAGAAGCCATAAAGGCTAAAAATAAATTGAAATCAGACAACCTGTCCATTGGTCAGGAACTTATAATTCAAAATTAATTTCATGTTATATCAAAGGAGTAGTGCTTTATTTCAAGAAGCAAAAACAGTTATTCCAGGTGGTGTAAATTCGCCAGTTAGAGCATTTAATGCTGTTGGTGGTACACCAATATTCGCAAAATATGCAAAAGGAGCCTATGTGTATGGAGAAGATGGAAATCGATTTATCGATTATATCAATTCTTGGGGACCTATGTTATTGGGGCACGCTTATCCTCCAGTTGTAGAAGCTGTAATAGAAAAGGCTAAAGAAGGAACTTCGTTTGGTATGCCAACAGAACTTGAAACTGAAATAGCAAAACTAGCTGTTTCTATGGTGCCAAATATTGATAAAATAAGATTTGTCAATTCTGGTACAGAGGCATGTATGAGTGCTATAAGACTGGCTAGAGGTTTTACAAAAAAGGACAAAATTGTAAAGTTTGCTGGTTGTTATCACGGTCATAGTGACTCTTTCTTGATTGCTGCTGGTAGTGGTGCAGTAACGTTTGGAACACCAAATAGTCCAGGTGTTACTCAAGGTACTGCAAAAGATACACTTTTAGCAAGGTATAATGATTTAGAAAATGTAAAACAACTTGTTGAAGCTAATGAAGGTGAAATAGCAGCGATAATCATAGAGCCTATAGCAGGTAATATGGGCTGTATTCCACCAGTTGAAGGTTTCTTAGAAGGTCTTAGGGATTTGTGTGACAGTAATGATATTCTTTTGATTTTTGATGAAGTCATGACAGGTTTTAGATTGGCTAAAGGTGGAGCTCAAGAATTAACAGGTGTAGATGCGGATATTGTGTGTTTTGGAAAAGTTGTAGGAGGCGGATTGCCAGTCGGTGCATTTGCTTCTAGAGACGAAATAATGAATCATCTAGCTCCTCTTGGGCCAGTTTATCAAGCAGGAACTTTAAGTGGTAATCCTTTAGCTATGGCAGCAGGTTTAGCGATGTTAAAAGCTATAAATAATGATAAAGGTTTAATGAATAGGTTAGAAGAAAAGACAAAATATCTTCATAATGGTATTGCGCAAGCCTTGAATAAGAATAATGTTGTACATACTATTAATAGAAAAGGATCTATGATTTCTGTTCATTTTAGTGAAGAGAAGGTTGTTGATTTTGAATCAGCGGCTAAGGGCAATAATAATACGTTTAAGAAATTTTTCCATGGTATGTTGAATAGAGGTATCTATATAGCTCCAAGTGCTTTTGAAACTTGGTTTATAACGGATGCTTTAACATATCAAGATTTAAACGAAACTATTGCTGCTGTGGAAGAAGTAGCCAAAGAATTATAAAATAAAAAAAGCCTCGCGTTTGCGAGGCTTTTTTTATGATTCAATTTTATCTAAGAACTAATCTTGAGATAGAGTCTTGTATCTTGTGTATTGCTCATCGGTTAAAATAGCTTTCAATTCTGTATCTAACCTTTTTTCATTTTTTTCTATCTCAGCAGGTAATGTGTTTTCATTTCTTGAAAAACCTAGCTTAGCAGAATAGTATGTTTTTAAAACTTCATAGACATTATCTCTTTGAGTATTATCAAACTTTAAAGCTCTTCTAAGAGTTTCTGTTTTTTCAGAAGCTTGCGCATTTACTTCTACTTTATCTTGTAACTTAGTGTTTTGTGCAGTAAGGGTTTGGTTGCCAATAAACATAGCAAACACAAATAAGCAAAGTGTAATTACCTTTTTCATTATGGATTATTTAGTTATTTGCTACTAATGTAACAATTTTATTTAATTAAAATAAAAAAGATTCGCCTAAGCGAATCTTTTTTATGAAAAACTGTTTTATTTACTACGTTTTTTGTGTTTTCCTTTTTTGCCGTGATGTCTAGACTTCATTTTTTCAAATTTTGCGTACTGCTTATCTGTTAAAATGCTTTTCATTTCGCGCTTCATTGCAATTTGCTCATCAAGTCTCTGGTTTTGCATTTTTATAAAGTCTTCTTTAGACGGTTTTGTCTTTTCTTCACCTTGTTTAGCCTTGTAAGCCTCTCTTTTTTGTTTATGAGTCTTTGCTTGCTCTAAAAGAAGTTTATGAACTTTTTTCTGTTGTGCATCTGTTAGGTCTAAATCTAATGTTAATCGTTTAGATTTTAAATCAGCAATTTCGGTAGGAGTCATGTCTTTGAATTTTTCATGTCTCTCACTACGGTTTTCGCGCTTTTCATTTCTTTCCTGTGCCATTCCATTTAAAGTAAATAGAGCTAGGGCAACAACTAATAATTTTTTCATTTCTATTGTAATTTTAAGTTTTATACCCTTTAGACTTTTAGTGAGGAATAGCGTTTAAATTAAGTTTTGTTTTTAACACGAAATTTAACATTTTAAGACGATTTTAGTAGGTTTAGCGTGGTTCTATAAAGGTTTTTAGAGTCTATTTTGCTTTTAATCCAGGCATAGAAACTTATAATAAAAATATCTTCATCCTTGAGAGATGTCCATTTAAAGGTAGTTTCAATCTTTTCTTTAAACTGAGTTTGAGATGCAACTTCGGGTTTTAAATAATAGTGTTCTGCTATATTGATGAAATTTAGGAGTCGAAACTGATCAATCTTTTTTAAATATTTGGTGTATTTACGCTTAAAGCTCTTCAATCTTGAGAAGAATAGATCGTCTTCGTTTAATTCGATATGTAGTAATATTTCTGCTAGGTTTTTTTTAATAACCCAGTCAATTCCGACTTTTTCAATGTACCATTTATCTGTGTGATAGAATTTAGATAGAATACTTTTTGCCTTCGAAAAGTCTTCTTTTTGAAAATAGAACATTAGCAAGGATAAATGAAGATCTAGTTGTGATTCTAAATCAACATGCTTCTTTTTTATTGCAGATTCTACTAAGGCTATGGCTTCATTTTGCTGGTCGCTAAAATTGAGATTTAATGCTTCTACTAGGGTTTTCTTAAGAATGAAGCTCTTGTGGTACATTCCTTTTTTTGAGAGCATAAGCTCTTCCATTTCTTTGATGTAAATTAAGGAAAGATTAAACTTTTTGTTTCTGAAAAGGGTATTTGCTATGATATAAACGATATGAATCTGGTAATACAACTGTTTGTCTGTATTCTTTTTGTTCTTCAAAATTTGATAGCTTTTAAGAACAAAGTCTTCAATCTGAAAGTATTTTGTAGTGACCAATGCAGAAATATTGGCTATGGCAATAATTTGGTATAATGATTTAAATGAAAGAGATTCATTCAACTCAATGTTGTGCTCATCAAAAGTACTTTGGAGTATATGCTCAATATTTATGATTTTTCCTTGATAGGTTATTTCGTTTAGTATGGTTTTTAATTTCGCATAAACAATGTTCAATCGATCTTCTAATAGGTGTTTTTCCTGATTTTCCTTTTGTTTTAGAATTAAACTTTCTAGATCAATCTTTGGATAATTTGGTGCGTACTGAATTTTAGTGTGGTAAATTTCATTAAGCATCGGGAATAATAGATGTTCATCTGCAAGTCGTTCTGCTTTATCCAGGATTTTGTAAGCGATGTTGTAATTTTTTTGAAGTAAATAAGTACGTGAAGCCAAAATGTATTTAATAATGAGCATTTCGGTGGAATTTTCATCTTCAAGATTTTTGTTTGCTGTAAAATCTATCAATGATTGAAAAAGCCGCTTTCTTAAGGCGTGATATGCGTTGCTCTTACCGTTTTTATATAAATGGTGACAAATAGCCTCAGGATTACTTTCTCCTCTTGCAATTAGCTGAAAGAGTTTTATGTTTTTGGAGTCTTTGCGTTTGTTTTTCTTCTCTAAATACGCAATGAATTTTTGTTGTTCTTCAGGGCTAAATGTATTAATTATTGAATGTAATGCTATCATTTAATCGTCATATTTAAAATGATTAGTTCAATAAAAATAAAGGTTTTTATTAATATTTGTAAAAATATATCGTCAGTAATTTTAAAAATTAAGTTTTTATAATACGCTGTTTGATTGCAGATTTGTACTGTAATCATTAAAACAAAGTATTATGATATCTCATTTCAATTTCACAAAAAAAGAGCTCTTATCAGCAGGTATTTTTTTTGCTATTCTTGGTTGTATAGCTATTAATTCTCAGAATATATCTAGCTATCTAATCGATGCATATAATCATAAAGTAGAGTACTTGGCTAATAATACTGTTGCCAGTACAAATATTTTGAGATACTAAAAATGAAGCAGAAGAGCTTGAATATGGCTTTCTTTATTACTGTAGGAATATCTATAGTCGTTTTTGTGTATCTGGTCTTTTTGGGATATGATGAGATAAAAACCTTAAAAGATGTGGTAAAGATTATAGCTTCTATTTTCTTTCCAATACCAATTCTCTTTTTTATAAGGTTTGTAGTAATTGAACATTTTCTACCCGTAAACTCAGATGAATACAAAGTAAAGAATCAAAAGCCTGCAATAATTTTATTAGTTATTTCTGTTGTACTTGTTTTGTTATCAATGCAACTAATGGAGTTTCTGACTCAGAAGAAGCTTGAAGATGCTTTAATACTAGCGCATCTTATAAATTCAACATCAATAAGCTCTTACGTGTTTAATTTCTTATTGTATAATAACTTAAAAGCCAATGGTATATTAAGTGGATTACTTATGGCTTTAGCAATTCATATTTTCTTTTTATCCGCTTAAAACTAAATGTACAATCATCAAATTTTAATATTATGGAAACCATTAAATCATTAAAAAAACAAACTAATTCAGGAAAACGGGAGTTGCTGTTTACATTTCAAACAATTATAGTTACAGGACTTCTAGCATTTACAGCTATTGCTTTTTTCTTCTATAACAATTTAAGCGTTGTTAAAGGTATTAAGGTTGTTTTTGCCCCATTTTTATCAGTAGTCCCTTTGCTATTTGTTCTTTCTATTTTAAGAGATTTAAGAAAAGGGTTTATAGAAGGTAATTATACCAAGCAAGATATTATAAAATTCGGATTAATAACCTTGGGAATAACAGCATCTTTTACAGGAATAACACTATTACTCTCTAAGATTGATGCGTTGGAAATTCTTCTTGCAGGTATTATTGCTATTCTAAGCATTGTATTTTTTCTTCGAAGCAAAATCAAAGACATTTTAGGTATGTCTATTGTCACAGGTATTGCCGAAGGTATTATTGTATATATGATTTTTTTGTTTTGATGATTGGTTAGTTAGTAACCCCAAAACCTCGCAGAATGGTTTAGAGCTGCGAGGTTTTAAATTCGAAAAAGAAATGAAAATAGATTGTATAAAAAGTATAATATTAATCCTATTAGGATTTTTAACTATCCCATTATTAGAAATTCTTCCAGTTGCAGGCGGAGGCGCTTCTTTAATAATTGTAATTACAATTCCTTTTCTTCTTCTAGTAAGTTTAATAATGACAATGGTTTATTCATTATATTACAATAAGAAGAAAAATGAAAAGACAAAAAGGAGAGCTTTTGTAATTATGGCTTTAACTCTAATAGCTCTAAATCTGCTATTATTTCCTCATAGATAAATTTAAAGGGTATGAAATCAAAACTATTAAACGATATATCAGAACTTTTAGAGAACAAAATAATTTCTCAAGAAGTAGCCTCAAATATCACAGCGTATTATAAATCGAAGGAAGATGACCAGCCTAATAGATTATTTACCGTTTTCGGAGTCTTGGGTGCTACATTAGTTGGGTTGGGTATTATTCTAATTCTAGCGCATAATTGGGATAATCTATCAAGATTAATAAAAACCGTTTTTGCATTTATACCACTTGTTATTGCACAACTAGTATCAGGTTACTCTATTTATAAAGAGAAAAGTCAGGTATGGAAGGAATCTTCAGGTACGTTTCTCTTTTTCGCCATTGGAGCATCTATTGCACTGGTGAGTCAGATTTATAATATTCCTGGTGATTTAGGTGGCTTTTTGTTTACATGGATAGTACTGGCATTACCCTTAATTTATCTGTTCAATTCTAAAGCAGTGTCAATTCTGGTCGTTATATTTGCAAGTTATTATGCTTGCGAGTTAGGATACGATTTTGGGTATGAGAATAAGACTCCTTGGTTGTATTTAGTCTTTGTTATAGCAACACTTCCGTTTTACTTAAAGTTGCTAAAAACATCACCTATTACTAATTCAACCTCCATCTTTAATTGGCTTTATGCTATAAGCTTTACTGTTGTTTTAAGTGCTTTTATAAGTAGTAATTGGTCTGTTGGCTTTTTAATGTATGCTATGCTGTTTGGTGTTTTTTATAATCTAGGTAAATTACCTATTTACAAAAATCAACAGTTAAGGCGCAATAGCTTTACTGTTATTGGGTCTTTAGGCGCTGTTGTTTTGTTAATCATTCTATCTTTCAATATTGTTTGGGATGAGATTTTAGTATTGGCTTCTATAGCCATTCACACTCAAGAAATGATAATTGCTACTGTTTTATTTGTATTGGCATTTATGATTTTACTATATACCAAAAAGAAAGAAAAAGCAGAAAGCTTTAATCTGTTTCAATATGTCTTTTTAATTGTTGCGATTATATTCTTTATAGGCATAGCAAATGCCATTGCAGCTACTGTTTTAACCAATATTTTGCTTTTGGTTTTAGGGCTTTCAGCTATTAAAATAGGTGCAGATACATTTAGGTTTAGTGTGCTTAATTACGGTTTGTTGATTGTAACCGCAGTTGTAGTCTGTCGCTTTTTTGATATAGATATAGGTTTTGAAGTTAAGGGGCTTCTTTTCGTAGCTGTCGGATTTGGATTTTTCTTAACCAATTATATTATGCTAAAAAAGAAGAAAGAATTAAATCGTTAGAAATCTAAAAATTTAAACACATGAAAACTATACACATATTTATATTATTCTTAGTCGTGGTATTGGTGCAGTTATTTGTGCCTTCAAAAATGATTTTTGACAGAGAAAATGTTTTAGAAGCAGGAGTTACCTATAAGTTTAAAACACAACCCGTTGATCCAAATGATCCATTTAGAGGGAAGTACATTACCTTAAACTATGAAATGGATTCAGCTAAAACTAACGATATAACATGGGAACAAGGAGAAACAATTTTAGTTTATCTTGAAAAAGATAGTTTAGGCTTTGCTAGAGTTCATAGTGTGAGCAAGGAGCAAAAGTCTTCTGACAGAGATTATGTAAAAGCAAAAGTCCGTTGGAATTATGGGAATTCAGATACTGTTAATTTCGAATTACCTTTTAATCGTTTTTATATGGAGGAATCTAAGGCTAAACCAGCTGAAGATATTTACAGAAAATACAACAGACAAGGCAACAATAAAAGTGAGACTTATGCTTTAGTTGCTGTTAAAACTGGGAAAGCTGTCTTAAAAGATGTCTTTATAAACGATAAGCCAATTGTGTATTATATAGAAAGAGATAATGAATAAGAGTTGATGTTTTTTTAGAATACTAATATAGCTTTTTTAAAGTCTGACTTAGATAATAAAAAAGGCTTCAAATTTCTTTGAAGCCTTTTTTATCTATTCTAAAAACTAAACTATTTAGGATCTAGAATTAAATTAATTCTTTCTATCGCGTCAGCAATATGAATTCTACTCATAGCATCTCCACCACGAGCCGAACGCAATTGACTGCGTAAAGTCTTTAATTCTGCTCTTACAACAGCTCTAATATCAGATTGACTTGTGTTAACAGCAGTAGCTTTCATATAAGGACTAGGTGATCTTCCACTTTGGTTTTCAGCAGTCATTAAATATTCTAATCTGTCAATATGCGCACGTTGAAGATTACGTCTGTAAGTATCTATTTTCTTACCTGTACGTAATTCACTCCAAATACCTTTGCGTAAATCGCTCATCATGTCAGTTAATGAATAAGCATCGCTGTCATAAGTATAAGCTTCAGTAAGACGTTGCATTTTTCCTAAGCTAAGAATATTATTTAAAGTTCTAGCTTGTAAAGCACGTACACGCTCAACTGAACCAGAATACTCAATTCTGTCAAAAATATTTTTGTCAATTAACCAATCTGGTGTATCAAATAAATTGTCTTGTAGAAATTGCATAGCCTCTTTTTGGTGCGCTTTTGGAACTGGAGTATAAACGGCACCTTCTTGGTCAGCTGTTTTGTAATACTCATAAACACCACCAATGTTATTAGACACATGACCCATGTAACGGTTAAATTGAGAAACTACATGGCCATACATTTCTTCTAAATCGTCATAATCTTCACCGGCTTCTGTAGTCCATTCAATTAAGTTAGGAACAATACGCTTAAGGTTTTTAATACCATATTCACTAGCTAGCATAGCATTATCACCTAAATCTTCAGTTTGAGAACTTGGATCGTGAATATCGCCTACTTGTTGGTGTCCAAAACGATACATTGGGTCACCAGCGTGCTCAGTAATCCATTCGTTTAGAATTGGTTTTTCTTCCTCAGGAGATTTATCTAAAATAGGTCTGTAACCCCAAGCAATAGCATACTTATCGTAAATACCAATATTTGGCATTAAAGCTACACCTTCATCACCTGGTTGTGCAACGTAATTGAAACGTGCATAGTCCATTATTGAAGGAGCGGTTCCATATTTTTGAGTAAACTCAGCATCTCTAAGTTTTTCAACTGGGTAAGCAACACTACTTCCCATGTTGTGCGGTAATCCTAAAGTATGTCCAACTTCATGAGCTGATACAAAACGAATCAAACGTCCCATAACTTCATCTTTAAACTGTGGACTCTGTGCATCTGGATTAATAGCAGCAGTCTGTACAAAGAACCAACCACGTAACAAAGACATTACATTATGGTACCAGTTAATATCACTTTCTAAAATTTCACCAGTTCTTGGATCACTTACGTGAGGTCCGTTTGCATTAGGAATTGGTGATGCCAAATAACGTACTACAGAATAACGTACGTCTTCTGGACTCCACTCAGGGTCTTCTTCAACAGATGGTGGATCTTTAGCAATTATAGCTTCCTTAAAGCCTGCTGCTTCAAAAGCAACTTGCCAATCTTCAATCCCTTGTTTAATGTATTTTCTCCATTTTTCTGGAGTCGCTCTATCGATGTAATAAACGATTTGTTTCTTAGGAACTACTAACTCTCCTCGTTTAAACTTTTCAATATCCTCATCTCTAACCTCAAGTCTCCAACGATCTAGATAAGTTAGGGTTTTGCTTTTTTGATCTTCTAAACCATAATCGGTTGTACCACTTGTAAACCAACCTACACGCTCATCAAAATAACGACGTTTCATTGGGTTGTCTGGTAGTAAAACCATTGAGTTATTGATTTCTATAGAAATTGTTCCTGTGCTAGAATTTGAAGGTGGACGACCAGCTGCATAAGTTTTTACGTGGCGTGCTTCAATATTTCTAGGGTAACTTTTAATGCTTTCTATGAAAGATTTATCACCTTCTAAACGCGTAACTCTGTATCCCGTTCTTCTGAATTGTGGTAAACCAAGAGATTTTACATCTTTTTCAAATAAAGGTGTCGCATCGATAACAGTACTCGTAGAATCTTTGCTAAACGCTTTTATTGGAAAAGTAAATAATACTGGTTCAAAATTAGAATTCTTTACGGCTTCATTTACAGGTAAAGAATCGGCAGCAGTAACGTTGTAAGATACAACACGAAGAATTACTTTTTTGTCTTTCTTTTCCCAACGTAGTACTTGCTCGTTTTGTTTACCTCCACCAAAACCAAGTCCGGCAGCAGTTTTAGAAATACGAGTAACCATTAACATTTCTCTATCGAATAGAGAATCTGGGATTTCGTAAAAGAACTTATCATCTAAAGTGTGAACCGTAAATAAACCAGCATCACTTTTGGCTTCTTTGGTAATAACTTTGCTGTAAGGTTGTGGGTCGTTTTTGCCAGGTTTTTTTCCGGCAGGTTTAGCCATAGCTGTGGCATCTTTTGATTTGCCTGCTTTCTTAGCCGTAGAACACGAAAATGCTAAAAAAGCCGACGCTACAAAGAGTAGCTTGATTGATAGATGTTTCAAAATTGTCGGTTTTAGTAAATTTTGCTGAAAATACGGATTCCACTAAGAATCTTTCAAAACGAAATTTGATTTTAGTATTTTTTTAACGTGTTTTTAAAGATTTAACCCATTTTTTAAAAATTGAGATAACAAAAAAGGAACTTCATTTCTGAAATTCCTTTTGTCATTTTAAATTTATATGAAGTTTACACAACTTCTACAAACAAACCGTCATCCGTTTTTTCAACTTTGGCTAATTTGTTTTTTGTCAGTTCTTTAATGGTTTTGTCCCACTTTTTGTTACTTAAACCAGACTGTGCTTTTAATTCTGAAAGCTCTATTTTTTCAGCATCTTTTAATGCTTTTAAAACCACTTTGGCATCGTCACTGATAGCTAAAGGTTTCTTTTCTGGTTTCATCTGAGGGAAAAACAATACCTCTTGAATACTCTGGTTATTAGTTAGGAACATAATTAAACGATCCATGCCAATTCCCATACCTGATGTTGGAGGCATACCGTATTCTAAAGCACGCAAAAAGTCAAAATCAATAAACTCTGTAGCTTCATCATCACCTTTCTGAGCTAATTTTAATTGATGCTCAAAACGTTCGCGCTGGTCTATTGGATCATTGAGCTCTGAGTAAGCATTCGCGATTTCTTTACCGCAAACCATCAGCTCAAAACGCTCTGTTAATTCAGGATTGTCTCTGTGTTCTTTACACAATGGACTCATTTCTTTTGGGTAATCTGTAATGAACGTTGGTTGTATGTAATTGCCTTCACATTTTTCACCAAAAATTTCATCAATCAATTTGCCTTTACCCATAGTGTCATCCACTTCAATCCCCATATCTTTTGCAGCAGCTCTTATTTCAGCTTCTGTTTTATTATAAATATCAAAACCAGTGAATTCTAAAATAGAATCACGCATAGAAATACGCTTGTATGGCGCTTTAAAGTTAATTTTATGCTCGCCAAAAGTAGCTTCAGATGTGCCGTTCACGGCAATAGCACAATGTTCTAAAAGTTGCTCGCAGAAATCCATCATCCAATTGTAATCTTTGTAAGATACATAGATTTCCATTGCGGTAAATTCTGGATTATGCGTACGATCCATACCTTCGTTACGGAAGTTTTTAGAAAACTCATAAACTCCATCAAACCCACCAACAATCAAACGTTTTAAATAAAGTTCGTTGGCAATTCTCATGTATAATGGAATGTCCAGACTGTTATGGTGTGTAATAAACGGTCTTGCAGCCGCACCGCCAGGAATAGGTTGAAGGATTGGTGTTTCAACTTCAAAATAACCTGCATCGTTAAAGAATTGACGCATAGCATTAAAAAGTTTTGTGCGTTTTACAAAAACTTCTTTAACGTGCGGATTTACAACTAAATCTGCATAGCGCTGTCTGTAACGTTGCTCAGGATCGGTAAATGCATCATGAACATTTCCGTCAGCATCTACACGAGGTTGTGGTAATGGTTTCAAAGCTTTGCTTAATAACGTAAAGTCTTTTACCATTACAGTTTTTTCACCAACTTTAGTTTTAAAAAGTTCCCCTTCAATACCAATGAAATCACCAATATCTAATAGCTTTTTATAAACATCGTTATATTTAGATTTGTCCTCTCCGGTACAAATTTCATCTCTATTAAAATACACCTGAATGCGACCTTCGCTATCTTGTAATTCAGCAAAACTCGCATTACCTTGAATTCTACGCGACATTAATCTACCTGCAATAACCACCTTTTTACCTTCTTCAAATTCAGATTTTATCTGTTTTGAAGTATGGTCTAATGGAAATAAATCTGCTGGGTAAGGATTGATTCCTAAACCTCTTAATTTCTCTAACTTCTCGCGTCTTACTAATTCTTGTTCTGAAAGTTGCATTCTTGTAATTTTAGAATCCTAGCTTTTTTAGATAGGAAGATGCAAAATTACATTTTTTAACAGAAATGGAAATACCTTTTTAATGAGATTTTATGACTTCTAGGTTTTCTTTTAAGTCTTCATTTTCAGGATGAATTTCTAAAGCCTTTTCCAATACTTTTATGGCTTCATCTTTTTTGCCATTAACCCCTAACGTATTGGCTAAACTCATGTAGGTTCCAGGTTCTTTTGGAAATAGTTTTGTATTGAACTTAAATACTGCAATAGCCTCTTCTATTTTTCCTTTGGAATATAGCACGCGACCGTAGGTGTTGAGCTCATACATACTTGTGACTTTACCATCGAATTGCTTTAGAATCTTCTCGCTTTTTTTCTCTAACCCTTTAATGCCTTTTTTATTTAAAACAGCGTCGATTTCTGAAACAATTTGATAGTTAGGTTTGTAATTGTTGCTCGAGATGATTTGCTTAATGTCTTTTTCAAAACTTGTAACAGGATGCTCAACAATACGATTTACTTCTTTACCATTTTTATAAAAAATAATGGTTGGTACGCGATGAATGTTTAGGCCAGCTTCTTCGTGTTGAGGGCTTTGTTTATACAAGCTAGATGAACTGCTCACTGCAATAACAGTCAACTGATCCATTGGGAAATTGCAAGCTTCTAAAACCTTATAAAGTCTTGGGACTTCTTTTTTACTGTCGCCACACCAAGTCCCCATAAATACAGTTATGTTGTAGTTTTTTAAGTCTGAAGCAATGTCATTTACAAGTTTTTGGTTAGGCTTGTAGTCTTCAAAGTTTGTGTTAAACCAAGAGGAATAGTTATCACTTTCTAAGCCTGATTTGTCTATTTGTCCTAGTAAATATGGTGCTTCACCTTCTTCGATGATTTCTTGATTTATGGTTTGAGCATTTAGATGAAATGCCAATAAGAGTATGATTGTTAAAATACTGTTCGTTTTCATGATTGATATATTGATTTAATATCAGCTTGAGCGCAGTCGAAAGATTTTGTTTAGCGCTAAAAAATAGTTTCGACTATGAACGATCTGACTGTTAGTTTGATAAAAAATTACTTGCTTGTTACTATATTCCCTTTAATCTTTAGGATTTTATTCCCTCCTTCAGCATTGGAAATTACCGTAATGGTTTTTGTAAAAGCACCTAATCTTTTAGTGTCATATTTTATTTGTAGTTCGCCTGTTTCACCTGGTGCAATAGGTGCTTTGGAATAGCTAGGTACTGTACAGCCACAACTTGTCTTAACTTGGGTAATTAATAATTCAGCATCACCTGTGTTTGTGAAGGTGAAGGTTCTTCTACCTTCGGAATGTTGCTCAATAGTTCCGTAATCAATGACTTCGGTTTTGAATTTAAGAACGGCAATTTTGGTGTCGTACTTATCGAATTCTGTTGATATTGCATTAAAAAGTGATAATGCAAAAATTAAAACTAAGGATAGATTTAATACGCGTTTCATGATTAAAATAAATTTTGATTAATAATGAAACAAACATCAATGGAATAAGCGGAAAATCTAAAAAATCAGGGTTGGAAATCGGTACTAGTACCTAGGTTGAATTTTGTAATTACTTGGCAAACAGGGATTTTGCGTCATCTCTAGATTGCACTTCTAACTTCTTGTAAATGTTGTTGATGTGTGTTTTTACAGTACTAACACTCAAAAAAAGTGCTTCAGCAATATCTTTGTTGGTCTTGTCTTCTAGCAAATGTTCTAAAACAACTTGCTCTTGTTTTGAGAGTTTAGATTTTAAATCCTCAGTTTTGGACTGCTTTTGTTTCCAAGTTTTGAGGAATAAAAACAGATTCAATAAAACCGAAATAGCTAACAAAAAGTAAAGTAAAATATTCCAATTTGAATTTGATAAAGTGCCATTAAACGACGCTAACATATAACGATCAGCAGCCAATTCATTCTTGTACTGCACAGTGTAAGGTGCATTGGGATAAGTCTCTTCTAGTCGAGTTTCTAGATTATCATAATAGGTACTGTTTTGTAAATCTTCAACGTAGTAACTATGCAAATCACTACTTCTATCTGATAAATAGGCAAAAATTGCTAACTCAGCAATGGGTTCATTTAGTGCTTCTCCGTAAGCTTGTAAAGCTTTAAACCATTTTTTATTGTTCAGTTTTCTGTTGGCTTCAGTCCGCACTTCACTGTAAGCAAAACGCATATCGTTTTTAAGAGAATCTATTTTTACAAAAGCGTTAGACTTAGGATTGCTAGATTCAACCGAACAGAAGACTTGGTTTCCGAAAGAAAACGGCAATTTAATAGTGTCTGTATTGTTAGCGATGAACAATAATTCTTCGCTTTCACTGCAATGACCGTTAAAGTGATTAATGTCTTTTTGCATGTCAGAACACTTATCTACATGAATACGATAGATTCTGTTTTCAGCATCGAGCATATTGCCTTTAAATTCAAAAAAACCTGTAGAATCCGCAGATGTTTTCGCAATAATTTGCTCGGCATATACGCCAGACATTTTTCGGTAATCTTCCACAATAGACAAGTATACAGAGTTTTGCCACTCATCTTTATTGATATAGCCAGAAAATGAATATTGCGCACTCGCAAAAAGTGAAATGAATAGAAAGATGAATAAAAGTCTGAGTCGCATGAAAACGAAACTACGTAATTTTATAATATTTTGAAATAGTAGGCTTTGATTCTGTAACAAATTTGTTTGGTTATCGACTTATGAAGTACTTGATTATTTTATTGAAAATTGTCACACTGAGCTTGTCGAAGTGAATTAGAGGTCATTTCGTTTTTACGGCTTTGATAAGTTCAGTTTGGCAAAATCTTTAAGGTCAAGTTCATCATCAAATCAAAAAACAAAAATTATGAGTATCTGGCGCGTTATATTGTCAATTATCTGCCCTCCTTTAGCTGTATTAGATAAAGGTTGTGGTTCTGTAGTTATCACCTTTTTATTATGGCTTTGTGGTTGGGTTCCGGGAGTAATAGCAGCTTTGGTAATTCTTAATAATCCTGAGCGATAATCCCCTTTTACTTTCACCAAAAGAGAAAAATTAGATTCGTCTTTAAAAATTTTATACAGGCTTTTTACACTCATAAAAGGACTTTATTTTATGTATCTTTGTGGTATGTTAAATAAGATGTTTTAAATTAATTATGAAAAAGGTTTTACTTGTTTGTTTATTATTTGCGGCTGTTTTTAGCTGTAATTTTTCTGAAAATATTTACATTAATGAAGATGGTACTGGCAAGATGGAGTTTTCTTTTGATGGCTCACAGCTGATGCAGATGGGCGGTGAAAAAATGGCAGGTGAAAGTGAAGAGCGTATAGATTCAACTATTGTTTTTAAAGATTTTTTTGAAGAAAAAAAGGATAGCATAGCTCAGTTAAGTAAAGAAGAACAAGATAAATTAAAAGCCTTAGAACCATTTACAATGACTATGCTTATGGATCCTGAGACTTCAGAATTGAAAATGAAAATTTTCAATGATTTTAAAGATGTCAATGAGTTGCAAGACATGTTTAAAGCTATGAATAATGTAAGCAATTTAAAAGGAAAAGGCGCAACAGATCCTATGGATAACAGCAATCCTTTTTCTTCATTTGGAGAAGATGGAGCAACAGATTTAAAATATAGATTTGATGGTAAAATTTTTAAAAGGGAAGCGACAATCGTAGATGAAGAAGCTTATAGTAAATTGACCGATAGTTTAGGTCAGTTAGAAATAATGTTTGGTGCTTCTAAATACAAATTGAACTATCACTTTCCTAGAAGGGTAAAGTCAGTTTCTAATGAAAAAGCTATGTTTAGCCAAGATGGAAAAACACTTACTCTTGAGTATGGCTTTATGGAATATTTAAAAAACCCAAAAGCACTAGATTTAGAAGTAATTTTAGAAGATTAAAGTTTTGAATAAAACCGTAAAACTAGAAGATTTAGGAGCTAAGGATTATAAAGATACTTGGGATTATCAAGAAGACCTTTTTAAATCTATTCTAGATACTAAAATAAAAAATAGAAGGGAGAATGCAGGTTTACAAACCCAAAACCATTTTCTTTTTGTGGAGCATCCGCACGTTTATACCCTTGGAAAAAGTGGTGACATATCTAACCTTTTATTGTCTGAAGAACAATTAGCCGAAAAAGGCGCGACGTTTTATAAAATTAATAGAGGCGGAGATATCACTTATCATGGTCCAGGGCAAATTGTAGGTTATCCTATTTTAGACTTGGATAATTTCTTTACTGACATTCATAAATACTTAAGGTTTTTAGAAGAAGTGATTATTCTCACTTTAGCCGATTATGGCTTAAATACTGAACGCAGTCCTGGTGAAACAGGGGTTTGGTTAGATGTAGGCACACCATTTGCGCGTAAAATTTGTGCTATGGGAGTACGTGCGAGTCGTTGGGTAACCATGCATGGTTTTGCCCTGAATGTCAATGCAGATTTAGGGTATTTTGATAATATTATTCCTTGTGGAATTAGAGGAAAAGCTGTAACGTCTTTAAATAACGAGCTTGGTGTGGAAACCGTTGATGAAGCAGCGGTAAAAGAGAAAATTTTAAAGCACTTTAGTACCCTTTTTGAAGCCGAGTTTGTTTAGTTCAACGTGGCACTCTCGCTTTCATTAATTCTGCTAACATCTACCAATGTTTTGCCATTGTGACGCTTAGCTGTGTAGACAAATTTTTGTCCCCATTCTATTTCTTCGGGTTTGTAAGACGATCTGGAATATACCATTTGGCCAGAGGATTCATCAAAAGCCTTCAGTGTAGTGATAAACTCTATATCTTTTTCGTTGTAATCTCTTTGATTTAAGCCGAAAAGCGGACTGTTTTCTTCAATAGGGTGAACTACGGTCCACATGGAAGGAAAAAACCTTACACTGTCTCTTTCTAGCTCTAGAATATGAAAATCCCTTAACTCCGAACTGTCACGTTTCATAGAAACACTAACATTGATTTCAACCTCTAACAATTCATTTTTTTGAGGATTTACCAATCTAAACATAAAGCCGTTGATGTCTCTATATGGCGCAATCACAGCTTTTTCACTAAATTTAATTTTAGATATGGGTTTAGAAAATCTTCCGTACAATAAACCTGTGGCTAATGCAAAAAACAAAAGACCAAGTAGCGATTCTATTGCGGCAACTGTATTGGCTAAAAAGCCTAAAGGCGCCACTTGTCCATAGCCTAAAGTTGTTATAGTTTGGGCACTAAAAAAGAAAGCTTCCATAAACTGCTCAAAAGGCGAAATGCCACGTATACCTGTTAAGTTTTCTACTCCGATAAGACTGTAAATAGCAGCAAAAAAAGTGTTGACTAAAAGGTAGGTGAGTAGCACAAAACCAAAGAAATGCGACCATTTCATTGTAACCAAACTATGGAAGAAGTTTAAGCGCTCAAGAAAAGAAATGTTTGTTTTTTCTATGTTAAAACTACCATCCTTATTTAAAGAACGATACCCTTCTGAGGAGGACTTTTCGCCCAAGCCAAAATCTTCAAAATCTTCTTTATCTTGTTTTGCCATAAGGCTCTAAATTAAGGAAAAATTGAGGAAGTTTTTTTTAAGACTTATTGAGTCTGTTGTTACAATTAATTAACCTTAATTTTACTTTTTGTTAGTTTGAAATTAGAAATATTCATTGATTCGAGCATTTTTTTACATTCCTGTTCCTTAATGGCATCTACATTTGGACCCAATAGTATTTCTAAATTCTCTAAGCTATCTTTCTTGAAATTAATATCAATGTATTCTGTTTTAATTAATGATTCATGTAATTGATCATTAAGTGTATCTTTGCTTCCGGCGACCATTATTGTATTTCCAAAGAATAATCTGTATCGATACTCTTTTTCAAACTTCCAAAAGTCTATCTTTCTTTGACCGACTTGGTTTAGATTTATCTCATAAAAATTATTTGGGTAAGTTTTTGTTTTATCAGACTCCTTTAAGTTAACTAATCCCTTAATAAGATCTAACTCATTATCATAATATTCGACAGCAGTTGGCCCAAAAGCTTTACTTACTCTATTGATTTTAGCTAAACCTTGTTTTTGTTTTAAGTTTAATCCAACGGTTTCAATAGTATATTCTTTGTCTAATTCAGATTCAATTAAGTAGTTTTCTCCTCCTCCTAGTTTTGCTACTTTCATTGACTCATTTGTGTTAAATAAATCTATTGGCATTTTTATTCTTACTCCTTTTAAATCAGAATACATTTTCCACATTGGTAGCTCATCTCTCTTTTCTGCTGTCCATGACGTTGAAAACACAAGTTTTTTTAGATTTTTAAAATGACCTAATTTTCCTTCAAAAGGGTCATTCATTAAATCTATTCTTTTGAAACGAATTGTTTTAGTTTCTAAAATTATTTTTAATATGTCTAATGATGTGTAATGATATAAATAATTTGGTATCATAATAGTTTGAAATATTTGAATACAAATTTAGTTACAATATAAAACCTAAGCCTCATCATTAAAAAACACTTTGTAATAATGCATTTTTTTGTCTTCGTCGTAGCCACGTTCTAGATATTCGGCAGAAGCGTCTGGTGCATCCACATCGAGTTTTATCTGTATGTTGGTGTCGAGTTTTATTTCGGTTTTTATTTTTTGTTTTTGCTTTTTTAAAGCGACTTCAGAGACATCGAATTGGTTTCTAATCAAGACCTTGTTTTCAGCTTCGTAGTTCTTTTTATAATCTTCGAAAAGTTGAATTTGGTCTTCTTCATCAAAGACTTCTTCTTTAAAAGTTTCAATATTTACAATTTCATTTTCCTTAAAGAAATCTACCGTTTTTGCTAAAAAATTACTTTGTTGCTGGCCACCAAAATTGGGTTGTAAAACCTCTTTAGAAAACTCTCTACATAGCTCAATACAATTCTTGGTGTGTTGGTTGCTATCATCAGGATATTTAATGTTTAAGAAGCTCTTAATCCAATACTGCGTATCGTAGGTGTTGTTGTCTACGCTAAAGGCTATTTTGCCTTCCATGTCAGAGGTGTTTAGGATTAAACAACCTTTATCCACTTTCTTGGCTTGTATACCTTTTTGTACTAAAATATCGTAGTTACCATCTTCAAGATAGGTTTGAAAAAACTCGGTTTTGTTTTCAATTTTAAAAATACCAACAGCATCTACAAAATAGTCTTCGTATTGTATGTTTTCAAAGTGACAAACCAATACATCACCAGTTTTAATCTGTGCAGAATTACTTTGTTCAAAAAGGTGTGTAACTACGTGTTTAGAAATTTCTACAAAGTCACTTCCATCCTCAAATATTTGACTGCTGTAGGTGTTAATTTCATTCAGTCCAATATCGCTATGATGGTGAAAACGGTAGCTCTCGGCAACACTTACAAATGGCTTTAAAAGAAACGGTAAAATAAGATTGTAAGTGGCTTCATCAAAATGCACAGCTGTATCTGAAAAGGCATTTTTGGTACCGTTAAACTTGTTACCAACCTTGTGTATAATGCAGTTTTTTATTGAGGCTTTATGTCGTTTTATCATTGCTGTAGTTGTTTCAATATTCGTATTGCAATACTACGAAAGGATCATCTTAAAACTAAGAAAACGCCGAAAATAAATTCGACGTTTTCAGACCTAGGGACTTGAGATTTGGTTACCGCTATATTTTTATGAATTCTACACGTCGGTTTTGTGCTTTACCATCTGCTGTGCTATTGTCTCCAACCGGTTCGGATTCTCCTTTTCCATCTGTAGAGAGACGTTTTGCGGAAATTTTGTAGATGTTAACCAAAGCATTTTTTACGGCTTCGGCTCTAGCTTTGGACAGCTTTAAATTGTTAGCATCATTGCCATCAGCATCGGTATGGCCAACAATTTTGAGTTTTATGTTTTCGTCTTGCATTAAGACTTGTGAAATTTGACGAACAATTCCTAAAGATTGTGGTTGGATATTTGCAGAACCAGAATTGAAAAGAATACCATTAGTTGAAATTTTTCCTTCGGCTAATAGTTTTCGCCTTAAATCTTCACCACCTTCAGCAACTTTAAGGTTTGAGATAAATACGCGTTCTTCTCCATCCTTAAAATGATTGATATGGAATTTTATAAAATCAAGTACATTAGTTTCTTCAACTAAACGAGGAATATCAATGTATTTTACCTCATTTATCCATAAGCGATAGCGTTGTTTGGTTACGGCAATAGACACATGAGGACGGTTGAGAATTTCAGTTCTAATATCGGCTTGGATATCAGAATTGACATCACCGACTTTATTGTTGAAAAAGTTTTTTACCCTAAAAGGAAATGCTGCATATTGTCCTAACGGTATGGATACTTCAATATAATTACTATTGCCATCGTTAAATTTAGCATTATCGCTTAAATAGATGCTAAATCTTGAAGAAGAAGAGGTGCTTGTAGAAAGTCCGCTTGTTAAAAGATCGAACTCAATAGTGAAATCTTCAGGCAATTCTTTAAGATCTGGAACATAGTACAAACCATAGCCAGATTTAAGCTCAAACCATTTGCCTTCAACCTTATTAAAGTTTACAACTTCACCTGTACCGTTTGTGTTCCATTTGGATGGAAAATCGCCAATAAAATCTTGGGAGAAATCATCAAAAAACAGCAATTTGTCACCAGGAACAAAATCGAACTTACTGTAAACTTCTAAACCTTCAGAAACATTTGGGTTTTTGACTTCTTCTACGTCATTATCTTCGTCTTCATCATAGTCAGATGACGTTTCTTCGTTATCACTAGTTTTTTCTGAATCATCTTCGTCTTCAGAATCTCCATTTTTGCTTCCTACGAGTAATTTTTTTGCTGTTGTAATGCTATACTTTAAAGCTTTTTTTGCTTTGTTTATCTGAAGTGTAGCCTTTGCTTGTTTCAGGGCACCAGTGCCATCTAAATCGCTCAGGATATCTGGAGCACTTTCGCTTAAAGCTGTAACTTCATCTAGGGCATCTTCTAAAACATCAAGATCTTCATCTTCTAAAGGAGTTCCGGCTTCAGCATAGCCATCATATTTGTAAACTTTGTCATACAAATCAAAAGATTCTTGAACAAAACTATCGACACTAGATATGCCGACTCGGCTTTTGGGACGCTTAAGTTTTTTTGATTGCGCTTCGAGATTACTGGCAAAGCAAACTAATACTAGAGAAAATACAAATAGTTGTTTGTAACTGAAAATACGTTTCATTTATAAGTTATTGATTAATAGCGGTCTAAAATTAGGGATAACTATTGAGACTTAAAAATGAAATGTATTCCTGGTAGAAACTTTAGTGTAGTTTGTAAACTACAATGTTGTTATCATCACTTTGGGTAATGAGTTCCAAGCCAGATTCTCTATCTAGTTTTTGTAAGTCTGCTTCAGAAGTTCCAAATACTGGAAAGTTTGGAATCGGCTCTGCTTGACTATCGAAAAGATAAACTTTCTTAGCTTGAAGATCGGTAGTAGAAATGTAGATTTTATCATTTAGGTAGAATATTTTTGGTTTGGTGTATTCGCCATAATCCAAATCTACAGTTCTAGACTTTATGTTGAGCTTGTTTTCGGTCATAGTTACCAAAGTCTTACTCGTAGTTTCTAAGCTGTGCTTATCGGTAAGATTTAAGTTGGTAGTGCTTAGCTTTCCTTTAGTATCAACTTGTACCAACTGCCCTAGTGTATTTGTTGTGGTAAACTTGTTTTTATACAGGAAAATCTCATTATCTGAGAAGCGGATTTTATCCTTTACGTTAATACGAATATCTCCCTGACGACTTAAAATCATTAGTTTTTCTCCAGCTGAAAAAGTGATATAATCCTTACTGCCAATTCTAAAATGTTTTGGTTGTGAAGATATTTCTGAGCCATTGCTGTTGTAGTCAAAACCGTTTATAGATTTTCCTCTGTCGTCATACATTAAGAGATTTTTTCCTTGAGTGACTAAAAGTCTGTAATCTTTTCTTTTATCGTAATCAAAAACAGATAGAGGTTGGGTAATATCATCGTTAAATTTTAAAGGAAAAGGAGAGACGTCATTTCCATTTCTGTCTAAAATATAAACGCGATTTTTTGTAGCAAAAGCTAGTTGCAGACGACCGTTTTTATACATGTCTATTTGTTCAATCTTACCAAGAATTTTTCCTTGTAATTGCTTTTTCCAGAGAATATTTCCAGAGTTTGAAATGAGATAAAGTGTATTTCCAATATCTTGAACTGCAATATCATGAGCATTGGTAACATGATTCTGAACAGCTTGAGGAGCTATAAGGATTGGAGCATCCAATTTTGTAATAAAATCTTCATTAACCGAATTTGAAGCAGCTCTTTTTTTGTACTTCTGAATGACTCCATTGATGTGAGCGTAATTATCCTCGTAAGCATATTGTACAATGTTAGCATTGTAGCCAGCAAAATTACCATCGAGTATTTTAGAAAGATTTTCAGAATCCTTAAAAATGAATAGGGAAGATTCGTCAGTCAAACTTTCATTGGCATTTATAAATGCGTCCGAATAGGCAAGTGTATTATTGTTTAAAGCATCGGTGAGAATAGCTTTTATATTTTCAGTAGAATCTGAAAAAATGATGAAATTTTCATATGCTGAAAAATATTGGGCATTCTCAAAGGTTATAAAAGGTTGAAGTCTTGAAGTAAAAAAATCTGGTCGCTCAAATTCATAGATTTCGATATCTCTAAAGGTTTCAAAATTAGATTTGTCTTCAATCGATTCTAGAAGCATATTAGTGTCGAGTGTATGTAAGACAATAACATTATCAATTTTAGAAACTTCATTAGTGAAATTTAAAAAAGTAGGTGTGCTATCAGTATTCTTAGTATTAACAGCTTTTAAGTTCTTCTGAAAAACAGAAAAATTATCATAGGTAAGACTCAGTAAACTCTTAGTGCCAACAGGCGCTATTTCTGGTGACGCTATTTTTTGAGGCACTGTATTTTTAAAGCTATCTAAGAAGTTAGTGATTGAATCTGTGCTAGATGTTACTCCATTATATATAAGACTATTATCAGAATAATAAATATCTAGTGCAGTAAAATTAGTTTTGTTTTCAGGCTTATTAATCTCAGTAAACAATAAATTTGAGTAACCTTCGGAAGTTGTTTTGAAAATTAGAGAGGCAACAGATTTGTTGTCTGTTGTTTCAATTAAATCAGTAAGTGCCTTGTTTTCGTTTTCAGAATCTATTTTTTTCAAAATTTCCAAATCGTTTGATGCGGCAAATGTTTTTCCAATAGTTTTATGGAAAAAAGTAGTGCTGTCAATTTGAATTTTTTCAACTTGAAACTCCTTCAAAGTTTCAGAGATGTGATTTGGAATAGAGTCTACAACAAATAAAGAGGAGTCTTTCTCGGTAAGAATTAAATAATTTGAAGGTTTTTCTGTGTTGTCAAAAAAACTGATATACACCTCCTTGGTTGTGTTTAGGTGTTTTAAGATTTTAGAAACGTCTTTGAGTTCTTGGTCATAAATATTTGAAAGAACATCATGATTGTCAATACTGCTTATAAAATCTTTGAGTTCATTAGTTTTTATTACAGTAGAAGTATTTTGAGGTATAAATTGGTAAGCGTTTTTTGTTTTATTGTAATCTTTCTGACACGCTACCAAGAATGTAAGCGTAAGAACTAAAAATCCGAACTTCTTCATTAAAATGTAATTGTTCTTACAAATATAAAAAGTTATAAGTCTAATCGGTATTGCTCAGGTAATAATCTAAATGATTTTCTGTGATATTTGGAAATGCCATATTTTGCAATAGCAGCTCTATGTTCTTTTGTTGGGTAACCTTTGTTTTGTTTCCAATTGTACATTGGAAATTCTTCATGAATCCTTTCCATATATTCATCACGATATGTTTTTGCTAAAATTGAGGCAGCAGCAATACTCAAGAATTTACCATCACCTTTAATAATAGTTTCATGAGGTATGTTTTTATAAGGTTTAAATTTATTACCATCAACTATTATAAATTCAGGTTCGGTTTGGAGTTGCTCTATAGATTTATGCATCGCCTTAATTGATGCATTTAAAATATTGATGCTGTCAATTTCAATTTCTGAAACGTGTTGTACGGCAAAGCAAAAAGATTCACTTTCAACGATGGTTCTTAATAAATTTCTGTTTTTAATAGAAAGTTGTTTAGAGTCATTTAATATATCATTATTAAAGTCATTTGGTAAAATTACAGCAGCAGCAGTTACTGGTCCGGCTAAGCATCCTCTTCCGGCTTCGTCTGTGCCACATTCAATATTAAATGTTGAATATCTATGTTTTAGGCTCAAAATGTTAAAATTTGAACAAAGTTAAAATTTTAACGCAACCCTTTTGCAATTTCTGTATCTAATGGTTGAGTTTGACGTTTAAAACATTAGAAAAAAGACCTGTTATTTCTGTTGTCAATAACGCAAAAGACTTAACATTTTTTTGGCAAAAACACTTGCTTATTTAATATTTAATTAAGATGTTTGCAACTAGACTAACTCAAATAATTGTTTTATGAAATTAAAGTTAACATGGTTATTGACGCTTTTTATGGCGTTCGTGATGCAATTTTCTTTTGCACAAGAAAAGACAGTCACAGGTACAGTTACGACTAAGGATGATGGTTTGCCACTTCCAGGTGCTAACGTAATTGTAAAAGGGACCTCTAGAGGTCAGCAAACTGATTTTGATGGTAAGTATACTATTCAGGTCAGTCAAGGAGATGTTTTGACAGTTTCCTATGTAGGTATGAAAACTACCGAAATTACTATAGGTGCGGCTAATACTTATAACGTTGCGCTTGAGTTGGATAACACTTTAGATGAGGTTGTTGTTCAGGCGTTTAGAACTGCTACAAAAGAAACATCGAGTGTAGCGAGTGTTACGGTAACATCTAGCACAATTGAGGCTAGGCCAAACGCAAACTTTGTTCAAACGTTGCAAGGTCAGGTAGCTGGTCTTAATATTATCACAGCAAGTGGTCAGCCAGGTGGTAATAGTACAGTGAATTTAAGAGGTGTTGGTTCGGTTAATGGTAACACTGAGCCGTTATTTATCATCGATGGTGTTCCTGTAGATGAGGATAATTTTAGAAGTTTAAACCCTAATGATATTGAAACACTTTCTGTTTTAAAAGATGCGGGTGCAACTTCTATCTACGGTAACAGAGGTGCTAATGGTGTGGTTGTTATTACAACTAAAAGAGCTTCTTTTAACACAGGTCTTCAGGTTAAGTATGTTGGAACTTCTAGTATTTCAAGGCTTCAGACAAATGATTATGATTTAATGAATTCTAGAGAAGAGTTGCAATTGCAGAAAGATTATGGTGCTGGATTTGGTTCTACTTTATCTGATCAAGAATTGGCTCTAAGAGCGAGTATGGTTAATACAGATTGGTTAGATGTGTTCTTTGGTACGGCTTATGCTCAAACGCATACTTTAAGTTTGTCTGCTGGTGGTGAAAATATAAATTCTTTTACATCTTTTGGTTTTACAGATCAAGAAGGGATATTAAACCAGGCTAGTGGTTTAAAGAGATTTAACTTTAGAAATAATATCTCTGGTAAGTCTGAAGATAAGAAATTTGAGTATAATACATCACTTTCGCTTAATTATTCAAGAAATAATGTGCCTTTATCTATAGGTACTGGTGGTGTTAATAGAAACTTGGCTTTAGGTGCTGTTTCGGGTGTGCCTTATATTTCTCCTAATGATTATGATCCTGATAATGCAGGTAATATACCTGTAAGTTTTCAGAATACACCATTATTGCTTTTGGACTTATTAGAGCATCAAACATATAGAGAAGATGAAATTAAGATTTTAGCAAGTGCTAACGCGAGCTATAAAATTACAGATAATTTAACATATAAGTTTACTATTGGTGCTGATTTCACAGATGAAAAGGTTTTATATACTGAGCATCCAGACTCATTTAAAGCACAATATTTTGCTGAAGATGGTAATGAAACACCAGGTAGACAAGATCAAGATAGTAACATGTCTGTTTTAATAAATGTTACTAATGCTTTGACCTATAGAAAAATGTTCGATAAGCACACTTTAGAAGCTTCGGTATTTACAGAATATTTCAAAGCGCATTGGAGAAGTTTTGGCTATGTTGCTGAAGGTTTAGATTTTCATACATTCTCGCCTGGGGATGGTGCTGGTTTTGTAGATGACAATTCTGCAAACGATTATTTTATTGATACAGCTGATGCTACTGTAAGAAATGCAGGTTTATTCTCATATTTTGGTTTTGTTGATTATGATTATGATACTAAGTATGGTGTTTCTGCTACTTTAAGACGTGATGCATCTTACCGTTTTGCGGCATCTAATCGTTGGGGTACATTCTGGTCAGTTTCTGGTCGTTGGAATATACATAACGAACCATTTATGGAAGGTTCAGTTTTCGATATGTTAAAGTTGAGAGCATCTTACGGTACTGCTGGTAATCAGGATATTGTTAGTGCTGCAGGTCAATTTGCACCATTTAATGCGCCTGATCTAACTAGAGACTTGTTTGCTACAGGTGGACAGTATGGCGGTGCTAATGGTTATAGTGTTGGGCAAATTGGGAATAATGATCTTAAATGGGAGACCGTTGCTCAAGCTAACATTGGTTTAGATTTTGGAGTTTTCCAAAATAGATTACGTGGATCTGTAGATGTTTATAAGAAAAACACAACAGATTTATACTTGCCTACACCTATTTCACCAGCTTTAAATGGTGGTATTTCATCAATTTCAGCTAACGTTGGTGAGTTGGAAAATAGAGGTGTTGATTTAGAATTACATTACGATCTTCTAAGAAGTAACGATACAGATGGGTTGAATCTTACTTTGAATTTAGTTGGTAACTACAATAAGCAAGAATTTATTGATTTAGGTGGTGCTGGAGATGTGGCATTCACAAGAAGAGTAGGTGGTCCACTAAGTGAAATTTACGCAGCTCCTTTCGCAGGTGTTAACCCAGCAAATGGTAATTTATTATTCTACGATATTGATGGTAATTTAACTGAAGATATTGATGAAGGAGATCAAAGAGCTACTGGGAAAAATTTATATCCTGATTATCAAGGTAGTTTTGGATTCAATGTTAGTTACAAGAATTTTTATTTAGATACACAGTTTAACTATACTATTGGGGTTTACAGATATGATTTTGATTATTCTGATTATTTAGATCCTACTTCAATAGGTCAGTTCAGACACACACGTGATATCTTAGATGCATGGCAACAACCAGGAGATATAACTAATATTCCTTCTTTAACTGCTACTAACATTCCTGATGATCAATTCTCTGATCGTTTCCTAAGAGACTCAGATTATATAAGACTACGTTTCCTTCAGTTTGGATATAATGTACCAAAGAAGTTTACTGATGACATTGGGTTTTCTTTTATGAGAATTTTTGGTAGTGCTGAGAATTTAGTGACTTGGACTAAATGGAGAGGTTTTGACGCTGAAGGTGTGGGATCAACACAATGGGAATACCCAACTCCGAGAACATACTCTATCGGTGTAGAATTTGGATTTTAATAAAAAAAAAGGATGATGAAAAATAAATTTTTTAAATTAATTATCGCTGCAGGTATAGCAACATTTGTAGGTTGTAATGACGCTATAGATATAGAGCAACCAGGGCGATTAGGTGCAGAAAATGCATTTATTACAATAGACGATTTACAAAGTGGTTTATTAGGAGCATATAATAACCTTGACACAACTTTTGAGATTGGTTTTACAGCTGTACTAACTGATGAGTCTTATAGAGGGCTTGATAATGGTGGGCAGAATGCTGGATTGTTAAATTTTAACATGAACAGTAGTTCAGGTTATCCGGCAGGTATATGGGCAGGTAATTATGGAGCCATTAACATGGCTAATAGAATTATAGAAGCAGCTCCAGGTATCGATAGAAGTGAGGATCCTGAAACTTACGATAATATTTTAGGACAAGCCTATGCTATTAGAGCGTATTGTCATTTTAAAATTGTAACTTTCTTTTCAACTGATTATACAGATGATACAGCTTTAGCGGGTGTATTGATGGATGCTACTACTGATGATATTTTTGCAACAAAACCTAGAAGTACTAATGGTGAGTTTTATGAATTAATTAATTCTGATTTAGATACTGCTGAAGGTTTGTTGAATCAAGATTTAGGTTATAAATTTATTAATCAAGATTTTGTTACCGCAGTAAGAGCTAGAATGGCAGCTTATAGAGAGCAATACACATTAGCAGATGGTTATGCTGCTGATTTATTAGAATCTTATGACATTGCTGATCAGACACAGTACTATAACATGTATGATGACACTGATGATACAGAACTTATCTTTGCTTTAGAGAGAACTATTAGTGATAGCTATGATGGTCAGGGAACTGCAGGTGGTGGTTGGGCTGGTAGCTTATTCGCATTTGCTACTCCTGATGATGGTTTCTTTATGGAGATGTCTAGATCGGTTTATAATATCTTAGCTCTAAATACTACGGACATAAGATATAGTAGAAACTTAAACTTGCCTGTTCTTCAGCCAGACCCTAATTATGAAACAAATGATGCTTTCATTAATGACGATTTATTACCAGTATTTAAATATCCAGGTAGTGAAGGTCAACCTTTAATGAATGATTTAAAAGTATTTAGATCAGCAGAGATGTTGTTGATTAGAGCTGAAGCTGCTGCAGATGCTAATTTGTTAGGTGATGTTTCTACTTACCTTAAGCAATTAAGAGATGCACGTTACGGTTCTTCTCAAGCAGCTGTAACATACGGTTCTCAAGAAGAAGCTTTTGGTGCTATTTTGGATGAAAGAAGATTAGAG
Organism: Winogradskyella sp. SYSU M77433; assembly: GCF_029911945.1. Taxonomy (NCBI): domain Bacteria; kingdom Pseudomonadati; phylum Bacteroidota; class Flavobacteriia; order Flavobacteriales; family Flavobacteriaceae; genus Winogradskyella; species Winogradskyella sp. SYSU M77433. Next base: position 6,183 of record NZ_JARYTG010000002.1, on the reverse strand, counting down.
CTTTTATTTGAAGGACATAGATGGGTAGATTTAAAGCGATTAGGTAATAGAGGTAATAGATCTATGGATAGAGATCCTAGAGAATGTTCTTTCTATAGCTGTGCTATTGATAATGATGATTACAGATTTACGCTTCCTATTCCTATTTCTGAAATCGTAGCTAATCCAGAAGTGGACCAAAACCCACAGTATTAATAAAAAAAATAGAAAATGAAAAAAGTTAAAATATTATTTAGTTCTCTTATCACACTTGCATTTTTTGCTTGTGGTAATGATGACGTAAGCGATACTACATTTGACAATGTTAATGGTCAAACCTTAGTGTCTTTTCAAGGAGCTACATCGGATTTGGCTGTAACTATTGACGATGTTGGGACTGTAGAAGTTGTTATTGAATCTTCTACGGTATCTTCATCTGACAGAACTATTACCGTAACTCTTGATGAAGAGAATAGCACTGCTAATGCCGAAAACTATACTATTGTTAATCCTGTTGTTACAATACCAGCGAATGAATACTTTGGTATATTAACAATTAACGGTGTTGATACATCTGTTGAAACAACTCCTGAAACAATAGTTTTAAATATGGATGACTCATCTACTGATCTTGTTTATGGAACAACTACACATACAGTTAATATTTTTCAAGTATGTCCAATTCCAGACGATTATTTTGTAGGGTCTTATCTAATAGAACAAACATCTGCGCAAGTTGATGGTTATACTCTTAGTCATGGTACAATTGTGGAAGTATCTGCTTCTGGTCCTACACAGAGAACATTCTTAACAGAAAATTATCCTTCATATTGTAGTGGAACATTCCGTAACTTTTATATCAACTTAGTATGTAATGAGTTTGTAGTACCACTAAACGGTACCTCATGTGCATGTTCTTCTTTTGATGATTGGTTTGGTCCAGCAACAGTTAATGAGATGTATGATACTTCTGACGATACTGTGTTAAATGTAACATTTACTGATGATGTACAAGGCGACTGTTCTAGTCCCTCACAAACAACTTATCAATTCACAAAACAATAAAATAAAATGAGTATGAAAAACGTATTAAAATTTTTAGGACTATTTATTATTGTTTTGAGTATGTCCTCATGCGAAGACAGTAGTGATGATTTAAAGTATCAACCAAACGTTGAAAGTGGATGGGTACAATTTGTAGAAGGTAGTCCTGATACAGTAGGTGCTTTTCAAGGAGCACAAACAGATATCGAGATTGATGTTAATATCCAAGTACCTACGACAAGTAAGGATTTATCTATATTTTATACTATGACACCAGTTTCAGGTGATAATCCAGCAAATTATTTTTCTAATGATGGTACTTTAGTTATACCTGCAGGCAGTACAAGTCATGGTGGGCCAGATAACAATACTGGTTTTGATTATAACTATTTAGGTAATCTAGTTTTTCATTTAAGTGAATTAGATGGAGTAACATTAACAGAGCCTATGATATTTGATGTTGAATTAACAGGAACTGATTCTTCTCAAATCACAGCTGGCTTAGAAAGTGAACCTCAATACCCTGTAGTTAAGAGAGTTGTTATTAATCCATCTCTTGATGTGTTTATAGGAACTTTCAGTGTTGATGAACAGTTCATAGCTGGGGTGAATGCTCCTCTTGGACTTAGTGATTTCTTTGGAGAGTCTTACCAAGTAGAGTTAGAAAGAGTTGAAGGTGATGTTACTGCATCTCAGTTTGTTATTACAAATTCAGATGGCTTTGATACATACTTTATTGATGGTGCTGTATTAACTTTTGGACTTGATGGTAGCTTAAGCTTTAATGATGGTAATACAGATACAGGAGATCCTGTTGTTGGTTTATTTGCTATTCATACTATAGAAAGTTCATCTTATGATTATACAAACTCGGTATTAACTGCTACAGGCCCATTAGAGGGTTATGGTGATTACCAATTTGTACTAACCTTGCAATAATCTAGGAGTAAACACATAATTTTATCATAAAAAGCATAGTTAACAGCTATGCTTTTTTTTATATTTATAAAAAAATAAAAATGAAAAAAAGTTATTTAGTATTAAGCCTTATTTTTTTTGTTTCAATTGCTGTAGAAGCTCAAACAAAAGAAGAAAAAGCAGTGATTATATCTAATTATAACCCAACACAGATTAGTTCACTAAAAGATAAAATAAATGAACTTAACTCTAAAAGAGAAGATAGGATTAACGATTACTTGATTAGTAATCCTGAAAATAAAATTATCAAACAAATTAATGGTGTAAATTACCACATTTTTGATGTTATTAATGGAGAGCCTATCTATAGGTCTATAGATAATGTAAACAGTGCTATAGCAACGAGAGCTAATTTTTTAAACACAGGTGGTGGCTTAGGTTTAAATTTAGATGGACAAAATATGACTGTTGGTGTATGGGATGAAGGCTTAGCTTTATCAAACCATACCGAATTTTCAAATGGTGCTTTACCTCCAGTTTATAGGGTTACCACACCAGATATGTTATCGACTAGCACTTTTGACGATCACGCAACACATGTTACTGGAACTATTGTAGCAAGAGGAGCTGACCCTTTGGCAAAAGGTATGGCGCCTCAAGGTAATGTGGTTTCTTATGATTGGGGAAACGACAATGCAGAAGTAGTATCTGAAGCTTCAAACAATGCACTTTTAATATCTAACCATTCTTATGGTATTCCAGTGTTGAATCAAAGTGGATCTCAAAATGCTCCTACTTGGATGATGGGGTGTTATAATGGTGACGCAGCTCTTTGGGATGATATTGCTTATACTTTTCCTTATTATCTACAAGTTTTATCTGCAGGAAATGATGGACAATCTGTGTATAGTGGTGGTTTAGCAGCTGGTTATGATAAATTAACAGCTGAGAAAAACTCTAAAAATAATTTAGTTGTAGCTAATGTTGCAAACCCTAGTATAGATGCTAATGGTGAAGTTTTGAGTATGACTATAAACCCTAGCAGTAGTCAAGGACCAAGTGATGATGGTAGAATAAAGCCTGATATTGCTGGTGATGGAACTTCAGTTTATTCAACAGTAAGTACTGGTATTAGTGATTATGGAACTTCTACAGGTACTTCTATGTCATCACCTAACGTTGCAGGTTCACTTATTTTGTTACAACAATACTACAATGATCTTAACTCTCAATATATGAGGTCGGCTACTCTAAAGGGGCTTGTTTGTCATACAGCTGATGATGACTCCTCTCGTGAAGGACCAGATCCTTTTTTTGGTTGGGGATTATTAAATTCTAAATATGCTGCAGAAGTCATACAAAATAATGAAGTGGGAAATTCATTGATATCTGAATTAACACTACAAAATGGTCAAACATACACGAAATCATTTACAACCTCTGGAACTGGACCAATAAGTGTTACTATTTGCTGGACAGATCCTGCAGGTGTTAGCCAAGCAGGAAGTTCTAATAGTTCTACACCAGCTTTAGTTAATGATTTAGATTTGAGGATTATTGATGCAGGTGGATTTATCCAGCATACACCATGGAAACTCTTAGCCTTTAATATTAATTCAGGCGCAACAAAAGGAGATAATAATGTAGATACAGTTGAACGTGTTGATATTGAAGCACCAATTGCTGGAACTTACACTATTCAGGTTACTCATAAAGGAAATCTTCAGAGTTCTTCCCAGGATTACTCGTTAATAGTGACAGCTCCTGATTTGGTTTTAAGTAATGAAACATACACTAGCGAAAGTTTTAAGATATGGCCAAATCCTGCTAGAAGTGAGCTTAACATAAATTTTGCTTACCCTGAACCTCATACTGAATTATATATATATGATATTAGAGGAAGAATTGTTCATGATGAAATCATAGAAAATGCCCTGACTAGTTATAGCATGGATATTTCTAATTTGTCACCAGGTAGCTATATTTTAAAGTTAGTTAATAATGGAAAAGTATACAATCATAAAGTTATTGTAAATTAATTAAGATAATAAATATCTTGAGCCCTGATTTATTTTAAAGCAGGGCTTATTTATTTTATATAATTAATAATATATGTTATCAAGGTTTATAAGTGTTTTATTGTTATTGCAGTTTAGTATGTTTTGTTACGCACAAGACATTGTAGGATCAAAAAAAAGAAGAGGTAATTTTCAAAACGACTCTATTTCTAGAAAAGAATTTGCAAATAATATTAGCAAGGATAAATCAGCAACAATAGACATGTATCTTCAATTCAATACTTCTGATTCTATAGAAGTAGATACAACCTTATCCCTAAAAAAAGATTACAAATTCAATTATTTACAAAAAGATAATTTTGGTCTTATGCCTTTTGCAAATATTGGTCAGACCTATAATACTTTATCATTTAATGTAGCTACAAATAACTCCATGCCACTCTTTGCGGCTAGAGCAAGACATTTCAACTATCTTGAAACGGATGATATAAGATATTATGAAGTACCAACCCCTTGGACACGCTTAACGTATAAGACAGCTTTTGAGCAAGGGCAAATGCTAGATGCTTTTTTCACAGTAAACTTATCTAGACAGTTTAATTTCTCTATTGCTTACAAAGGACTAAGATCCTTGGGGAATTATCAAAATGTTTTAACCAGTTCAGGAAACTTTAGATTTACATCCAACTATAAATCCAAAAATAAAAGATACAAAGCAAGAGGTCATATAGTAATGCAAGATCTCCTTAATCAAGAAAATGGAGGTTTACAAGATGAAGATATTGAGAATTTCACTTCTGGTGAAGAGGAATTTATAGATAGATCTGTTTTTGATCCAAATTTTCAAGATGCAGAAAACATATTAGAAGGTAGGCGTTTTTATTTAGAACATAGCTATGATATAGTAAGTAAAAAAGACTCCTTGTCATATAACAAACTGTCGGTAACTAATAGTATTTTCTTTCAAGATAAATACTTTCAATATTACCAAGACTCGCCAGCAGGAGATTTCTTTGGAGAGTTTTTTACAAATAACATAAATGATAAAGTAACCCTAGAGAATTTTAATTCGAAAGTAGGTCTGTTATATGATAATAATATAATAGGTGGAATAAATTTCAATATAGGGTATAATGATATTAACTATGGATATAATAGTGTCGTTATATTTCCTGATGAATATATAACAAATAGAATTAAATCCAATTTTTTAGATATATCGGCAGGATATCATAAAAAGATAAACTTTATAGAACTTAGGGGAGAAGCAGGGCTTAATTTATCAAATGATTTTAAGGGTAACTTTATTGACTCAAATATTGATTTAAGAATAAATGATGATATTAAACTCTCTGCAGGATTAAATATTAATTCAAGATTACCTAATTATAATTTCCTTTTGTATCAAAGTGGATATATCAATTACAACTGGTACAACTTTGATTCGTTTGAAAATGTAAACACACAACAAATCAAATTCAGTTTAAAATCTGAAAAGTATCTATATGCTGATTTAGATATATCAAATATTGATAACTATACATTTTTTAATTTAGAAGACAATATTGAAGGAGTCAAAATAATTAGACCAAAGCAGTACCAAAACTCACTACAATATCTACGACTAAAAGTTCAAAAAGAGTTTAGAGTAGGGAATTTTGCTTTAGACAATACTTTAATGTATCAAAATGTAGTCAGTGATGAAGATGTTCTTAATGTTCCTGCTTTTATTGCAAGAAACACATTGTATTATACAAATCAACTTTTCAAAAAAGCAATGACCTTGCAAACTGGAGTAACACTAAATTATTTTAGTGAGTATAATATGAATGGATATGATCCTTTGTTGGCAGAATTTTACACACAGAATAATACAAAACTTGGAGGCTTTCCTAGATTAGACTTTTTTGTCAATGCAAAAATTAGACAAACAAGAATCTTTTTTAAAGCAGAACATTTTAATTCATCTTTTACAGGTTACGATTATTTCTCTGCACCAAACCATCCTTATAGAGACTTTACCATACGTTTTGGTCTAGTTTGGGATTTCTTCTTATAGTACATAGTTACTATTATTTAGAGATCTCTTTTAATAAATAGATAAGTCTTCTAAAAAACTTTCATATATAAAAAGCTAGTTATAAGCGAATTGTAAAAAAGATTAAAAAAAGATTAAAAAAGTAGTTGTGAATAAGGAAAAGGGTTATATATTTGCGCCCCGAAA